>JBDTRA010000006.1:0-81647 GCA_039931915.1 Flavobacterium sp. | reverse complement strand
AATAAAAAACCAATTTTTATTAAGGCTGTAAATATTCATGAAGAAAACCCATTAAAAAAAGCCAGAGCCTATTCATTGGAAGATGCTAAATTATTGTTGAATTCTGCCAAAGAATTAGGATGTAACCTCGTTAGGCTGGCACACTATCCACACAGCGAAAACATGGTTAAAGAAGCTGAAAAAATGGGATTAATGGTATGGAGCGAACTTCCGATATATCAGAATATCAAGTTTTCAGACAGTCTTGTTCCTAAAAAAATGGAGACGATGTTGAAAGAAATGATTCGCAGGGATAAAAACCGTTGTGGAGTTGTTGTCTGGAGTCTTTCGAACGAAACCTATTCTAGTATTCCAAATAGAGATAAGGCACTTATTGACTTGACTAAAAAATGCAGAGCAATAGATTCTACAAGAATAGTGACTCATGTCATAAATACGCAAGGCTATAGTAATAATTCATTTTATGTAACTGATGTGTTATATAACTATTCCGATTTAATTGCTCTTAACGAATACATCGGTTGGTATGTTCCTTGGCAAGGAAAACCTTCGGAGACGAAATGGAAAATAGATTTCCCTAACAAACCAGTATTTATTTCTGAATTTGGAGGAGAGGCATTATATGGAAACAAAAATGTTCCAACTGACGAAGCTTCTTCTTGGTCTGAAGAATATCAGGAACAGATTTATAAGGACCAAATAGAAATGTTTAATACCATTCCTAATTTGAGTGGTGTTTGTCCTTGGATATTATATGATTACAGATCGTTGGGAAGAATGCATCCTGTTTATCAAAAAGGATATAATAGAAAAGGATTGATATCTGAAAATGGTGAAAAGAAAAAAGCCTGGTATGTAATGAAAACCTATTTTGATAAAAAATAATAAAAATGAGAAATATTTTAAAATTCAAAAGAGTTGAAATATTAGTGATTTTTATGGTAATGGTTTTTGGGAATTCATTTTCCCAAACTAAAGTAATTGAACTTTGGAACGGAAAGGTTCCCGGGGCTATTCCTAATTCCGCTTACAAGCAAGTGGTTGATTCGGCGGCTGGTTGGATTGATAAAAAATTCATTACCGATCCCAGCCTCGACATATATCCTGCTCCTCCGGAAAAGTCAACTGGTACGGCGGTCGTTATTTGTCCCGGCGGTGCTTATTGGGGGCTGGCCATCAAACATGAAGGGTCGCAGGTGGCTAAATGGCTGAATAGTTTGGGTATAACTGCTTTTGTACTAAAATACCGTTTGCCTGACGACAGTATCATGAAAAACAAGTCAATTGGACCGATACAGGATGGACAAGAAGCTATTCGCACTGTACGTCGTCATGCTAAAGAGTGGGGAATCAATCCTGATAAAATTGGAATCATGGGATTCTCCGCAGGCGGACATTTGGCTTCCACGATTTCAACGCATTTTGATGAAAAGGTATATGAATCTAAAGATGCAACCAGTGCACGACCTGATTTTTCATTGTTGATTTATCCAGTAATTTCTATGGATTCGAGTATCACACACGGAGGATCGCGGGAGAATCTATTGGGAAAAAATCCTTCACCAGAAATGATAAAACATTTTTCGAATGAGTTGCAGGTAAACAGTGAAACTCCACCAGCTTTTATGGTTCATTCTTTGGACGACGATGCAGTACCTGTAGAAAACAGTATGGAATACGCATTAGCCATGAAAAAAAATAAAATTCCCTGCGAACTTCATATTTATGAACGAGGTGGACATGGTTACGGGTTGGGTAAATCGACAAATACCGAATCAACATGGCCTGAAGCCTGTCGTAAATGGCTTGAATCAAGAGATTTGTTAATAAAAAAGTAATTACTTAGAGAATTCTATAGTAGAAAATAAGACATTTTGTGAAATAAATTGTATGTTATGAATTTGCAAAAAAAAATATTGATGTTGGCTGGTGTTATAATGATGACTACCAGTATTTTTAGTCAAAGCAAGGTAATTGATCTTTGGAATGGAAAGGTGCCTGGTTCAATTAAAAATCCTAATTATAAGCAGATAATTGATTCTGCATATTACATAAAACTAAGGAATATTTCCAAGCCAACTATTGAAGTTTATCCTGCTTCTGCCGGTAATAACTCCGGAACAGCTGTGGTGGTATGTCCCGGAGGAGGTTATTATGGTGTTTCATTTATAAGTGAAGGAGTTGAAATCGCAAAATGGTTAAATCAGTTGGGGATTACGGCTGTTGTTTTACATTATCGCTTACCTGACGATGCCATTATGAAAAACAAATCAATTGGTCCGATGCAGGATGGACAAGAAGCTATCCGCATTGTGCGTCGTCATGCTAAAGAGTGGGGAATCAATCCTGATAAAATTGGTATTATGGGGTTTTCCGCTGGCGGACATTTGGCTTCTACGATTTCAACGCATTTTGATGAAAAGGTATATGAATCTAAAGATACAACCAGTGCCCGACCTGATTTTTCATTGTTGATTTATCCAGTCATTTCTATGGATTCGAGTATCACACACGGAGGATCTCGGGAGAATTTACTTGGAAAAAATCCTTCACCGGAAATGATAAAACATTTTTCGAATGATTTACAAGTTACTGGCAAAACACCTCCCGCATTTATGGTACATTCAATAGATGATGGGGCAGTTCCTGTAGAAAACAGTATGGAATATGCATTAGCCATGAAAAAAAATCATATTCCCTGCGAACTTCATATTTATGAACGGGGAGGGCATGGCTACGGGCTGGGTAGATCTAATGGTACTGAGTCCACATGGACGGAGGCATGCAGCAAATGGTTAAAAGTAAGAGGTCTTATCAATTAAAAGAAGGATTAAATCAATGAAAAATGAAATGAAAAGAATAAACCCTTCCCGCAGGGATTTTATAAAACTCAGCTCTATGGCTGGTCTGGGTATTTCAGGGCTTTCTATAGGCTGTGTAAGTGCAAAGCCAACATTAGAGAAACCAAAAAAAGAAAACTTGCGGTTTTTGTTTCAGGGAGATTCCATAACGGACGGGAATCGTGGTCGAACTGAAGATCCAAACCATATTTTGGGACATGGGTATTGTTTTATCGTTTCCAGCCAGATTGGTGCTGATTTCCCGCAGTATGGTTTTCAGTTTTTTAACCGGGGTATTAGTGGTAATTCGGTTAGCGATTTAGAAAAAAGATGGCAGACAGATACCCTGGATTTGAAACCGGATGTGTTAAGCATGCTCATAGGTATAAATGATGTAAACGCTTTAATTGAAAAAAGGGAAAACGCATTAGATGTCAAAGAGTTTGAAAGGGTTTACCGTAAGTTACTCACTTCCTGCCGTGAACAAAATCCCGAACTTTTAATTGTGTTGGGGCTGCCGTTCTTTTTTGCTTCCGGCTGGCGTAAGGATCAATATGAAAAATGGCATCCGTTGACATTGGAAAGGGCTGAGATTGTAAAGCAAATAGCAAAGGACTATAATGCTGTTTTGATCGATTATCCCAAGGTCTTTGAGAATGCACAGCAACGGGCTCCGATTGATTATTGGATTTGGGATGGTGTGCATCCAACTGCATTTGGTCATCAGCTGATGGCTCGTGAGTGGATTAGACAGGTTAGTAATCGTTTGGCTTTTTTAAAATTATATACTGAATAAGATGAATGAAATTAAAAAAATAAGTATTGCATTTGTTCTTTTGTGTTCGACAAGTTTGTTTGCTCAAACAAGTTTTTATGTCGCTGCTAAAGGAAATGATACCAATCAAGGAACTAAAAGTAAGCCTTTTGCTTCTATAGGTAAGGCCATAGCCGAAGGTCGTAAAATCACTGGGAATGTGGATATATACCTGACAGGAGGAACCTATTATTTAGATCAGCCGATAGTATTTTCATCAGAGGATTCCCGAAAAGAAAATGAAAAACTTACAATTAAAAATTTTGATAATCAGAAAGTGGTTATCAGTGGAAGTAAAATTCTGAATTTGAAATGGAAAGCGTATAAAAATGGAATATGGCAGGCAAAAGTAACACAGAATCTCATTTTCGATCAACTGTTTGTCAACGGGCAATTGCAACGAATGGCCCGATATCCAAACTTCGATCCCAAAGCTCAATATTATGGAGGAACATCAGCAGATGCTCTTTCAAAAGAACGGATAGCATTCTGGAAATTTCCAGACGGAGGCTATGTGCATGCATTACATTCTTCAATGTGGGGTGACTTTCATTATAGAATTACCGGAAAAAACGACAAGGATGAGCTGGCTCTTGAAGGAGGCTGGCAAAACAACCGTCGTATGCCGATGCATGACAAATACCGTTTTGTGGAAAATATTTTCGAAGAATTAGACACCATCAATGAGTGGTTTTATGATAAGAAAACCAAAACGCTGTATTATTATCCGCCAAAGGGTTTAGATATCAAAAAGGCAAAATTTGAGACACCGCAAATAGCTCATTTATTTGAATTTAAAGGTTCGGAAACAACGCCGGTAAAAAATATTATAATTGAAGGCCTTGGCTTCACACAAACTCTGCGAACCTTCATGCAAAATAAAGAGCCGTTGCTGCGTAGTGATTGGACTATTTACCGTGGTGCGGCTGTGTTTTATGATGGAGCAGTAAATTGTTCCCTTAAAAACTGTTTCCTAAATGACCTGGGAGGTAATGCCGTATTTTTTAATAATTATAACCGCAGTTGCGAAGTGTCCGGATGTTTGATTTCGGATATTGGTGCCAGTGCTTTTTGTTTTGTTGGCGATCCTGCTGCTGTACGATCTCCAAGTTTTGAGTATAATCAGTTTGTTCCACTGGAGCAGATAGATCGTACTCCGGGCCCAAAGACAAATAATTATCCTGCGGATTGTAAAGTGTATGATAACCTGATATTTGATTTAGGGATTGTTGAGAAACAATCGGCAGGAGTGGAGCTATCCATGTGTCAGAACATTACGGTAAGCCATAATACCATTTATGATGTTCCGCGTGCAGGAATCAATGTAAGTGAAGGAACCTGGGGAGGCCATATTATCGAGTATAATGATGTGTTCAATACTGTTAAGGAAAGTGGCGATCACGGATCTTTCAACTCATGGGGCCGAGATCGTTATTGGCACCCCAATAAAAAAATTCTTGATTCGATTGTCGAAAACAATTACAATCTGGCTCTGGCCGATGTGGTAAAGCCTATTGTCATTCAGAATAACCGTATGCGCTGTGACCATGGCTGGGATATTGATTTGGACGATGGTTCAAGCAATTACATTATCAAAAACAACCTGTGTCTGAATGGTGGAATTAAACTTCGTGAAGGTGTTAACCGTGTGGTTGAAAATAATATTATGGTCAACAACACCTTTCATCCGCATGTTTGGTTCAAAAACTCTAATGATGTTTTTAAACATAATATCGTCATGAAAGCCTATCTGCCAATTCTAATCGATGTTTGGGGAAAAGAAACAGACTATAATGTTTTTCCGGATGCAGCTTCATTAAAAGAAGCACAAGACAGGGGAACGGATAAACACTCGGTATATGGTGGATTGGATTTTGTAAATCCAAAAGAAGGGGATTTTCGATTAAAAGAAGGCTCCATTGCATTTACAGTTGGTTTCAAAAATTTCGACATGAATATTTTTGGTGTTGTCTCGCCGAGGTTGAAAGCTTTGTCAAAAAAGGTAACCATACCTGCTGTTATGACCCTTTATAATGAGGAGGCCAATGAAATTATCGATTTTATGGGTGCAAAAGTGAAGAACCTGACAACTCTGGGCGAACAATCGGCAACTGGAATGGGCGAAGTTCGAGGAGTGCTGGTAATGGAAGTAGCTGCCCAATCGGTTGCATCCAGGTTTTTACAGGCAAACGACGTGATTCTGGCTTACAATTCACGAAAAACCAATAACCTTAACCATTTGCTTGAAGCTCAAAAGTCGGTTATTGGAGATAAAACCGAAATAATTATTTTCCGAAATCAGAAAGAAGTAAAGAAGTGGGTTGAATTGAAAGTCAAAAAATAATATTCTAATAATAGTATCAGAATTGATAAATAAGTAATGAACATTAATACAATGTTCATTACTTATTACTGCTATTTGATACAAAAATACCTCTTAGTTGAGGTCGTTTACCCCTTGTATTTGTTTAGAGCTGTTTAAAATTTAGAAATAAAGTTTTAGGGCATAAAATTAATTTGTTTCCTGACTGTATTTACTAGGTTTTAAGGTTTTTAAATTCAAAAAGAGTGCCTGTCAAATCAAGTTAAAACTTTAAAAAGAGTCTATAAAAGGTAAAAAAAGGCATTCAAAAATTAAAATTTGTAAAAATTAATTACTTATAGAATATTTTCCTGATTATTTTTTCTATTTGCTGAGTACAAATTTATGAAGTTGTCCTCATATTAATATAGAGAGTCAAAGCTTAATAATCTATGAATGTCTTTATCGGAATAAACTTAAAACCTTAGGGCCTGTTTAAAATTTAGAAATAAAGTTTTAGGGCATAAAATTTAATTTGTTTTTTTGACTGTATTTACTAGTTTTTTTTAAGGGTTTTAGATTCAAAAAATGTACCTGTCAAATCAAATTTAAAAATTTTAAACAGGCCCTAAGAGTATGTTTTGGAATAATAAATAATTTGCAAAAAGGAA
This sequence comes from Flavobacterium sp., assembly GCA_039931915.1. Lineage (GTDB taxonomy): Bacteria > Bacteroidota > Bacteroidia > Flavobacteriales > Flavobacteriaceae > Flavobacterium. Next base: position 75,020 of record JBDTRA010000006.1, on the reverse strand, counting down.
GAATCGGTTTATCTTGTAATTGCAAAAAAACACAAAGATAAATGAAAACACACTTTAGTGAATTAACCGATTTAAATGGCGATTTATGGCTAAAATAATTAACGACCAAAGGAAACGAAAACAGCATTTACAACTTATTGTAAATGCTGTTTTTTGGATAAATGCCACAGATTGTCAATGGCGTAAGTTAGATAGCAAATATCCTCCCTGGCAAACGGTATTTTATCATTTTACCAATTTAAACTATGTGGAATTTGGAAAGAATTACTGGATTATTTGGTCATTTTTGAACGAAAACTTCAAGAAAGATTAGCCTCGCCTAGTTTATTGGTAATTGATAGTCAATCTGTTAAAACAGTTCAGTTTGTGAGCGAAGAAATTGGAGTTGATGGAGGTAAAAAGATTAATAGAAGAAAGCGAACCATTTTAATAGATAAACTGGGATTGCCTTTTGCTGTCAAAGTTACCACAGTCAATATTTTGGATAATCAAGGAGGAATTCTTGCTGTTAATTTGTTGAGAGGAAAGGTTTGTCGATTGCAAAAAATAGCAGCGGATAAGGGATATAAAAATGCTTTTTGTGAATATGTAGAAACCGCCTATAATTGGGAAGTTGAAATTGCACAAAAGCCAGAATCAAGCCAAGGATTTATTCCTGAAAAGAATCGTTGGCAGGTAGAAAGAAGCTTAGGAGGGCTCAATTTTAGGCGAAGGTTATTCCGAGAAGTCGAAAAAACCATATTTTCCGAAGAAGCAATGTTACAAATGGCATTTATATCATTAATAATCAATTCCAAAACATGCTTTTATTTGCTCAACAGCATGATTGGGAGAACAGGCAAAGTAATCTGGATGAAAAAGTAAATTAAACCACAACTATTAATCAAATAACTTTTATGAATTAAATTTTATCAATTATTATTAACTATCAACCACTAATTATTATGAAAAAAAAACCAGTTACTTTTATGCCTCAATTTAGGAGAGGTATTCGTTTAGCAATTTTTGCTATCGGACTTTTAATATTCACGAATGGGTGGGGACAGTCAGCTACCATAACTGTGGATGCTGCCAAAAACAAGCGCTTGATATCGCCAAATATCTATGGGAAAAACGACTTCTTTGACCACTCTGACCAATTTTATAAAGATGCAGGCTTGCGCTTTATCCGCCTGAATGGTGGTAATAATGCATCGGCCTATAACTGGCAGGCAAAACTTACTGTTCATCCCGACTGGTTTAATAATGTTTATGCTACTGATTGGGGTGTTGCAGCGCAAAAAATCAATACCAGCTTTCCCGGTATGCAGGGTATGTTTGCCTTTCAGTTACTGGGCAGGGCTGCATCCAACACCAATAACAATTTCGGAGACCATGATTATAAGCTGGCTCACCCGGATTGGGATGGTGGTAAGCAGAATTTAGCCGGTGGAGGTACACCTAATCCAGTTGGCAAGGAGAAGGCCTTAGTCGAAGGAAATCCTGAGTTGTTCAGTAAGCCATGGCCGGCAGACTCTTCTGTGGGAATTCTGAAGGATTGGTTTGGATCCGGTGGTAAAGGGTTTAACAAAGACCAGTTTGTATACTGGAGTATGGACAACGAGGTAGATATATGGAATGGCACACATAGTTGGGCTATGCCAACGCAGCTATCGGCGGCTGATTTTATCGATCGTTACATCGAGTTGGCAAAGAAAGCGAAAGCAATCTATCCGGGTATCAAGCTTTGCGGACCTGTTACAACTTCCGAATGGCAATGGTACAAATGGTCAAATGAAAATATAAACATCAATGGTCGATATTATTCCTGGATAGAGTATTTTATCAAACGCCTGGGCGATGAGTATAAAGCAACCGGTATCAAACTGGTAGATGTAGTAGATATTCACCACTACCCTTCGTACAATAATGATGATGCGGCGGCATTGCAGGGACACAGAATTTATTATGATACAAATTATGATTATCCGGGTTCAAATGGTATTAAAACAATTAATGGTGGTTGGGAGAACACACCTAGAAAACAATATATTTTCAAGCGCATCGACGACTGGTTAACCGAACATTTTGGTGCAAATCATGGCATAACTCTAGGTGTAAGCGAATGGGGTACTATGACAACCAGCAACCCAAGCCTTGAATCTGTTGTCTATGCTTCGCATCTTGGGACGTTTGCAAATAATGGCGTTGAAGTTTTTTCTCCATGGAACTGGTCTACGGGTATGTGGGAAACCTTGCACTTGTTTAGCAAGAATGCAAAAAAATATAGTGTTTCAAGTGTTTCTTCAGTAGAAAATACAGTTTCTGCCTATTCCTCAATAAATGAAGCCGCAGACCAGATGACGGTAATAATTGTGAACAAGGATATGAACTCTGCCCAGAATGTGACGGTAAATCTTAACGGATTTCAGGTAGCTAATGGAAATTATAAGACTTTGCAATTATCGTCTCTGCCTGAAAACGAAACTTTTGTGTCGGAGACACAAAATGCACTTAAAACAAGTCAGGTTGGAGTGAATTCAAATTCGTTAACCATATCTGTGCCAAAACTTTCGACTACTGCAATACTTTTGACAAAAACGGCAGCACCTTCTGTTACCTACGTTACTTTAGCCAATCGGGGTACCAATTTGCTGATGGATGGTATGTACAGGACAGACAATGGTTCCAATACAGGGCAATATAGTAAGAGCGGCACCACTGCACAACAATGGTCAATTGAAACGGTTGGAAACTATGTGATGCTGAAGAATCGTGCTACAAACTTATACCTTGATGGCATGTATAGAAAATCCAATGGTTCCATTACAGGACAATATAGTTATAGTGGCACTGATGCACAATATTGGACACGTGAAACTGCGGGAAGTTATGTTAAGTTTAAGAATAAAGCCACAGGTCTGTATATTGATGGAATAGGTAATAAGACCAACGGTGCTGATTTAGCACAATGGAGTTCGAGTAGCCATTTTAATCAACAATGGTCAATAAATACAGTATCCTCTGCAAAAATGAGTTCAATATCCGAACAAAATAGTACGGAAGAATCAAGTTTGCCGATAGTGTTGTATCCAAATCCATTCTCGTCAGCCATCACTCTTAAAGTTGATGAACCAAATAAAATAAATGATATTTCAATTTTTGATATGACTGGTAAACTGGTTGAAAGTATACAGCATTCTGAAATTACAAGTTCCATGTCTATAGGTTCTTCGCTAACATCTAATATCTATATTGTTAAGGTTTCTACGACAGATGGGGTAAAAACTTTCAAAATTGTTAAGAAATAATGATGTTAATTAATAAACAGCGCTGGATTGCTAAATATTGATTTTCAAAGTTATTTAAACTCTGCAAGGTTTTCAATGACTTATGAAGGTATATGTTCTAAAAAATATAATGTTCATAAGGTCAAAAAAGACCTTGCAGAAAAACAAACAAAATAATAATCATTTTTCCTAAATTAGGATCAGTTCATAATTTACAAAACTATTCTGGTTTTTGAATTTTTAAAACCAGAATAGTTTTAAAAAAAATAATTATATAAAATAATCATTAACAACAAGTTGGAGAAAGAACAGGCAGGTCACCTTCATCTTACTATAATCGTACTACTGAGGCTTTTTATGAGGAAGGCTTCTTTTTTTTCTGGAAAGCAAAAAAATATTTAATTTTGATTTTGATAACTTTGGCATTTTTTATAGCCATAGCATGCTCTATTAATTGAAGACAAAAATTAATCTGCTAATTGATAGTATCGAAATTAATGATATAAAATGAAAGAGTTAAAATCTAAATGTTCTGTTGCGGCAATCGTCTTGTTTGCCTATTTATTGCTTCCCTTGTTTGTATTGGCTCAAAAAAAGAAGGTATCGTGTATAGGGGATAGTATTACCTATGGTTATGATTTTTCTGATCCCTATAATCAAAGCTATCCGGGACAGTTGCGTACGTTGCTGGGTACAACCGATTGGGAAATAGCAAACTTTGGAGATAGCGGACGCTCCATGCTGAAAGGCGGTGGTTATTCTTATTGGGATTCCTCTTTGTACAGGAATGCTCTTACTTCTAATCCAAATTATTTAATACTCAAATTAGGAACCAACGATTCAAAACGCTGGTTATGGAATTCGTTAGGTGCAGATTATAAAAAAGATTACAAGGCAATGCTGCAATCGTTTCAAAACTTGCCATCGAAACCCGAAATATGGATTTGCATGGTTATCCCTGGCGAAAATGTGAGTTGGGAGATTTTCAAATCCGATATTAAAGATAAGATAAACCCAAAAATAAAAGAAACAGCATTGGAAATGGGTTTAAACCTGATTGACCTGTATGCCGAGTTGGATATGAATACACCTGAATGGTATCTTGCTGACGGTGTGCATCCTTCGGTAATAGGAGCCGGAGTAATTGCCCGGAAAGTCAAGGAGATGCTTCTGATGCCAAAGCCTGAGATAAACTATGCAAACGGAATAATGATATCCCCTGCCGGAGATGACTATCAATGGTATAAAAACGATATGCCTATAGCTATGGGAGATGGTGGAAATTTGAAGAAATTAGCTGTGACTAAAATAGGTGTTTATAAGGTATCAATCAAATTAGCTGCGGGCAACGAAACGCGTATCATATCCAAGGAATTGGTCGTATCTGAACGAATGTTAAACGAAAAAATAAATCATAGATAACAGCAGAGGAACTTAGGTTTACCCTAATTCTGTTTTTGACATTGTGAATGTTCATCTCACATAGAATAAATTAATAATATAAGATAATGAAGCAGTATTTAATGGTATTAATGTTAATAATGATTTCCGGAATGACCGTGAAATCGCAAAATACCAATTCGTATTTTCCGGATAAAGATCTGGTAACGACCGGAATCTACTATTATCCCGAACAATGGAAAGAAGACCAATGGGAACGGGATATCAAAAAAATTGCCGATATGGGTTTCGAGTTTGTCCATTTGGCGGAGTTTGCCTGGTATAAAATGGAACCTGAAGAAGGTAAATTTGATTTTGTATGGTTGGATAAGGTGGTAGATTTGTGTGTAAAAAACCACCTTAAAGTGCTGATGTGTACGCCTTCGGCAACTACCCCTCCATGGATGCGTGTGAATTATCCCGAAACTTTTATCATGTACAGCAATTACATCCGAGGCGAGAATGGTACGAGAGGCTTAGGCTCTATCACCAATGCTAAATACCGCACATTTGTTGAAAAAATTGTGACAGAAATGGCCAGGCGTTACGGGAAGGATAAAAACGTAATTGGATGGCAGCTTGATAACGAACCTCCTGCAATTTCCGATTACAGTCCTTCTTCTCAGGAGGCTTTCAGGCAATGGCTGAAAAACAAATATAAAAACATCGATACTTTGAACGCTGTCTGGGGCACCGCATTCTGGAGCCAATGGTTCAACAGTTTCGATCAGGTTATCATTCCCAACACAGACTTGGTAGGCTGGTGGGGCAACAACCCTCATGCATTGCTCGATTTTAAACGTTATCTGGCAGACACACAGGCCGAATTTCTCGATTTACAGGCAGCTGTTTTACGTAATTCAATTTCGAAGGAACAATACATTACCACAAATTATACTGCCATTTGCACCGGAGCAGATCCAGGACGAACCAATAAAATGGATTTTGCTAGCTACACAGCATATCCTAATGGGGGAACCAATAATATTGGTGACTTAGGTTTTCGATTAGGCAATAGTAAGGTCGTTCTTTTTGCAGCCGAGTATTATAAATCGGTTGGAGGTGTTTCCGGAGTGATGGAAATGCAGCCCGGACCGGTCAACTGGGGATCATATAACCCGCTTCTGCTGCCGGGTACTGTACGCATGTGGCTGTATCACAGTTTTGCTGCCGGTGGAAAGATTGCCTGCTCTTACCGTTTCCGTCAGGTCTTGTACAGCTCTGAGCAGTACCATGCCGGCGTAATTAAGACAGACGGGGTAACACCATCGCCTGGAGGAGAGGATTATATTCAATTTATAAAAGAAATAAAAGAACTAAGGAAACAGTACAAACCGAATGCAAAGATGCCTGAAAAGCTGACTGCAAGGTCAACAGCCATTCTCTGGAATCTGGAAAATTTCTGGTCTGTTGAAAGACAAAAGCAAACCTTCCAATGGGATACGTGGAATTATCCGATCAAGTTCCTCGAAATAGCAAAATCCTTTGGAGCACCCACAGCTGTGATTCCCGAAACAGCAGATTTTTCAAAATATAAATTTCTTATTGTTCCGGCGTATGAATTGGCCGATTCGACATTAGTGAAAAAGTGGAACGATTATGCGACAAACGGTGGTCATCTGATCATAACCTGCCGCACGGCGACCAAAGATCGCGCAGGACATTTTTGGGAAGGGGAATGGGCAGCACCCATTTCAGACCTTATCGGTGCGCATGTTAAAGCCACCGATATGCTTTCTGGCTATGCCAAAGGAGATATTTTGATGAAATCGTCCAATTACGGTTGGAACAATTGGGCCGATCTGCTCGAAGCTGATAAAAATACCGAAGTGCTTGCTACTTATAATAACCAGTTCTATAAAGGCAAGGCTGCAGTGGTAAAACGCAAGTTAGGAAAAGGAACCGTTACCTATATAGGCGTGGATACCGACGACTCAAAACTTGAAAAAGACATTTTGCGTGAGATCTATGCGAAAGCTGGAGCTGCCACCGAGGATTATCCGGAAGGAATATATGTTTACTGGCGCGATGGGTTTTATGTGGCTGTAAATTATTCTTCAAACGATTATACAATGAGTATACCTGAAACCGCCAAAGTACTTGTTGGGGAGAAAACGCTGAAACCTGCCGGTGTACTGGTTTGGAGTGAATAATAGAATTCCAACAAAAACAAATAAAGGTTAAATACAGCGAAAATCTTTTGGTTTGGATTAGGATATACAATTTGATTTATTAACCAAATAAAACATAAACAACTCAGATCATATTTATGCGATGACAGTGCGAGCAACCACCAAAGCACTAGTTGGGAAAAGAATACATCTTTCGTCTTTAGTAGAAACTATTCCAGTTTTAATGTTTAAAACTGGAATAGTTTTTTTTATAAAACCCTATAAAGTGAATAATAGCGATTTATAACAAATTAATTTCTCCACTTTTGATAATAATAAGCCTTGCGACCTGCGAAGTCATCAGAGCGTTATTACCCCGGAATTACGGTACTCTTGCTAATATTATTTAAGGCTTACCGTTAATGATTGACCATTTTCATAGCGCCTTCACTGTATCGCTCACCAATGATGGGATATTGCGTAATCAATTTGTCAATCGCTATCAGATCAGTAGTTGTCAGGCTGACATCAATTGCCTGTGCATTCTCTTCCAGATATTTTCTTTTCTTAGTACCGGGTATCGGGATAATATCATTCCCCTGAGCCAATACCCACGCTAATGCAAGTTGTGCCGGCTTACATTCTTTAGTTAGCGCTATTGCTGCAAATTCCCGTACAAGAATATTGTTGTTATCAATGTTTTCCTGTTGGTAACGTGGCAGGGTTCTCCTGAAATCATCATTGGCTAAAGTTTCTACATTAAGAGTATTGGTAACTAAGCCCCGGGCTAATGGAGAATAAGGCACGAGGGAGATTCCGAGTTCACGTGTAGTCTGCAATATATCGGTTTCAACATCCCTGGTCAGCAGCGAGTACTCACTTTGAAGCGCAGCAATTGGATGTACGGCGTGTGCCTTGCGGATCGAATCTGACGAAGCTTCACTCAAACCAAGATAGCGTACCTTTCCTTCTTTGACCAGATCAGCCATAGCACCAACGGTTTCTTCTATGGGTACATTGGGGTCAACCCTGTGTGCATAGTAAAGGTCAATAGTGTCTATTTTTAGGCGTTTGAGGCTTTGCTCTACTGCTACTTTGATCCAGGCCGGAGAACCGTCAAAATAAGTTCCAACAGCACTGCTCGGCCCGGCAATACCATCTTTAAAACGGAATCCGAATTTAGTTGCAATAAATACCTTATCACGATTAGGCACCAGTACCTTAGAAATGAGTTCTTCATTTTTGCCATTTCCATACATATCTGCTGTGTCCCAAAAGTTGATACCAAGATCAAGGGCTCTCTCCAGTGTCGCTAAACTTTCTTTGTCGTCTGTCGGGCCATAAGCAAAGCTCATACCCATACATCCCAGGCCAAGTGCTGATAGCTGCTCGCCAGTTGTTCCGAGTTTTCTATATTTCATTGTTTTAAGATTTTGTTCTCTGCAAATGTAAATATGGAAGCCAAATTATGACTTATAACCATCAAACGGATCATTATATAATTCAAACAGTATCTCTCGATTGTTTAGGAGATATGCCAGTGTGTTTTTTAAAGAAAAGGGTAAAATAGGAAGCATACTCAAACCCAAGGCTATAGGCAATATCCGAAATGTTCCAGTTCGTATGCCGTAATAGGGCTTTAGCTTCCTTAACGATCCGGTCTGCAATATGGGCAGTAGTTGTCTTGCCGGTGACCTCTTTTACAGAACGGTTAAGGTGATTGACATGAATAGATAATGCGGTAGCATAATCATTTGGGTTTTTTAATTTGAGTACAAGAGTAGGGGAATCAATTGGGAATTGCCTTTCCAGTAGTTCGAGAAACAAAGCGGAAACCCGTGAAGAGGCATTTGCATAGTTCCCAAATTGCCCGGCAGGATTGGTTTTCATAGCTTCATGTATAAGCAGGTGCAGATAGCTGCGCAGTACGTCATACTTATGTGGGTAGGCAGAGCACATCTCTTCTTGCATTTTTATAAATATACCGGAAAGTTCCCTTAATTGAATTTCATCAGGAAAGAAGACCGGGTTACAACCGATTCTGAACAAGGGTGAATCCCTCAGATTATTTACCCGCTCGCTATGCTGTATAAATTCTTCAGTAAAAAGGCAGTACCAACCAGATTGTTCTTTCGACTCCGCTTCCCATGAATAGGGTACAACGGGATTGGAAAAAAGCAAAGCCGGACGGTCAATCTGCACCCATTTGTCGGCATAGTAAATTTTGCCCTTGCCAATAATTAGCGATACTTTGTAGAAATCCCTGCGGCTATAGGGGCTGACCAATGCACAATTCTCCCGGGTGAACACATTTATATGGCCGATTCCCGCATTGTTAAGCGGCTCGCCTGTTGGTGCATGATCCGGTAATCTCCTGTAAAAATCGCTGACGCTCTCTGCATGTTTCATTTCGTAAATTTATAAAAATCAAACAAATTTTACGAGTTCAATACTAATTAATCCACTCGTTGAGTTTAATAATTGCATTTGCAAATTCTTATTGTTTCTTGAGGAAAATTGTCGCTAAATACACTTAAATTTCTTATAAATAATAATTTTACTTTTTTACTTTCAACTTATTTATAAAGTAGACAGGAATCTATTAATTCAGTTTTACTATGCTAAGAATTTGTCCTTTTATATTATTTTCTTTTTTAGAATAGTGAATTGAAATCATATCGTTAACTTCAATTAGGAAAATTGGATTTGCATACGTAATATCAAATTGTTCATTACCAAAATATACTATTGTTTCTTCATTTTTCTTATTTCAGTAACAATTCCTGTAACGACAATTTTAGGTTTTGTCATTTCTTGTTGAGTTGAAAGATAATTTTCAGTAAAAATCACATTACATATAATTACAAATGTGGCAAAAATTCCAAAATATAGGATTCCCCAAAAATAAATAATTCCTAAAAGGGGCAATAATAAAATATTCATTTTATAAGAGTCAGAAAGTGTCTTACCCAACTTATTGATATCTTCCTGAGCAAGAGGTGACTCAGTAACCTTGTATGGTGATTTATCGGGTTCAATATTTTTACACATATAAAAACTATTTGAAAGATTTATGTGAGTATCGACTAAATGCGAGTCCGTTTAAAACTCATCTTTGTTGCTGGCAAATATAATGAGTATTGATGTAAAACTGGATTTTTCGTGTTTTAGAAATGAAAAATACCAGAGGGATTTACTGCCACCATAATTTCAAATTTAGAACATTTCAGTAAATCCAAATAATCAGTTTAGATTTAGATATTTTACAGAATATGCGGATTACCCTAAACGGTAAAAAGTATAACCAGAATTCTCTGGCAGACAGTAGGATTTCATTGATTTTTTCACCTTTGAAGAGAATAAAATAATAACAATAGCGTTCGTTATTTAAACAAAACTATATTATGGGCTTATTTGATTTTATGATAGTGGAAATAGCTATGGATTTAGGAACAGCTAATACTTTAATAATTCATAACGGGAAAATCGTAGTGGACAGTCCTTCGATTGTTGCCAGGGATATTAGAAATGGAAAAATTATCGCTGTAGGCAAAGAAGCGAATTTAATGCAGGGTAAGACACACGAGAATATTAAAACAATCCGGCCTCTTAAAGATGGGGTTATTGCAGATTTTGATGCCTCAGAGAAAATGATCAGCTGGTTTATAAAAAACATTCCTGAAGTAAAGAAAAACTTTTTTACGCCCACACTTCGAATGGTGGTATGTATTCCCAGTGGTATTACCGAGGTGGAAATGAGAGCCGTAAAGGAGTCTTGTGAACGGGTAAACGGGAAAGAAGTATATTTAATTCATGAGCCTATGGCTGCAGCAATTGGAATTGGTTTAGATGTGATGCAACCAAAAGGGATTATTATTGTTGATATTGGAGGAGGAACTACAGAAATTGCGGTTATTGCCTTAGGAGGAATAATCTGCGACAAATCTATAAAAATTGCCGGAGACGTTTTTACAAATGATATATTGTATTATATGAGAACGCATCATAATTTATATATTGGAGATGCTTCTGCAGAAAGAATAAAAATTGATGTTGGTGCTGCAATGGAAGAACTTGAGTCACCTCCTGATGATATAACCGTTCGTGGGAGAGATCTGCTTACCGGGAAACCTAAAGAGGTCAAAGTTACTTATAGGGAAATCGCAAGATCTTTGGATAAATCCATACAGAGAATTGAAGATGCTATTATGGTAACGCTTTCATTGACACCGCCGGAACTGGCTGCCGACATTTATAATACAGGATTGTATCTCGCTGGAGGAGGGGCAATGCTGCGTGGTCTTGATAAAAGGATATCAAGGAAAACGGACCTTCCTGTATATATTGCAGAAGACCCTCTAAAAGCAGTGGTTATAGGTACCGGTATTGTTTTAAAAGACATACCTAAATATAAAAGAATATTGATAACATAATTGCTTACAATAGTTTTACTTGTAGCAATAAAGAACTTTATATCAATTTATACGATTTGAATTTATAGAATTAACAGATGAAAGACGAGGTTTGTTTAATAATAATCTGATTGCATGCGATTTTATTACCTCCTTTAATCAGATATCAAGGACTATCTTGTTGTAACTGAAGTTATTGATTTAGTTTCCTTTCAATAAATTGATACTTACCGTGGCTATATCGGCTTCCGGAAATCGTTTAAAAATTGATTTATCCGGGAATAAACCAGCTTCGGCAGCTACATTATTAAAGACATCTATCTCAACGATATATTGGTCGGAAAAACCATGTGTGGCATCATAGGCTGTTGCGGGCGTTTTTCCTAAATTACCAGCTGCAAGTTTTGGATTTATGGTATGTAATTCGATTAGGAGCAAACCAAATTTACGGACATATGGAGACCATTTTTTTAAATGTTCCAAGAGATTATCTTCTACAAGATTGTTGCTGATTCTTTTTCCCCTATAGACAAATGCGCCGGTAGATTTACTGATCCTGTCTTTGTCGATGTTTTCCGGATCCTTCCAAATTCGATTGTGATCCAAAAAAGTCCTAACATTCAGTAAATCTTTCAGGTCAATATTGTAATTTTCTCTCAAGTCATCCGAAAGCACATCCGGGCGCCCGATATCTCCCCAAATTACTTTTGCCCAAATATCTGCTTTTATAAGATTAGCTCTGGTTACTTTCAGGGCAGCCTGATTATAATCGGCTCCCACTAAAAATAATGGATATTCATCGAGCATTTTGCCACGTAAGGTTTGCCTGTCGATTACTTCAAAAATGTGCTGCAGGAAAGCGCCATTACCACAGCCCATATCCAGGATTCCTTTTGGCTGCTCTTCAATTGGTAAATTAAAAAGATTGATGATAATCTCATCTACAACTTTAAAATAAGTGTCATGGGCACCGCCGCTTCCCCATACATTCATTTCACGATCAACATGAATTTCATTCTCGCCATCGGCTATCACTCTTAAGATTGCCGGATCACCAAAAATTAGCTCTTCAATTTTGGCAAATGTGGGTAAATAAGAAACTGTAACCCCATAGGCACTGGCTCTCTTTGCAAAAAACAAACCTATTTCTGTAAATTGATAATTGCCATTTTTTTCCAGAAACCATCCCAGATGTACAAAAAAGTCTAATATTTTTTTAAAATTTTCAGGTGATTTATGAAACTCTTCCGGCCTGAAAGAAGTCTCCATAAAATATTTGTGAAACATGCCGTTCATTGCCAAACGCACTATTGTTGGCCCAATCAAATAACCTTCTATATGTTTTAAAACCTGATCCTGAATCGTGTTTATAAGAACATCATTGGAATATTCAATTCCGTATCCTTTTTTATATTTTTCAAAAATAACATTGAGTTTTTCAAAAGGTACATCGTCAAAAATACGGGTATGAAACTGGATAGAAAATTGAAGTAAATCAACAACATCTTCATAGAGGTGAAACATTGAAAAAGCTATTTCTGTCTTTTCATTTACTGAGATCTTAATTTCCTGTGTTTTGTTATCGACTTCATAATCTAAAAAGCCCTGAGAAGCTAAAATTCTCAAACCAACATTCAGATAGCCTTCATTTGCTTTGAAAACAGTTACCAGCTCTGTTAATTGTGTCTTTTTTTTGTCCAGGATAAATTCCAAAACTGAATTTTTCTTTAGTGCTATTGCTACCGGAGCAACAGCTAAGCCATCAAGATGTCTGAAAATAGAACTACGGAGCTGTGATTTATCGGTCATAGTAAAAAAATGAAGGTTTTGTTAAAAATAGTAATTTTTTTTAATAGAGGAAGTATCAGTTTTAATTCAAACAGTTAGAATACAATTACTATTTTCTTACGTATTCGGTAAAACAGGTATTTATACGTTAGGTGAAGTTGTTTTGTTGATGTAATTTTATTCTTGTTAATTAAAATTAGAATAATCAATTGTGCAAGTATTATGCTGTGTATTGAGGCATGAGCTGCTCTATTCGATTTTTTAACCTGCTCGAATTTACTGAATATACTTTTTAATGAGTTCGCTTTTAGTAATGTAAGGGAACTAATTTTTAGAGTATCCCAATGAATAAATTATGTGCAAAATATTGGCAAATCTATAATTACATTTTTATTTAATAATTTAATCAATAAGTTAAATGGACTTAAAACAAAAACTTAATCAAATTGGTCAAAAGCCGGATATGATTCTTATTATTACCGATGAGCAGCGCGCAACACAACATTTCCCGTCGGGATGGGAAGAGAAGAACCTTCCTACGCTAACGTTTTTAAAACAGAATGGATTTAGCTTTGACAGAGCTTTTTGTAATACCTGTATGTGTTCTCCTAGTCGCACAACCTTATTTACAGGAATATACCCGGCTAAACACGGAGTAAGCCAAACACTAACCGAAGGGGGCCTTTTATCTCCACAAGAACCAACACTCAGTACTTCTTTGCCCAATATAATGAATGTCCTTTGGGCAGATGGATATGATGTGCAATACAGAGGCAAATGGCATATGAGTAAGGGAGTGGCGCCCAATGGGACTAAAACAAATTACGAAGATTTAACCGCTGCAGATATTTCATTATATGGCGCAATGGGCTGGGTTGCTCCGGATGCTGGTGAAGATGTTAATCCATTAAATTTTGGCGGAGGTTATGCGAATCATGATGCAAAGTATACAGCAGAAGCAATACAATACCTGAAGGAAGTAAAAGTAAAAAGGGCTGCAGGAGATCATAAACCTTACTGTCTTATTCTTTCACTTGTTAATCCGCATGATGTTTTAGCTTATCCAAAATCAGCCGGTACTTCAGGATACCATACCGATACATGGTCAGGCAGGGAAATTGGGCTTCCGGTTACAGTAAATGAAAATTTGCTTGAAAATAAAAAACCTATGGCTCAGGAACAAATTTTACTTAATATGGCATTGAGTCTGGGCGCAACAACTACTCCCGAGGATAAACTTAATTATATTAATTTTTATGGCTATTTATTAAGTCATGTTGATCAGGAAATAGGATCTCTAATCAAAGAATTATATCAGGAAGATGAGAACGGGAAAAAACTGGCAGATTCAGCAATTGTTACCTTAACATCAGATCATGGAGAAATGGGATTAGCTCATGGCGGCTTGCGTCAGAAAACTTTTGTAGCCTATGAAGAAGCCTTAAGAGTACCGCTTGTAATTTCAAATCCAATTTTATTTAAGGATCACGGTATAAAGCAATCAATGGCATTAGCAACATTAGCAGATATTATGCCCACTTTTATTGATATAGCAAATGTATCGAATCCACCTACAGGGCTTGCAGGTACAAGTCTGTTGCCTATAATGGAAAATAATACTTCTGTTCAGGATAGTATTTTGTTTACCTATGACGATATTAAGGCAGGTTCTAATAGCAGCTGGACAATCGTGAAGGCCGCTAATCGTATTCGCTGTATCAGAACAGAAAAGTGGAAATTCGATTATTATTTCGATGCGGCAACAGCTTATTTTAAACAGTATGAACTGTATGATTTGGTTAATGATCCATTGGAAATTACAAATCTTGCTTACGATCCGGTATATAGTGAAATTAGAAGAGATTTAGAAGCGCAATTGCATCAGCTTGAGATAGAAAAACTCTGGGTAAATATGCCAAAAGATGTTTATAGTACTACCACATTCAACTAAAAAGTATCTTAAAACGAATCGAAAAAGGACAAGTTCAATAATATTAAACTCATACATTATGTCACAAAATGCAAATCCAGAAGTTAATACGGTAAATTATGCAGATTTTAATAATCCTGCCGGACAGACAACAATACAAGGAATAAGAGGTATTTCAGAATCTGAAAAAGTATACATTTCGGGCAGTTTACTAAGTCAGAATAATATTGTTCAGGGATTAATTTATGAAGGAACACTTAAAGGAAGCGGCAACGAAGGAAAGTGGCATGTTGTTAATTTTCCAGGTACAGAAACAGCAGCAGTTACAAACACTTCCTGCTATGGACCTAATAATGGACCGAATGGCACGATACAATTTGTTGGATCTTATAAAATATCAGCCTCTACTGATAAAGCCCCAAGTGGAAATCTCGGATTCTATTATGAAGGTTCTATTGATGGTTCGGGAAAATGGGTTCAGGTATCTCCTAATGGAGGAAACATAAACAATGTATTTGTCCATAGTATAATGGGCAGAATTGCTGTTGGAAATTATGATGTTGAGAATGACAAAAATGGATATGCATTTCTATATGATGTTGATAATAAAGAATGCATCGAATTTAAATTGCCAGATTCATTAACTACTACCTTGTATGGCATCTGGCATAATGATGGTGATAGTTATACTCTGGCCGGAGGATATACGAGTACTAAATTGGGAAAAATAAGCCAGGCGTTTCTTGTTGATTATAATGCTAAAACTAAAAAGACCAGTAATTTAAAATCATTTAGTTACAAGAATGAAACGGCTTTGTCTATAATTACTCATTTTGAAGGTATTACAGTTTCTAAACATAATGGTTATAATATGCCATCTGATTGGATTACTGTAGATGGAGAAAAAAGCGGGGCATCATTTGTTTCTGTAAATAGAAATTCTGATGGATCATTTGGAGAAGCAAATTGGATAGATATTGATTTTCCAGACTCCACTGTTACAAGTGCTAATACAGTGTATAGAAATAATATATTAGGCGTTTATGTAGTCGAAGAAAGTTCTGGTACAAAAACAATATCTTCTTTTGTTGCGAAAGTAAATATTGAAAAATAGATGATATGTAATTGAAGTTTCTATCTATTTAAGTTTTGGAATCAATATATTTTTGTATTTCAAAATTGCGGGGACAAATTAATCAAAATATCGGTATACCCAAAGAAATCGTAAATAACAAACCGGTTAAGGTGTTCATTATTAATATTTTAACTGGTTTGTTTGTTTTTGTGATGTTTTGCTTTGTTACTTTCCGATGTAAAAATTAACAATTCAGCATTTAATTCCTTGTTGTATAATTAGATGTTTAGCTTTTAAGGCATGAATATTACAGTGCCGCCATTTGCTGCAAGTTTTAGGGTGAAGCTGGTATTGTTATCAAATTTCTTGTTGTCAAATTTCGATTCCATTCCTTCACCATCTTGTATGATACTCGTTTTTTTACCTTTAAGCATAGGTAAATTTACAGTAATCTCTTTTTCGTTTTTCTCACCATTGATAGCTGCGATATACCATTTTAGACCTTTACGACGGGCTATAACACAGTATTTGCCGGGATAACCGTCAATTAATTGTGTTTCATCCCATACAGTCGGTACTTTTTTAAGAAAATCAAATAAATAGGCTGGTTTTTCTTTTAAATTTTCAGGTGTTAATCCCCAATGCTGTACAGCTGAAAAAAATACAACAGCCGTTGCTATCTCAAAAGCATCTGTAGTCCTGCGTATTGTACCTTTGTCAGGATTGCGGTTTAAACGTTTATTAAGAAAGACCGGACCAAAATCCATAGATGCTACAGCATTTCTGGTAAAAGGGTAAATGGTTGCAGTTGATGCATATCTGTCACTGAAAGATTGCTGAAAAACCAAATTCTCAGAAGCCAGTACTGCTTCGCTGGTCATAAAATTAGGATACATTCTTTCCCATCCGCGAGGCAGGGTAGTGCCATGAAAATTTATACTCAATCCAAAAGCTGCGGCATCTGTTAGTATATCGTGATAAAGCTGCATTGTAGCTTGTTTGTCTCCGCCAAAAAAATCTATTTTTAATCCTTTTACTCCAATTTGCTGCAGCCACTGCATTTCTTTTAGGCGGGCTTCATGAGTATCCATTCTGTCTTTTGGTGTCTGCGGTGCAGTATTCCATTGACCATTGGAATTGTACCATAACAGTACGTTTACATTTTTAGATTTAGCATAACTTACCAATTCTCCCATTTTCTCTTTTCCAATATTGACGTCCCAAAGTGCATCAATCAATATGAATTCACATTTTAGGGAGGCCGCCAGATCTATATAAGTTATCTGGTCATTATAATTACAGCTTGCATCCTGCCATACAATCCAACTCCAGCTTGCACGACCGGAATCAAATATTTTTGATGAACTTACAAGAGGTTTTACAACATCCGTTGAAACCGTAGATTCAACAATAGGTTTTAAACTTTTTCCAATCGAAATGGTTTTCCATGATGTCTGCATTGGCAGTGCTGCTGTAGCTGTGGCTGCTCCTTTATTATTGTTTTCACCCTCCTGAGGGAATGTGACTGTATAGATTCCTTCTGCAGTGGCTTCACTTAACCTTGTTCCAACATAATTACCGCTGATGCCAGTCTCAGAAATTAGCAGCCATCCTTTATTAGCCAAATGAAAAAGTGCAGGATAGGTATAACCCAATCCATATTGTGATTTTGTGCCTACAGGTTCTTCTCTTGTGTATTCTTCCTCATAAGATGGTTTTGTTTTTTCGTAACCGCTTAAAGGAGGTGCCTGTGGCGTAATAAAAGCAGTTGTGCCTGCCGGAAGTTTGAAACCTGTTATTTCTTTGTCAACAGTACAGTCGATAGAATTTTGTCTGTTTTTTGGAATAAGATAAGTAAATGCTACATCGGTATTTGTAATCCTGAAAATAATATTTATAGTGTCATTAGCGGTATTTGTAAATATGCATTTTATTTCATTGGCCTGATAGTTTACATGACTTACTTTAGAACGGTTCAAATTATAAGATTCTTTTATCTTACCGATAGTGTGGCCGATCATTTTAAGACCTTTTGAAAAATCTCCTGCTGAGCTTATAAGTCCTAGCGGTGATTTGCCCAGAAATTCATCTTTTAAGTAAAATATAGTATAATAAGCAGAACCATTAATTACCGTTATGTCAAGTTTTATATTTTTATCAGGACTGCTGGCAGAAACAGTCTGGGCATGCAGGATATTAGAAAATAAAATGAAAAAAAAACTGATTACGAATGCTTTCATAAGTTGTACTATTTTTATCCGGTTATATAATTTAAGGTCTGCACAAAGTGTAGTTAGTAAGTGTAAAAATAACACTTTTTTTTTAATCAAACTCCTCTATAAATACTTTCAGCAGTATAATCAATTTTGTGTAAGACGGGATAATATTAAAAAGCCTTTAAAATCAATATTTTACATACTTTTTTGAATTTGACAAATCATTGCTAATTTAATTGATTAACGGTTCCTTATTTGTTAAATTTATATGATCGAATTCTGCAAATGTTTTTAAATTATTATCAAAATTTCAAATTTTTGTGTGAACTATGCTTACCAGTTCAAACAGTTATTGGAAATGCATATCAGGGACAAACAAAGAATCGATTATTATGCGGAGGTATTAAATATTAGCAGGATTACAATTAATGCATATGTAAAAAAACAGTTTAATGTTACCGCTACCGAACTATTAAAGCAGAGACTGCTGTTTGAAATAAAAAATGACCTGATACATTCCGGGAAGACTGTGGCTGAGATAGCCTATGACCTTCATTTTTCGGAACCCGGACATATGATGCGGTTTTTTAAAACACAGACCGGAATAACCAGCGGCCAGTTTATTTTAGATTATCAAAATGGTATACTTTCCTAGCTGGGCAGTACAAAATCGCAATATGTTCAAAAAATACAAACCTAATAAAATGAATTAAAGTAATTTTTAAGGTTCTGAGATTTCTGTGAGATCAGGTTTTTATTCTAAATAGGTCTAATTTTTTTAAGCCTAATATTTCTATGTTATGAAAAGAATGATCATCATTTAAAATCTTCTGTATTTACGGATTGATAATTAGTGATTGTATACATGAAATAAAAGTTTAATTTTACTTTCTAAATTATATTCCCTTCTTGCTTGTCATTACAAATAATCCTTCCTAATTATAGACAAGTTGCCGGTTCGAGAAGGTATTTTTAAGAATTCATTTTTATTTACATAAAATCATAATTTCATGTACCCATTTGTAAAATATATTTTGCTCGTGTTTTTAGCATCATTAAGTTTAGTTTCCTGCAGGCAGAAACAGGGAGATAAAATCAAAGTTGGATTTTCTCAGGCTATGACTACGGATGATTGGCGTAAACAAATGAACAGTTCTATAAAAATTGAAGCCTCGCTACGACCAGAAGTCGATTTAAAGATTAGGGACGCCAACAATAATATCAGGAAACAGATCGAAGATATCGAAACATTTATAGCTAATAGAGTAGATGTTATTATTGTATCTCCAATTCAATCAAAACCTTTGACCGCAGTTGTTGAAAAATCGATAAGAGCAGGAATCCCGGTACTTGTCGTTGACAGAAAAATTGATGGCGAAAACTACACGGCGTATCTTGGAGCTGATAATATTGAAATTGGCAGAATAGCCGCCCGATATATTATTTCGCATAGTAAAGGTTCCGGGAAAATTATTGAAATTACAGGAGCAAATGGCTCATCTCCGGCATATGAGCGCAGTCTTGGGTTTGATCAGGTAATTAATGAAAACAAGCGTTTTAAAGTTGGGAATATCATTCATGGTGACTGGGAAAAAGAGTCGGTTAAAGGACCGCTCAAAACAATTCTTTTGCAAAATCCGGATATTGAATACATTTTTGCCCATAACGACCGCATGGCATTAAGTGCCTGGGAAACCGCAAAAACATTAGGATTAGAAAAGAAAATTAAATTTATTGGTGTTGATGGATTAAATACGGTTAATGGTGGTATCGAATTGGTGAAAAATGGTGTTTTAGATGCGACTATTTTATATCCGACCGGAGGAAATGAAGCATTGAAATTAGCATTAAAAATGTATAATAAAGAACCAATTTCCAAAAATAACATACTGAATACCATTATTATAGATCGGAATAATGCTGAAATTATCGAAAACCAAATGGATAAGGTCGATCAGCAACAAGTAGTTATTGAATCGCAGCAAGGAGCAATTAAAGTGCAGGAAAGAGAATATGCTTCGCAGAACAATCTGGTTCGGCTGCTGAGTTTTTTCCTGGTAATTATTTTAAGTTTGACGATTTACAGTATCTATTCAACCATCTCTATTTCGAGAAAGAAAAAACAACTCGAAAGGATTAATCAAACTGTAATTAACCAAAACAATGAAATTCAGGAAATGGCTAAAGTTGCCGAGAGAAGCAACGAGGCTAAACTGAATTTCTTTACGGGACTTTCACATGAATTCAAAACTCCAATAACATTGATTATGAGTTATGTAGAGTCTTTAATTGAGAATGAAAAAATTAAAGGCACGGCCCTTATTGATGAAGTAAAACTGATTCATAAAAACTCGAACAGATTGCTGCGGTTAATAAATCAGTTGCTTGATTTTAGAAAAATTGAAGAACAAAAATTCACATTAAGAGCCTCTAACACTAAAATTTATGATTTTACAAACGAAGTAATGACCAATTTTAAAGGTGAAGCCACCCGCAGAAATATTGATTTTCAGCTTACTTGTAAAAATAAAAACCTGGAGTTGTTTATTGACAGGGGGTTAATGGATAAAGTTTATTTCAATTTGCTTTCCAACGCTTTTAAATTTACACCCGATAACGGAAAAATAAATATTTATATTTCTGAAAATCAAGATAATACAGTTAAAATTAGTTTTAAGGATTCCGGAATTGGAATACCTGAAAATGAATTGTCCAATGTTTTTAATCCATTTTTCAGGGCTTCAAATAATAATAAAAACAGTTCAGGAATCGGCCTCCATTTGTCTAAGGAATTTGTGCTTTTGCATAAGGGGACAATTGAGCTAAAATCAAAACAAGGCAGTGAGTTTGTAATTACTTTATTAAAAGGAAACAGTCATTTGCAGCCTTCAGAAATTATAAATAAAGCGGAGAATCTAAACCTGATTCCAAATTTAATAACAGATAATTTGGATATAGAGTCTGATTTTAAAGAAGTAAATGAAATTTCTGAATCAGAAAAACATTCTCTTTTAGTTATCGAAGATAATAATGATCTGGTTACATTTCTGAAAGCTAAGTTATCCAACGAATATGTGGTGCATACCTCTGATGGAAGTGATGCTATTGAAAAAGCAATGGAAATTGTCCCGGATATCATTATTTGTGATCTAAATTTGGTAGACAAAGACGGCTATGAAATTAGCAAAGAATTGAAAAAAGATTTGCGTACTTCACATATTCCAATAATAATTTTAACGGCACAAAGCAACAAGGAATCTGTTTTAAAAGGATTACAGAGTGGAGTTGACCAATATCTTACGAAGCCTTTTAGCCTTTCGATTTTAAAACAATCTATCTCCGGTTTACTTTTCAACCGTGAAAAACTTCGTTATTATTATACCAATAACATTTATCGCATAGAACCTGAATCGAAATTTGGTAATCAGGAGCAGTCGTTCATTACCAAAATGAACGAGATCATTAAAATAAATGTTGATAATCCTAAATTCTCTGTTGAAGATTTAGCCGATAAATTAAATGTTTCCAGGGTTCAGTTGTATCGAAAGGTAAAAGCAATTATCGGAATAAATATCAGTGATCATATTAATAATGTAAAATTGGAGAAGGCTGCAGAGCTTTTAAAGTCAAATGAAATGAATATTTCTGAAATTGCATACGCACTCGGATTCTCTTCTCCAAACTATTTTTCTACAGCTTTTAAGAATAAATTTGGAATTTCACCAAAGGAATACAAATCATCAAATTGATATTGGTATAAAATTGACACAAATGAGGTATCAATTTTATACTTAATGTAACAAAATCGAAACTACATGGTTTGCGTAAATAATTTTTAATTTATGTAAAGCCTTATAAATAAAGGTTTTTGTAATAATTATCAAAGTATCAATAATTATTGAATTAAATTGTAACATCATTAAAAATAAGTTGATTTTTTTGTGGATATCTTAGCGATAAGTTTAAATACATCTGCAATGAACAAGATATTGATTTGGTCTGTTACTGCTGCACTGGCAGGTTTTCTTTTCGGTTTTGATACCGTAGTTATTTCTGGAGCTGATAAACAATTACAGCTTCTCTGGCATTCATCTGATGCTTTTCATGGATCTGTTGTTATGGCAATGGCACTTTGGGGAACTGTTGTAGGTGCTATTTTTGGAGGAATTCCAACCAATAAAATAGGCCGCAAAAAGACACTGTTCTGGATTGGAATTTTATATTTCATTTCTGCTATAGGTGCTGCTTTTGCAAACGACCCTTATGTTTTTGCTGCCTTCAGGTTTATAGGAGGTTTAGGAGTTGGTGCCTCAACCATTGCTGCTCCGGCTTATGTTTCGGAAATTGCTCCTGCTGACAAACGCGGACGATTGGTAGCCTTATATCAGTTTAATATTGTACTGGGAATTTTAATAGCCTTTATATCTAATTACTTTTTAAAAGATATCGGAGAAAATGCGTGGCGTTGGATGATTGGAGTTCAGGCTTTTCCATCGATTATCTATATTCTTTTTATACTTACAATTCCGGAAAGCCCAAGATGGTTGTTATCTAAAAATCGTGATGAAGAGGCACGTAAAGTCCTGTTTCAAATTGATCCGTCTGCAGAGCTCAAAGACATCATGGATGATTCAAGGGAAAATGGTGTAACCAGACACGAAAATATTTTCATGAAAAAATACCGCTTTCCGTTAATGCTGGCTTTTTTAATTGCGTTTTTTAATCAGTTTTCAGGAATCAATGCCTTTTTATATTATGCCCCAAGAATTTTTGAAGAAGCAGGCTTAGGACAAAATACCGCTTTATTGAGCAGTATCGGAATCGGGATTACGAATCTTATATTTACTTTAATTGGAGTAGCATTAATTGACAAATTAGGAAGAAAGTTGTTAATGTACATTGGTTCTGTCGGATATATTATTTCCCTGGGTTTAGTTTCGGCTTCTTTTTATTACGATTGGGGAGGATTGTCAGTACCTACTTTTCTTTTCTTATTCATTGCTTCGCATGCCATTGGTCAGGGAGCCGTTATCTGGGTTTTCATCTCAGAGATATTTCCAAATCATATTCGTGCTTCAGGACAGGCTTTTGGAAGTTCAGTACACTGGGTTTTGGCAGCGATAATTCCCTCTTTAATACCAATGTTGTTTACAGAAATTGGTCCAGAGGTCGTTTTCCTGATTTTTACATTGATGATGGTGCTGCAATTACTGTTTGTAGCTTTTATGATGCCGGAAACCAAAGGGATTTCTTTAGAAGTATTAAGTAAAAAATTAATCAAAGATTAAAAACATGAAAAAAGTATCAAAAAAAGAATTTCTTCAATTGTTTTTATGTGTAGTAACGTTAAGTATGTTGTTGAGTTGTAAACAGTCTTCATTAATAGATAAAAAACAGTATTCAAATGAAGAACTGTACAGGCCAAACCTTCATTTTACACCTAAAAAAGCTTGGATGAACGATCCAAACGGTATGTTCTATTACAATGGGTATTACCATCTTTATTTTCAACATTATCCGGATTCAACTGTTTGGGGTCCGATGCATTGGGGTCATGCGATAAGCACTGATATGGTGACCTGGACAGAAAAACCAATCGCCATTTACCCCGATGAAAAAGGGTATATTTTTTCAGGAAGTGCAGTCGTTGATTTGCAAAATACTTCCGGTTTTGGGAGTCTGAAAAATCCACCAATCGTAGCGATGTTTACTTATCACGATCCGGTAAAGGAGAAAGCTAATGCACCAGGGATACAATCTCAGGGAATTGCTTATTCATTAAACGAAGGCTTGACTTGGACCAAGTATAAGAATAACCCGGTAATTGAGTTTCCGGGTATCAAGGATTTTAGAGATCCAAAAATGACCTGGGATAATGTACATAAACAATGGCTGATGGTTTTGGCCGCTGGAGATAAAACGATGTTTTATGGTTCAAAAAACCTAAAAAATTGGGAATTGCTTTCTGATTTTGGTAAAAATATTGGCGCTCACGGAGGTGTTTGGGAATGTCCTGATTTTTTTCCGATGCTGGTAGAGGGTTCGGATGAATACAAATGGGTGCTTTTATTGAGTATCAATCCGGGAGGTCCAAATGGAGGTTCGGCTACGCAATATTTTGTGGGAGATTTTGACGGTAAGACATTTAAGCTGGATGAATCTTTTTCTAAAGATATAAATCAGCAAAAAGGGTTATGGATAGATTACGGAAGAGATAATTATGCAGGGGTTACCTGGTCTAATATTTCAGAAACCGATGGTAGAAAGTTGTTTATGGGTTGGATGTCCAATTGGAATTATGCCCAAAAAGTTCCAACTCAAAAATGGAGAAGCAGTATGACTATGGCAAGAGAATTAAAACTGATTAAAGAGGATAATCATTACAGAGTTTCTTCCCTGCCGGTTAGAGAATTACAAAATTATGTGACAAAGACCATAAAAAAAGAAACACTTAAAATTAAGGATAAACAAACAGTCTTAATTGATAAATCGCTGGTTGATTTAACAAAGTTAGATATTCAGTTTACTTTGAAGAATTTGAAGAAAGATGTTTATACATTTTCATTTTCCAATGGTTTTAAAAATACGATAAGCTTCGGGATCAATAAAAAGGAGAATTACTTTTTTATCGATAGAAGAAAATCAGGGGATTTGTCTTTTTCTGATGTTTTTGCAAAGCAAATTTCTAAAGCGCCCTTTACAAAGGATTTTGATAAAATTGACGTAAGAGTTATCGTTGATAAAACGTCAATTGAAGTCTTTTATGAT
Source organism: Flavobacterium sp. (assembly GCA_039931915.1). GTDB lineage: Bacteria > Bacteroidota > Bacteroidia > Flavobacteriales > Flavobacteriaceae > Flavobacterium. The sequence goes on along the minus strand of JBDTRA010000006.1, from coordinate 50,011 downwards.
AATGGCAAAACAGTTATGACAGAAATATTTTTTCCGGAAAAACCAATGGAAACATTTGCTGTTACCAAAGAAAATTTCGAATTCACCATCGAAAACTTAACAATTCACGAATTAAATTTTAACTAAACTATCTAAATCATGAAACCGGGAATTTTTCCGGAAAAACCAATGGAATTTTTGCTAATGCCAGGTAAAATTTCGAATTCATCATCGAAAACTTAACAATAACCAATTAAATTTTACTAAACTAACTAAATTATGAAACGAAAAATCATTCTCTATTTAATTTTAATGGGCTCCGTTTTTTCTTTATCGGCCCAAAACATAACTATCAAGGGAGTAGTGACCTCATCTGAAGATGGACTGTCACTTCCCGGTGCGAATATTATAGTATCAGGTACGAACAATGGAACAGCGACAGATTTTGATGGTCGTTTTACACTTAATAAAGTAGATATAAATGCTGCTTTAATATTTAGCTATGCAGGTTTTACAAGCCAAACCATCTCGGTAAATGGAAAAGAAACCATAAATGTTGTTTTAAAACCAGAATTATCACAATTAACAGAAGTTGTTGTGACAGGGTATTCCAAGGAGAGAAAAGTGGATGTAACCGGTGCTATTACAGTAGTAGACATGAAGCCAATTGCTGGACAAAGTATGAGTTCGGGTAATGCCATGCAGGCTTTACAAGGCAGGGTTGCCGGTTTGTCTATTGAGAAATCAGGGGATCCAAGCGGGACTAGCAGCAAAGTATTGATTAGAGGTGTAAGTACCTTGGGAAATACAGATCCTTTGTATGTAATTGATGGTGTTCCTACGGTAAGGCCTGAAGTTTTTGCCAGTTTAAATCCAAGTGCAATAGAATCTGTTCAGGTATTGAAAGATGCTTCGGCTTCGTCTATTTATGGTTCCAGAGCAGCTAATGGAGTTATTATAGTAACGACAAAGAATGCCTCTAAAGGAGGAACTATGAGTGTTTCTTATAGTACCAGTGTTTCTTCTATGTCAGAGAAAAAACAAAGATATGATATGCTTAATGCTGTGGATCGTGGAAAAGTTTTATGGCAAGCTTCAGTTAATGATGGAGCACGTCCGGAAGATGCTTATGGAGCTATTTATAATTTTGATTGGAATAATGATCTGAATAATCCAGTATTGAATAGTGTATCGGTTCAGCCTTTTGTAGGAGGAGATACTAATATGCCGGCAGGAGATACGGATTGGCAGGATGTAATGTATAAAACAGGATTTGTTATCAATCATGATTTGTCTGTTTCAGGAGGTAGTGATAAATCTAATGCGATGCTGAATTTAGGGTATTTGGATAATAGTGGTATGTTAAAATATACTAATTATGAAAGATATACTGCAAGATTAAACGCCAATTTTAAATTGTTTAATGATAAAGTACGATTTGGTATTAATTCTCAGTTTACCCAATCCAATGAAAAATTAGCAGCTAATGATGTTGGGAATTCTCCGGTTCCTTCTCTGGCTATTTCATTAGCACCAACAATCCCTGTTTATACAAATTCTGGTGGATATGGAGGGCCTTTAGGGTCAGGTTATTCAGATAGGAACAATCCTTTATTGATGCAGTATTTAAACCGATGGGACAATACAAAGAGAGTTTCTTTATATGGAAATGTTTTTACCGAAATTGACATAATCAAAAATCTTACTTACAGAAATAGTATTGGTATTGATTTTAATGATTACAGCAGAAAAGACATAGAACCAATGGTGAGCAATGGATCAGTTAACAGAACCAATAATAGCCTGACTCATGATACCAACAAATATTCCAGTTTAACGATTTCAAATACCTTAAATTATAATGTTAAACTTTCGAATCATAAAATAGGGGTAATAATTGGTACAGAGTCAGTTAAAACTGATTTCAATACTTTGCTGTCCCGTGCAGAGGGTTTTGCTGTGGAAACAGAATCTTATTTTGTATTATCAGCTGCTTCCGGAGTCAGAACATCAAACGGACTTTCAACAGGAAGCAGATTGCTGTCTCAGTTTGGAAAAGTCAATTATGCTTTTTCTGATAAATATTTGGCAACATTTACCATAAGACGAGATGGGTCCTCCCGATTTGGAGCAGATAACAGATATGGTATTTTTCCGGCTGCAACGGTAGGATGGAAGATTAACAATGAAAATTTCCTGAAAAATGTAGAAGCTATTTCATCATTAAAACTTCGTGCCGGTTATGGTGAGGTAGGAAATCAATCCATCGGAGATAATGCGAGTTTAGGTTTGTATGAAGCCCGATATGGCAGTAATCAAAATGTTTATATACCAGACTTTTTCAATATTTATTATAATGTAGGAACAGCTTATGATTTGGGCGGGGTTAATACAGGAAATTTACCATCTGGTTTTGTTTCTATTCAGGCAGCCAATTCAGGGTTGAAATGGGAATCTACAAAAGAGATAAACCTGGGACTTGATTTTGCTTTTTTACAAAATAAATTATCAGGTTCATTTGATTATTTTTCCAGAAAAACAGAAGGGATATTAATCAGACCACCAGTTGCATCAGTTTTAGGAGAAGGACAACAACGTTTTGTAAACGGTGCTTCTACTGAAAATAAAGGATGGGAATTAGTTTTAGGGTATTCAGATACTTTTGAGAATGGATTCAATTTTAATGTTACCACTAACTTTGGTGCGACCAGAAATAAAATTACTGCATTACCTGAAGAAGTAAGATCAGCTTATCCGGGAACAGCTTTAAATTCAATTGTTGGTCATTCGCAGTTTGAAGTTTTTGGATACAAAACAGATGGATTATTTCAATCACAAGCTGATATAGATTCTCATGCTACTCAGGTGGCTTCCAGATTAGGAGGTATAAAATATGTGGATATTAATAATGATGGTAAAATCAATTCAAATGACAGAACTTTTATTGGCTCTACACAACCAAAATTAGAATATGGTATTAATATTAGTTTAGGATATAAAAATATAGATATGTCCATCTTTGGCTCAGGAGTTTCAGGAAGAAAAGGAGTTGATCCTTATATTTATTGGAATAATTTTGTTCAGGGTAGAGAAAATGCAGGTCCGGGAACACTGAATGCCTGGTCTCCAACCAATACCAATAGCGATATCCCTTCACTGACAACAAATAATACCGATTACGCTAATATGTCCGATTATTTATTAAGAAACAATTCGTATTTCAAAGTTAGAAATATTCAATTAGGCTATACATTACCAGCAGAGATTATTAGCAGAACAGGTTTTTTGACAAATTGCAGAATTTATGCTCAAGGAGAAAACTTGTTTTGGTTTACTCCAAAAGGCTATATAGGTGCTGATCCGGAACGCACAGTTGTGGATAGAATACCAGTACCAACAACATACTCATTAGGTATCAATTTAAACTTTTAATTAATTCCCATGAAAAAATATAATAAAATAGTTATCAGCTTCTTGTCAGTTTTGTTTTTGACATCATGCAGCTCAGATTTTTTAGATTATGAACCTGCAGGAGTATTGCAGCCGGATGAAGTTGCAACTATAGCAAATGCGGATGCCCTTGTTACTGCTGCTTATGCAGCAATTGGAAACGACGAAATGATTGGGCCAATAACAAATCAATGGGTTTATGGCAGTGTTCGCTCTGATGATGCTTATAAAGGCGGAGGAGGCAGAGGAGATGTTGCTGTAGTTGATACCTACGAACAATATAATTTGACTATTCCGGATTATGGGGACTGGATGTTGCCCAGAACCTGGACGAATCATTATAAAGCTATTTCGAGAGCTAATTTTGCCCTGTCAGTGATAAATTCATTTTCTGAAGCAGATTATCCGCTTAAAAAACAAAGACAGGCTGAATTACGTTTTTTAAGGGCACATTCTTATTTTATGTTGAAATTGTTGTTTAATAAAGTGCCCTTCATTACAGAAGATCTTACTAAAGAGCAAATTTTAGCAACTTCAAATGATTTGACCTCTGATGCTTTATGGAATAAAATTGCCGAAGATTTTATTTTTGCTCATGACAATTTATCTACTACACAAGAGCAGGCAGGGAGAGCATCTAAAAACGCTGCTTCAGCTTATTTGGCAAAATTAAGATTGTATCAGGCCTATGAACAAAATCCAGCAACACATGCAGTAACAGCAATTAATCCGGCAAGATTACAAGAAGTTATTGATTATGCTGATGAGGTGACAGGAAGTTTAGAGAGTGATTTTGGATTTAATTTTTTAGACGGACATGATAATGGTGCTGAATCTATCTGGGCAGTTCAATTTTCTATCAACGATGGAACAAATACAGGAAGAGTAAGTTTTGTTACGGGTTTAAATTCACCTCACGGTAATGCTCTTTATGGATGTTGCGGTTTTCACTTAGCAAGCCAGAATATGGTAAATGCCTTCAAAACAGACGCTAATGGTTTGCCTTTATTAGATACTTTTAATAATTCAGATATTTTTAATACGGTAGATACTAATGGAAAATCAACACTGGCAACAGGTGTTACACTTGATCCAAGAATTGATCATACAGTAGGGGTTCCGGGAAGACCATTCAAATATAAAAACACCTTGAAAACAGCTGGCGATATGGTTTATAATTTTAGCTGGGCCAGAGATCCCGGGGTTTATGGTTATTTTGGTAACATGAAAGAACAACAATCTCCAGACTGTTCCTGCTATGTGAAAAATGGTCCGTTTGTAGGTACTTCAAAAAATGTAGATTTTATTAGATATGCAGATGTACTGTTATTCAAAGCAGAAGCTTTAATTCAGTTGAATAGACAAAATGAGGCACTTCCTATTATTAATCAAATAAGAGCAAGAGCAGCAGCAAGTTCAACAATGCCATTAGCTGCAGGCGCTTCAAATGTATATAAAGTAGAACCTTATCTTTTATTTCCAGATAAAGCGTATGCCTGGAAAGCACTTAAATTTGAAAGAAGATTAGAGTTTGGTATGGAAGGACCCCGCTTTTTTGACCTTGTTAGATGGGGTGAGGCAGAACCGGTTTTAAATGCTTATCTTACAGTTGAGAAAATAAAAAGAGGCTTTTTGTCCAGTGCTCATTTTACAGCAGGCAGAGATGAATATTATCCAATACCTCAAAGAGAAATTGATTTTACCGGAGGATTGTACACTCAAAATCCGGGTTATTAAAAATAAGGTTAATAATAATTGCTTAAATTAGTGATTGAATCAGATTAAGGGTGAGTATGTACTTGCCCTTAGCTGTTTCTTAATTTTGAATCTAAAAGCTCTTATTTATGTTTTGTTTCATAAGGTGTTTTTTAGTTGAATTCTTTAACTTGTAAGAGTATTGTGAAGGAATAGAAGTAGTGGTATGAGCCACAATTACACTATTTTACATTTCAAAAGATTTAATAAAAAGCAGCGTTATAAAAATAAGGATTATGAAATCACCATTAACAAGATGTTTGCTGCAAACAATTGAATAATCATCCGAACTCCGATGAAAATAAATATTGTGAGATAAACACCAATAAACAGAAGACAATACCATATATGACAATCAATAAATAACTTTTACATATATGAAAAAGGAACAAATAAGATATTTGAATAAAATCATGTTTTTTTGTGGTTTTATGTGGATTACAGCTGATGTATCGGCACAAACAATCATTCCTATTGCCACCGAAAACAATGTGCTGTTAATGCAAACCGACAGTAACAATAGATTGAGAACGGTGTATTTTGGCAAACCGCTTGAAAATGAAAGTGAGTATAAGATTGTAGCTGCCAATTATAATTATGATGAATCCAATGCTGGAATTTATAATTCGGCATATACTCCTGCCGGGATCTGGAATTTGTCTGAGCCTGCCATTCAGGTAAAACATGCTGATGGAAATCCGTCATTGGAATTAAAGTATGTGAGTCATAAAAAAGAAAAAACAGACGCCAATACTTCGATAACCAGTATTCTTTTGAAGGATCCTGTTTATCCGTTTGAGGTGACTTTGTTTTATAAAGTTTGGGAAAAAGAAAATATAATCGAGCAATGGACGGAAATAAAACACAAGGAGAAAAAGCCGGTTGTGTTACAAAAATATGCATCTGCTAATTTATATTTTGCCAATAAAGATTTTTATCTCACGAGTTTTCAGGGAGAATATCTAAAAGAAATGCAGCCTGCTGAAACCAAGCTTCTACAGGGAATACGAACAATTGATTCTAAATTGGGAACCAGAGCGATGTTGTTGCAAACGCCCAATTTTATAGTTTCATTTGGCAAGCCGGCTTCAGAAAATGAAGGAACGGTTATGTTAGGACAGTTGGCATGGAGCAGTAATTTTAAATTAGATTTTGAGATTGATTCCCATAAAAATCTTCGTCTTATTGCGGGAATCAACCCGTTTGCTTCTGAATATGCGCTGGCTCCAAACGAAACCTTCAAAACACCTTCTTTAATTTATGCTTTATCGAATAACGGTACAGGGGAAGCCAGCAGAAATTTACATGATTGGGCCAGAAAATACAGAATATTGGATGGTCAGGGGGAACGCCTTACCTTATTGAACAATTGGGAAGCTACCTATTTTGATTTTGATGAAAATAAAATAAAAGATTTGTTTAAAGATGCAAAAGATTTAGGCGTCGACATGTTTTTATTGGACGATGGCTGGTTTGGTAATAAATATCCGCGAAATAATGACGTTGCCGGATTGGGAGATTGGAAGGAAAATAAAAAGAAACTGCCAAGTGGATTAGGTTATTTGGTTAAAGAAGCTAAAAAAGAAGGAGTGAAGTTTGGTATTTGGATTGAGCCTGAAATGGTAAATCCTAAAAGTGAATTGTATGAAAAACATTTGGATTGGGTAATACGACAACCGGAAAGACCTGAAATTTATTATAGAAATCAGCTTGTATTGGATTTGTCGAATCCCAAGGTTCAGGATTTTGTTTTTGGAATCGTGGATGATTTGTTTATTAAAAACCCTGAATTGGCGTTCATCAAATGGGATTGTAATGCGGTTATTTATAATGCGTATTCGGCTTATCTCAATAAAAAAGGAATTGCTCAGTCTAATCTGTATGTAGATTATGTGAAGGGATTGTATAAAGTGCTGCAACGCATTCGTGTCAAATATCCAAAAGTTCCCATGATGCTATGCTCCGGAGGCGGTGGTCGTGGGGATTATGAATTTTTGAAATATTTCACCGAGTTTTGGCCGAGTGATGACACCGAGCCTGTAGAGCGCATATTTTTGCAATGGGATTATTCGTATTTCTTTCCTTCTATAGCTATAGATAATCATGTTACTGACTGGGGCAAACAACCCCTGAAATTCAGGGTAGACGTGGCCAGTATGGGTAAATTAGGGTTTGATATTGTAGCCAGTAAATTAGATGCCAATGACAAAATATTTTGTAAGCAGGCTATAAGTAATTATAACACATTCAAAGATATCGTGTGGCATGGTAATATGTTTCGTTTGGTTAATCCGCATGAGAATGAGATTGCGGCATTGATGTATGTAAATGAAAATAAAAGCAAAGCGATTGTTTTTAACTATTTGGTAAACAATAGATTTAGTATTACAGCAACAAAACGACCGGTAATTTTTAATGGCTTGGATTCGAAGAAAAAATACATAGTAAAAGAAATTAATTTATATCCCGGAGTAATATCTACGCTTTCTTCTGATAAGATTTTCACTGGGGATTTCCTGATGAAGGCAGGTTTTAATCCTAATGTTACTTTGCAAAGAACAAGTGTCGTTTTAGAGGTTAGTGAAGTTAATTAATAAAATGTAATTTGTATTATTTATAGAACAAATGTTATGTTCTTAATTTTAAGATTATGAAAAATAAAAAAGAATTAAAAGCAGTTTGCTTTGGAGAGGTATTATGGGATGTTTTTGGAAACGAAAAAAAGATTGGCGGTGCACCATTAAACGTGGCTTTGCGAATGAAAACATTAGGCTGCGAAGCAGCTGTAATAAGCTGCGTAGGAAATGATGAAGATGGTAAGGCAATTATAAATCAAATAAAAAGTCTGGGCCTGGAAACAGACACCATTGTAACAGCAGCTGATTTTCCAACAGGTTTGGTAAATGTTACATTGAACGAACGTGGATCTGCGAGTTATGAAATCAATTATCCTTCGGCCTGGGACAAAATCGTATTGAATGATTTGTCAAAAAAACTTGTTAAAGAGTCTGATGTTTTGATTTACGGAAGTTTAGTTTGCCGTGACGTAGTTTCAAGAACTACTTTAGAAGAATTATTGAAAACTGATGTTTATAAGGTTTTTGACGTTAATTTAAGAAAACCACATTATTCATATAACATTCTGGAACAACTCATGCAGTCTGCGAATTTTATTAAGTTTAATGATGAGGAACTATTAGAAATTGCCGCTGCCATGCATTCTCCCTTTAAAAAACTTAAAGAAAACATGCACTTTATCGCAGAAAAAGCCAAAATAACTGCTATGTGCGTAACTAAAGGAAAGCACGGGGCCTTGTTAATGTGGGAAGGACAGCTTTATGAAAACGGAGGCTATCCTGTTGAAGTTGCCGACACTGTAGGCGCAGGTGACTCATTTTTAGCTGCTTTAATATCATCTTTGCTAAATGGAGAGGCACCGCAGGCAGCGATTGATTTTGCCTGCGCAGTAGGAGCATTAGTGGCATCATCATCAGGGGCTAATCCGAAAATCACATGGGAGCAAATTAATAATTTAATGTCAAAAGTTAAAGGCCCAACTGATTAAGCCTGAGAGTAAGCCTATTACGATATTATTTGGATATCCTGAAAACGAGTTAAAATGTTAATTATTAATATTTTAACTCGTTTTTTATTATTGTTTTGTGATGCTTTGCTTTATTATCTAATCAGGTTAAGTTTTTTATTGGGTCAACTCTTATATTTATTGAGTTAATATGATTTGTCGAATAACGTACATTTAGCAAATGCTAAAAAATAATCCCTCTATAAGAATGTACTTGAAATACCTATTGATTTTTTTTATTTTGTTTTCAATCAATGTTAATTCCCAAATTTTAGAACCTAAAAAAGATTTCCGAGCTGCAGATTCACTATTGAAGGAGCCTGGTTTTTCTGTTCACAAAGACAATTATTTTTTAACAGGAATACCACTGAATGCTGCCATAACCCGCAACTCTGCAGATGTAAAATATCAGGTAAGTTTTAAACTGCGGCTGAGATCAAAGCCATTATGGGGTGGTTTTTTCCCTTATTTAATGTACACTCAAAAAGCTTTTTGGGATATTTATGCAAGTTCAAAACCATTTTCAGAAATTAATTTTAACCCTGGTATAGCTATGGTTCGCCCATTCTATTTAAAAGGTGGAAGGCTGACATATGGAACAATTTCCTTAGAACACGAATCAAATGGCAGGGATTCCATTTATTCCAGAACCTGGAACATGCTTGCCTTCTCATTAAAGTCACAGATTTCTCCACGATGGACTGTAGGGCTGAGAGGATGGATTCCGATTGTTGATAAGGAAGATAATCCTGAACTTACCAAATATGTGGGTTATGGCGAAGCGAGCGCAACTTATCAGATAGAACCGGGAAGATGGAGCGCGGACATTCTTTTCAGAAAGGGAAGCGGTCTTATCAATTATGGATCCTTGCAGACACAGATAAACTGGAAGCCGTATAAAAAGGAAAATTATTACCTCACGCTTCAATGGTTTGTGGGTTACACGGAAAGTTTGATTGATTACCAGGAACACAAAAGCATGCTGCGTTTGGGATTTGTGATAAAACCTGAAAACATGGGAATTTTTTAATTTGGCAATTGGAGGCCTAATTCTTTCATATATCTGAATGTCTGTTCATTTTCTCCCGTCTGTATATCCGTAAGATAAATTATTGCCGCTGGACCGTCTTTTTTTCTGCTTAAATTCTAAGCCATATAATGCAATACGATACCCGGCGGCTGTTTTGATTTTGGTTGTATTTACAGATGGTAAAACGATATTGACTCCAGTATTTGTTGAGGGACTTCCTTATAATAAGATGGAACAATTCAAATGGTGAACCAACAAATTAGCAACCATAATTGATGTGGATTGGAATAATTTTCATCATAAGATGAAAAAGCACAAAGGATCAAAAATATTTCTTTGTGCTTTCCGTAGATTTATTAAATATCTCAATAAGTTATTTTATTCCAAGATTTCCATCAAATGTATTAAAGTCATCTTTTCTTTTGGGTTTAACAGTCAATAAATTATACAGCTGGTGACAGATTGATTTTAATTCAACTAAGTTGGAATTATCAATTGCTTTTTCTCCTAATTGTATCAATTTGCTATGTTTGGATTTGTCTTTGAAGGCACTTGAATCTTCAAATCGCAAATAATAAAAATAATCTATGTAGCTTTCGTCTTGACTGTTATAGATGTTATCTAACAGGTTTTCCAGTTCCTTGTTTTTTTTGCGAATCAAATATTTATTGTTTGACTGAAGAACTTCCTTTTCATTTTTTATGATCTTTTCATATTCTTCTTTTTGGCGAGGACTGCCTTTTTCGACATAAAAAGAAAGGCTGTCTTTTATGTTAATGTATTCTTCAAGCTCCAATAATATGTGTTTGTGTCGGATAAGATCATCAAATTCCTGAATGTAGATTTTTTTTAATTCATCAATTTGATATTTTTTATCTGTAATGGCATCATTTTTATTTTCCAATGCCTCGTTATAAAGAATAGTTAACGATTCCTGAGATCTTTTTAATTTTGCTAAATATTCATAATTTTCATTCTGTTCTTCACTTCTTATTTCTTCTAAAATCGTATCTAAAGCATTTTTGATTTCTGATGATAATTTTTCGATAGAAATTTTTCTCTGATGCGGATTAAAGACTTCGCTTATTTCTAAATCAAGAGCACTTATATAAACATCAATACTCAGATCCCGGGACTCCGAAACCTTAAAATTCAGTTCAATATCCATTCCTTTTAAAAGATCCTGCTCAAAATTACTTCCGCATATTTCAATATACCCGATAGAGAGATTACTACCAACCATACTTCCGGCATTGCCTTCAACTACATTTATAATAAGTTTTTGGTCAGAGTTTCTTAATATGTTTTTAGAACAGGTTTTGTAAATTGTTTTCTTTAGAGGCAGGATGTCGTTTTTCTTAAAGATAATTTCCATATGGCTTTTTCCCGTTTCCTCGTCTAGTTCCAAACAAATGTCGTTCGGAATTGGTTGCCCCAGAATACTGTATAATCCATTAGTAATTTGAATATTCGAGTTACTAAATACTTGTTTTTGCTGATTATTGAATAAAAATAACGTGAATTGATTGGTCGTTTTTCCCAATAGCGGAACAAACTCGGCTATTTTTTTATTTGCTTTCAGAAGGCCGGTGTCAAAACCGCCATCTGCTCGGGTAATTCTGTAATAGCCGTCAAATGATTCTCTCAAAAGAACAACAATTAGTTCTTCAGAATCTTTAGAATGTGGTTCGTAGATAGTCTCAACCTGAATACTATTTTCTTCAGATGGAGCCTCGTTTACAATCTCTTCATCAATTAATTCTGAAGGTTTTGAACCTGCATAATAGGCTGCTCCAATCATCACTGCAGTTGTGGGATCCAAACTCGTTTCTACTTGAATTTGTGTTCTCTCCTGCAATTGTTGGCGTATGTAAGGAATATAAGTAGTACCGCCAACAAGTATAATGCGCTCTATATCTGAAAATTTCAAGTGATTTTCTTTAATTAATTTTTCAACTAAATGAAAGGATTCTTCAAATTTAGGCTGAATGATTAATTCAAATTCTTTTCGACTGATATCTATGTCTAATGAAATTGAAAGTTCATCAAAATCGATTTCAATACTTGAGGTTTCTTTTATTGAAAGTTCTTTTTTTGCTTCCTCTGCTTTGTAAAGAAGTTCAAAAAAGAGTTTGTTGTATATGGAGTTTTCTTTAGAAATTAGTTTTGACCAAAGATTATTTTCCTGAGTTTCATTTTCGATTTTTGGACATATTATTTTTTCAACAAATAAGGTATCTAAATCGACACCTCCCAGAAAATTATTGCCTTTATGGTCAAAAACCTTGAGATCCCGTTCGTTGATGTTTACTAATGCGATGTCAAAAGTTCCTCCTCCGAAATCATATACCAGCCATTTTTTATCTGATGTAATTTCAATATTTAATGAATTTGAATAGGTCAAACAAGCAGCGATAGGTTCCTGAAGTAAGACTATTTCTTCAAAACCTGCCTGATAACCTGCTTTTTTCGTGGCATTAGACTGGATCGTATCAAAAGAAGCCGGGATCGTAATGACAGCAGATTTTAAATTTTCGCCCTGAGCGAAATTAATTAATTCATTCAGGACCATTGAAGACAGTTCAATCGGACTACGGTTTTCATCCAGATCTTTGATGAAATAAACTTCGTCAGATCCCATTTTTCGTTTAAAAGAGGAGAATACATTTTCGGCATTTGTTGCGCTGTGTTCTCTTGCTTTTTCGCCTATCTGAATGCGTCCTTTTCGAAATGAAACTACAGACGGAATAGTGTCTTTGAACCCAACAGGATTTTTATAAATACTGATTTTTCCATTTTCATATTTTGCAATTCCTGAATTCGTTGTTCCTAAATCAATTCCGATATTGATATTCTTCATAATGATAATATTATTCTACTATAACTACTGCTTTTTGAACCAGTTGCAGGGTGTCGTTTTCTGTTTTGTAAATTGTTGGTCTAATAACTTTGGTTATTTTCTTCGAATTTGAATTAAGAATATTTGCATCAATTGAGCTGTCTCTTTCATCATAATTTGTTCCCAAAGGATTTATGATTTTATATCCTTTTTCTTCCAATTCATTATAAATTCTTTTTAGATTGCGCTCAAAACCATTGAAGTTTTGTTCTGACGCTTTTTTTTCAATTTCAAACAGTTGGTTTATTATTACATTCATTTTTAAAATCGGATTTTTATGATCAGCAATTTACAATTTATTTAATACGATACTAATTATCAAATATTATTTTTTATTAATGCCTTAATTAATTTATAACACGATGAATATCATTCAATTATTTTCTTTGTTGGATTTAAAAAGCGATCAAATTTTAGAATTTGGCCCTGAGGATTATATTAGGATTGAGAAAAAAATAAATTTCGAAAAAAAGATAAACCCGGAAATAGATCCTAATACACGTGAAAATTTAATTTCTGCATTGAAACAATACAAAGAAGAATTGTTGTTTATACTATCTAATCGTATTTTCTTTAATTTTTTTACACATAGTAATTTTTCCAAAAATCATTTTTTAAATTATAATTTGACCGTTTCTGATGAAAAAATGAAACACTTTATTGCTCTTTTTTTATCAGACGACCTGATTTCTTTTTTTAGTTTAAAACTTTCAAAAAATTGGTATCACTATTTTGAAGAACTCGATCTTCTTTTAGATTTAAAAAGATATGTTCCCGAGGAGATTATCTACAAAATGAGTTTACTTCTTTTTTCTAAACTTGATTTTGCTGTTTCTCAATTAACTGTTTTGAAAACTAACGAATTTTCAAATATCGTTTATATTAAACACAGAACCTTTTATGATTTATTATCTCATTTTACCACGGTTGAATCGGATCAAAAAATAAGTAATCTATTGACATTGGTTATTAAATTTTATAATAAAAAAACGCATACCGTTTTTTTTACTTCTGTTATACAATCAATGGCATTTTATAATGCTTTTAATGAAAATATAAATATAACTCTTGACAAAAACAGTGATGCTGTATCTGTGTTAAGAGATGATGTTGGCAATATTGAAACGACACCTGTCATGAAAATAGTAGTTGCAGTGATTTGTGTTATTATACCTTTTTTGGTAACCAAATGCTCCTAAATTTATTTTCTGTTTAATCTTTTGCAAAAGAGTTAAAAAGATTATGTTTGTACTTTAAAATTAGCATTTAGCATGAACATAATAGAATTATTTGAAGAATTAAAGATAGATAAAAACAATATTCTATTATTTTCCCCGGAAGACATAATCCGAATAGAAAAGCAGGTTAATGTCGAGAAAAGAATAAATCCGGATATAGATGTTAATGTCTCCAATAATCTGATTTTGAATTTAAAAGAGTATCGGCAGGAACTCTATTTTATAGTTTCCAACAGAATTTTGTATAATCTTTTTTCGAAAAAAAATTATTCCAGGCATAGTTTTCCTTCTCCTCAAAGAGAATATGATTCTGAAAAGATTCAGTCGTTCATAAATCAGTTTCTTAATGATGATTTAGTGTTGTTTTTTGATCAGAATCTATCTCAGAATAAATTTGATTTTATCAATGACATTTTTGATTTTAAAGACTGTTTTCCTGAAGATGCACTTTTTCAATTGAATAAGAAACTAAATGGAAAGGTTGATTCTATACTCGTAAATTTGAGCCAAAATAATTCGCCAAACATGCCGGCGATTTCGTATGTAGAGTATAGAAGTTTTTATGTTTTGCTATCCTATTTCAGTTCTATTGAGATGGATGATAAAATCAGAAGTCTTGTAAACATTGTTTCAGAACGCTATAATGCCAATAAATTATCTGATTTTTATATGACCTGTATATCCTCAATGCAAGGATATGTTGCTTATGATCCCAGTTTAACTGATATTTTGGTCAGCAATAGAGAAGCTGTTTTTTCCAACAGTGTTGACAGAGGTTCATCAGGTGGTTCATCGGGTGTATCGGGAAAGACCATTTTTTTTATAGTACTTATTATTATAAAAATATTGGCTCTTTTTGCTAAATGTTCCAGTCATTAATTTTAAGCACCGAGCCAAATAGTAAAATCCAATGCTCCAAAATAGAAATATATAAAAAAACTTATTAAACTCAAAATTGGAGAAAGTAAGCTCTTTTTACCATAATTACAGGATTTGAAAAATCATTTATCCAAAATCAGATTCATAATTACGATTTGCTTCGCTGTTCGCAACAGATTATTAATTGATACATGATTTGCTTCGCCTGTTCGCTATCGGGTGGCAATCCTAAAATAGGCTTAATTTAATCCCAAACCCGCTGTAGTACCAGAAAATTGAAGGATATAATTAAAAAAATGAACGTAAATGAATATATTTCCAATAAAACGTTATGAAATAGAATTATTAAATGACAGTTCGAAAGCATTATCGGAATTGGAAAATAATACGATGATTACGGATTATCATTTTTCAGAATGGACTAAAAAAGCGTTTATAGGATTGTATAATATTTGGTTTTCAAAGGCAAATACAAAGTCTAAAATAAAATGGACATTCATTCCATTTCTTTGTTAGATTCCTTTGATGATAATGTTTTATCAAATATTTATGAAAGATAAAATGTAAGGGCGATTAAAAAGGCTGCAGGCAAAACACGCTATGTTGTACTCATAGAAATGTGACTTTAAGTGTCTTACTGTGACCATGTGTGTCATAATTTGGACAAAAAAAAATATTTTTTGTATCTCAAAAATTACGAGGTACAAATTTAATCAAAATATCGCTAAATATCCAAAAGAAAACATAAAATAAAAACGAGTTAAAGTGTTTGTTTTTAATATTTTAACCCGTTTGTTTGTTGTTGTTTTGCGATGTTTTGCTTTGTTACTTCCCGATGCAAAAGTTGGCAAAAATATTTCCCAATAATTCGTCATTGCTAACCTGACCGGTAATAAGCCCGAATTGATACAAAGCTTCGCGAATATCAAGAGCTATTAAGTCACTTGAAAGATTTGTTTCGAGGCCAAATTTCACCTTTGTTATTTCATCCAAAGCTTTTAGTAACGAGTCATAATGTCTTGTATTCGTTACAATTGTTTCATTGTTTCGAAGAGCACCGGTATTTACAAATGAAAGTAATACATTCTTTAAATCATCAACGCCAATTTTTTCCTTAGCAGAAATTAATAAAAGTTTTGCATTTAAGTTTTCAAGTTGGCTTGTAATGTTTAAGACTTCATCATCAGAAAGAATATCTTTTTTATTAACCACAATTATAAGAGGCTTTAATGGATATTTATTTTTGATCTGTTCAATTTCTGAAACAAATTCTGAACTTGAAACCTGAAATTTTAAACCGTCAAACAAGTAAATTACAACTTGTGCCTGTTCTATTTTTTCGAAAGTTTTTTTGATGCCGATACTTTCTACGACATCTTTGGTTTCACGGATTCCGGCTGTATCAATAAACCTAAAACCTATTCCGCCAATCACAAGTTCGTCTTCAATAGTATCACGCGTGGTTCCTGCAATTTCAGAGACAATTGCACGTTCTTCATTTAACAAAGCGTTCAGTAAAGTTGATTTTCCAACATTTGGTTCTCCAACAATAGCTACAGGAATTCCGTTTTTAATTACATTTCCAACAGCAAATGAATCAATTAAACGTTTCAAAACAAACTCAATCCTGTTTAGTAATTCATAAAATTGGGTTCTGTCTGCAAATTCAACATCTTCCTCAGCAAAATCTAATTCCAGTTCAATAAGAGAAGCGAAATTTAAAAGTTCTTCACGCAATTTGGCTATTTCATTACTAAAACCACCACGCATTTGCTGCATGGCAATTTGATGTGAAGCTTCATTATCTGATGATATCAAATCGGCAACAGCTTCAGCTTGTGATAAATCCAGTTTTCCATTCAAAAAAGCTCTAAGGGTAAATTCACCGGGATCTGCCATACGACAGCCCTTTCTTAATAATAACTGGATAATTTGCTGCTGAATATAAGTAGAACCGTGGCAGGAAATTTCGATAGTATTTTCGCCTGTATAGGAATTAGGACCTTTAAATACTGAAATTAATACTTCGTCCAGTGTTTTGTTATCGTCAACGATATGTCCTAAGTGTAAAGTATGTGTCTTTTGTGTAGTTAAATCTTTATTTTTTATTGATTTAAAAACAGAGTTCCCAATAGCAATAGCTTCTGAGCCTGAAATTCGAATGATGGCAATAGCTCCGGCTCCGGAAGGCGTAGCCAAAGCGACTATAGAATCTTGATTTATCATAAGGCAAAGGTATAAAAAAAGGCTCAATTTTGCGAATAAGACTGCCAGACTTAAACCTGACTTTTAAGCTTTCAAAAAATGGTATTTAAGAAATTATTAACTGTTAAATAACTGATAATTATCAGGTTAAAATCTTTTCAGAATCGTTAAATTTGAGTAGAAACTAATTAATCCGATATAAAATGAAAAAGATATTATTTCCAACCGATTTTTCTGAAGCAGCCACAAATGCATTTACTCATGCTTTAGAATTTGCCAAAATTGTTAATGCTGAGCTTATCTTACTTCACACTTTTGAAATTCCGGTATATGACAGTCAGTTTTTTCCTGAAAATTATGCAGCAATTTATAGTTCTATTGAGTTAGCAAAATTTGAAATGTTTAAGGACGAAATACCAAAATTGAAAGCCATAGCTGCAGAACGGAATTTAGAAGATATTGTGATTAAACATCGTTTAATGGATGGTGATTTGATATATAACTTGAAAAATGTTATTGCCGAGGATAATATTGATTTTGTAATTATGGGTACAAATGGAATTTCAGACTGGACAACATTCTTTATAGGATCCAATACAAGTTCTGTGATTTCTGGTGTTGAAGTTCCGGTTTTATGTGTGCCGATAGATGCGAAATTCAAAAAAATAAAAATAATTGGTTTTACAACTCGTTATCGTGAAAAAGATAAAAAAGAACTGAGAAAAGTATTGAAAATAGCCAAAAAAACTAATGCCAAAGTTCGAAGTTTATATGTCAGAACTACAGCTTCAGATGTTTCTTTAGAAACCATAAAAGAATGGGAAAGAGAGTTTTTTGATGAAAATGTAGAATTTTTAGTCTTACCAAGTGATGACGTAAAAGAAACAATAATCGATTTTATACTTTTTAAAGACATTGATGTTTTGACTACTATTACCCATAAACGATCCTTTTTTGAAGGTCTTTTTGTTTCCGGGTTTACTAAAAAAATAACCAAAGAAGTTTCAATTCCTGTATTAGTGATGCATGATAACTAAATTTGACATTGAAATTAATTTCGGATTTTTTTATAGCAGGTACATTTAAATTAATAACTATTTTAACTTTTAGGTAAGCAATTATTTTTACCAGAAACAGAAAAAAGCAAAAACAGCATCACATTATAATTATCTTTTAATTTTTCCTTAAGAATTTTAAAAGCCTTGCTAATTTGTGCCTCAACAGTTTTAATAGAAATATCTAAATGTTCTGCTATTTCAATATTGGTAAGTCCTTCCTTTTTACTGAGAATAAAAACCTGCTGGCACCTGGGGGGTAAATTTTGTATTTCTCTATTAATAATGGTCAGCATTTGGTTTATTGAACTCTCATCTGTAGTTTCGACAACCTGCTGCATTGATTCCATGTATTTTTGCTGTAAGAGCATCATGGCCCTATTCTGCTGATAGCTGTTTATAAATTCATTATATATGGATTTATACAAAAAGCTCTGTATGGAAAATTCAGGATTAAGTTTATTTCTGGTTTTCCATGTTTTCAAAAATACATTCTGAACAATATCCTGAGCCATTGAATGATCATTGACCAGGGTAAGTGCATAGGCATTTAATTTTCTATGAAATTTATTCAATAGAAACGTATAAGCTTTTTCTTCCCCGTTTATGAGGCTTTTTACTAAAACAGCATTATCATCAAAACCCATAAAAAGTATTTATTTAGCAAAATAAAGAAAAAATATATACGGATATAAAAAAAATATTAACAAAAAGTTAGGGTATTGTAATTCTGTCTTGTATTATATAAAAAACACAAGGAAATGGATTTCAAAAAAATTGAAATTATAATTATAAAGTATTTTTCCCAGTCGGCAAATATGGACGATCTGGATATATTAAACAAGTGGATCGAGAATCCGGAAAATCAATTGATCTTTCAGGAATATGTTAAAACACATTTTGCTATAACTTTAGCTATGAACAATCCGGATATCAAAACTGTCAGAAAAGCACTTTTAAAGGAAATTAGAAAAGAAAAGAAAAAAACATATAAGTACAGATTTACTGCTATAATAAAATATGCTGCAGTTGCCATACTGTTTATAGGAATCGGTTTCTTATTGCAGAAGAATATTTTTAATGATAATAGTGACAAACGGATAATCCTACCCGGAAAAAATGAAATTACGCTAAAGCTGGGGAATGGCAATATTAAAGTTATAACTGTAGACGGAACTTCAAAGGTATATGATGCCAATGGAAAAGTAGTAGGGCAACAAAATGGTAAAGAATTGGTTTATACGGCCAATGGAGAATCAGGAAAGTTAGTCTACAATACCTTAAATATTCCCAATGGAAAACGATTTAATATTACACTTTCAGATGGGACAGTTGTGCACTTGAATGCGGGAAGTTCAATTACTTTTCCTGTACAATTTCTAAAAAACAGAATCCGTAAAGTTTTTCTGTCGGGTGAAGCTTATTTTGAGGTAACTCATGATAAAAAAAATGCTTTTGTAGTAAATGCTAATAAACTTGATGTACAGGTATATGGGACAAAATTTAATGTAACCAACTATCTCGAAGATAAAGCAACAGATGTAGTATTGGTTGAAGGTTCAGTTAGTTTGATACAATCAGGATTATTTGTAAAGAACAATAATGAAGTCTTCCTAAGGCCCGGTTACAAGGGCACTTTTGATAAAAAAGCTAAGAAAATTTCGAATGAGAAGGTAAACACCATTTTATATACTTCCTGGATGACCGGTAATCTTGTATTTAGAGAGGAACCTTTTGAAAATATCATTCAAAAACTCGAAAGACATTATAATGTAGTTATTATCAATAATAATGAAAAATTAGCTAAAGAAACCTTTAATGCCACTGTTGAAACTGATCATGAAAGCATTGATCAGGTATTCAGGTACTTTAAAAAGGTATATCAAATTGAATACAGTATCGTAGAAAATAAGATAATAATCCACTAAAAAAACAATGCCAATGAATTGAAGTTCAAATTAAACTAAGTACTAACTATCACTTCTTACCATATCCTAATATCCGGACAAAAAAAATCGGAAAATGCTCGAACATTTCCCGATTAGGTAAAGTGATCAAACCAAAAGATTAATCACTAATAAACATTCCAAAATTATGAAAAAACCACCAAAGTCGAATGGATTATTTCCGTGGAGCTTAAAATTTGATTTAAAAATGAAGTTATCACTGTTATTTTTTGTCACCGCAAGTTTTGTCATGCAGGCAGGCACATCTTATTCTCAAAAAACAAAGATTTCTTTGGATAAAGAAAATGTTGCAGTAAAGGAAGTTATCGATGAAATTGAAACAACTACTGAATTTAAGTTTCTGTTTAATACCAAAGCAGTGGATTTAAACCGTAAAGTTTCTTTAAAAGTCAAAAAAGTTTCGATAAATGTTATCCTGGAATTACTTTTTAAGGATGTCGATACTAAATATGAAGTTGATGACCGTAAGATCTTGCTAACTAAAGAGAACAAAGTCATCATGATGAGTTCGCCAAGTCTGATTGATTTGCCTCCAAAACAAATTACGGGTATTATCACAGACTCAAAGGGGCAGCCTTTGCCAAGTGCCAACATTCTTGAAAAAGGTACTACCAATGGAGTAACTACAGATTTTGACGGGAAATTTTCGATTAAAATTTCAAATGAAAATGCTACACTCGTCATATCTTATATCGGTTTTGATACCCAAGAGGTAAAAGTAAACGGGCAAAGCAGTATCAATCTAATGTTGATGGAAAGTGCTGCAAGTTTAAATGAAATTGTGATTATTGGTTACGGAAAACAAAAAGCCGGAGATGTAACAAGTGCAGTAGCCAGCATAAAGTCTGAAAAATTCACGCAGGGGCAGAATAGAGATGCCGGACAGCTAATCACAGGAAAAGTTGCAGGTCTGAGTGTAACTAATGCTACGGGTGACCCTAATGCTACAACCTCAATTAAATTGAGAGGAAATAACACACTTTCGGGAGCTTATACAAACCCTCTGGTTCTAATTGACGGCATACCCGGATGGCTCGATACCGTAGCTCCCGAAGATATTGAAAGTATAGATGTGCTTAAAGATGGATCTGCAGCTGCTATTTATGGTGTGCGAGGTACCAATGGCGTTATTTTGATTACCACCAAAAAAGCTAAAGGAGGTGCACAGATAAATAATGTGGAGTATACAGGTTATATCAGTACTGCCCAAATATCAAGAAAACTTGATTTTATTGGCGCTGACCAGTTTAGGGAATTATATCCGGCAGCAGATAACGGAGGAAATGTAGACTGGCTGAAAGAAATTACCACCTCTCCTGTAATCCATGTTCATAATCTTTCATTACAGGGAGGTAATTCGCAAACAAATTATATTGCAAATATCAACTATAACAGTCAGGAAGGTGTTTTTATAGAATCAAACAATAAAACATTCAGGGGCCGTATTGAGGTAAACCATAAAATGTTTAATGATAAACTAAAATTACGTTTTTCAGTATTAGGAAGAGAGTCGTATACTGAAGGTAATTTTTCGACCTGGTCATATTTTCAGGCACTGAGACGCAACCCTACAGATCCGATTAAAAACGCTGATGGTACGTGGCATGAAAATTTAAATAAACTTGGATATGAAAATCCGCTTGCCCTTATTTATGAAGCAGATGGAAATACAAAAACCACAGAGATGCGTTATGTAAGTACACTTACCTATAATCCGATCGAAGATCTTACATTGAATGCTAATTTCTCTTTCAGACGCCAGCCGAGCACTAACGGAAGTTCGACTTCATTAAACCACATTTCAAACATACGCGATAACGCTGGTGTTAATGCGTGGATTGGTGGCTATACTGACACCGAAAAACTGATGGAGCTGACCGGTACTTATGAAAAAACCATTGAAAAAAATAAATTTACAATTCTTGGCGGCTACAGCTATATTGAAAACGGCAGTGAAACCTGGAATATGTATAATAAACAGATTCAGGATGATTCGTTCGGAGGATGGCACAATATAGGTTCGGGGTCCGGTTTACAGGAAGGTTTTGCAACTATGGGTTCCGGAAAATGGAAGACCAACCTTATCAGTTTCTTTACCAGGGCAACATACGCTTACGATGATAAATACCTTTTAATGGCAAGTGTAAGACATGAAGGAGCAAGTCAGCTTTGGGGAACTGACAATGCATGGGGAACATTTCCGGCCGTCTCTGTAGGATGGAAGCTTACAAAAGAATCTTTTATGCAAAGCCAAAAAATATTTGATGAACTAAAACTACGTGCAGGATACGGTATAACAGGTTCTCAGCCATCAAAAGGATTTTTGGGTGTAGCAATGCTGCAATACGGGGATTATGCCTATGTAAACGGACAGTGGATACGAACAATAATACCAGCATCTAACCCAAATCCTGATCTTAAATGGGAAGAGAAAAGAGAAATGAACATAGGTCTGGACTTTAGTTCATTAGGCGGGCGTCTTTCAGGGTCTATTGATCTTTACACCAGAGATGTTGTAGGGCTTTTGTACGATTATACCGTACCGGTTCCGCCAAATCTTTACCCAACCATCATGGCAAATGGAGGTAATATGGTAAACCGCGGTATTGAAGTCCTTATTAATGCAGCCCCTGTACAAACTACTGATTTCAAATGGGATACTTCAATTACCTATTCTACAAACGATAATACTCTTAAAAGTTTAAATGGAAGTACGTTCAAAACTGATAATGACTATTTTGATACAGGATCAGTAGCTTACGAAGGCCAGGTCACAAGTTCCCACAGGGTTCAGGTAGGTGAAGCAATTGGTAATTTTTATGGTCATAAAGTAGTCGATGTAGATGACAACGGCAAGTGGATCTATGAAAACCGTAATGGAGAAAGAGTTCCTTATGATAATTTTACACATGCTCCCGAAGACAGACAGTATATTGGGAACGGGATACCAAAATGGTACGCGGGATTTAACAATACTTTAAAATATAAAAATCTGGATTTTACCGTAAACATGCGTGGTGCCTTTAACTATCAGATTATTAACGAGGCACGTATGAACTTTGAAGGAACGCAGAATGGATACAGAGATAACCGTTTGACTTCAGTAAATGACAAAGTGTTTGGAAAAACAACTTTAAATCCTTCTGTTGCAGCTGAATTTAACAGCTATTATATTGAAGACGGTGATTATTGGAAGATCGATAATATCACAATGGGATACACTTTTGAAAAATTTTCCAAAAGTTTTAAATCCATAAGAGTATATGGTTCTGTAAACAATGCTTTTATTATTACTTCATATAAAGGTATTGATCCGGAAGTCAGTACATCAGGTTTGGATCCGGGGGTTGACAGACGCGAGAAATTCCCTACTGTCCGCACATTTGCCCTTGGTTTAACAGCTAGATTTTAATATTAAAAATTACTGCAATGAAAACAAAAAAAATAGTATTAGCTGCTTTCTTAGTTTGTCTATTAAGCGCTACCTCTTGTAATGATATACTGGATGAAAGTTACGGAATTGTACCTACTGAGAATTTTCATCCAAAAACAAATTTAGAAATAAGTGCAGTTGTCAACGCTGCTTATATCCCATGGCGTAAAACTATGCTTTTATGGAACGGCGTAGTGCGTACACAGGAACTTTCTGCGGACCAGGACATCATCCCGGCACGTATCGGTATTGGATGGGTTGACGGCTATATCTATAAAAGATGGCACCAGCATACCTGGACTACTAATGATGATGGAATGTATCAGCCGTGGAGTCGGACATTTGAAGGCATTAATACCACCAACAGGATCATTACACAAATCGAAGAAGGCAGTATTGTGCTTCCTTCCGATCAGGCAAAAAATTCTTTACTGGCAGAACTTCGGGTATTAAGGGCTTCATACTATTACATTCTTATTGATCTTTATGGAAACGTTCCTTTAGTTACCAATTTTCGTGACGCAACACTTCCAAAACAGTCAACAAGAGCTGAAGTATTTGATTTTATCGTTAAAGAAATAACAGACAATATCGACCTGCTTTCACCGGAAGCCAGAGGTTACTACTACGGGCGAATGAATAAATGGGTTGCCCATACTTTACTTGCAAAAATGTATCTTAATGCCGAAGTATGGCGCGGACAGGCAATGTGGCAACAATGTATTGCCCAATGTGATATCGTTTCAGCATCAGGTTTTTATTCACTCGAGCCAAATCAAAAGAATATTTTTGTAACAGAAAATCAAAATTCCAAAGAAATCATATTTGCCCTGCCAATGGATGAGAAATATGTATCAGACTGGAATGCTTTCGATTTCCACATGCAGACCCTTGCCCAGGAAAGCCAGAAAACTTACAATATGACATTTGCACCATGGGGAGGCGTATGTGCCACCCCACAGTTTATTGAGTCTTTCAGCCCTGAAGATAAACGTCTGCAGCAAAACTACATTCAAGGACCGCAGTTTGCCCGCAATGGTGATCCTCTAAGCATAAATTATACGGTTTCAGTTCCTTCTATTGACGAGTCAGACAAAGATGATGGCTACCGTTGGGGTAAATTTGAAATAAAAATTGGTGCACAAAATCGTCTTGGCAACGACTTTCCCGTATTTAGATATGCAGATATACTGCTGATGAAAGCTGAATCACTTATGCGATCAAGCCAGTCTGGTGCAGGTAATTTAGTTACACAGGTACGTCTGAGAAATTTTGATAATGCCAGCGTTGCGATTGTAACAGACCAACAGCTTATCCTGGGGAGTAATTATGATTACGGTCGAAGAGATACTTATTCAGAAACCCATGAAGGTTCGGGTGACTTGACATATGGACGTTTTTTAGATGAACTTGGCTGGGAATTCTGCCAGGAAGGACGTCGACGTCAGGATCTGATCAGGTTTAATGTCTTTACAACAAGAGCATGGTTCTCACATGATCCATCAAATTCTGATAAAAACTTATATCCAATACCGCTGCAGGCCATACAGACTAACAGCAATCTAATACAAAATCCGGGTTATAGTAATTAAAAATAGTATGCCTGGCATTAAATAAAAAAACCTGCAAATTCATTTGAGTTTGCAGGTTTTATTTTTAACTTGATTAAATATGACTTAATTGAAAATTAAATTTAAGATGATTATGTATCCGATACGTTCAAATACATAATCATCTTAAATTTCTGAAGCAATTAAAGGCCAATTTTGTAATGGTAAAACTTATATTTGTGCTTCATTAAATCAAAAACATGGATTTTTATCAAAATAAGATTGTTCATTACACAGAAGCATTAAATAAAACAAATAAAAAGTATAACAGTATTAGTATTTTAAGGCTTTTCAGTATTTTTATTTGTTTGTATTTGGGATTTTATTATATAAAAACAAATGAAATCTTATACTTAATAACTGCTTTTATATTTTTTATCGGGTTTGTCTTTTTGATGCGTTTTCATTCACGCTTATCTTTTCAAAAACAACTTACAGCTGCGCTTTTGAAAATTAATGAGAACGAAATTATCTATTTAAAAAGAGAAAAAGTTCCGTTTGAGAATGGTATAGAATTTAATGATTTTCATCATCCTTACGCATATGATTTAGATATTTTTGGAGACCATTCGTTATTTCAAAATTTAAACAGGACAGCTACTTTTATTGGAAAAAAGACTCTTGCAAATCAATTATTGTCGCAGCTTCCCAATAAAATAATTTTAGAAAATCAGGAAGCTGTTAGCGAACTCAGATCAAAAATAGAATGGCGCCAGGATTTTCATGCCCTTGCAGCTGTCAGTACTGACACGAAAGAATTATATCATTATTTAATATATTGGAAATCAATTAAAAATAATAAATTATCTAAAGTTTTAATTTCAGCCTCTGTCGCTCTTCCAGTATTGTTTATCGGACTATTAGCAGCGTATTTTATCACTTCAAAAACAATTTTATTATCTTATTTAACATATGTTTTTATAGCCAATTTGATTGTTTTGGGAAAATCATTAAAACGAATTCAGTCAGAAATTGCTAAAGGAGATAATATTGATAAAATTATAAAGCAGTATAGCTTATTGGTTAAGAAAATTGAAACGGAAAATTTTCAATCTAAAAAATTAATTGATTTACAAAAACAACTTGCTTTTAAAAATGCAGCTGCAAGCAGACACTTAAAAGATTTATCTGAATTGTTTTCGAGAATGGATACGATCGGCAATTTTGTAACGGCAATTTTGTTTAACGGGACATTTTTATTTAATCTTCATGTATTAAGATCGCTTTTAAAATGGAAAGAGAACTATTCTGAAGAGCTTGAAAAATGGATCGATATTATTGGTGAATTTGAAGCATTAAGCAGTTTGGCGAATTTGGCTTATAATAACCGGGATTTTGTTTTTCCTGAAATTAATTCAGAATATAAAATTGGTTTTAAAAATTTAAGCCATCCATTATTGAATCCGGCAACGAGGGTAGGGAATGATACTCATTTTTATCCGGAATCCTTTATGATTTTAACGGGTTCTAATATGTCCGGTAAAAGTACTTTTCTAAGAAGTTTAGGCATAAATATGGTTTTAGGCGGAATTGGTTCAGTCGTTTGTGCTTCTGAGGCGACAATTCATCCTTTGCCGGTTTTAGTTTCAATGCGATTATCCGATTCTTTAGCTGATAGTGAATCGTATTTTTTTGCCGAAATAAAACGTTTAAAGCAAATTATGGATGTATTGGAAGAAAAACCTGCTTTTGTTTTATTGGATGAAATTTTGCGTGGGACTAATTCAGATGATAAACGCAACGGAACAATTGAAGTTGTGAAAAAAATAATAGCGAAAAAAGCGATTGGAGCTATTGCAACGCATGATATTGAGGTTTGTCTCACAACTAATGATTATCCTGAAATTTTAACGAATCAGTGCTTTGAAGTAGAAATTAAGGATAATGATTTACACTTTGATTATAAACTCCGAAATGGAATTTGCAAGAATAAAAGCGCTACTTTTTTAATGCAAAAAATGGGAGTGATATAGATTGATACAACTCATTCTGAAATAAATTATTAAATAAAAAACTTTTCCTGCTTTTCAAATTGAAGAAGGCAGGAAAAGTTTTTTTTTGAAGAAGTAAAAAATAAATTTAGGCTTAATTTGAATTGATTACAAGTTCGCTTTTATTTTTTCGATAACAGCATCGTATTCTGTATCAGATAAATATGTTTTTTGAGGATTCATTTCAAAAACGCTACCAAAACCGTAACCATCTTTGTATTTAGGAACAATGTGTATGTGTAAATGGGATAGTGTGTCACTAAATGCACCATAATTAATTTTGGCTGGATTGAATGATTTTGCAATTGCTTTAGCAACAGCAGCAACATCTTCCATATATAAATTACGTTGCTCTTCGCTTAATTCATAAAGCTCAACAGCATGATCTTTGTAAACTACATTGCATCTTCCTGAGTAAGATTGTTCTTTAAACAGGAAAAGTTGAGATACTTTTAAATCTCCAATCTTTATCATTAATTCTTGTAAGGTATCATTGTTTTGACAATAAAGGCATTCTGAAACGGGACTTGTCATATTTTTTAATCTGTAAAGGTTCGGTAATAATGGAAATTTCTTTCCGTAAAAGTACTTTTTATTTCAAAACAAAAAACTTTTCCTGCTTTTCAAAATGAAAGAGGCAGAAAAAGTTTTAAAAAAATAAAATCAAATTTGATCTTTAGAATTTATATCTTAAGCTTGCCATAACCTGGCGTGGTGCAATTGGGTTTACACTGTAATTTTCGTGTACTGTATAATTCAACTCGTTTGTGATATTTGATAATTTACATAAGATGGAAAATTTTCTCCATTCATAACCGGCAGAAACGTCAATTGTAGCATATCCTTTTATTGGAATATCGCGATCTCTAATGGTTACTGTATATGGAAGTGCCGGTGGTGCTGGCGTTGGTGTAATAGGTGTCCATAGATAGTCATCATTCCATCCACCCAAACGGTCACCAACATAGTTACCTATTGCGCCAAAAATTATTCCTTTTAGCATTCCTTCAGGTAATTTGTAGAAGAAACTTAAATTTGCTGTGTTTCTTGGTGTTCTTACTACACGATCTCCTTCAATAAAACTTCCATTGGTTCCTGAAGTATTGGTATATCGCATATCATTATAACTATAACCTGCAACTACATCAAGCCCTTCTATTGGCCTTGCCGTAATGTCAACTTCAATACCTTTACTTTTAGTTGCTCCGCCTAATATTTTTATAGAAGTATCTGTATTTAAACTTCCATCCGCTTTATTAGGAGCAGTCTGTGCTAAATTACTGTTGGTAATTTGATAAACCGTAACGTTTGTACTTAATAATCCTTGGAAGAAATCGGTTTTAATACCTGCTTCATATTGGTCAATGATAGAAGCATCTATCGTTTTTAAATCTACAGTTGTTCCTGTGTTTGGTGTAAATGAGCTGGAATAGCTACCAAATAATGAAATTTCTTTTGTTGGTTGGTATATTAATCCAACTTTTGGAGAAAATGCATTATCTAGTTTTTTAGCAGCAATTGTAGGTATTACATCTTGTGGGTTTCCTTTTCCAGATATTTCCTTGTAAGTACTAACCTCAGCTTCCTGCCAGGACCAGCGAATACCTGCAAGTACTTTGAATTTTTCTGTTATAGATACTAAATCCTGAAAATAAACACCAAAACGATTGGTTTCAGTTTTTAATATTTGGGTAGCTCTGGCATTAGGAATATCATTTCTTTGTGTTGATGGGTCAAAATTGTAAAGATTAATAGTATCATATATACTTGGATCATATGTTTTTGGACTGCCATCAGAATTTGTGCTTGTGACTAAAAATTTTTCATTAAACGCATATGTATATGCTGTTGCAAATGAATTTTCCCAATCTGCTCCAGTAAATAATTGATGTTTAATACTTCCTGTGTTAAAAGTACCTTGTAAACTTAATTGGTCTCCAAGTATTTGTTCTAAGTTTTTATTTTGAGTTAAACCTCTATTCCAGTCCCCATTTGCTTTTACGGTTGATAATTGAGCTGTCGACTTAGAAGTTCTGTTATAATTTTGATATGAAGAATTGAAATTAAGTTTCCAGTTTTTGTTGAAATCATGGTTGAATAATACAGAAGTACTACTTAATTTTGTATTTCCATTTGACCAAAGTGATCCATAAAAATTGTTGCGGGGTAAATCTAAAATCTGTTTACCAACAATTCCGGTTCCGAAATCCGGAGTCCAGTCTGCAGTTAAATAATCTCCTTGTAATGTAATTTGTGTTTTTGGACTGATTGCAAAAAGTAAAGAAGGATTAACATATAAACGTTCGTTTTTTACAACATCTCTAAAGCTTTCAGAGTTTTCATAAGAACCATTAATTCGGAAAGCGATTGATTTGCTAAGAGGTCCGTAAAAATCGATAGATGGTTTGTAGTAAGCATAGCTTCCCATTTGCATTGATATCTCGCCGCCACTTGTGAACGATGGTGTTTTTGTAACCAAATTTAATATTCCGCCTGGCGCAACATTTCCGAATAATAAAGCGGCTCCACCCTTAAGAAATTCGACTTTATCTAAACCCGAAATATCCGGAATTGAACCTGCATTATAACGAAATCCATTTTTAAACATATTATTGGCAGACATATCATATCCTCTGGAGAAAAATGATTCCTGAGCTCCACCACGAGCTGAACTTACATATACACCATTGGCATTTTTTAAAACTTCACTCAAACGGATTGCTTGTTGTTGATTGATAACTTCTGAACTAATAACCTGAATGGCTTGAGGATTATCCATTGGTTTTAAACCTGAACGAACAGCTGTAACCGGTTTTGGCTCTCTGTTGGTTGTAATGATTACATCTTTCAGAATTTCTCCTTTTTTATTTTTTACAGTGTCATTAATGGCTGAAGCATAATCATTGTTCTGAGAATCCTGACTGTATGAGGCTAAACTTAAAAATGATAAACTTAAAAGTAAGATGTATTTCATATCGTTTATTTAGAATAATTTAAAATAATAATTTTGTGCAAATATAATAGGTAAGTTTTTTATTTAAAAGTTTATTTAGATTAATTATTATTAATTATGTAACTAATTAAATGTTAATTGTTTGTAATTTTTTTTATCTGATAAAATTGCAAAATGTTGAAAAAACAGTGCTTTTGAAGACCGTTTGGAACAAAAAATAAGCCTCTTTCAATTAGAAAAAAGGCTTACAGTAATAAAAATTTTAAATTCTCAGAAACAAGTTCAGTATTATTTACAGCAACTAAATAAGTAGCCATTTTCCAGATTTCATCGTATTTCTTGTCATTAATGTTTCCAGATTTTTTTCTGTATATGCAAACTCTGTCATATAATTGTCTGACTAAATTGGTGTAGAAGAGATTTCTTCTTGTCATTTGTCCATATTGGCAACTTTAAAAAGACTTCGGATTTCTAATTTTTAGCAATTGGCTAATATTTGATTAAAAGAATAAGCCTCAAAATCATTAAAAATAAATGACTTTGAGGCTTTGTATAAGATAGATTGAGAAGAGATTAGAACTTATAAGAAAAACTGGCTACTGCATTTCTTGGCTTTTGTGGATTAACAGTAGACCAGCCACCATTAAAATAATCTTTGTTTCCTATATTGTTTACATTTAATGCGATACGGAATTTGTTTGAGCTATAAAAAACAGAACTATTTATAACAGTATATTCAGGAAGAACAAATTTGCCGGTTGTTGTTCCGTCCAATATTGCATTTTCGCTGGCATAATTTCCTCCAAATCCTAAACCAAATCCTTCGAGGGTACCATAATCAAATTTATAAGTTGCCCATAAGTTTATCAAATTTTTTGGTCCTGCCCAAAAAGGCCTTTTACCAGTTTCAAGCCAAACATCACCAGAATTTCCTTTGGTAATTTTACTGTCGTTGTGGCTATAACCCGCAAGAATGCTTACCCCTTTTATCGGAGCAGCATTCAAATCAAATTCAAAACCTTTGCTTCGTGCTTCACCTCCTTGTATGCTGACCATATTTGAATTGATAACCATATTTTCTACGTTTATATCATAGTAACTTACAATTGCATTTAATTTATCGGAAAGAAGATTTGCTTTAACCCCAAATTCTAATTGATTTGCATGTTCAGGTTCAAACGTTTTTGTTCCTGAAAAGTTTCCGTCGGTATCAAAAAGCCTGCCAGGCGCAACATTTTTAAAACCATTCATATAATTCGCAAATACTGCCAATTGATCTTCAATAGGCTGATACAATAACCCGAATTTTGGAGATAGTGCTGTTTGATTATAATCGTCGCCATCTGTTGTTATGTTGCCTTCTGTATCGAAATAGTCAACTCTTAAACTTGCCATTGCCAACAAGGTTGGGGTAATATTAAGTACATCTGAAGCGTAAGCACTGTATGTTGCATCTTTCGAATTATAATTGAGAGGGGCTTCTTTTGACAGAAGATTGTCAACAGAGGTTTGAGACAGATAATTTGGTGCATTTTCATCAAATTGTCTAATTTCTCCTTGCGGAGTAAGATTATAAATTTTGGCATAACCGGAACCACCAAAGATTAAATTTCTTTCAAAATAATCAAATCCCACAACAACACGATTGCGGAGGCTTCCAATTTTAAAATCACCAATGAAATTTTGTTGAATATCTGTAGTAATAGTTTGTGATTGGTCTTTTGTAATCCATAATGCAAAATCTCCTTTTCCATCTTCATTATCATAGATATAAGAATAGTATCCGCTTGATTTAGAAGAACCTCTTGATAATACTGTTTGTGATGCCCATTTATCAGATATTTTATAATTCATATATCCCTGAAAACTGAAACGTGGATTTTTAATGGATAAATCATTACTGTAAAAAGACAAGTCTGTATTATAATTTAATTCGTCTAAGTTTGCAAATTGCAGTGGTGAATCTCTTCCTAAAAACAACATTGACGGCGTTGTTTTTTCTTCCTGCATAAATTCAGTATTGATAAGGAAGGATAGTTTGTCATTTACTTTATACGATAGGGAAGGAGCTACGAAAAAAGCAGTACGAAACCCCGTATTCTGAAAACTGTTTTCTGTTTGGTAAGAAGTATTTATCCTGAATAAAATATCGCTGTTATCGTCTAATGGTGTATTAACATCTGCAGTTACTCTGTTGAGACCAAAACTTCCGGCAGTATATGAAAATTCTCCTCCAAAACCGGTGTATGGTTTTTTGGTGACTGTATTGATAAGACCTCCGTAACTAATTAAACTGCTTCCGAATAAAGTTCCCGATGGACCTTTTATTACTTCAATTCTTTCTATGTTCGCAGGATCAAGGCTTCCATTGGTTAAGCCGGGTAATCCGTTTACGATATTGGCCTGAACTTCAAAACCACACAAAGTATAATATGATCCGCCGTCACCTCCACGTCCGGTTGATTCCCAAAGTTTTTGAATTCCGGGCACATTTTTCAGGGCATCTTCATAGTTAGTAATGGCTTGCTCTTTCATTATCTCAGAAGATACAACATTATAAACCTGTGGGTTTTCAATGTTATTCAAAGGCATTTTAGAAACATAATTACTTTGTTTTGGGAAATTTTTTGTTCTATTGTTAGTTATGATTACCTCTTTCAGTTCTTTATTAGAAACTTTCAATTGCAAATTAAGTATGGCTGTTTCATTTTCTGTGACGCTTACTTCTTTTTCTATAGTTTCGTAACCGGTTAATGAAACTTGTAATATGTAATTGTTGGTTTTTACTCTATTAAATTCAAAACTGCCATTATCTTTGGTAACTGCAGTATATTTTGAGTTTTTAAGAATGATGTTTACACCTGCTGCAGGATCACCATCGGAGGTAGTTATAATACCTTTTATTTTCCCTATGTTTTGTTGAGAAAAAGCATGGGTAACCGGAATTAGAAATAAAAAAATTATAAAAATAAAAGGCAGAGCTCGTTGGTTAGAAAAGTTCATAGTTTTTGAGTTGGTTAAAGTGGTATTGATAATTATTGGAAATAAATAATCCAAAACAAATGTAAAAATTTAGTTTACATAAAAAACCTTGATTTTAGTCAATTGCAATTTTCTTTTTTTATTATTTTGTTTCCACCAAATATAAAGCCAGGTTACAGTCAATATTATGAATATAAGATGTTTAACAAATACTATTTAGGCTAGTAATTTGTTGTTTTTTTTAAACGAATGTCGATATTCCTTACAAAAGAATTTTATAATATAGTTCTGTTGGGGAGTAAAGTTTTAAAAACCTTAATTTTGTGGTCAAATTAAATCGATACATATTAAATGATTCTTCCATACTTGAAAAAAATACAGAACACACCTAAAGGGTATAGAATAGCAAATACTGTGTTTTTTTTCGTTTCCGGATTTGGATATTCTTCATGGGCATCCCGAATTCCCGATATTAAAACACAATTGCATATGACCGAAGCCCAATTTGGAGCCGTTTTGTTTGCTTTCCCAATTGGGCTAATGTTTACAATGCCAATTACAGGAAAATTATTAAATAAATACACCAGTAGATTTTGTATGGTTTTGGGAGCTGTTATGTTTAATATTATGGTGGCATTACCCGGTTTTGCAGGTTTTGTATGGCAGCTGATTATTATACTTTTGATCTTTGGTGCCTCAAGGAATATTTTTAATTTATCGATTAATGCCCAGTCACTTGAAGTGCAGAAATTGTATCCAAAATCAATTGTGACACGTTTTCATGCCGTTTGGAGTCTGGCAGGATTCGCAGGAGCAGGTTTAGGATATGTAATGGTAACGCAGCATATTGCACCCTCATATCATTTACTAGGAATAAGTGTTGCCATGATGGCAATTACGGCTTGTTTTTACCCAATGGCAATTCTTACAGGACCCATTACACAGGAAAAAAAGAAATTCCTCACATTGCCGGATAAAAACATGATCAAGTTTGCTGTGATTTGTTTTGTTTCGATGGCCTGCGAAAATACAATGTATGACTGGAGCGGCATTTACTTTCAGAATATATTGCATGCTTCACCAAAGATGACAACAGCAGCTTTTGTATTTTTTATGACAGCCGTAACTTTAGGACGTTTTTTAGGTGATTTTGCCGTAATGAAATTCGGAGTTAAAAAAATCCTCTTTTACAGCGGAATTTTAATTACTATTGGTTTTTTCGTTTGTTTTATAATGCCATATGTGTATCCAACCATTTTTGGTTATGTTTTAATTGGAGTAGGGGTTTCCTGTGTGGTTCCTTTAGTTTTTAGCATTGCCGCAAGATCAACAAAATTAAGCCATGGTTCCGCTTTGACTTCTATTTCAACAATAGGATATCTTGGGTTTTTGCTGGTTCCGCCAATGGTAGGTTTTATTTCTGAATTTCTAAGTATGAAATGGGCGTTTTTGATAATGTCACTTTTAGGTGGATTAATGATTTTGATGGTCAATAAGATAAGGGAAAAGGAATAGTTTTTGTTTTCTCAAAGCCACAAATTTGCAAAGCCTTCTTAAAATAAATTCTTTCTTAACACTTCTGTGACCCTGTGAGATTTACTTCTTCACCATAATAAACCTCTCCGTAGTCAATTTTCCTTGTAATTTTCCTGTAATCTCGGCAGTCAAAGTATTATTAGCCCCTTTGGTATACGTTATTTTTTGAGGGTAATCGTGTTTTGGGTTTTCAAAAACCAGTTGCTTATCGTTTGAAATAGTAGAAGGAAATTCAACTGCTTTGTTGTCATTTTGCCCTTTTACAGTTGCTTTGTAGATTAAGTTTTCTCCTAACTGTGCTAAAATAATGCTTTCTAAATGTATAGTGTCTTTTTCTTTTATGAAATAGGATGCAGCGCTAAAAGTACTGTCGTTTAGTTTTTGCCAGTTTTCAGTTAGTACACCGTCGGGAGAAGTATTTTCCCAGTTTCCGATAAGCCAGTCGGCTGTTTTGATTTTATCTTTTTCTGCCGATTCTTTTTTCTGGCAGGAAACAAAAGCTAATAAAATAGTTAAAAGAGTAATTTTCTGAAACATATAGGTAAGTTTTTGATGTTATATTGAAGTACTAAAGTATGAAAAATACAATTATGAATTGTGAATTATAAATTGTGAATGTAAAATGGTATTGACCTTAAACGCTTTCGTTCAAAATAGCATGAACCAGTTCTTTGGTAGGTTTTTGATCTTGTAATTTCGCTCTTACCATATCAAAAGTAACTTTAAAGTCACAACCCAATTTATAATCCCCACAGCCATAAGCAGTTTTTCCTTTCATAATTGTTCCTTTTTTACATTTAGGACATGTTAATGAATCCGATGTTTCATTTGATGTCGCCTTATGGGAGGTTTTCTTCGTTTCCAGTTTCAGTTTAAAATTTTCTTCAAAACGAATTAAACCTTCTACAGTTCCGGACTCAGTTTTAAAATCTTTTAAATTTACAGTAGATCCTTTTTGAAGCAATCGCAAATATTGGTTTTCCGAAATCTTTTTCTCTGCAAAAATATAGGGCAATACAAAATCACAACCCGACTTATATTCACTGCATCCGTAAGCTGATTTTCCTTTTATCAGACTTCCTTTTTTACATTTCGGACAAGTTTCTGCTAAAATTCCGGCAGCTTTCTTTTTCTCGACTTTTACCGCCTCTTTTTGAATAGTTCCTGCATGCGAAATATTGGCGTGCCTGGTTTCACTTCGGACTTCAGTAACCAAGGCTTCCACCATTCTCTTCATATTTTTAATAAAAGCACCAGCGGTAAAAGTTCCTTTTTCAATATCTTTCAGTTGCTTTTCCCATGAACCGGTTAATTCAGCTGATTTGATTAATTCATTCTGAATGGTATCAATTAACTGAATCCCGGTAGGGGTAGGCAAGACCTGTTTTTTATTCCGAACAATGTACTGCCGTTTAAAAAGTGTTTCAATAATATTGGCCCGTGTTGAAGGTCGTCCGATACCGTTTTCTTTCATCAGTTCGCGTAAATCTTCATCATCAATTTGTTTGCCTGCAGTTTCCATAGCACGCAATAAAGTTGCTTCCGTAAACTGATTCGGCGGCTTGGTTTCCTTTTCTAAAAACGAAGGTTCGTGCGGACCTTTTTCTCCAACAACAAAACTGGGTAACAGATCAGCTTCTTTTTCTTTTGCGTTTGGGTCTTCAAATACTACACGGAATCCTTTCTTTAAGATTTCTTTTCCAGTCGTTTTAAACATTACTTCAGCAGCTTTTCCAATTACAGTGGTATTGGCTACCAGACAATCATCATAAAATACTGCAATAAAACGTTTTACAATAATATCATAAACCTGCTGTTGATTGTATTGTAGATTGGTTTCTATTCCGGTTGGAATAATTGCGTGGTGATCTGTTACTTTTTTATCGTTGAAAATCTTAGGCGATTTTTTAATTTTTTTTTCTAAAAGTGGCTGGGTCAATGTTGCATACTTAGTTAATTTCTGCAGAATTCCCGGTACTTTAGGATAAATATCATTTGGTAAAAAAGTAGTATCAACTCTGGGGTAGGTGACTACTTTTTGTTCGTATAAAGTTTGCACAATTTTAAGCGTTTCATCTGCCGAAAACCCAAACTTGGTATTGCAATATACCTGTAACCCTGTTAAATCAAACAGTTTAGGAGCAAATTCATTTCCGTTCTTTTTTTCAACAGAAACAATTTCGAATTCACTTTCTTTGACTTTATTGGCCAGAATTTCACCATCTTCCTTTTTCAAAAAACGGCCTTCTTCATAACTAAAGAGTGTTTCTCTGTATAAAGTCTGTAATTCCCAGTAGGGTTGGGGCTTGAAATTCTCGATTTCCTTAAATCTGTCAACAACCATCGCTAATGTTGGCGTCTGCACGCGCCCGATAGACAAAACCTGTTTGTAACCACCATGTTTTACGGTATACAAACGTGTGGCATTCATACCCAATAACCAGTCGCCAATAGCTCTGGAAAAACCTGCATAGAATAAATTATCGTAGTTGGCAGATGGTTTTAAGTTCTCAAAACCTTCTTTTATGGCTTCTGTGGTTAAGGATGAAATCCATAAGCGTTGTACTTCACCTTTGTAATTGGCTTCATTCATTACCCAACGCTGAATGAGTTCTCCTTCCTGTCCGGCATCCCCACAGTTGATAACCAGTTCTGCTTTGTCGAATAATTTTTTTATGATTTTAAATTGCTTTTCAATACCGGCATTCTGTACCACTTTGGTTTCGAATTTTTCGGGAAGCATGGGCAGGTTGTTTAAATCCCAGCTTTTCCAATGCGGTTTGTAATCGTTGGGTTCTTTTAAGGTACATAAATGTCCAAAAGTGTAAGTCACGGCATAACCATTGCCTTCATAATACCCGTCATGCTTGGTATTGGCTCCCAAAACGGATGCGATTTCGCGTGCTACACTTGGTTTTTCGGCAATACAGACCTTCATTTTTTACTTTTGATTTGAAGGTGCAAATTAGGAATTTAGAATTTGGTATTAAAATGAAATTTTATGGAGTTTATGAACGATGAAAAAAGTAAACAAATATGTGTACATATTTTATATAAAGTAAATCTATAAGTTGACTAATGATAATCAAAACTTAGAAAAATAAGACTAATTATCCATATTTATATAACCCAAAAGATTTCCACAGGTAAGAATTATAAAGATTAAACCTATAGCTATTACAAATATTAAACTTCCATAATTAAAATCTTTTTCGGTTTTTATAATAAATTTTTCAGGTCTTTCTGAACTGTAAAGTACTGTAATATTTTTGTTTATGTCGTTTTTATAAGTTCGAAATTTACTTAAATCTGATGATACATAACAGTACGGCTTCTCTTTTATGAAGTTTCCTTCAAGTGTCTGAAATTCAATTATTGGTGTTTTATAGCCCTCTTCATCTGATTCATATGACAAAATTTTTCCAAGACTTTCAATTCCGTTTTTATTAATGTAATTTAGGAATGTCAGATTGTCTATTCCATAATATAATGCTAAGGCTCCCACTATTAAGGCACAAACTATAGATTTATAAAACATAAAGAAAACAAAAAGGATAATTATAATTATCGAATATTCTTTTTTTAAATTCATTTAATGATAGTTATTCGTTATGAACCAAAAGCGATATTTGTGGATATTAAAAGGACAATTTAGTTGGATAGGTCAAATCAAATTCTATATTTTTTATTTCAAGCTTCTGACATTTTTTATCGAAATCAATTTTATTTAAAGGTCCAAATACAGGCTTATCCTGATAAGTATTTTTTGTACGTTCAATAATATAAAAATTGGTTATTTCTCGATCTATTTTTTTTTCTGAATTTTCCAGCAATGGATGCTGTTTTGCATAAATATACTTTGAATTATGTCCAACCGCGAAGACATAAGCAGGAAGTAATTCTTCCCCTTTAGCAATGGTTCTGGATTCATGTACATCAATCCAGATAACTTCGTAATCATCAACAATATTATCACTACCATTATCAATCAAGCCGAAACAGGATGTTAAAAACATGGATGCTAAAATTGTAATAATGAATTTTTGCATGAATTTTTAGTGTTATTTTTTAAATTAAGTTGATTATTCGCCACTCGAAGCTTTCTTGAAAACGAAAATAGCATTAAAAATTGGATACTGGCGAAGTTTCCTGAACTTCGTGGTATCAAGTATATAAAAGGAGTTACGAAGTAGGGAAACTTTGCAGAATAATCAAGACTTTTGAGAAGAGGCACTCGAAAAAGCTGGGTAAGAATTCTTAAAGTTGAAGTAACTACAATTGTGCTATAAATTAAATTGGCACTCGTAACAAACGAGTGCCAATAGAAAATAAATTTACAGTACAGGAACCCAACCGTTGAATATTTTGGAAACAGTATATTCTTTTACTTGTGTATCTGAGAGCTTATGCGACCATTTTACTCTTGAACTCATATTGCCACCCAATCCGGTAGATTTGTACTCACCATAAAAAGTTGTTGATTCGGCTTGCGGCTTGCTCCAGTTGTGCCATCCCTCTGGTTTGATATGATTGGCCATGTCGCAATTTATAAAAACTGTTTTTGCATAATTACCCCATGGACGACCCAAATAATAAGTTGCCTTGCCCGAATCTGTGATTAAAAAACAATTCAGGAATACATATCCAAATTTACTGGTCTGACTGGTACTTGCGGCAGTAATGTAGGTGCCGCCTTTTTTGGCAAAAATTTGACATTGGTCAAAAACCGCTGTCGATGCGCCAAAAATAAAATCGGTAGCTCCGGCAATGTAACATTTGTAATAATATTGTCGGCTGGTGTCCGTTCGTGTATATAAGGTATCCTGGAATCCTAAAAAATTACAATTATTAAAAATGGCTTTGTCACCATCTACACGAACAGCTACAGCCTGTCCCACATTTCCCGAACTGTTTTCAAAAGTAACCGAACTGGCTTTGAAATTGCTTCCGGCAATAATAAAACTTGCGGATTCGCTGGTGCCTATTGCCGTTCCTGCGCTATTGAGTTTAGATGCATAATCGTTATAGGTAATAATCACACCGTTTTTGCTTTCGCCCACAATGGTGACATTGATTTTGTCTTTAGGCAGTGACAATTTCTCTTTATATCTTCCGTTTTTTATAAAAATTTTTGTTTCGGCAGTATTGTTTTTGACTACGGCAGCAAAGGCTTCCTGGATTTTTTTATAATCTCCTGTACCATTGATATCTACCACCAGATTGTAGCCGGCCATTTTTTGTGTCGATACACTGGTTTTAGTATTTGATTCCAGTGTCTCTGTATCTGATTCCAAAGTTGAACTTGTGCAGGCAACAGTCAGAATTGCCAGTAAAGACCAGCTTGTTTTAATAAATTTTGATTTCATTGTTAAGTTTGGTTAATTGGTTAGTAATGATTTGTTTAAAACATAAAAAAAATAAATTTAACATTTTTTTTCTAATTGTAATATTTTTACCCTTCTTATTTTGGATTATACGTATATTCGTTCTTCTAATTAACCACAACCAACTATAAATGAATATAAAGCAAGCTACCACCATAAATGAAGTTATTCAGTTATTGGATGAAATAATAGAAGTATCAAAACTGGAACAAAGTGCTATAGGTTTATTTACGATACTATACCGTGAAGTTACCCTGAGAATAAAAGAAGGGATTGGGAATGGTTCTTTTCAAAATGGAGAGCGAATGGAAAAATTGGATGTTATTTTTGCCAATCGGTATTTAAAAGCCTATTACCAATATAAAGCCAAAGAAAAACCATCCGAATGTTGGGAATTCTCCTTTCAGCAAGCAGAAACTTATTGGCCAATAGTTGTTCAGCACTTACTGCTCGGAATTAATGCACATGTAAACCTGGATTTAGGAATAGCCTCTGCCCAGGTCAGTACAATAGAAGACATTGAAGACTTAAAATCCGATTTCGACCAAATAAACACCATTCTTAGCAATCTGGTAGGAGGTGTCGAAACATGCTTAATCAAAATTTGGCCAACGCTTACGATCATTCTAAAATTATCAGGCAGGATAGACAACTTCTTTATCGACTTTAGCATGAAAACGGCCAGAGATGGTGCCTGGAAATTTGCCAATGAATTTGTGGCGCTTCCGGAAAGCCAAATAGAAGCCTGCATACAGGAAAGAGATAAAAAAATTACAAAAATTGCCCGATTAGTTTCGAACCCCGGATATTTTGTCAGTGCCGTTTTTAAATTCATTCGCTTATTCGAAAAAGGAACGATTGCTCAAAAAATAATTGATTTGCAGATAATAGAAGAAAAAAAGATTGAGTGTGTTGTCGTGTAATTTTTAAAAAATGAAAAAAAAGAAAAATTGTAAAGTTAGTTTATCGTTATGGAAGGTGGGAGACTTAGAGCAGGGTATTGAAATCTAATCTTAGTTTTGTTCCAAATCTATAACATGAAACTAGTAATTACTTTTCTTTTTTCCACAAACTTCCCTCTTTTTCAACTTTACAGAAATAACAAGCTGAAATATTTTCTTCTTGATTGTACCATTCATGTTCAGCTTTTACCTTTTCACAATCTTCGCCTTTTCTGGCAACTCCAATATTGATTAAGAACCAAGGTAATTTTTCTCTAAACCATAATCTTAATTCGTAAGGATGTCTTTTCTTTTCCATTTTAAAGCTTAAAATTAAAACTCGTCTTTATTTGGGATTAAGTTGTTTTTGATCATAAATGCAAAGCAATGGCTATAGTTAAGAAGAAACATCGTAGAGCTGGTGCGATTTTCGCGTGCTACGC
Source organism: Flavobacterium sp. (assembly GCA_039931915.1). Taxonomy (GTDB): domain Bacteria; phylum Bacteroidota; class Bacteroidia; order Flavobacteriales; family Flavobacteriaceae; genus Flavobacterium. Next base: position 8,698 of record JBDTRA010000006.1, on the reverse strand, counting down.
TTGGTTTCTCGGTAATACAGACCTTCATTTTTGCGTTTAATCTTGAAGGTGCAAATTAGGAATTTAGAATTAGTATTGAAATGAAATTTTATTCAAGTTTATAAACAAGCAGAAAGAATTATTGGGAGAACGAAGCAATCAAATTTAAGTACTTCGTTCTAAAAGATTGTTGTAATCGTTCTTGATATCCAGATTGTTTTATTTTCTCGTAAAGACTATGATTATATTTCATATTAACACTTTTTCTATTCTCCGTTAAAAAAAGCAAGCATAGTTTTCAATGCATCTTTCGAGTGCATTTTCTCACCATTTTCAAGGGATTCCTGTGTTGCTTTTGATGCCCTTTCACGCATATTGATTTCATAATAATAAATAGCTTCCTGAACTGTTTTATATTTTTCAGAAGTTAGAAATTCACTTAGCTCCAATGCATCAAGCATCGCCATATTAGCACCTTCACCTGCAAACGGAGGCATAACATGTGCGGCATCACCAATTATTGTTATATCAGGCAAAGATTCCCAGGTTTGATCTAATGGCATATAATAAATAGGACGCGGAATAAAAGGTACTGATGCATTTTCAAAAAGTTCATACCAAATACTGCCCCATTCCGGATATGTTTTTTTAAACCATTCCATCATTTGGTTGTTATCAGTATAATCAAGTCCGTTGGTATTTGCCCAATTTTCATCGGATTTAAAACTTGCATAAAAACCTAAAGCGCCATCGCCTTTTTGTCCCATCAATAAATTTTGCGAGTTTCCAAAAGCCATTATTTTTCCCCCTTTTAGTAAGGAATGGATAACAGGAGTTGCTATTTTAGATTCATATACATTTCCTTCCAGCATGGTGATGCCGGAATAGAGAGGTTTAATGTTGGTAATATAAGGTCGGATTTTAGAATTCGCGCCATCAGAGCCAATTACAATATCGGCATAAACCGAAGGGGTATTTTTAAAATGCATCGTCCAGCCTTCATTTTGAACCTCCATCGAAATAAAATGACTATCCCAAACTACTGTTTCAGGTTGTAAAGATTCCAAAAGTATTTTTCGTAATGTACCACGGTCAATCTCCGGACGAAAATATTCATCGCCAAAATTTTCCTCACGACTCATTTCGTGATCATTAAAAAATATTTCTGCACGTTCGTTTAAAATCAATGTTTTATCTGCACCAGGCAGAAAATTGTTTTTAAACTCATCAAGTAAATCTGCTTTGCGAATCGCCGCCAATCCGGATTCGTCATGCAAATCAAGTGGAGATCCTTGTACCCGTGCATTTTTGTTTAAATCTCTTTCGTATACTTTTACATTTACGTTTTGCAATTGTAGAAGTCTGGCTAATGTAAGTCCGCCCGGACCGCCGCCAATAATTGCGACTTTTTTATTTTCTAATAACATTCCGTTTAATTTTAAATAATTTTATTCCACTCAGCTTTATTAGCCTTTGGTCGGGACAAAATTATTGTTGTTTTAAAACGGATAATAGTATAAATCGGTCATCCTTGTTTTTTAGTAATTCACTTGGAACTACTCCGGAAAATTTTTTGATCTCTTTTATAAAATGAGTCTGATCTGTGAAGTTCAATTCCGGAAAAATTCTGCCTTTAGCAATATGTTCCAATGATGCCTTGAAGCGTAATATTTTACAAAATGCGTTTAACGAAAGTCCAAATTGTTTATTGAAATACCGATTGATTTCCCTGCTGCTCCAGACTATTTTTTCTGAAAGTTCTTTTATTCTTATTTCTCCATTTGAAGCATAAATCAATTCAAAAAGCTGACGTTTTCTCTCGTCGATTTTTTCAGGTAAAAGTTCGTTTAGTTTCAAGACTATTTTTTGATAAAAAGCATCATAATCTTTTAAATCTGCGGCATTGATATTCCAGAAATCTTTAGGTAAAATTTTTGCACTGTTTAAAATATCGGCAATAGAAGTCTGCAAAAGATATTCGGCTCCCAAAGGTTTAAAACTAATTTTAAAAGCCAGTGTATTTGCCGGAATAACTTGTTGTTCAGGTATACTTTCAAGGCCAATAAGGGTAATTTGAAATTCTTCCAGTTCAGATTTCATAAAAAATAAATCAATTCTTCCGTCGGGCATTAAGACCACTTCCATGGCTTTGTCTGACTTGTTATGAAACATTCCGATATTTTCTACAAAGTCAATAAGTGATTTTTCTGGTTCTATAGCTTTATAATAGAAATCATTGTTCATTGTTCATTTTTGTTAATGATGTTTTTATTCCATAAACACCTGAAATAGTTAAAAGTAGTCCAAAAACACCAAATAATCCAGAATCCCAATATTTATCATCAGATCGAATAACATTAACCTCTGATAATTTTAGATAATCATTCTTTTTTGACTGTACACTTTCGACGCTAATTACGTCACTAAAAAAATAATTGTCGGGAAACGACAGGGAATCTGCCTTTATTAATTTTGTTCTGTATTCTGTTTTGTCAATGCCTAAAAATAGTGAATCTCCTGTTTTAATTTCATTCACTAACTCTTCTACAAACGTAGCTTTTAACCCGTTGCCTTGAATTCTAAAATCTAAGTCAGGATAGGATTTTAGTTTTATTAAAACGAAATCATGTTTACGGTTCATATATTGAATGCTAGAAGTTTTGTCACCAAAAACGCTAATTGTTTTGTTGTCAAGATCTTTAGTTTGTAACGAATTGTAAGCGCCAATAAAACATAATGCACTAATTACTAATAAGATAATGCAACCAGCTAAAGCCGTTTTGTTTCGGCTTAATTCTTCAAGTTTTAAATTTCGCTCCTTGTTTTTGGTCAGCTCGTTTTTTATTTCAAAATAATTATCATAGTTTCTGCTTGATATTTTAATTTTTTCACCAGTTCTGATGTACAATGTAAAAATTTCATATCTGTCATGTTTCCCTTTTACCTGAACTTCAGCCCAGCTTTCAATTTCATTAAGATTATAGCTTTTTTGCTCCTTGCCAAATGATGCTACAATCAATTTGTTGTTTATGACAGTATATATTTTTATCGAAATTAAAAAGTAAAAAATTAGGAACGCAACAGCCAAAAATAGCAATGAAAATAGTAAGCCAAAATAGTTGGGATATTTTAAAGCTATAAATTTTGTATAACAATAGAAAGATAGTCCTAAACAGGCAACAATACCAAGAATATAAGCTCCCCAATATTTTTTTTTATTTTTTGATTTCAATTCTCGCTCTGCCAACTTATTTGTTTATTACAGTTATTTCTATTCACTTTTTTTATGCAAGTTAAAAACTGTTCCGGCAGGATCCATAATCCAATGCATGTTTTTAGGAATTTTTTCGATTTCGTCGCAGGTTTCAACGCCATTTATTTTTAGGTAGCTGGTTGCTTCTTCAACATCAGGAACGGTTAACTGCAGCCAGGTTTCAGAATGGGTATAATTATCTACACAATCCAGCCAAATCACATTATTTCCGAATTGCACTGAATGTGTCCTCGAAACTGTAGGGTTATCTATAGGCACTTCTTTAACTTCTAATTTTAGGATGTCGCGGTAAAAATCTACCGTTTCATCATATTTATGTTTAGGCAGTTTAATTGCAATGTTAATTCCTGCTTCAAATTTTGTTTCCATAATAAAAGTGTATTTTATCTGATCATGCGGATTTTGCAATCTTCTCCCAAAAAGATTGTAAACTCGTTACGGGATCTGCTATTAGTTTAATTAGTATTTTTTAATTTTTTATCATAAAGCAGAGCAATCACGAATTCAAGAGTGAACACTTCATAAGTTTAAGGTAATTATAAAATAAATTCCCCTTCCAAAACAATTACTGCTTCTCCTAAAATGAATACTTTATCTTCTAAAAGTTCCGTACTCATTGTTCCGGTTCGTAATGATGACTGGTATGCATTCAGTTTTGTTTTGTTCAGTTTTAAGGCCCAATATTTCGTCAAAAAGGTTTGAATTCCGCCAGTTACCGGATCCTCATTAGTTCCTGCCCATGGCCAAAAATACCTGTAATAAAAATCAAAATTGTCGTTATCCGAAATAGCCGTTACCAATACACCATTAATTCCTGAATGTGAATTTAGCAGTGCTTCAAAATCGGGTTTTAAATTTGCCAGTTCAGCTGCACTTTCAATTTCGATTAAAATTATTTTATTGTTCGGACTGTATCTTTGATTCTTAATTTCAGAAATCCCGAGTGCTTCCAGCATTTTTTGCGGCACTTCTGTTTCTTCAGTGTCATAAACCGGAAATTGCATTCTGATTTTATGAGCTTCTTTTTCAATAAGCAATTCAACATTATTGCAATTGATGAATTTTATTGTGTCAAATAAAGTGGTGTTGAAAATAATTTTGGATGAAGCAAGTGTAGCATGCCCACATAAAGGGATTTCGATTTTTGGTGTAAAAAACCGGATGCTGTAAGTATTGTCGATTATTTGTTTGATAAAAGCCGTTTCAGAAAATCCAATTTCAGAGGCAATACTTTGCATGGTATCCGTGTTTAATTCGTCTTTTGGAAGACAAACGGCTGCCGGATTACCTTTAAATTTTTCATTTGTAAAGGAGTCAACAAAATAAATTTTCATTCTTTTGATTTGCTATGTTTAGAGATGTTAAAAGTAAGAATGTTAAATGAATTTATGGCAATAGCAGATTTGCAATCCTTACTTAAAAATTGGTATTGTAAAATTATCCGGATTGCGTTTACGAGCTTGATACTCTTACCGGCAGGGAAAATTTAAGAAGAACACTTTGCAGAGCTAGGCATAATTTATCCCATGAACAAAGCAAAAAAACCACAAACTTTTGTTTGTGGTTTTTTAAGTACTTATAAATTTCAACTTTGCTTTAAAAGTAAAGTGGCTTGCTATTTGGCTATTTTAATTTTAGACGTAAGTTATAATCTGCCATAATTTCATCAACATGTTCCTGTTTGATTTGTTTTCTGTTTAAACCCTGCAGGCTTCCTACATATCCGGTAAAGACATGGCTAATAAAAAGTGGCGAAAGATTCGACTTATGAGATGTGTTATGACAGGAGAAGCAATTGACAATATTGTCAACTGTATTTGCATGTATAGACGACGGTTTTCCAAATCCTACCTGAACATAGGTTTCCATGGTAATATTGTAGGCTGCAATGGAGCCTCTTGTCAATTTTCCAGGTGTAGATTCTGAAAGGGTACCACTTAACGAGTCTAATAAAGCAGCTTGTGCCGGAGTCCCATTGTATCCTTCTGTATTAATCCATAATGAACCGTTGTAAAAATAATTATTCCAAATACCTTTCAGCTGTGTCTTAACGCTTTGATTAATAGTACGAATATTATTGAAGTTCTCAGAGCCCTTTTGACTCGTTTGCATATAAAGCTGAACATTATGAGAACCTTTCATTGCTTTTTCAACAGGAACACCATATTTGTAAACGGAAAAGACATCTGTATAAATCCCGTTTTTTGAAGTTATATTCGTAACCGTTGCAGTACTGCTTTTATTAAAAAAAGGATAATCTACTGTACTCGTTACCGGCGCATCAGTTGTTGGCGTAGCTTTTGACCAATCGTAAGCAGGTGCAAGATTTTCATGTTCAAAAGTAGCCCATACAAATTCGGGATGGTTCTCTACAACTCCTACGACATGCATTCCCAAAAGAGCCACTTTGGTTTTTACTCCGTTGATTACCCCTTGAGTAATAAAATAAGAAGAAGGATCTTTAAGAACGCTTGCATCAATCCAGGAGGTTTTAAGTTCTAATGAGCCTACAGGAAAAGTTATGCCTTTTACTTTAGAAGGATCATTTTTTGCTATTGGGCCATATTTTAACATGGTTGTGTACATCAGTTTATCCATGAATATAGAATAATAAACTGTAGTAGATTTAGGAACACCCGAAGGATAATTAGGTGTTTTTAAAATATCAGTAGCAGAACTTGCCTGAGCAATATCCGTCAAAACAATTCCATTACTTGGATCTAATCTCTTACCTGCCGAATTCACCTGAATCAGAGTGGTCATAAATGATGGCACTCCATTAACCTCATTGGTAAGCCAAAGAAATTTTTGCCAGGACCATTGATGAAAATCACAATTAGTTACTGTTGCATTGTTGGCAAATACGCTTGTTGGTCCTTCATTTGGCGGAGGAGTCTGGCGAGTGTTGTTTACGATCGTAAACCAATTAGCAGGAGCTAAACAATCAGAGGCAGCGACACTTTTTTTGATAGTTGTATAATTATCTTTTTCTGTGTTTGGATCCTTTTTACAGGCACAGAATGAGATTAGCGTGATTAAAAGTAATACCTTTTTTGTAGTTTTCATATTGGGTTTCTTTAGTTAATTTTTGTGGTTATCTCTTTTGAAGACCTGAAATTAAGCAATTAAGAAACTGACTTCTGAAAAAATGTCTTAAGCCTTCCATATTTAGGTATAAAGACAAGAAAAGTGTGTATAAATAAATTAGTATGACTTGTTGGCTGTAATTTATTGAAAATCTTATTGGTTATAAAAATATCAGATGCAAACTTATAAGCAGAGTTTTCGCTGTTATAACTAGAGAAACTACTCTATAAATACTTATAAATCTGCATCGTAATTTTTAGTGTTTTTGTTGTTTTATCATAGAATGCACAGCAAAGGAACTACGATATTTAGAAGAACACTACGCAGAGCTGGTGGATGATTTGCTGGAAATTATAAAAAGCAAAGACTAAGTAAATTTTTTTATATTATTGATTTTAAGCGTTTATAATATATTTTATTTGAAATTGATTTAGATTGTGTTCACGAGCGGGGCTTTACAGATCAATCACGACTTTTACCAGGAACACTTTTCAGAGAATTAAAATTATACCTATGTATTTCAATAAATATTGTTCTTAATAGCATATTCCCTTAATTCATTTTTATAAATTACTTTTGCCGTTTCATAATTTTTTAAAGCACTATTTACTTTTTCTATGTTTTCACTGCTAAACTCCTCGCCAATTATGAGTTTATGTATGTTATCAAATAAAATTGGTAAGACAACTTCTATTTTCTTTATAGATTCTAAATATTTTATGCCGATATTGAAAACTTCTTCAGTATTATCATTTTTAAATTCATTTTTCAAAATTGATAATTCTTCATTATTATTTTTTTGTATTTTAATTGTAAGCCTTTTGATACTGTCAAATTTTATTAGATTTGATTTTCTCAGGGATGAATCAAAATTAAATTTTTTAACAAGTTCATTTCTCATATTATAATCTTTAACTACATTTTCAACAGCATCAAGAACAATAGCTATTTTTTCTCCTTTTAGCTCTTTATTGTTTTTCTGTGCGCTGCAAATAGAAACGATCAACGATAAGATTATAAGACTAGATACTTTTAAAAATCTCTTCATATTTTTTTGGGTTTAAATTATTTTGGATTATTCTATAAGGTGTTTATAACGTTCTTCGACTTGGTGAAGTCGGCTATAAAATTATCATTAATTATTACAAGCACAAAGTTTTTTTTTAGAATCCTAAAGATTTTTTGTGAAGTACCCACTATGTTCGCCAAACCACTGCTAGCGGTAGTTCTACTTAATTAGATCATGTAAAGGATTACTTATATTTTCTTCAAAAAACTTTTAAAACCTGTTTAGGGTTTTAAATAGATTCACATATTAAGGCACAGCAATTCCGAATTTTAAGATGAAACACTTTGCAGAGGGGGTTATTTAAAACTTTCGATTTCGATTTTTAACTTTTCTAGCCAAGATTTCCAAATTCTGGATGACAAAAATATTGTTTGGATTAGTACAATAATACCAAATAGTAGTATCCATTTTTTTTCTTCTTTAAAATTGATTGCAGATCCAAAAAAGAGTAATAGACTACACGTGTATAATACAGTAATGATCAAAGAAATTTTTGAAATAATCTTTATTCTTTTATAATAAGAATAAATTGATTTCTTTAAGTTTTTTCCCTGAATTGGTTTTTGAATTGACTGTAAACTTAATAAACCCTTGGTAATATATGCAATGCCGCTAAATATAAGAAGAATATTGGCATATATAGGTTTTTTAGCTCCATCAAATCCACTGTAATATACTAGTAAGAAAATACTAATAGCTAAAGTTTCAATTATAAGTTTTACTTTAATTTTTTTCAAAACAGGATGATTTTTTATTAAGGTCATTTTTTCTAACTCCATATCATTTTTTGGAAAATAATTTATTTTACTCCAGTTTGTTTTTAAGTTTTGTAAGTCCATATTATTTTATTTTTAATTTGTTTTTGATTCTGTTCAGTTTGACTCCCACATTATTTTCCGATATACCAATGATAGTTGCAATTTCTTCATAATTGTAATCTTCCAGATAAAGTGTGATAATTGATTTTTCAATACTATTTAATTTTCCAAGAAGTTCAAAAATGCGTTCTTCATTTTCCGAATATGAATTTTCTAGTATAGGGTGGAATTTTTCCGGAATATTTTTATAGTTAGTAATAGAAATTTTATTTTTTCTAAATGTTACTATTGAGGTATTAAAAGCAACTCGGTATATCCAGGTGCTTATTTTTGATTCTCCTTTAAATTTAGGATATGATTTCCATAATTGATAAACTATTTCTTGAAACAAATCTTCTTGGTCTTCAAGGCTGTTTCTAGTTTAGCCCCTTAATAGTTGGGAGTGTTATTTTAAATTTCAAAATTATATAT
>JBDTRA010000005.1:0-82009 GCA_039931915.1 Flavobacterium sp. | reverse complement strand
AAAAACGTTATGAAGAAGTTTACCGGCAATCACTCCCAATTTATTCAGCGCTTTGCACAATATCCTTAATTTGGGTTTATTAAAAGTGTTGCCGGAATTAGGAAACAAGCGCTGAGATACAACACCTTTAGGTTTTAATATAGAAAACCCCTTAAATCTTATGATTTAAGGGGTTTTGACTTGCCTGTGAAGGCTCTTTGTGTCGGGGTGGCAGGATTCGAACCTGCGGCCTCCTGCTCCCAAAGCAGGCGCGATAACCGGGCTACGCTACACCCCGTAAGCGGATGCAAATATAGTAATAAATTCCTTTTACAAAAGAAAATTGCCGAAATAAGTTTTATTTATTTTGAGATAGTTATTTAGGATTTATTTTGATCGGAATTTTTTATAATAAAGTTTACATTTGCAACTCTAAAAACTATACAAACTATGTCAGATACAATCGAAAAAATTAAATGCCTTATTATAGGATCCGGCCCTGCAGGTTATACAGCTGCCATTTATGCAGCCAGAGCAAATATGAATCCTGTTTTATATCAGGGAATGCAGCCAGGGGGTCAGTTGACTACAACAAATGAAGTAGAGAATTTTCCTGGATATGTTGATGGTGTTACAGGACCTGAAATGATGATACAATTACAAGAGCAATCAAAGCGTTTTGGTGCTGATATTCGTGACGGATGGGCTACAAAAGTAGACTTTTCAGGAGATATTCATAAAGTTTGGATTAATGACAGCATTGAGTTGCACTGTGAAACTGTTATTATTTCTACAGGAGCTACGGCAAAATATTTAGGATTGCCATCAGAACAGCATTACCTGCAAATGGGCGGTGGAGTTTCTGCTTGTGCGGTTTGTGACGGATTCTTTTACCGTAACCAGGAAGTTGTTATTGTTGGAGCAGGAGATTCAGCTTGTGAAGAAGCACATTATTTATCAAAATTGTGTAAAAAAGTAACGATGCTGGTAAGAAGCGAAAAATTCAGAGCTTCAAAAATCATGGAAGAACGTGTTCGCAAAACTGAAAATATAACCATTTTATTGAACCACGATACTCTTGAAGTTTTAGGTGATGGAAATGTAGTACATGCCATTAAAGCATTAAATAAAACTACTGCCGAAGTTATTGAAATTCCGGCAACCGGATTTTTCGTGGCAATAGGTCATAAACCAAATACGGATATCTTTAAAGATTACATTACTCTTGATGAAACCGGATATATTATAAATACTCCGGGAACATCAAATACAAATGTTCCGGGTGTTTTTGTTGCAGGTGATGCTGCTGATCACGTTTACCGTCAGGCGATTACTGCAGCAGGAACTGGTTGTATGGCTGCTTTGGATGCAGAAAGATATTTGGCTGCAAAAGAATAAATATTTATTTCAGGTTTTCAAAGTTTTAAGTTTCGAATTGTTGGAACGCTAATTCTGCAAAACTTCAAAATAAAAAATCCCAATCTTTACGATTGGGATTTTTTATTTTATGAAAACACGAACATTTTCTATTTTATCTTCTTAATTAATTTTGCTTCTTCGCTAAAACGTGTAAGTTCTATTTTTGCTTTTCCTAAAAGTGAAACTTCCGCGTTATCACCTATTGCCAGAGAAATTGTGTTTTCTGCCAATACACTTCCTGTAGAAGAACTTTCGGCGGTAAAGTTTGCTTCCTTAATATTGAATTTTGTTCCTGTAAAAGTCGAATTGTTATCTAAACGGATGGTTCCCTTTTCTGCAATACCTTCAAGTGTGGCAACAGCTTTTTGATATAAATCACACTTGAATTTTATGGAAGACACCAATGCTTTAATCGAGGCGTTCTTACTTAATTGTAAATTGGCTTCCTCTGATTTTAGATTCAATTCGCTCTTCGATTTATCATCAGCTGTTAAATTGAATTTCTTTGCATTTACATTCAAAAATAATTTAGAATAATCAAAACTGTTAAAACTGATATCATCCAGCTGTAGTTCCTGAATAGCATAAATCATAGCTTCATTTCTGGTAATTACATTTGTTAGTGACTTCGTATACGTAATACGAACAGCTAATTTTTTAAAAATAGTAGATTGTTTTGAAGTATATACCCGAAGCGCATTACCTCTTAAATCCATTCCGATAATGTCATGTAAATTATCATCAGCTTCAATTTTTATTTCATTTTTTTCTCCGCGCTCTAAGTAAACTTCAATATTGTCGTCAACCTCAAGAATATTAAATTCACCCACTTGTTTTATTGAAGTAGTTACGGTTTTAGATCCTTTTATTTTTTCTTTCTTTTGAGCAAAAGTTAATGTTGTAATTAATAATAATAGGAGTAAAGCTTTATTTTTTTTCATTAATTTTAGGATTAGATTTTTCACAAATATAAAAAAATCATCCACTTTTGATGAATGATTTCTTTTATATTTTACAGAGAGCTAAGTTTTAACCCTGGCTAACGCTTCCTCCTGAATTCGAAGTTTTTTCAATATTTTTTGGAGTAGTGTCATAATTGATGCTTGCTCCGCTATTGGCTTCCGCTTTCAAGCTTACAATTGGATGAACATTTATACTAGCTCCGCTTGACGCTTCTGCCTGAACTTCATTCGCTAATAATTTGTTGGCATCAATAGTACTGCCGCTTGAGGCCGAAGTTTTAATTTTTAATGCTTTTCCTTCAATATTAATAGTGCTTCCGCTTCCTGAGTCACAAGTAATATGGTCAGATTCGACGTTAATATTAATAGTCGAAGCACTAGAAGCTTCTATACTTATGTCCTGTCCCTGAATAACGTTTTTGCTTTCTACAGAGGATGCACTTGAGGCTTCCAGTTTATCAATAACAGGCATTTTTACCGTTACTTTTTTCATGCTGACATTATGAAAAGAACCGAATTTACAGCTAATTACCAATGTTCCGTTTTCAACCTTTGTAATGATTTCTTTCTGTAAATTATCATCAGCTTCAACAATAATTTCAGTAGAATCAGATTGTTCGATTACTAAATCAATTGCATTACTTACAGATACTTTTTTAAAGTCGCCCTGAACAATTCTTTTTTCCTTGGTAACATTCCCGCTTCCCTCTATCGAGTTGCCGTTAAAATTACATGAGGCAAATAATAATGCGGTGATAGTCGCAATAATGAATTTTGTAATATGAATGATTATTTTTATCATGGCTTAGTTAATTTTGATTATAACTCCGTTTTTATCAGTGGTTAGCTTTCCGTTAGTTTTTTTGCTGTTTAAAATTTCTTTTCCATTAATTTTAATCGAAACCTCTTTAACAGTATCATTTTTAATAGTGTCTTGCTCTTCTAAATCATTATGATCGTTTTCATCAGCAGGACAATCTAAACATTTTATTTTAGAGCCTTCCACTTTATAGTTATAGTTACCACTAAAGTGTAAGTTGAAGAAATCATCATCAGAATCGTCATAATCTATAACTGAAGCATCCGGTTTAAACAATTGTCCTTCTGGCAAGTACAAATATACATCAACTTCCTGACCTTTAAACTTGTTTTTTACATCTGTAAGAAAATAATTATCCAAAATTAAATGATTTCCACGAATTTCAACGTTATAATTTATTTTTTCTGCTCTTTTTTTAGCATTTATAAGCGAATTTCCTCTGGCACTTTTTTCTATTTGTAAATAAGGACTAGCCTCATCTGTATGTAAAACATGCAAGCGTACATCTGTAGAATAGATCAACTGATTGTCTGCTGAATCCTGTACAAACTCAAATTCTCTATGGTGATCAAGATCTTTAGCATAATAATCATTGTACCTGAATTTTACATAAAGCGTATCTTTTGGAAGAATATTGATTTCTTTTTTTTCAACTGTTTTATTGTCTTTTGAAATTTCTGTTGCTTGCTTGATTCCAATGCTTATGGTAATGGCTATAGCTATAATCCAGATGGCTAACCAAGTATATTTCGCAATATTACCCATAGTTTTTAAGTTGGGAGATAACAATTTGAAACCTAAAAGTGTCAAAAAGAAAAACGGAATCCCAACAGCAAATAACATTAACAAACCAAATGACCAGATCGGATATTCTGTAAAATTTCCGGCTTCAACAAAATTCTGCCACGGAAACTCAATAAAAAAATTAGTACCCAGAGTAAAAACCCCAATAAAAAGCGCAATTAAAACACTAATTCCTGATATAATTAAAATTACTCCCAAAAACTTCGCAAAGATTTTAAAAACCGTCATGATAAAGTCTCCAAATGAACTACTTATTCTCTCAGCTCCCGACTTTACCTGGTTTCCCATTTTATCATAATCTGCATTTTTAAATTTATCAGACAATGATTCTATTTCCTCACGAACCTTTTTTTCGATATTCGAAATTGTAACAGGCTCACCCGTCATTTCCAGTTTTTCAGATGTCGTAATCGCTTCAGGAGTTACAATCCAAAGTACAAAATAGGCCAAAATTCCTGTTCCAAATCCGGCAAAAACAAATACCAAAAATATAATTTTTATCCAGACAGCATCAACTCCAAAATAATGCCCTAAACCAGTTGCCACACCACCAATCATACCTTTCTCTTTATCGCGGTATAATTTTTTGTTTCCTCTGCTTCCGTTATCGTTAAATGATTGATTCGTTTTTGTTTCGTCTTCAATAATATAGTCTTCAGGTTGCCCCATCACCGTAATTACTTCGTCAACATCCTTCAATCCCACAACATGTTTTTCGCTTTTTTGCTTTTCTGTTAATAATTCAGAAACACGCATTTCGATATCTTTAATGATTTCATCTTGTCCGGATGAGCTGTTTAATGATCGTTTTATAGCGTCAAAATAGCGTGTTAGCTTCAAATATGCATCTTCATCTATGTGGAAGAACATACCTCCTAAGTTTATATTTACTGTTTTGTTCATGACTATTGATTTTGATTGGTGATTAGATTTACAGCGTCCGACAATTCTGTCCAGGTACCGTTTAATTCGTTTAAAAATGTTTGTCCTATTTCGGTTAATCCATAATATTTTCGTGGTGGCCCTGAAGTCGATTCTTCCCAGCGATAATTAAGCAAACCGTCGTTTTTCAGCCTGGTCAAAAGCGGGTAAACTGTTCCCTCGACAACCAGTAATTTTGCGTTTTTCAAAGTGTCTAATATCTCAGATGTATATGCGTCTTTTTCTTTTAATACAGATAAGATGCAAAACTCAAGAACACCTTTGCGCATCTGTGCTTTTGTGTTTTCAATGTTCATAATTTCATTTTGTTTTTTTTAGATTGAACGATTCGTTTTTTGATTGATGATGATTGATGATTGATTGTTTTTTCAGGAGCTGTTTCCTGCCATCCGCTATATCTTTTTCTGTCTAAAAGAGCCAGAAAAAGGATGCCGCTTCTGTCAGGGCTAGGGCTCTTGGTAATCTATAACTTTTAATCTTTATTATATTCACACTAAGACAAGTCAAAGTGTTTTATAATTGTTTATTGATCTTACTTTATAAAAGGAATCGTCATTGGATACTTGTAATATTCTCCGTTCGAGGTTTTTATAGAAGCATAAATTACTAAAAAGAATTCAACTACTTTTAACAAACCAAAAAGTAATACCGCTGTTGCGCCAATACTTAACAATCCAATACTTCCTTCAAAGTCGAAATTTGTGATGGTGAAATGCTCATCGTTAAAAACAGCTTCCATTGGAAGGTTTTGTAAAAAAACAGTGATAAAAATCGGAATTGCAATTAAAGCTAAAACTAAAGTGTAAAGCAATAGGCTCAATTGAAAATTCAATGTCTGTTTCCCGTGATGATTTACAAATTCTGATTTGTCTTTGTAACTCGTCCAGATTAAAATCGGAAAAATATAATTCCCAAACGGAATGATGTACTGGCTTAATGTACTTAAATGCGTGAACGTTGCAGTGTTCTTTTCTGATGTGTTTTCCATGATGAGTGGTGTTGATGTTTCCATGATTAAAAGTATATAGTAATTTCTTATGCAAATATATATCTAAAAGCTAGTATTATGTTTCGCATAGTACCAAATGTTAACAAAATATTAACAAAAGTAAAATTTGATTAGTATGATAAAAACACTGAAAACCAATGTAAATACCTTATTTTATTGTCTTTTAGGAAAGTAAAAGTAATTTATTGTGCATGCATAGTTTTTTTGTATTTTTACATAAAAAAATAAACACATGGCAGTTTCAGTTTCCAAACTCAACAAATTTGTATTATTCAAATTACCATCGGCCTACATTTGTGGTGTTCGGGTAAAAGCGATCGACAAAGACAGTTGCATCGTAAGTGTAAAACACCGTTGGATCAATCAAAATCCATTTAACTCAATGTATTTTGCTGTTCAGGCAATGGCAGCCGAATTAACAACAGGCGCTTTGGTAATTTCACAAATTCAGGAAAGTGGCAGAAAGATCTCAATGTTAGTAGCCAACAATAAAGGAAACTTTTCTAAAAAAGCAACAGGCAGAATCACATTCGTTTGTAACGACGGACACCTGATTGCCGATGCCATTGAGAAAACAATAGCCACAGGCGAGGGTCAGACCTTCTGGATGAAATCTATAGGAACAGACGAAAAAGGAAACCAGGTCTCAGAAATGGATTTCGAGTGGAGTGTCCGATTAAAATAACGATAAAAAAGCTTCAAGAAATTGAGGCTTTTTTGCTGAAAATTAAGGAAGCTTAGCTTAATGATTTGAGCTTAATTTTTTTCCTTAAAATAAATCTAATAATAAAAAAAACAGAAGTTTTCTAAATAGTTTAAAACTTCTGTTTTTTTATTAAAATTCAAACCTTCTCTTTTGCAAGCTGTTTTGTGCCCCATTCTCTCAAATGACTGATAAATGGAATGAGTTCCATACCAATTTCAGTTAATGAATATTCTACTTTGGGTGGTACTTCATGGTATACTTTTCGAAAAATCAAGTCATCATCTTCGAGTTCTCTTAAAGTTTGGGTGAGCATTTTTGGTGTTACATCTGTAATAATTCGTCGTAATTCACCATACCGAAGCACATTTTTGAGGCTTAAATTCCATAAAATCCGACCTTTATATTTGCCTCCAATTCGCTTAAAAGCATAATCAACAGAGCAAATTGCATCTGTAGGACCATTGAGATTATTATTTTTTGCCATTTTTAATTTTTTAAAATACTGATAATCAATATTAGTATGCTTTTAGTATGTAGGATACAAAAAAGTGCATACTTGTGACAAAGATACTGATATTATACTTTTGTACTTTAATTTTAAAACAAATTATGATGAAAGCAATTATATTGAACGAAGCAGGAAGTGCTTCCAACTTAAAATATGCAGATATTCCGAAACCGGAAATTAACGACAACGAGGTTTTGGTAAAAGTCAGCGCTTTGAGCATCAATCCGGTTGATTATAAAACAAGATCTTCAGAGGAAAGGATCAATCGATTGTTTGGAGACGAACGTCCGGTTATTCTAGGCTGGGACATATCCGGGACTGTTGTGGAATCAGGAAAGAATGTATCCCAATTTAAATTAAATGATGAAGTATTCGGAATGGTAAATTATCGCGGTAATGGAAAAGCTTATGCCGAATATGTTGCAGCTCCGGCTTCGCATTTGGCTTTAAAACCTTCAACTATTTCTCATGAACAAGCTGCAGCAGCCACACTTGCTTTTCTAACAGCGTGGCAGGCATTAGTTACAAACGGAAAAATAAAAGAAGGTGACAGAGTTTTAATTCACGGTGCTTCCGGCGGGGTTGGACATTATGCGACACAAATTGCCAAACATTTTAAAGCATACGTTATTGGAACTTCGTCTGAAAAGAACGCAGCATTTGTCTTGCAAAATGGTGCTGACCTTCATATAGATTATACCAAAACAGATTTTGAAAGTGAAGTTTCAGATATTGATTTGGTTTTAAATCCAATTTCAGATGAAATTAACAATCGTTCTATAAATGTTGTAAAGCCAGACGGAAAAATTATTTATATTTTGGGAGAAATTGCTCCTGAATATGTAGAAAAAGCGAAAAACAAAAAGATTGATTTGTTTGCTGTTTTCGTTAAATCTTCCGGTCCGGACATCAATACTGCTGCTGATTTAATGCAGAAAGGAATTATCAAATCTCACGTTTCACAAATTTTTTCATTTGATGAAATGAAAAAAGCACATCTACAATTAGAAACAGGAAGAACTGTTGGGAAAATTGTAATTACGGTTTAAATGCAGGACGCTTTTTTGAACCATATAAGTTATTTAAGTACATATAAACTTTACATTGCAAAAACAAACAAAAGGATATCTTAAATGACTTTACATAACTTATAGGTTCAAAAAAAATTAATAATTCAAATTAACGCCAAAACCAACTCCCATATCGCTGTCATAATGTGTTGTGATTCCAAAGTTTCTGGCTACGATATATTTCAAACCTCCCATATATTCTTTATCCGTATTCCACATCAAACTCATTCGTAAACGTCTTGAAAGCGGAATATCTTTTCGTTCAAATTGCAAACGTACGTTTCCATCGGTGTAAATCTCGAGCTGAGCTTTTATTAGCATGGGCAAAGTATATTCAAGACCGGCACTAAAAACCGAACGGTTGTCTTTGGTATTGGTTTGCCCGAAAAGATTTTTTTCTATTTCGTCTTCCTTCATTTTCCTGTAGCGCCAGTCAAAACCAATAAAAGGGAAAAGCCATTGATTTTTTCCAATATAGCGGCCAATATGCGTTTCGGTTTCATAACCATGATGATCTTTATAACCCAATCTCCATTCGGTTCCAATACTCCAACGCGTATTACTGAACATAGCTTCTCCGTCATTTCCGTTTGTGGCAAAATCATTTTCTGCCATGAAATGAAACATCCGATCATCCATTTTTAGCATTTTATAAGCCATTTTCGGATCATGAATCAACGGATTCGGAGCTGAATTTTCATAACTAAAAATACGTCCCATTCCCGCCATCATATGATATAAAATATGACAATGAAAAAACCAGTCACCATCTGCATTTGCCTGAAATTCGATAGTGTCGGTTTCCATTGGCATAATATCAATTACATTTTTAAGCGGAGAATAATCCCCATGCTCATTCAGGACCCTGAAATCATGTCCGTGTAAATGCATTGGATGGCGCATCATCGATCCGTTGTACATTACAATCCGAACATTTTCGCCTTTTTTAATTAAGATTTTATCGGTTTCTGAAATTACTTTGTTGTCTAAACTCCAAACATAACGGTTCATGTTTCCGGATAATTCGAAACGTAATTCTTTTACATTGGCTTCTTTCGGAAGATTTGTTTTGGTTGGGGATTTTAGCATTCCATAATTCAAAGTAACTATTTCAGCAGTTTCTGTGCTGTCATTAGCCGTTTGCATGTCTTCCATTTTATGTTCCGAATGATCCATTTGTTTCGAATTTTCATCTTCACCTGAGATTTCCGGATACATTACAGCATTCATATCCATTTTATTCAATGACATATTCATACCCATGTCGTTCATCTCGCCGTTCATTTTCATCATATCATTCATCATTTTCATTCCTTCAAAATATTTTAATTTCGAAAGATGGGCAAGAGGCTGTTTAACGCCGTCACCTAAAAATAAAGATGCCGAACCCGTTCTGTCTTCGGCTGTAGCCAAAAAAGCAAAAGATTTATTGTCTCCCGGAATAGTAACTACGACATCATAAGTTTCAGAAACGGCAATAATCAGACGATCCACTTCTACAGGTTCCACATCATTTCCATCGCTGGCAACAACAGTTATTTTTCCGCCTCCGTAAGTAAGCCAGAAATAACTTGAAGCACCTCCGTTTGCAATTCTGAGCCTGACTTTTGCTCCGGGTTTAAATTGTGAAAGCTGATTGTCATTTTTTCCGTTAATCAAAAACTTTTCATAATACACATCGCTCACATCCATGGCATTCATTCGTTTCCATTCGTTGGTAACTTTGGTCGAAAAATGCGCTTGCTTAATGGCTTCGAAATAACTTTGAGTTGTTCCTTTTTTTATAGCAAACCAATCATTGGCATTATGAAGCATTCGCTGTACATTTTCCGGTTTCAAATCGGTCCATTCGCTCAAAATAACCGGAACTGTTGGTAAATCATCAATAGCTTTTCTAAAAGTTGTGTCACCTTTCTTTTTGTTGATGATGAAAAGTCCGTATAAACCAACTTGTTCCTGAAGCCCGGAATGGCTGTGGTACCAATAAGTTCCGTTTTGAATAATCGGAAAACTGTATTTATGTGTTGTATTGGGTGCGATCGGCATTTGCGTTAAATACGGAACGCCGTCTTCTTTATTGGGTAAAAATAATCCATGCCAATGCAGTGAAGTGCTTTCCTTTAATTCGTTATGAACATAAATTTCAGCAATATCACCTTCGGTAAAAGTTAATGTTGGCATCGGAATCTGACCATTCACAGCAAAAGCATGCTTTTCTTTTCCTGAAAAATTGACTATCGTATCACGAATATAAAGGTCATAACGGACTGTTTTTTGAGCTAAAATAATATTAAAGCAAAAGAACAAAATGCTAATTAAAATTAAGTTTTTCATGCTTAAATTTTTTTTAATTAATAAAAATGCTACAGAATTTTAACTCCATAGCATTTTTAAATTATTGAATTTAACTAGTTTTTAATACTAATTCCATTCCGCATTTAGGACATTTACCTCCTTTAGCTCCAACTACTTCAGAATGCATTGGGCAAGTGTACACAGCAGAAGAAACTTTTTTTGTTGTTTTCTTTTGTGTCATCATTTTCATTTCATCAGTGCACATTTTACCGTTCATATCCATGCAATCTCCCTCTTTCATCATCATTTTTTTACCATCTTTCATAGTGCATTCTCCATTACTGGCACATGTAGTTCCATTTTTCATGATCATAGTTTTGTTCATTGGCATTGCTTTACCATCTTTCATGCACATCATTTTGCCCTCTTTCATCATACAACAATCTTTCATTGTAGTTGGTTTAGGTTGGTTTTGTGCATTTGAATTACTAACCGTTAAAAAAAGTACCATTGTAAATAATGATGTAACAACTGTTGTAATATTTTTTTTAGTTCTCATAATAAAAGTATTAAATTAATTTCGTCAGTACCGCTGTTGCTCGGTCTTCAGTATCGCTGTTGCCCGAAATATTATAATTTTAGATTTCGCAATCTCAAGGCATTTACGATTACTGATACAGAACTCAAACTCATCGCTAAAGCAGCTAACATCGGCGAAAGCAGGATTCCGAAAAAGGGATATAAAATTCCTGCCGCAATTGGTATCCCTAAAACATTGTATATAAAAGCAAAAAACAGGTTTTGTTTGATGTTCGACATTACAGCGTGACTCAGGTTTTTTGCCTTTACAATTCCGTTTAAATCTCCTTTTACCAATGTTATTTTGGCACTTTCTATCGCAACATCGGTTCCGGTTCCCATTGCGATTCCAATATTTGCTTGCGCCAAAGCAGGGGCATCGTTGATTCCGTCTCCCGCCATTGCTACAATTTTTCCTTCGGCTTGCAAGCGCTGAATTTCTTTTAGTTTATCTTCAGGAAGACAATCTGCTTTAAACGAACTTAAATGCAAATGATCGGCAACAGCTTTTGCAGTATTGCTGTTATCGCCCGTCATCATAATTACCTCAACTCCCTGATCGATTAAATCTTTGATTGCTTTTACGCTGTTTTCTTTTATGGCATCTGTAATAGTTACATAACCCAAAACAATTTTATCTACGGAAATATAAGAAACCGTTTTACCCAGATTTTGCTCGGCAACAATCTTGTTTTCAATATCCTCAGTGATCGAAGCGCCAACCTGATTCATTAGTTTTTTATTTCCTAATGCAATTTTTGAGTTGTTGACAGTTCCTATAACTCCTTTTCCGGCAATAGCTTCAAAGTCCGGAACTTCAAGTGTCGTTTGATTTTTAGCTTTAGCGAAATTAACAACAGCTTGCGCCAATGGATGTTCGCTGTGTTGGTTTAGTGAAGCAATATTTTGTAATAAAGCATTTTCATCATTATTAACAGCATAGATTTTTTCTACAGATGGTTTTCCTTCGGTAATTGTTCCGGTTTTATCAGTAATCAAAACATCAATTTTATTCATGTTTTCTAAGGCTTCGGCATTTTTTATCAGGATGCCGAATTGTGCTCCTTTGCCCACACCAACCATTACCGACATTGGAGTAGCTAATCCTAAAGCACAGGGACAGGCTATGATCAAAACTGCAATAGCATTAATTAATCCATAAACATAGGCGGGTTCAGGACCAAATTTTGCCCAGACAAAAAAGGTAATGATTGATATGATAACAACCGTTGGGACAAAATATTTTGCCACCCGGTCTGCTAATTTCTGAATTGGAGCTCTGGAACGACTTGCATCATTGACCATTTGTATAATTTGCGAAAGCAAGGTTTCTGAACCCACTTTTTCGGCTATCATTACAAATGATTTTGTTCCGTTTATTGTTCCTGAAATTACTGTATCGTCGACTTTTTTATCAACCGGAATTGGTTCTCCGGTAATCATGGATTCATCTATATTGCTTTCTCCTGTTGTTATTTTTCCGTCAACCGGAATTTTTTCGCCCGGTTTTACCCGTAATAAATTTCCTTTTTTAATATTGTGTATTGAAATTATTTGGTCATTTCCGTTTTCTACCAAAGTAGCTTCCGTTGGGGCAAGTTTTAATAATTCTTTTATCGCGCCATTTGTCTGTCCGTGAGCTTTGGCTTCCAGTAGTTGACCTAATAAAACTAATGTTATGATAACCGTTGCAGCTTCAAAATAAAGATGAATGGTTCCGTGATGCGATTTGAATTCAGATGGGAAAATATCAGGAAAGAACATTCCGACGATACTAAACAAGAATGCAACACTAGTGCCAATCCCAATTAGGGTAAACATATTTAAATTCCATGTTACAATCGATTTCCAGGCACGGACAAAAAACATCCATCCTGCGTAAAAAAGTACCGGAATTGAAAAAAGGAATTGCATCCAGTTCCAGTTCTCAATAGACGTTAGTTTATAAAGAGGATTGTTAGGAATCATTTCTGACATCGAAATAATAAAGATTGGAAGCGTAAATAATACGGCGATCTTCATTTTCTTTAGTAAATCAATGTAGGTTTTGTTTTCTTCAGATTCAGAGGCTTTCATTGGAACCAAATCCATTCCGCAAATTGGACAATCTCCAGGTTCGTTCGAAACGATTTCAGGATGCATCGGACAAGTAAATTGTGTATGGCTTATGGCAACCTGGGGAACCAGATCCATTCCGCAAACTGGGCAATCTCCAGGTTTATCATACGTTTTATCGTCTTCGCAATGCATTGGGCAATAAAAAACACCGGTTGTATTATGATTGTGAATTACAGTAGCTTCTTTTTTATGATGGTGTCCTTCGTGATTGTCTTTCTTCTGACCTGAGCAGCACGATTTAGCGGAAGTTTCTGCGGTAGTCATTTCAATGGTATACTTTCCGGATTCAGATAGAACATCTTGAAGTTTTTCCGTCTGAACGTGTTTTTCCATTGTTATAGTCGCCAATGGAGGATTTAATGTTACTTCGGCCTGAATTCCTTCAATTGTATTTAAAGTTTTTTCGACCTTTGTACGGCATCCGTCACACGACATTCCTGAAATTATATATTGATGTGTCATTGCTTTGTTTTTTAAAGTATTACAATGCAAATTTCCGAAGTAACAATTACTTCGGGTTGTATAATTTTGTGAATGATTTGCAAGATTTACAAGTTCTCGATCAGAATACGGTTTTTGTCCTTCAACTGTTTAAAAGAAGTAGGAGTAAAACCTGTAATTTTCTTGAATTGATTGCTCAAATGTGCCACATTGCTATAGTTTAACATATCGGCAATTTCGCTTAATGAAAGTTCATTGTAAATTAATAACTCTTTTACCTTTTCTATTTTCTGACTGATAAAATACTTTTCGATAGTAGTATTTTCAACTTCAGAGAATAAATTGCTCAACGTGTTATAATCCTGGTTGAGGTTTTCAGCCAGATAATCGGATAGATTGGTTTTTAGTTCATTGTTTTTATAATGAACCAAATCGATAATAAGCGTTTTTATTTTCTCGATTGTTTTACTTTTTTTATCATCAAGCAAATCAAAACCTAAGGAGTGTAAGTTCTGAAGTAAAACTTCTTTTTGGATTTCCGTAATTTCGTTTTGCAATTCGACTTCACCCAATTCTACAGAAATAGTCTGAAGTCCGAGTTTTTCAAACTCAGACTTCACAACCATTTTACATCTGCTGCATACCATGTTTTTGATATAGAGCTTCATGTTTATTTGATAGTTTCTACCACATTTCCGCAAGTCAGCATTGAAGATCCGTAATACGGATTCTTAACTGCTTTTTCTTTACTTAGCCAATTAGCGTCTGCCATTGGACAATATTGATAGTAAACTGTTTCTGTCGGATTTGAAGCTTTAATCAATTCGTATGTGTTTTTAGATAAAGATTTAAAAGCTTCACGTTGTTTTTTAAGATCCTGATTTGATGAAATTGATTTCGTATCAGCGGTAATTTTCTTCATGACTTTCATCCATACACTATGTTCTGCGGTTTTTAATTTATCCATTTTTACAGCACCTAATGCACTTAATAATTCTTTGGCTTTCGCCGAAGTCGCTTTTGCATCACTTTTGATAAGCACATCTTTCATTGCAAAATAATT
Source organism: Flavobacterium sp. (assembly GCA_039931915.1). Taxonomy (GTDB): domain Bacteria; phylum Bacteroidota; class Bacteroidia; order Flavobacteriales; family Flavobacteriaceae; genus Flavobacterium. The sequence goes on along the minus strand of JBDTRA010000005.1, from coordinate 67,294 downwards.
ATCAAAAACGGGTTTCAACTGACTTGAGTCCTGAATATCTTTTGTAATTGTTTGAGATTTTGTTTCTTTTGCTGTAATTGTATTTACAGATAATATTATTGCGATTGCTGCAAAAACAGCTGCTATTGAATTTTTCATTTTATATGTTTTAAAAAGGAATTCGAATTTTCCTTTGGTTTATTTTTAACTGAATTTTAGAACAAATGGTTTCAAAAATGACCCATTTATGGCTGTTACAAATACAATTATTATATTTTTGGAGGTAGCCAAATCGAAGTGAAACCATCAGAAATATTGGCTTCGTTATAGTATGAGCCAGATTTTTCTATAAGGAAATTGAAAGTGGTATTTTGGAGTTCAAAGTCATTTGAAGTTGGAATGCTAAATTGCAAAGATGAAGAAGTAGTGCAGTTCGTATGGTTGCATTTTCCGTTGCAATTGTGTTTTTCTTTTTTAGAATCTTTAGTTTTCTTGCAGCATTCTTTTGTACAGCAATTTTTTTCCTTTGAAGTGATTTCTTTTTTATGAGAAGTTTTCATAGTATTATTTCCACATGCAAAACTGGAAATCGGAATCAGGAAGAAACCGATAGTTAGAAGGAAAAATAATATGTAGATTTTTTTAATCACGAAAAGATGTTATAATACAAATTTAGATAAAAATATTTAGCCCAAAGGTTTTTTTAAGATTTCAATAACTACAGCCTTTTAAAATCTGTAGGATTCATGTTTTTTCTCTTTTTGAAATAATTCGACAGATGACTTTCATCTGTAAAACCAAATTCATAAGCAATTTGTTTGACCGGTAATTGATTGTTTTGAAAACGTTTTTCTATCAGTGTTGTTCTCAAATTATGAATGTAATCTCTATAACTAATCGCAAAAGTCCTTTTGAAATAAGCACTGAAATAGGTTTGGGCAATATTAAAATGATCCGCAATTACTTTAATCTGAATCAGTTTAGGCTGATAAATATTCTGATGGATATAAAAAGTAATCTGTTCGTTATCAATCGAATTTCCTTTAACGACAAGATTCATACTACGCATAGTTTCCTTGATTAATCCGAAAATGGAGAGAATTTGATAAAACACAATTGGCGAATTTGAAACATCAGTTTTACAATTGTAGGCTGAAATGTTTTCAATCGTATTCTTTAAAATCGTTTTGCAGGTATCATCTAATTTCAAAACGGTTTCTTTGAGTGTTTTATCACGCATGAAACTTTCCGGGGTATGAATTAAAAATTCATCGCAAGTAAGGTTCTGTTTCGAATTAAAATAACTATCTGTGAATTTGATATAGAAAAAACGAGTACTCTTTTTAATGTCAAAATAATGTTCGTCATCTGGCGAAATCACAAATAAATCCCCTGATTTGTAAGGCAATAAATTGTTGTTTAAATGATGAATGCCATTTCCTTTTTTAATATAAATGATTTCATAATAGGTATGAGTATGCGGCGGAAGGTGGAATTTCTCATCTTCAAATTCATCTATAGCAAGTGTTTTGAATTGATTTAATTTAGGCATAACTCAAATATACAAGTTTATATCGTAAATATACAACTAATTTTTTCTAAAGCTGACGTAAATTTGCATGATAGAAATCTATTCCTTTCTTGCAAAACAAATGAAAAAAAGTCTTGTTGCACTATCATTAGGTGGTTTAACTATCGGAATAACCGAATTTGTAATGATGGGTTTACTGCCTGATATTGCTTCAGATATGAAGGTTACAATTCCGGTTGCAGGATATTTAATTTCAGCTTACGCACTGGGAGTTGTTATTGGAGCCCCTTTATTGGTAATTATTGGAAGAAATTATGCTCCCAAAAAGATGCTTTTAATTTTAGCGATGATGCTGACAGTATTTAATGCTCTTTCAATTATTGCACCTACTTATAATTTTTTATTTGTTTCAAGATTTTTTTCGGGATTGCCGCATGGCGCTTTTTTTGGTGTAGGAGCAGTTGTGGCAAGTCGTTTGGCTGATAAAGGTAAAGAAGCTCAGGCAATCGCAATTATGTTTTCGGGTTTAACGCTGGCTAATCTTATAGGTGTTCCAATTGGTACATATATAGGACATCATTTTATATGGCGTTATACTTTTATACTTATTACTGTTGCAGGACTGATTACCTTTTTATTCATTTATTTATGGATGCCGAATCTGGAGAAGAATCAAAATGTAAACATGAAAACGCAATTGCAATTTTTTAAGAAAATTGATGCATGGCTCATTATCGGAATCACTGCAGTTGGTTTTGGAGGACTATTTGCATGGATTAGTTATATCGCACCATTGCTTATAAATGTTTCTAAATTTTCTCCGGAAGATGTTTCTTATATCTTGATTTTAGCAGGCTTTGGAATGGTAGTCGGAAACTTTTTAGGCGGTAAATTGGCAGATAAGTTTTCTCCGGCCCCAACGACTTTAGCATTGTTGCTTGTAATGGCTGTTGATTTGATTTTAGTTTACTTATTCTCCTATAATCAATATGCTTCTTTGTTTTTTACTTTCCTGACAGGCGCTATTTCCTTCTCGGTTATTGCACCTATACAAATGTTAATGATTCGTACAGCCAAGGATGCTGAGATGATTGCTTCTGCAGCACTTCAGGGAAGTTTTAATATTGGCAATGCTTTAGGGGCTTTTTTAGGCGGATTACCTTTGGCTGCCGGATATGGTTTTACTTCACCTAATCTTATAGGGGTTGGAATGTCTGTTATAGGTATGATAATTACTTTTATCTTAATGCAGAAAAATAAGGGAGTATTGGAACTGCAAAGTGCTTAAATACTTTAATCTTTAAATTTCAATCTCTTAAACTTTTTAAAGGGATTTTTTTTTGGATAATTAATGAATGTTTTTTCTTGTTATTTGTAACAAATGTCATTTTTTAAATTGCATATTGATTATCATATGATTATGTTAAAATTTGTCCACGTATTCTTAAAACTATGTTATAGAATTTTTTATAAGAGAATTCTGAATCATTTTCGTCTAAATTAAGATGGGAATTAATGAATTTCTTTACTGAATCTGGCTTTAAGTCAAAAATATAAGAAAACTACCGGAGTATTTATTTTTAATTTAAAATTATGAAAATAATTACAGATTCTGTAATCGATTGAATTTTACGCAATAATTTAATATGCATAAAAAAAATAAAAGTATATTTGATAATTATACCTCTAATAAATTATACATACCATATTAAAAAACAGAATAATTTTTTATATGTAATTTTTTTTATGATTTTTTTGTGAAATTTAATTTTTTATATTGTTTTTTTTTCTAAGTTTGTGTAATCGATTACATGGGCTGTTTCTTTCTTTCAAAAACAACTTTTTTTAATCTTTTTTTAAGACTTTAAAGTGATTGAATATCTTGTTTTTTAGGTATTGAGTCTATGAAAATAAAACTTAAACTAAACTATAATAATAAACTAAACAGTAAACTATGAATTTTAAAGAGTTATTTAAAGGAACAAATTGTTGTTTTGCAATTGTTTTCTTGTTGTGTTTGCTAACCAGTAATAAGGTAAATGCACAGGATGTAACAGTTGAAGGTATTGTAAAAGATGCTTCAGGTTTAACCTTGCCAGGTGTTAATGTATTAGAAAAAGGCACAAAAAATGGCGTTTCGACAGATTTCGACGGTAAGTATAAAATAAAACTAACTAACGCGAAAGCGACATTGGTTTTTTCTTTTATAGGATTTACAACTCAGGCAACTGCTGTTGCAGGTAGAAATAAAGTGAATATTGTTTTGGCTGAAGAAGCAAATACATTGAATGAAGTAGTAGTGGTTGGATATGGAACAGTGAAAAAATCTGATTTAACTGGAGCAGTATCAACTATTTCAGGTAATGATTTGAAAAAAGTTCCGATTGCAAACGTTGCTGAAGCTTTAACAGGTCGGATTGCTGGGGTGCAGGTAATGTCATCAGAAGGATCTCCTGATGCTGATATACAAATTAGAGTTCGTGGAGGAGGTTCTCTTACTCAGAATAATCAACCATTAATTATAGTGGATGGATTTCCTGTAAACAGTATGAATGATATTTCTTCATCTGATATTGAATCGATGACCGTTTTGAAAGATGCTTCTTCTACTGCAATTTACGGGTCTCGTGGTGCAAATGGGGTAATCTTAATTACTACCAAAAGTGGTAAAGATGGTAAAATAGCTGTAAGTTTTAATATGTTTTATGGTATGAAAACGATGGCTAAACAAATTGATGTTTTGTCGCCTGATGATTATACCAAATGGCAATATGAGTACGCTTTGCTTTCGCAAACAGGAACAAAAGTGGCTTCTAATCCAGAATCATATACTAAGTATTTTGGAAACTGGGAGGATCAGGATATGTACAAAGGTGTAAAAGGAGACAATTGGCAAAAACAAATTTTCGGTCGTACTGGTGAAGTACAAAGCCGTGATTTAGGGATTAGAGGAGGAAATGATAAATTGAATTATAACTTCAATTATGCTCATTTTGATGAAAAAGCGATTATGATTGGTTCTAATTATAAAAGAAATAACCTGTCTTTGGCGTTAAAAAGCAAAATAACCGATAAGATTGATGTTGGATTTACTATGCGTTATTCTGATACTGAGATTAATGGTGGAGGGGTAAATGAACAAAATGAAAAATCTTCATCAGATTCACGTATGCGTACCATTGTGGGTTATGCACCTCTTCCGGTTGCTGGTTTAACTTCATCAGAAGATTCAACTGGAGATGGTACAGATGTATTGATCAATCCTTTAACATCGATTTCTGATAACGAACGTGAGCAGTTTCGTAAAAATTTTAATATGTTAGGCAGTTTTGGATGGGAAATTGTGGATAATTTAAAATTAAAAGTAGATTTAGGTTTGGATAATTTTAATACTTTGGATTATCGTTTTTACGGAAGATCTACTTATTATGTAAACAATTCACCAGCTGCAACGTTACAGGGAATGCCAGCTATGGTTATGGGTGATTCTAAAGAAGAGCGTTTTAGAAATGCTAATACTTTAAATTATGATTTCAAAAAACTAATAGGTGAAGACCATCACGCATCTATTCTTGTAGGGGAAGAAAGTATTACTAATACTAAAAATACTGTTACAACTACTATTCACGGATATCCAACATTTTTTGATTTTGCTCAGGCAAAAACTTTAACAACACAGGGAACACCACAGGCGGTAGAGAATTATTACGAACCTGAGGATAAATTGTTCTCGTTTTTTGGACGTGCAAATTATGATTATAAAAATCGCTACTTATTGACAGGTACGTTTCGTGCTGATGGATCAAGTAAATTTTTAAAACAGAATCGTTGGGGATACTTTCCTGCAGCAGCAGCAGCTTGGAAAATTTCAGAAGAAAATTTCTTAAAAGATAGTTCTTGGTTAGATCTTTTAAAACTAAGAGCAAGTTATGGTGAAGCAGGTAACAATCAGATACCGGTTGGACAACAAATCCTAATTTTTCAATCTTCATCAACAACATGGATTAATGGAGTGGGAAGTATATGGGCGCCTTCAAAAACAATGCCTAATCCTGATTTGAAATGGGAAACTACAGTGACTCGAAACTTTGGTTTGGATTTTGGGTTTTTCAAAAACAGGTTAAATGGCACTTTAGATTATTATAATAATACCACAAGTGATTTATTGATAAATTTCCCGGTAGGTGGATCAGGGTATGATTTTCAATACCGTAATATGGGAGAAACACAAAATAAAGGATTTGAAGTAACTTTAAATGTTGTTGCTATTGAAAAAGCTAAATACGGACTGAATTTTTCATTTAACATGGGAATGAACAAAAACCGTATTAACTCATTAGGTGTCATGAATGATTTTGGAGTGTCTTCAGGTTGGGCTTCAACACAAATTGGAAGTGATTATTTAGTGGCTGTTGGTTCTTCGTTGGGAACAATGTATGGATATAAAAATGATGGGCGTTACGAGGTGTCTGATTTTGATTGGGATGGGTCAAAATATACTTTAAAGAGTAATGTAGCGAATGCTGGTACTGTTGTGGGAACTGTTCAGCCAGGCTATATGAAATTGAAAGATCTTACCGGTGATGGGAAAGTAGATACAAATGATCAAACGGTTATCGGAAATGTAAATCCTAAAAGTACAGGTGGTTTTGTTATCAATGGAAATGCTTACGGATTTGATTTAATGGCAGCTTTTAACTGGAGTATTGGTAATGAAGTGTATAATGCTGATAAAATTGAATTCACAACAGCCCCTACCGGTTCAGGCGGGCAATACAAAAATTTAAATGCTATTATGGCAGACGGAAACAGATGGACAAATTTGGATCCTGTTTCTGGTCAATTAGTAACAGATCCTACTGCATTAACAGCTTTGAATGCTAATACTACAATGTGGTCTCCCTACATGAGTCGTTATGTATTCAGTGATTGGGCTGTTGAGGATGCATCGTTTTTAAGATTAAATACCTTAACATTAGGGTACACAACGCCTCAGGCATTCACGTCTAAAATGGGAATTTCTAAACTCAGATTTTATTTGACTGCAAATAATGTTTTTGTGTGGACTAACTACTCAGGTTCCGATCCGGAAGTATCAACTAAGAGAAAAAATCCGCTTACACCCGGGGTTGATTCAAGTCCTTATCCAAGAAGCAGACAAATGGTTTTTGGGATGAATCTTAATTTCTAATTTTAAATTACTACAAAATGAAACATAAAATAATAATAGCAGGATTAATTATCTCTGGGTTATTTAGTTCTTGCGAACAATTTGAAGAGGGTTATTTAGAGACGCCTGCAGCATCATCATTAGAAGCGTCTGTAATTTTTTCTACGGCCGGACTTGCAAAAGGAGCAGTTGATGGGATAAAAGTACCATTTGCTGAAACTAATTCTTATAGAGGTCGTTTTTTACCATATTATGGATTAAATACGGATGTGGAATGGTATAATACTTCACAAAGTGCCGGAGATAAGGCTGATTTGTGTGTGTATGATGCAAAACCTAATAATACAGAGATGAATACATCTAATAATGCATATTCAATGATGTTTCAGGGTATAGAGCGTGCTAATATTTGCATAAGTGGTATACGCAAATATGGGAATCCTTTACCGGGTACAGAAATGGGGCAGCTATTAGGAGAAGCCTTGACGTTGAGAGCTATTTATTATGCTGATTTAGTAAAAGCGTGGGGAGATGTTCCTGCCCGCTTTGAACCTATTACTAATGCAACTATATATTTGCCTAAATCAAGCCGTGATATTATTTATAAACAACTAATTGCTGACTTAGGAGAGGCGTCAATTTTGGTTGCCTGGCCAAATGAAACAGCTTATACCAGTACTGTAGAGCATGTAAATAAAGCTTTTGTAAAAGCATTTAGAGCTCGTTTGGCAATGGCAGCCAGTGGCTACCAACAATATCCTGACGGTGTCAGAAGAAGTACTGATGCTGAACTTTCAGCGGCTAATATGTATGCGTTGGCATTAAAAGAAACTCGTGAAGTTATTGCAAGCGGTTCAGCAAAATTAGAGACAACTTTTGAAGGATTATGGAAAAAATACAATCAGGAGATTACTACTGCCGGAGGAGAATCTTTATGGGAACTTCCTTTTGCTGATGGTCGTGGGCGTATGTTATTTACGTTTGCAGTAAAACATACTTCTGCTAGTGACCAATTTCAAGCTAATGGAGCTAACCGTGGAGGTGTAGCTGGTCCGTTACCATTTGTTTTTTATGACTACGATCAGACGGATACCCGAAGAGATGTGACATGCGTTCCTTACAAATGGGGTGTTGCCGTAAATAATATAGCTAAACAAGAATTGAATACATTAGATACCTGGTATTTCGGTAAATACCGTTATGAGTGGATGAAACGTTTTGTAACTTCTACCAATGATGATGGTATTAATAAAATGTATATGCGTTATGCTGAAGTACTTTTGATTGCTGCTGAAGCTGCCAATGAATTGGAAGGACCTGCTGCAGCTGCTCCATATTTAAAAGAAATTAGAAGAAGATCTTTCCCGACAACAGCTCATGCTGTAAAAGTAGATGCCTATGTAAATGCTTTGACAGATAAACTGGCGATGTTTAATGCTATTGTTGAAGAAAATAAATATGAGTTTACAGGAGAAATGGAACGTAAGCAAGCATTGATTCGTTGGAATTTACTTAAAGTAAAATTAGATGAGGCAAAAGCGAAAATGACTGATTTAAAAGCCCGTACAGGAGCATATGCTGATGTGCCATCTACTTTGTATTATAAATATGCAGCAGATAATGTTTCTTTAGTTATATACGGTTTAAATCGTGGTGAAAATGTAAATCCTGGTGTTGATTATACTGCTGCAGCATGGACTAAATTAGAAGATACTAAAATTGCGTCCCTTTACAAAGCCGGAGTTGATCCTGATAATAGGCAGTTCTGGCCAATTTGGCAAGTGTTTATTGACGGCAGTAATAATCAATTAGTAAACGATTACGGATATTAATAGCAAATTAGAAAAAAATAAATCCTAAGAATATAATTATGAAAGGAAAATATATAATAAAAGGTCTGATTGCTGCTTTTTTAGTTGTAGCTCTTGGGGCAAGTTGCGAAAATTACAATGAGCCTTTATTAGACGGAATCGGAAATACGAGAGCTTTTTCTCCTATTGGGCTAACGGCTAAGGTCAAAAGTCAAACTACAGTTGAGTTAAACTGGACAGCAAAAGAGGATGTAGATCATTATGTTGTAGAATTTAGTGCGAATGACCCTGAGTTTAAAACTATTTTTAAAACGGTTCAGGTTAGTGGAAGCGAATTGCCTGTATCGGTGAAATTAGAAGGTGAAACAGTTTACTCTATCAGAGTTAAAGGAGTAAGTGCAGCTGGTTTAGAAGATTCTAAATGGTCAACTATTACAGCTACTACCTTATCAGAACAACTTTTCTTACCTGTTCAGCAAGGAGATGTTTTAGGTAAATCAGCTATTTTAAGATGGGTTCCAAACAGTAGTGTTACACAAATAATACTTAAACCAGGAGATATTACACACGTAATTACACCACAAGAGAAGATTGATGGTATTGCAACAGTTACCGGATTATCGTCGCAAACTATATATACTGCTGATTTATTTAATAATACTTCAAGAAGAGGATCAGAGGTAATTACAACCAATATTGATGTTTCAGATGGTATTGAGGTTAAGCCTACAGATAACTTAAATGATGTAGTAGCGAATGCTGCATCTGGTGCTTTATTGATCTTAAACCCTGGAGATTATACTGTCTTTACTAACACTGAAGTGATATTAACAAAATCAATTACAATTAGAGGACTTTATAGTTACAACAAGCCAAAACTTCATGTTAAATTTACAGTGAACCCTAGTGTTTTAAGTGCATCTTTAATTGATTTAGATTTAGAAGCAACTGCTTTAACTAATCCAAGTGTTGTTACCGTTTCTGCTTTAGCAGGTAATTTTGGAGATATTTTATTAAAAGATTGTAACATTCATGATTTCACACGTGCACTTATAGCTGGAGGAAATACTAGTGGAAATATTGTGAATTCCGTTACTATTGATGGTTGTGTTGTTAAAAATGTGAATACAAACGCGGGTGCTGATTTTATTGATTTCAGAAATACATATGTAAAAAATATTGTTCTTAAAAACAGCACATTTGATAATTGTTCATCAGGACGTGATTTTGTCAGAGCTGATGGTACAGGTACTTTGTCAGGAGGAACTTTGACTACTACTGTTTTAATTGAAAAATGTACTCTGAATAATGTTTCAAACAGTGCGGTAGTATCTCCAACATCAGGAAAAAGAATATTATATCTTCGTTTTCTTTCGAATGCATCTAGTGTTACAAATACATTGATTACAAATACGACAGCAGTTTATTCAAATCAGCCTACGACGACTGCGCCAACATTTACTAAAGATTATTATTTCAATGCAGCTGGTTTTAAGGATGCAGCGATTCTTAATAATAAAATAGATGCTTCCGGAATTGTAGCTGACCCGCAATATGTAAATTCTGCTACAGGTGATTTTACAATCAAAAATCAAACTTTGATTGATAATGCAATTGGAGACCCTCGTTGGATTAAATAAATAACTATTTTGTTAATTATAAAAAGGCATGCTGGATTTAATCGTTTTTGCATGCCTTTTTTGTTTTACGCACTACATTTTTTGTTATTTAAGAACTTTTGAACTAAAAAAACAACTAATAATTTACTAATTAACCAAACCAAATTATGAGAACAAAATTACAATTACTTTTATTTGCGATGCTGCTTTCAGTATCGCTTATTCACGCCCAAAAAACCGATGTTTGGGATTTAGGAGGAGCAACATTGGATGTTAATTTATACAATAATAAATTAACTGTCGCCGATATAAATGCTTGGTATCCAACTACCACTCCTGGAACAAGTGGAGTAGTATTGCCTACAGGTACGCTTACCCTTACCGCTGGCGTGTTGACTCTTACAACTGGTGGTTCGGATCGATTGTATGTGTCTTCTGCTAATGCTAACGTAAATAATATTACCCGTTATGCAACGGGAAGTATTGGAACTACTGATACTAATTATACCGCAAGATATTATTGCAATGGTGCTGCTAATAATGGAACTTCTGTTGCGGCTGCCACATCCCGTTATTTTACTTTAACATTAAATGCTGATGATGAGGTAACTGTGGTTGCAAGTACTGAATCTGCTGGAAATTCAATATCAGTTTCTAATTTGACTACTGGTACACAGACTGAATCTTTTCCAGTAACCATTTCTGGTGCTGGAGTTACTTCGTTTAAATTTGTTGCCAAAGCAGCGGGAAATTTCAAAATAGTTTCTTTGGTAGGAAAAGGGAATTATTATAGAATTTATCGTAAACCGGTAACTCCTGTAACTTTAACAGGAAATTTGGATGTATCTGCCGCGCCAGGAATTCCAGGTAGTTATTCTGTTCTTTTCACGAATAATTTTACTGGAAAAACTTATTCAGCTCCTGTAACAGCAGGTACATATAGCGTGAATGTTCCTTCTGGGTTTACCTATACCATGAGTTTGGTTGGTGCTACTGGTTATATGATTAGTAATGGCGAAAATTTTACTGTTGTGGATGCTACAACCGTTACGCATGATATTTCAATAATTAAACTAGATTTATTTACCGTAACAGGTTCTATTACAGGATTAGCAGATATTACAAAAGTAACATTGGCTTACACACCCAGTACCGTTAAGGTGTATGTTCCCAAACCTGTTATCAATACTGTAAATTCTACTTATTCTGTCGATCTGGAGCCTAATACGCAATACACAGTATCGGGTACGGGAGTCAACGATTACGAGATTTTAGCCAATACAATTACTATAACGGGAACAACAGCTGCCGATGTAGCATTTACTCTAAAGCCAACTTATGGAGTAACAATTAATACCGCTGGATTAGATGCGACTCAGTCGAGTAACCTAAAATTGAGTTTCACCAACATAAATGAAAGTGGTTATGTGTATAATTTTAATTCCGTTACAGGAATAGCTTTACGTACAGGTACTTATGGTGTTACTTATTCAGGTTTGGATAATTATCCTGTTGATTGTGGCGTTATTTCTAATCTTAAAGTTACTGGAGCGTCAACCTCTAAAACAATAGATTTTAAACCAGTAACAGTTTGGTCTTTTGATGATAGAACCATAACCAACACTTCCACGGGATATAAAGGAATTTTGTTTGGCGGTACAGCCAATTCATTTGCTGGTCGTTTGGCTAATGGAGATTTAACTGCCAAAACAGGAGGGATAATTAAAATACCAGTTAAGAATGTTGGGGATAAAGTTTTAATTACTTACTACTATGCTGCTAATTTCTCAATAGAAGGAGGGACAGCAATTACTACTGCTAGTAATAGTACTTCACTATTTGAAAATGTTGAATATACTTATACCGGTTTAGAAGCTACTCCAGGATATGTAACAATAACTTTGGGAGGTTCAGCGCTAACTACTTATTTTACCAACATTCAAGTGGGAGGAGGAACCACAACTTATTCGCCAGTAATTACTGTTGGTGCAGGTAAAGATTACCAAACCATAAATGCGGCTCTAACTGCAATTGGTTTTATGACCAGAACCAGCACACAACGAGTTACAGTTATGATTGATCCAGGTAATTATGAAGAAATGATTGATATTACACAACCTAATGTTACTTTGAAAAATGCTGCTGCAACGCCAAACATTAACTTGTTGAATAAAGGTATTGATATAGCTGCAGGAGCGGTAAGAATTACTTCTTATTATGGAATAGGATACGACTATTATAGTATGAAAAGTAATCAAAAATGGGATGCTGATGTTTTAAGGGTAAACAAAGAAAATGGTTCTCAGCCATATACAAATGTAAGTGGAACTACGAATAATTCGTATTGGAACGCAACTTTACTAATTAGTGCCAACGGATTTACTGCCGAAAATATTATTATCGAAAACTCATACAATCAATACATTTCATTGAAAGAATCTCAAGATGTTGTGGTTTTGGCTTCAGGCAATAAAGGTGTTCGTCCAACAACATATGGAAGTGTGGCTGTTCAAGATAAAGCTTTTGTAGAAAGAGGTGCAGCATTTGCTGTCAAAAACGGAATTGATAAAGTGATCTTGAATAAATGTCGTGTAGTGGGACGTCAGGATTCTTTCTTTGGAGGGACAACTGCAAGAGTTGTAGTGTATAAAGGAGTGATGATGGGTGCTACTGATTATATTTTTGGAGGTATGGATGCAGTTTTCTATAAAACAGATTTTGCTATGAATACCAGCGATGCCAGTAGTGATGTGTGTTATATAACAGCGGCACAGCAAGCTACTGGAAGAGGATATTTGATGTATGAGTGCAAAGTTACATCAGCTATTCCAGATACCGAAACTGCTTCTGTTTATCGTTCTAAACCAGGTTATTTTGGTCGTCCCTGGGCAGCAAATACTAGTGAAGTTGTTTTTTACAACACGACAATAGAAACCTCAAATAATCCTAGCTATCTTAACCAATCTTTGATTTTGCCTGTTGGATGGAGTAGCTCTTTATCCGGTGAATCTGTAAAAATGTATGAATACGGAACTATCGAAAACTCAGGTGTAGATAATTCAGCAAGCCGTGCTTCCTGGGCTACTAAATTAGCAACTCCTACACTGACAGATGGTACAGCAATTACAACTTTCAATTTTACAAAAGGAAGCGATAACTGGGATCCGTTACCACAATTAATTTCCAGTGATAATTTAGGGGTTAAAGATAATACGCCAACTTCTGCTGTAAATGTGTTTGGATATAAAAACAGAATTGCAATTTCAAATGTAAAATCAGAAACTTCTGTTGCTGTTTATAGCATAACCGGAGCTAAAGTAAAATCATTTAAAACAAATCAGGATATTGATTTCGAATTCCAAAATGGAGTTTGGATTGTTATAATTAAAGCTGCCGATGGTCAAAAATCAGTAAAAATCATCACACATTAATAATTCTGATTTTAGATTTTAATATAAATTATTGCAAAAAGCAAGCCTCTGAATTCTTTTTTAGGGCTTGCTTTTTTTGTTAATACTACTGCGATTTCGTAATTTTTTCTTTATGAGTGGATAATTACCATAACTATATGAAGATGCGTAAAATAAATGCATAAAAATTTAGATTTAATAAAAAAATATCTTTAACTTTATGCAATCGATTACAAGTGTAATTACTAACTATTAAACTAATAAATTATGAAAAGAAAATTACTTTATTTAACTTTTATTATGCTGGTTTCGGCATCATCTACCAAAGCTCAGACTAAAGTTTGGGATTTTGGTGCTAATCCAATGGGAGCTGGGTTCACAGACATGATTACTGTCGCCAATCAAACTACATGTGCGCTTTTCCCTGCTGGTAGTCTTACAGGGGGTGTTGATGCAAGTCATCAGGTTAATACAGTAGCCGCTAGTGCTGTTTTTGGAGAATTAACCATTAATACTGCTGCTGGTGACAGATGGAGATCTGATAATGCAAGTCTAGTACTTTATGATTCCCAGCTAAATAATAATGGAATTACTCCAGTGTTTACTGGTGCATCTAAATCAGGTAGATTAGCTTTTAATGGAACAGGGAATGCAACAAGAAGATATTATACGATTGCATTGGCAGCAGGTCAAACAGTAACTTATTATTTTAAAGTAAATGTTACTGGTACTGCTAATTTTACTACTACAGTTCCTGCTGGTTCGGCTGTTTCTACAACACAAGCATACGCTGCAGTTACGAATGTTTATGATATGCGTACATTAAAAATTACTGCAGATGTTGCTGGAAATTATACTATTGGGGATTATACAAATAAAACAGAAATGTATAGAATTTATCTTGGAGATGTAAATGCAGGCATAAATCTTGCGACAGGTGATTTTGAGAAAGATTTATCTTTAGATATTTTTTCAATCAAAAATCAAATTTATGTAACAAATGTCTTGTCTAATACGGATGTCAAAGTATTTAGTATTGCAGGAGCTTTAATTAAATCTGTTAAAATAACTGAAAATACTAGTTTTGAATTGAATTCAGGTCTTTATATCGTTAGAGTGAAATCTGCGGAAGGAGAGAAGTCAGTAAAAGTATTAGTGAATTAATTTATATTATTTTACAATATTAAAAAGAGAATATCCGGACAATGGACATTCTCTTTTTTTATGCGGTTTAAATAAAAAATATTGTTATTTATGTTAAATTTATGTCTTAAATCTAAAATATATACTATGAAAATGAAACAGTTATTGTTATTAACCGGTTTATCCTTCCTATCTGTAATTACCAAAACTCATGCGCAGGCTACTGTTGCATCCAACACACTTTCAACGGGAACACCAATTACCAATTATCTGGGTTCTGCCAATGATGTTAACGTACTTTTCAAACGCAATAATGTTTTTGCAGGAATGCTTAGCAATAATTCAGTTGCGTTGGGGGTAAATTCCATTACTTCATTTAATTCTGTTTCAATAGGAGGGCATAATTTTACTTCTAATTCAACAGGGAATTTTAACACTTTTGTTGGCTGGGGTGCTGGAACGCTTAATGGAGCTGGTGCCCTGAACGTTTATATTAGGTACGGGGTCTGGAAGCAATATAGTTGGTGCTAGTAATACATTTATAGGAGCTAGTTCTGGAGGTGGTGATGGACCTAATATAGGGTCCAATAATGTTTTTATAGGTTTTAACGCAGGTTATGATATAGGTTTCGAACAAGGCCCTTTAAACGATAAACTCGTTATTGATAATGGGAAAGGAAATGATAATGGACAACTTATTCTTGGGGATTTTAATTTGAGGCAGCTAAATTTAAATGGTAAGGTTTGTATTGGAGGAATCAACACAACTTTTTTTGGTGATTTTCCCACAACAGCTAGTGGGGCTAATGTGTCGAGTTATGGGCTTTTTGTAAAAGGAGGTATTCTTGCCGAGGAAGTGCGTGTAAGTTTAAGATCAACCTGGGCAGATTATGTATTTTTAGAAGGCTACAAATTACCAACTTTAGAAGAAGTAGAAACACAAATTAAGGAAACAGGGCATTTATGGAATGTGCCATCAGCCAAAGAAATTAAAGAAAAAGGAATTGAATTGGGTGAAATGTCAAAAATTCAGCAAGAAAAAATTGAAGAATTAACGCTTTATCTAATTGAGCAAAACAAAATAAATCAGGCTCAAAATAAAGAGATTGCTGAATTGAAGGCTATGTTAAAAGCAATTATAGAAAAAAAACAATTAAGATTCAGCAAAGTGTTAAAAGCTGGGACAATACTTCTATGATTCCCCGACTGGAAGCATTATAAATCAAAAGCCACTTCGACAACAAAGTGGCTTTTGGTTTTAAAAGAAATTTTCAGCTTAATAATTTCTATTATAGAAAAGCAGGCGAATTTCATTTTATATGTTCAGCAATTTCTTGGTTTCGAATTCAGAAAAATTTCCCTCAGTTTTAGAACAATCTTCCAATTGGTATTTCAATAGCGCTTGTATATTCCGTAACTATTTGAAATTTTAAACGAGACTAACTTCTTAAAATCTTCTCCATAGCTTTGCCTTTGGCCAATTCATCAATCAGTTTGTCTAAATAACGAATTTTTTGCATGAGTTTATCTTCGATTTCTTCGACACGATAACCACAAATTACACCGGTAATTTTTGAAGTGTTTTGATTCATTTGTGGTGCTTCGATAAAAAAAGTTTCAAAATCAGTCTTATTTTCGATTTGTTTATGCAACTCTTGTTGATTATATCCGGTGAGCCAACAAATTATAGTATCTACTTCTTCTTTTGTGCGGCCTTTTTTCTCCGCTTTGTTAATATAATGCGGATAGACGCTTGCAAATGATGTTGTAAAGATTCTATGTTTTTCCATAGCTTTTAATCTTTAGGCTCCCAAAGTTGAATTTTGTTTCCTTCCATGTCAATAATATGAACAAACTTTCCGTAATCATAAGTTTCTATTTCATCAACAATGGTTACACCTTCCTTTTTTAGTTCTTCTACCAGCGCTTCCAGATCAGCGACTCTGTAGTTAATCATAAAGTCTTTTGCAGAAGGGTCAAAATATTTTGTTGTCTCGGGAAACGGGCTCCATTGTGTAGAACCATTTTTAGTTGAATCGGATGCTTCTTTCCATTCAAAAGTTGCTCCATACTCATTAGTATCCAACCCAAGATGAGTTTTGTACCATTCTTTCATTTTGTCAGGGTCATTGCATTTGAAAAAGATGCCCCCAATACCTGTTACTTTTTTCATTTATATTTTAGTTAAATTGAAAGCAAAACCCAAGAGCTAATATTTTACAAGTGATAAAATTGACATATAGATTCTGGTGCTACGCTAAATTAATGATTTTTTATATAAATATTTGATTAGAAAAAGTTTACAAGTAAACTATGTTTTTGCTGTAGCTTTTATTAGAAGAGCAGATATTCTTCCTGCTAAACTTTAATTGATTTATTTCTCCTGTTCTAAATTGTCAACAGCGGAAATCTGATCAAGTATATTTGTTTGGTTAGGTGAAATATAGTTTTTTATTTCGGCAGGAGTCTCTTTCTTAAAAAGAATATCTAATGCATTGTATAGTCTTAATAAAACCTCTTTGTCTTCTTTTTCAATCTCTAAAGCAGTATTAAAATTAAATACATAATTATTTGAATTGCGTACTTCAACTTTGATCGTTTTTGATGTGATTTTAAATTTAACTATATCCATGTTGTTTATAAATTGCTTGGTTTGCAAGATGCTGTTTTAATAGCAGTTTTCGTTATTATTTTGTGGTTTTAAATATTCAGAATATATTGATCTTATTATTATTACAGTAAATATTTCTATCTCAAATTTATACATTTTTTCACTAAATCTCTTTAAAGTTCTAAAGTTAGTATTTTTCGAAACAATACCCAATAAAAAACCATTAAACACTTGATATTTAATGGTTTGTAAGTAGTGAGAACGGGAGTTGAACCCGTGACCTCAGGGTTATGAAAATAGGAATCTCCATTTTTTTTATTCTGTAATAAATTGATTTACTGGTGTTTTTGTTTTTGTGATAAATTGTTTTTGTGATGTTTTTTGGCTTTTCCTCACTCGTTTTCCTCACTTGAGTATTTTAGAACAATCTGATGATTTTGGACTTAATAATATATTATTTTTATTAACATGACATTTATAACGTGTTAGCTTTTTCGACTTTTTCTAAAGAATTAGGAAACCTCACAGTGAAAAACTTCTACATTCTTTTGGAACTATTATAAGCAACCGTTATTTGCTTTCCAATTTTGGTTTTTCCCTGTCCAATTTCCCCAATTTCATTTTTTTGAATTCCTAAGAAAGTCTCAATTCGCTCTATGCACTGGTCCGCAATTTGTTTGCGATGTGTAATAATTAAACAAGGTTGATTTCTGTCTGCAATAATTTTTAAGCCAAGACCAAGATCTTCTGGAGAGGGTGTCAATTACTATTTTCTGGTGCTCTGGAAGTTGTGTGTTGAATAAAAAAGATACCTCTTTAAGTTTAAGTTTTTTTAAAGTCTTTTTTTACATTTATTAAGGCATCTAACAATATATTTCTGGAAGAATTTCCAATCCTAAGAATATATTTCCCAGATTCAATCGTCCATTTTTTTGCAATTGCATCATAATATGCTAATTCGCTTGCAGGAATTGCAATGGTTACATTTTGTGTTTCTCCGGCTTTGATCAATATTTTCTGGGAATCCTTTTAACTCTTGTGCCGCTCTGGTTATTTTTGAATATTTTTTAGAAGATACACCTGAACAACTTTTTTTCCATCAACTTTACCTGTGTTTTTTACAGTTACTGTTACAGTAATTGTCTCATCTGCGTGATAGTTTACTTTGTTTGTTTTGGCATTTTCAAAGCTAAAATCAGTATAAGACATTCCATATCCAAATGGGTACAAAGGAGTTATCCTTTTTGTATCAAACCAACGGTATCCAACCAGGATTCCCTCGGCATAATTTACAATCTTTTTGCCTGGAAAACTATAGGTAGCATGAGCAGGAGAATCCATAATGTCTTTTGGCATTGTCCAAGGTAATTTTCCTGACGGATTTATTTTCCCTAATAAAACATCAGCGAGGGCATCTCCTCCTTCAGAACCATTGAACCAACTCCAAACCAAAGCGTTTGTTTTTTTTGCTGATATTTTCAATAGCCAATGGTGCTCCTCCAATCATAACTACTATAGTTCTTGGGTTTACAGCCAAAACTTTATTGATTAATTTCTTCTTGTCCAAAAGGCAATTCTAAACTTTTACGATCTGAACCCTCTGTTTCATAATCACGGTAGATCCTGTAAAAATGATAACTACATCTGATTTTTTGGCTGCATCAATAGCTTCCTGTAATTTACCAGAATCCAATTGATCAATAGTAAGTAACGGGTCCATTTAAAGTAATATCACCTAATTTCGCTTTATTTTTAACATCATATCATTCTAAGTATCCTTCTGCATAATTAATTTTGACAGAGGATGGCAATCTGTTTCGTAAGCCTTCTAAAGGTGTAATTTCTCTTTTGGTTTTAGCACCTGCGCCAAAACCGCCTAAAGCATTTTTCTTAGTCGCATTATTCCCAATTACTGGAATCGATTTTACACCATCTAATTGTAATGGTAAAGCGTTATTTTCATTTTTTAACAACACAATGTTTTCAGATGCAATTTTGTAGGCATCCTGTACTAAACATCCTGTTTCCGTGCAGCGTTCCTATTTTTTCTTCAAAACTCATTTGAGAAATCAATTTCTCAATTTCTACATCATACTCCGTAGTCATTTCTTTTCCTTCATATATTATTTCGGTTTTCCCTTCTGTAGATAATACAATATCATTATTACAAGAATCAACAATAAATGATGAAACGGCAATAGATAAAATGATTAATTTATTTTCATTTCGATTATTTCGCTTTATGGTTTTGTGGTTATTTTAATGTAATGGTTTGCAGGTGCCCATCATAATTCACAACTTGCCCCTGAGCATCATAAACAAACGCTTTATGACTTTCTTTACTGACAGGAACAATAACAAATTTTCGGTTTTTTAACATTCCTTTAAATTCTCCTTTACGCTCACCAATAGTTAAGACACCATTTGCTTCATTATAACTGATTGGAATGCTGGAAAGGAATCCTTTTTCATAATTATAATTTACACCTTCGTCCTCATATAAATTAAAACTTCCATTCTTACCTCTATACACATAAAGAACAATAGTATCTGCCGGTTTTTCATCGGTATATTGTATCTCTGGTCCTACAGGAATAATGGCTCCTTCAGGGATAAATAGTGGAATGCGGCCGTATGGTGCGTCGATGGATAAAGTTTGACCACCCTTAATATAATCTCCTGTATTAAAATCATACCAATTAATTCCGGCAGGAAAATATACATCTCTTTTACGAATGCCATACTTATAAACGGGGCAAACCATAAAATTTGGACCAAACATAAATTGATCATTACTATTGACAACTTTTTTATCATTAGAGAAATCCATAATTAAAGGACGCATAATCGTATAATCGTCAAAATGAGTCATTCCTGCCATGGTATAGATATATGGCATTAATCTATAACGTAGATTGTCATAAAACAAAATAGATTCATAAGCCGGATGCCCTTTCGGGGCTATATTCCAAGGCTCACGATAAGGAAATTGCCCGTGCGATCTATATAATGGTGCAAAAACACCAAATTGATGCCAACGTGTATTCAATTCTCTCCATTCTTTGTTGTCTGGATTTTCTATTCCATTTTTATCATATTCCTTTTGAGCATCTACATAACGATCTTCAACACAGAATCCACCAATATCCATAGTCCAATACGGAATACCACTAATTGCAAAGTTTAAACCTGCCGAAATTTGTGCTTTCAAATCTTCCCAGCGTGTTGCGATATCACCGCTCCATGTTGCTGTCGAATAACGTTGTAATCCTGCAAAACCTGATCTGGTTAATAAAAACACCCGCTTATTTGGTTCTACACTGCGTTGTCCATCATAAATGGCTTCAGCATTCATTAAAGCATAAGTATTGAAATATTCTGTCGCCGGACCTAAAGCGGTTGGTCCCTGCAGTGCTTTACGGTATTCCATATCTGTACAATCCAGTACATTTGGTTCACTGGCATCCATCCACCATGCATCAACTCCTGTCGGATATAAATTTTCATAAATTTGTTTCCAGAATAGTTTTCTCGCACCGCTTGAATAAGCGTCATAAAAAGAACCTACATAACCTGGACCAACCCAATCACGAACACTATCTTTTATGGCTTGTTGGTACATCCATCCTTTTTGGTCAAATTCTTTGAAGTGTTCTGTAGTTTTATAAAATTTAGGCCATACCGAAATCATCATTTTACCATTCATTGCATGGATAGAATCTACCATCGCTTTTGGGTTAGGGAAACGTTTTGGGTCAAACTGATGACTTCCCCAGGCATTTTCTTCCCAGTAGTTCCAATCCAGTACAATATTATCTATAGGAATCTTACGCTCTCTGAATTCTTTTAAATTGCTTAGAATCTCGTCTTCAGTTTTATACCTCTCACGACTTTGCCAATAACCCATTGCCCATTTTGGCATAATTTGAGCTTTTCCGGTCAAGGTACGGTATCCTTTAACTATTTGATCCATAGAATTGCCATGAACAAAATAATAATCTATTTTTTTATTCATTTCGCTCCACCAGACCTGATTACTTTTTTCTTCAATTAGTTGAGGGGTTCTTACTCTTAATCCGCAGTATGATGTCCCTCCATTTGGTTTCCATTCTATTCGTAAAGGAACTCGTTTTCCGGCCTCTAAATTCATTGAAAACTTGTAGCTGTTAGGATTCCAGGCTGTTCTCCAACGTTCAGGAACTACTAATTGATTATTCAAATACACTTTAACATAACCTGAATAATATAAAGTAAATTTATATTCGCCATTTTGTGGTGCTTCAATATCGCCTTCATAAGTTATATCAGCATTTTTTAGTGGGAAATTAGCCGGCAATTTTTTAAAACTTTTGACATCTTCAAAGAAAATAGATGCTTCTTTTCGAACCAGATTTATTTTACCATTATCCGGCGTGTTATAAGTACCTGTTAAATTATTAGCTTCACCATTTTTATCATATAATTTAAAAACAGCATTTAATTGTTCATAAGGACGGCTGTCCCCAAAACGGCTTAATGAATAACTATCCCATAAAAGCCCATAGTTTTTATTGGAAACAATAAATGGTACAGAAACTTTAGTGTTGTATTGAAATAATTCTTCGCTTTTATCTTTGTAATTAAAGTCGTCTGATTGATGCTGCCCTAAGCCATAAAAAGCTTCATCTTTTGGTGATTCAAAAATTTGGCGAACTGCATACCCTTTAGTCCCTTCAACTTCCACTGGGCTGAATGTTTTACCACCCCCAGCTGTTTCGGATAAAATAAGTTTTCCGTTTTTATCTTTAAACTTAATGCCACCATCTTTTGGAGAAATCATTACATTTAAAGTTTCGGTAATTAATTTGATAGAATCATTTGTTTCGGTAACTTTAAACGGAACTGTTCCAATATTAGGCACAATAATTAAACTGGAATCTTTTAGAAATTCATTTTCTGGTGTTGCAGACACATGAATTAAATCATTTCCTAAAATCTGTAAACGTAATTTATTCAATTGGTGCTCTTTAGCATGGATTATGTTTACAATTATGCTATTATCCGTCTTTTCGTAATGTTTAGTAGCACAAGATGCCAATACTAATCCAGTGATTAAGCTTAAACATATTTTATTTCCTTTCATAGGTGATATTTTTTTATTGGTCATATATAATTCGCATAGCTGCTATTGGTATTTGCGACCAATTTTCTTTACGATCATAATTATTTAGTCGATTTTTAAATTTATTTTGTGACTTATAAGATTGTTTTCAAAATGAAAAGAATCCATAATTTTAATATATTGAAAATAAACATCTTACGATAATTTATAATTTATTAACAAAAATAGATGAAATTAACTGTCCAGTCTAATAAAAACAGTTGCAAAACTATTCTTGGAAACTATTTTATACTGCGGGTGTAAAAGTATCAATTAAGAAAAATTAAAGGGGGTAGAAATGTATTTAATTTTGTACTTGAATGTGTTATTTTTAATATATATCTAAAATAGTGCTCAAATATTATAGATCTAACTAAAATTACTTTGTCTCCAACTGTAAGAAATTGTTGATTTGGGAAAAAGTGGTTTCTAACAAAGTCGTTATGCAAAAAATACAATAAACTTTCAAGTAAAAATACCTGGTTTCAACGAGTAAAAGGAAGTAGTGAGTTTTTGAAAATGGATTGATCTATTTTGCTGCTTTCATTTTGAATATTTTTAAATATATGTAGTAAGTAAAACATTTATCATAGGATGACAATATGATCCTTTTAAATTTAATATTTGATCAAGAATTTGAAAAATCAATAGTAGAAAATTTTCTTTTTCTTGCTTAGGTCTTAAAAAAAAATATTTAGTTCCTCACTGAAGCACCTCACTGAAGTCCTCACTTGAGCTATATGAAGTCTAGATTTTCAACAAAATCCCAATAAAAAAACCCTAATCAATTGATGATTAGGGGTTTGTTTTTGTAGCGAGGACGGGAGTTGAACCCGTGACCTCAGGGTTATGAATCCTGCGCTCTAACCAACTGAGCTACCTCGCCTGGACTGCTATCAGAAATGAATTCCTCATTGCGGGTGCAAATATAAAAATTATATTAAAGCGAACAAGCATAAAACAAAGAAAAAAAAATATTTTTAAAAACCTTTTTTTTTGAACAGATATTCTTATATTTCCAAAAAATTAAATGCAGCACATGGATTCAAAAATACGCTACGAAATAGAGTTCCCGATTAATTCTTCTCCTCAGTTATTATATCAATATATATCAACTCCGTCCGGTTTGTCTGAATGGTTCGCTGATAATGTAAATTCTCGTGGTGAGTTTTTTACTTTTATCTGGAATGATTCACAGGAAAAAGCACGTTTGGCTTCGAAAAAAACAGGTGAAAAAGTGAAATTTAAATGGGTAGATGAAGCTAGTAAAGACACTGAATACTTTTTTGAACTACATATATTGGTCGATGAATTAACAAAAGATGTGTCTTTAATGGTTATAGATTTTGCTGAAAAAGAAGAAGTAGGAGAGGCTAAACAATTGTGGGAGAATCAAATTTCGGACTTAAAACATCTAATAGGATCAGTTTAGTAAAATTCTATTTTATGACTTATATTTGCCCTGAACAAAATTCAGGGTTTTTTTATGATCAATTTTAATGGAAATATAATAGCACAGGACGATAATATACTAACTCAAAACAGGGCATTTTTGTATGGAGACGGTGTTTTTGAAACAGTAAAAATAATTAACAATAAAATTTTATTTCTTGAGGATCATTATTTTAGATTAATGGCTTCTATGCGTGTTGTTCGAATGGAGATTCCGATGAATTTCACAATGGAATATTTGGAAGAACAAATTTTAAAAGTGGTCAGCGAAAATGGATTTTCTGCATCGGCAAGAGCGAGAATTACCGTTTTTAGAAATAATGGCGGATTATATTTGCCTCAAACGAATGAAGTTTCTTTTTTAATTCATACAACTTCACTTGAAAATACTTCTTACGCTTTAAATACGCGGCATTATGAAGTCGATTTATATAAAGACTTCTATGTATCCAGACAATTATTATCATCTATTAAAACAACTAATAAGATGATTAATATTACCGGAAGTGTTTTTGCTGATGAAAATGGTTTTGAAAACTGTATTTTGCTTAATGACAGCAAAAATGTTGTTGAAGTTTTACAAGGAAATTTATTTATGGTAGTGGGTAAAAAATTAATTACCCCGCCAATTTCCGAAGGCTGCCTGAATGGTGTAATGCGCAAGCAAATTTTGGCTTTGGCTAAAAAAACAGAAGGTATAGAAGTTCTCGAAGAAATAATTTCGCCTTTCGATCTTCAAAAAGCTGACGAATTATTTCTGACAAACGTAATCATAGGGATACAGCCAATAACTAAATACCGGAAAAAAGAATTTACCAGTAATTTTGCTCAATTATTAGTACACAAACTGAATGAATCCATATCTGAAAACTAATTCAGATATGGATTTTCAGGTGCATTTGACCAAATAAGATAATCGCCTCCCAGCTCAATAATTTGCTCCTTCCAAAAATGGGTAGCGGATTTTCCGATAATTTTATTTTTATAACTATTATCGGCAATAATCCAGGAGTTTCCCTGCATTTCATTTTCAAGCTGATTTTCGTCCCAACCGGTATATCCCAAGAAAAAACGAATATTGTTTTTGTTGATAGATCCGTCGTTTATTAAGTCTTTGGTCGATTCAAAATCGCCTCCCCAATAAATTCCATTAGAAATCTCAACACTATTCGGGATTAAATCTGGAATATTGTGAATGAAATAAAGATTATCCTGTTCTACAGGGCCTCCATTGTATATTTTGAAAGTGGCATCAATCTCAGGTATCAAATCATTAATAGTATATTTTAATGGTTTATTAATGATAAAACCTATTGATCCTTCTTTGTTATGGTCTGCTAATAAAATTACCGATCTATTAAATGATAAATCTCCAATTATAGAAGGCTCGGCAATAAGCAGGTGTCCTTTTTTTAATTTTTCTGAAATCATACGGCTACAATTTTTATTAAATTTAATCATAAAATATTTAAAAACCCAAATAAAATCGTTAAACCGTATAAAAAAACCCTCCATATGGAAGGTTTTGATTATATTATAAGCTTAATGAACTCTTGTTTAGTTCACTGCACCTTCTAATTCAGCTCCGGCTTTAAATTTAACTACATTTTTAGCAGCGATTTGAATAGTTTTTCCTGTTTGAGGGTTTCTACCATCTCTGGCAGCTCTAGCTGATACTGACCATGATCCAAAACCTACTAATGAAATTCTTCCACCTTTTTTCAAAGTTGATCCTACATTACCTAAAAAAGATTCTAAAGCTAATTTAGCCGCAGCTTTTGTAATTCCTGCATCAGCAGCGATAGCATCGATTAATTCTGATTTGTTCATAATAATTAGTTATTAATTGTTGGTTAAAAAAAATTGTTAATACACAAATTTAATAGGAAATCCGTTCCTTGCAAGTGTTTTCTTTAAATTTAGCAAAAATTGTTAATAACTTGCTTTTTTTGTTCATAAAGCATCCTGTTTATTAAGTAAAAATACATAAAAACCCCTGTTTTATTGGCCTTAATAGACTCTTGCAAGCTCAGAAAAGGTAATTCCATTTAATAATTCTGCTACTTGCATTCTTTTTTTGCCTGGTAACTGTAAACTTAAAAGCTGGATAAAGCCGTTTCGGATGGCAATTTTAATTTCCTTTTTACTGCTTATCAGGCTTCCAATTTCATATGAATGCTCTTCTTCAATCAGTTTTGCTTCATATATTTTGATGCTTAATTCTTCATTTTTATCATTTAAAAAACACCAGGCAGCCGGATAAGGGCTTAATCCCCGAATCAGATTATTGATTTCCTCTCCGGATTTTGCCCAGTCGATTTTACAATTTTCCTTATCAAGTTTATAAGCTGTTTTGATTTCGGCATTATCTTCCTGAATTGTAGTTGTCACATTTCCTTTCTCAATAACCTGCAAAGTATCAATTACGGTCTGGCTTCCCAAATGCATTAATCGATCGTGCAATTGTCCGGCATTTTCTGTTGGCTCAATCGCAATCTCCGAATTTAAAATCATTGCTCCCGTATCAATTTTATCATCAATGAAAAAAGTCGTAACACCAGTTTTGGTTTCTCCATTAATAATAGCCCAGTTAATTGGTGCTGCGCCGCGATAATTTGGCAATAAGGAAGCATGAAGATTAAAGGTTCCTAAACTTGGCATCTCCCAGACTACTTTTGGCAACATTCTAAAAGCAACCACAATTTGTAAATTGGCATTTAAAGCTTTTAATTCTGCTAAAAAACTTTCGTCTTTTAGATTCGTTGGCTGTAATAAGGTAAGGTTGTTTGCCAGTGCATATTCTTTTACAGCCGAATATTTTATTTTTTGTCCGCGCCCGGCCGGTTTATCAGCAGCAGTTATCACGCCAACAACATCGTAATTGTTTTTAATAATGGTATCCAGAATGCCAACAGCAAACTCCGGAGTTCCCATAAATATAATTCTCAATTTTTCCATTATGATTTTAAAGTGTATTTATTGTTCGGTTGTATAATAATATGATTGTTTTCTAATAATTCCTGAAGTACCAAAATAATATCATTCGCATCGAGTTTTATTTGGGTCTGAATTTCTCTTGATGAAAAAGCTGCTGTTTTTAATAATGCGAGAATCTTGTCAGCAATCAAATCAGCTTCAGTAATTTTGCCTCTTTTCGTGATGCAATAAGAGCAAACACCACAATTAGATTCGGTTGCTTCTCCAAAATAATCCAGAATCAATCGGTTTTTGCAGGTTTTATTTTCCTTTATATAATGAAGCACAGATAAAAGCTGATCTTTTTTCAGCTGATTTTGTCTTTCCAAATATTTTGAAACCCTGTTTATTGTTCGGTCGTCTTCACGAACTTCATTGAATAATATAGTAGCGTCGTTGTTTTTAGATTTGTATTCAATAATTTCTTTTTCTCTCATCTTTTGTAAAACAGCAGAAACCTGTTCTTCAGTACGATTTGATTTTTTTGCAATCAAGGAAAGATTAAAGGGAACTTTCATTTCGTAAATCCCCGGATAAGTTCTCAGAATTGCCAAAATAATTTCTTCATCATTCTGGTTCAGACTTATGTATCGAATCACTTCTTTAGATTCGATTAAAAACTGCATGGTAATCTTTTCTGAGAATTCCTGGGACATTGTAATAATTCCCTGCTGATTCAAAAATTGCAAAGCATTATACGTTTTTAGGGTAGGGAAGTCGTATTTTTGGCAAAAATGATTCAGTTTAAACGAAAATGAATCATTCAGGCCTTCACCATAAGCAATTTGAAAATAGTTACAAAGCTTAACATAAACGGTATTCAGGAATTTTTTATCCGGCAAAACACTCAAAAATTGTTGTTCTGTTTGATTGGCATCTGATGAATTGGTCAATAAAACTGCAAAAGATTTCCCGCCATTTCTTCCTGCCCTTCCGGATTCCTGATAATAATTTTCGATATTTTCGGGAAGCTGGATATGAATCACGGTTTTTACATTGTCTTTGTCAATTCCCATTCCAAACGCATTTGTTGCCACAATAACCTGCGCCTGTTCCGACATCCACAATTCCATGTTTTTATCTTTTTCTTTAGACGAAAGCCCCCCGTGATAATAAGTTGCCCTAAAACCCAGCGATTGCAATTGTATAGATATATTCAGGCACGATTTTCGGTTTCGTACATATATAATAGAAGGCTGTGGGTTTTTCTTCAGGATTTGTTCAACGCGATACATTTTGTCTTCAACTTCAAAAACCATGTAAGCGATGTTTTCTCTGGCAAAAGACTGCTGAAAAAGTTTAGTGTCTTTTAAACCCAATTCGCTTTTGATATCTTCAATAACCCTTGGTGTCGCTGTAGCAGTCAGCGCTAAAAAGGGAATTTTAGGAAAGAATTTTTTAAGTTCCGAAATCTTCAGATAAGCAGGACGAAAGTCATGCCCCCATTGCGAAACACAATGTGCTTCATCAATAGCAATTAAATTAATAGGCAGATTTTTGATACGCTCCAAAATCCAATCGGACTGTAATCTTTCAGGCGAAAGATATAAAAACTTGTAATTTCCGAATTGACAATTGTCCAGGAGATCAATGATTTCTTCGGTATGAATTCCGCCCGTAAGTGCAATGGCTTTAATTTCTCTTTTCTCTAAATTCGCAACCTGATCTTTCATCAGCGCTACCAAAGGCGAAATTACCAGACAAATTCCGTCCTGCATCATCGCCGGAACCTGAAAGCAAATCGATTTTCCTCCGCCCGTAGGCAACAAGGCAAAAGTATCCTGACCCTCCAAAACCGAATCGATAATTTCTTGTTGGAGCGGCCTGAAATTTTCGTGCTTCCAATATTTTAAAAGAATTTCTTGCGCTTCTGGCATTGGTCTCGTTTTAAAGTTAAAAAATTTAGAAAGCAGTTTCTAGTTTTGCAACTTTAAACACGGCTAAATTTTATCTAAGATATAAAGAATTCTGTTTTCAACCGTATCTTTTGGGACTTCTATTAGATCGTAACCATATTTTTTATAAGTATCTACAAGATGATTCTGAATAGTTACTGCCTGTTCAAAATTCTCGTAACGCTCCTTGTCGCTCTCGTAAATTTCTTCCCAAGGCGGTAAAATAAAAATTTTAGAATATTTGATATCCTCACAAGCCTTTGTAAAATGCGGAGGATATTCGTCGCCAATATAATCCATATAAGCTACAACATCAGGAATGCCGCGATCGATAAAAACTACATTATCAGGTTCTTTAAGTGCATCTTCATATTGTTTGATACGTCCTTGCAATAACATTTCGCTAAACAATAAAGGCTGTTCCAAAAACAATTGATCAATACCGCGTTGCTGGGCTTCCAGGGTAACTTGTCTTGAAATTTCAGGATAACAGCAATAGCCGCGAGCTACTAATCCGTTTAAAAGAGTAGATTTTCCCGTTCCCGGGCCACCAATGAGCACTATGATTTCTTTTTGCACTTTCTTAAAATAAGGCGCAAATTTACCTAAACTTATTCATATTTAAAAAGAATATTTGTCAGAAACGAATGATTTCGCAATTTTAGGAAACAAAGCTCCTGCTTTCGGCTATATCTTTTATGGCGAACCCCGCCATAAAAGGATAACGCCTCAATCAGGGTTAAAGTGGGAACATGATTTTGTTGCAATGTTTTAAAAATAAATTATTAAATTTAAATAAAAAGATATGCCTTTATCGGCAAACGAAATTTAACCAAATTACATCAAAAACAATAAGATGTTTCTCATTGAAAAAAATCTAAAATCTAAAATCTAAAATCATAAATCAAAACCGTATATTTGCCTTTATTTTTAATACAAATGGAGAACGATAAAGAAAAAAGTACCGCCGAATTTTACGAAAGATTAAAGGTTGAGTTAGATAATTCAAATACCTGGCCAGCAGAATATTTGTATAAATTTATAATGCCTTCAGTAGGCGACAATGTTGAGCGAGTTGAAAAAGCTTTTGACAGAATGGGTGCGGTAATAAAAACAACAAAATCTAAAACAGGTAAATTTACCAGTGTTTCTGTAGATGTAACAATGAATAGTGCTGACGAAATCATCAGTAAATACAAAGAAGTTTCTACAATAGAAGGTATAGTTTCATTATAATTATGAGTGAAAAATATAAAAAAGAAGTCGCAAATGACGTTGTTTTTAATTTAGAATATAATTCTGAAAGACAACGTTTACTTATCCCCGAATATGGTCGTCATTTGCAAAAACTGATCGATCAGGCAACTGGTATTGAAGATGCCGAAACACGTAACAAAGCAGCAAAATACATTATTCAGGTAATGGGAAGCCTGAATCCGCACTTGCGTGATGTACCCGATTTTCAACATAAATTATGGGATCAGCTTTTTATTATGTCTGATTTTAAATTAGATGTAGAATCGCCATATCCAATCCCGTCCCGTGATGTATTACAGTTAAAACCGGATGTTTTACAATACCCGCAAAACTTTCCAAAATACAGGTTTTATGGCAATAACATCAAATATATGATTGATGTTGCCAATAAATGGGAAGATGGAGAAATGAAAAACGCATTGGTATTGGTGATTGCCAACCACATGAAAAAATCATATTTAAGCTGGAACAAAGACACTGTAAAAGACGATGTGATTTTTGAGCATTTATTTGAACTATCCGAAGGAAAATTCAATTTACTGCAAAGTACAGAAGAGCTCTTAAATACAACTGATTTATTACGTACCAATAAGCGTATGTCAAATAAAATTACGCCGCCGGGTCAGCCAAAGATTCAAAGCAACAAAAACAATAAAGGTCCGGGAAAACCAAAACCTTTTCAGAAAAATAATAATCAAAAAAACGTATAAAAAGTTGCTAAGCAGCTAAGTAACTAAGATGCTGAGATTTTTTAATCTCAAGAAACTTGGAAACTCAGAACCTTAGAAAACTCAGAACCTTAAAAAGAGAATATGGGAATTTTTAAAATCGAAGGCGGAATACCTTTAAAAGGAGAAATCACTCCGCAAGGAGCAAAAAATGAGGCGTTACAAATTTTATGTGCCGTGCTTCTAACAGGAGAAAAGGTAAAAATTAATAATATTCCGGATATTATTGACATCAATAAATTAATCACTTTGTTGGGTAATTTAGGGGTAAAAATCCAAAGAAATGAGTCAGGTTCGATTACATTTCAAGCCGATGAGGTAAATATTGGTTATTTAGAAACAGAAGCTTTCAAAAAAGAAGGTGGGTCACTTCGTGGTTCTATCATGATTGTTGGGCCGCTTTTGGCTCGTTTCGGGAGAGGATATATTCCTAAACCCGGAGGAGATAAAATTGGACGTCGCAGATTAGATACGCACTTTGAAGGTTTTATTAACCTTGGAGCAAAATTCAGATACAACAGAGAAGATCACTTTTACGGAGTAGAATCTCCAGAAGAAGGATTGCAGGGAACAGATATGCTGCTTGATGAAGCTTCTGTTACAGGAACTGCAAACATTGTAATGGCTGCTGTTTTGGCAAAAGGAAGAACAACAGTTTACAACGCTGCATGTGAGCCTTATTTGCAACAGTTATGTAAAATGCTGAACTCTATGGGAGCTAAAATCACAGGAGTTGGATCTAACTTACTAACTATCGATGGTGTTGAAAGCCTTGGAGGATGTGATCACAGAATTCTTCCTGATATGATCGAAATTGGTTCCTGGATTGGTTTGGCAGCTATGACAAAAAGCGAAATCACAATCAAAAATGTAAGCTGGGATAATTTAGGTTTAATTCCGAATACTTTTAGAAAACTCGGAATCACACTCGAAAGACGTGGGGATGATATTTACATTCCTGCTCACACAGATGGGTATGAAGTTAAAACAGATATTGACGGTTCGATCCTGACAATTGCAGATGCGCCATGGCCAGGATTTACACCTGACTTATTGAGTATTGTTTTGGTTGTGGCAACACAGGCAAAAGGTGATGTTCTGATTCACCAGAAAATGTTTGAAAGCCGTTTGTTCTTCGTTGATAAATTAATCGACATGGGAGCAAAAATTATGTTATGTGATCCGCACAGAGCGGTCGTTATGGGGCATAATTTCGAATCTCAACTAAAAGCAACAACAATGTCATCTCCGGATATTCGTGCAGGAATCTCATTATTGATTGCTGCATTATCTGCAAAAGGAACAAGTACAATTCAAAATATTGAACAAATTGACCGTGGATACGAACGTATCGACGAACGTTTAAGAGCAATTGGAGCAAAAATCGTGAGAGCGTAGATAAAGTCTCAAATGACGAATGAACAAAAAGCTATAAAAGCTACTTATTTTAGTGTAGCCGGAAACACCTGCTTGGCCATCTTAAAAGGGCTGGCAGGTTTTTTTGGCAATTCTTATGCCTTGATTGCCGATGCGATCGAATCCACAACGGATATATTTTCGTCTTGTTTGGTTTTATTCGGAATCAAATATTCTAATAAACCGGCTGATGAAAACCATCCTTATGGTCATGGCCGTGCTGAGCCTTTGATTACTTTTTTAGTAGTTGGATTTTTAATTACTTCGGCAACAATTATTGGATATGAAAGTATTGCCAACATTCAAACTCCGCATGATTTACCAAAATCATGGACCCTTTATGTTTTAGGTGCCATTATTGTCTGGAAAGAATATTCATTTCGATTAGTAATGAAACGAAGCAAGCAAACTAATAGCTCGTCATTAGCAGCTGATGCATGGCACCATCGTAGTGATGCCATAACTTCTGTTGCGGCATTTATTGGAATCTCAATTGCTATTTTTATGGGTAAAGGCTATGAGGCAGCAGATGACTGGGCAGCACTTTTTGCTGCTTTTTTTATTTTATACAACAGTTATAAAATTTTCAGGCCTGCGCTTGGCGAAATCATGGACGAACACCTAAACAATGATTTGGTAGAAGAAATTCGGGTCACATCTTTAACAGTCGAAGGTATCCTGGGTACAGAAAAATGTTTTATACGAAAAGCAGGAATGAAATATCATGTTGATCTTCATGCTATTGTATCTGCAAATATTTCGGTAAAAGAAGGGCATGATTTGTCTCATAAGCTTCAGGATACACTTAAGGAAGATATTCCTCAATTAGGAAATGTTTTAATCCATATTGAACCGGATGATTATCATTAGAAAAGGCTTAAAGTTACAAAGGCTTAAAGATTTTGAGGTTTTGAAACTTAATAAATCCGCTTATTCTATTACAGAGTAAGCGGATTTTTTATGGCGTTTCCTTCGGCCGGTCTATCGCTATATTTTTTTATTTTAGGAAGGAAAAATAAAAAGAATATCGCTTCTATCCCTAACGGCACTTAAGTAATTAGAAATTTTAAGGACACAAGAGCTTTATTTTTTTTGTCAGTTCGAGCGGAGTCGAGAACCCGCAAGCATTTCGACTTCGCACAATGTGATAAACAAAAAAGATACTGAGGATTTCTGGCGACTCGTTTTTGTCACTTCGACTAGGAGAAGTTCACACAAGAAGCTCACGTCAGCCAGACATGATTTTGCAATTAGTGCCTACAAGAAAATCTATAAACATATATAGTTTTAATTTAGGGACCTAACTGTTGCGGTCACGGAAAGAATTCCCGCGCTATCTTTGCGCATATCCGAGCTGTCGGATAATTTTGAACATATTCATACTTAGTATTTCTAAATAAAAAATCCTTTTGATGATTTGTAATAAAAACATTATGTCTATATTTGTTCGAAAAGCGCCACCCAATAGCGACAATTTACTGTTTTTTATGTTATACTCAGCTATGTAGCTAGTATACACAAATTGTATGACATGCTTAAACGCACAAACATAAATTTATGACCTGCTTCAAGATTTTTATCCTTTTTTTCACTACTTCTCTATTAGCACAAAACAATCTTAATGAACTTAAATCCAAAGCTCAAACTGCCGTTGCAAGTAATAATTTACAGGAAGCTAGAGATATTTATAGAAGTATAACTAATTTAGAACCAGATCAAAAAGATAATTGGTATGATTTAGCAACAATTGAAATAAATTTAAAAGAAAGTGATTCGGCATGCGAACATTATTATCGTGCATATTTGCTAAATGACCTAGAATCTCGTGACTTGATAATAGCTCATTGCCCTAATTTTAGAAATGGCCAAATTATGTCCATCAATGATGTAGAGGAAAAGCCAAAATTTATTTCTGAAGAAATCGAATATGAACTTTTCTCAGGAATGGACTTAAATCCTGTCTATAAAAAGCTGATGATAAAAGCTTTAAAAAATTCCAATATACTCATGAAGAAACAGCGAGGAAAATTAACGATTCTGATTTATATCAATTCTCACGGGATTTTTGATGAGAAAATCTGGAGGGTTGGAACAAACCCTGAAGATGATCAAATTGTAAGGCAAGAAGTGAATAATATTTTTCACAATTTAGTCACCTATATTCCTGCCAAGAATAATGGCAAAGGTGTAGAACTATGGGAAAAATGGAGCTTGACAATAAATTTTGAAAAATAGCACATTGTACAACAGTTGCTAATTCACATTGCTGCTTTCAAGTTGTTGAATCAACGATTCCTGAAGTATTTTACCATACGCTAAGGCTACTATTTTTTAAATCGCAACGAGAATCAGTGGCTAAACGTTATAGGCAATATTATAAAACTGCTAATGAAAAACATATTTTTCTATATCATCCTTTTTAATCAATTAACATTTGGCTAAAAGTAAAAAAAAACATTCCGCTTAGGAGTTATGGCTTCAGAAAATGTAGAAATTCCAGTTGAATTAAGTTCACCCCGATAGGCTGATTTGCAATCAGTGCCCACAAAGAAAATCTATAAACATATATAGTTTTAATTTAGGATGTCTAACTATTGCAGGCACGGAAAAAATTTCCGCGCTAACTTTGTGCATATCCGAGCTGTCGGGCAGATAATACTTTAAAACTAGAATGTTTTTTTTGCCGTTTGAGCTAGTGTTGATTGCGCATCATTTTTTCTATACTCCAAAAGTCTTTCAGCAATCTCTAAATCAGAATAGCCTTTGTCTTTCATATTTAAATCAAATTCGATTAAGTCTATTGCATAATCGATAGGAAAAAGTTGAATATATTGTAACCCGTCCTTTTCAAAAATAAGATCATCCTCTGTTTCTTCTATTTCTAAAATACTAATATTAGATGTCAAATCTAAATCTCCTTCCATATATATTAGCAAAACTTCCGATTCTATATTTAATCCCTGTTCCTGAAAGAGTTCTTCTAACAATTCTGGATTGGTCAGATATTTTATTAACTCGATTAATTTCATATTAATTATATTTATTTTTGTTAAACTATCTTCTATACCCTCCACCCCATAGAGACATTCCACCTCTACCTCTAGGATGCAAAGTATTCCAAAAAATACTTCCATTTGTATGTTGCGCCTGCGGAACCAACTGCATTACTCCAGGTTCTGTACTATGATGCCAAACCCAGTTAGGAATTTTTCCCGGACTTACTATTCCTGTTTTAGTTCGAGGAACAATAATTTTGAGATCTTCCATTGAGCTTGCAAAAGATACATTGGAGGACATTGCTTCTGCTAAAGCATTATTAGCAGCCCTAAAATGTGTAGATACACCTTTAGTTGGATATAATTCGCTTGATATCTTGGCTTAAAATGCAACTGAATAGAACTCACCAGTTGCCACTGATACGGATGTTTTAAGCGTAGACAATAATCCTTTAAGTTCTACGAGAGCAGTGCTTTATTTTTTTTGTCAGTTCGAGCGGAGTCGAGAACCCGCAAGCATTTCGACTTCGCACAATGTGATAAACAAAAAAGATACTGAGGATTTCTGGCGACTCGTTTTTGTCACTTCGACTAGGAGAAGTCACACAATAAGCTCACGTCAGCCAGACATGATTTTGCAATCAGTACTTACAAAAAAAATCTATAAACATATATAGTTTTAATTTCGAGGCCTAACTGTTGTGGGCACGGAAAGAATTTCCGCGCTATCTTTGCGCATATCCGAGCTGTCGGGAATATTTACTTAGCGACAATTACAATTTATGCATCTTTAATAGCATAATCATATAACCGCTTGGCTATTTCTTCGTCTGTTAAAGACCTATTTTCATTATTCTTAGATTCCTCAATTGCATCAAGAAAATAATAAAAGTCAAAAAGATTAAAATACTTCACCTCATTAAAATTATATTCGATTTTACCTTCTGTATTTTCTATCTCAAAAAAAGCTAAATCATTATTTATACAAAAAGGTTTTTCCATATATATTTCAACAATCTCAGAATCTATATTTAATGATTGAGACTGACAAAATTCTTCGTAGATTCCATCTGTTCTAAAGTACTTGACTAATTCTATAAGTTTCATATTTTTATTTTTTATTTACCCCAAATTGAATACCCGCCTACACCTCCAGGATGCATTGTTTCCCAAAAAATTCCTCCAGGAATGTTTGGATGTTGATACTTGGGTACCAATTGCATAACTCCTGGCTCTACATGGGATTTTGTTTGCTCGCGACGGCGGGGGAACGGACTTTAGTTATTTAATAAATCATTATACTTTTTAACTTGGGGTGAGTTTTTTATTAAACTATTTGCTAATTCAAAATTTAGTGGAACAAGATTTAGTTTTTCATCTAAAATTACAAATTCATTTAGTACACAAAATTTTATGATTTTATCTAATATTTTTTTATAATCACTTGTAAAATCTATTCTGAAAGAAACAGATTCTACGAGACCATTTTCTGAAATAATTTCGAATCTATTAGAGTTTTCATTTCCGTACATTGTTAAATACTCCGCCCAAGATTTAGTTTGTGGTAGAAAAAAATCAATCTCCTTAAAAAACACAGGACTTGTACATTTATTTTTCCAGTACGGTGCATCATCAAAAGTATGTTCATTAGAAATTCTAAATGAATCAATAGATTCAACGCTTTCTTTAGGTAGAATAAAAAAACCAACTTGCCAAATTGCCATAATGATAAAATAATTAGGGTTTATAAAATTTCCACCACCCTGGTTGTTTCCCTGACAAAATTAAATCTAATGGGGTTTGGTATCCATTAAAAGGTAATTTCACTTGTCGAACTGGGACATTTTGAATACCAAGCTTTTGTGCTGCAAAATATCTATGATGACCATCTACTATAAACTTTGAACCGTTATTCTCAACATACATTATACTTTCATTAATTGCTCCATCAGCTTTAACACCATTGACAAATCTTTTCATGGCATTTTCTGATTTATTAATATAATGCGTAGGATTCAATGACGACAGTAGTTCACTTTCTCCTTTAGCCGCTTTAATCTCAGACATAGCTGCTTTGAATTCACCAATCGAAGTTACAGCTGAGACCGCTCCAACCAGTCCCCAAACTGCTTCATCTGTATTTGTCGCTGAGCCGTTTAAGTTACGCATACTATAATCGCCAACGCCTCTGCCTATAAAAAATTGACCAGTAGTATGAAATCCATTAAAAAACTCATAAATAAATCTCGAAACAGGTTTTCCTTCAGATAAAAAAGTCCAGTTAAAGCCATTACTGCTATGCTGGGTTGGCATTTGTATGTTACCATACTTACTCACATTAGGAGGCGGCCCAGAACTTCTGCCTCCGAAAATTTTCCTTAAACCTTTACCCCAATTATTGAAGTTTAAGTTCTTTCTCATCCATTTATCTACACCTGTATCTTTACCAAATTGTTTTAAATCTGTAGATGTACCATTTTCACCAGGGCCTACATTTATTCCTCCACATCCTTCGCAAATATTCCCACTAATGTCAGTATTTGATAACGGGTTGTTCATCACATACCCATAATTATTAAAATTCTGGGTATTAGTAGGATCCTGAATATAATTGTCTATGCCTAAAAATCGATGAAGCATCGGGTCATACAGCCTTGCGTTCATGTTAATCAGACTTACACTCTGCAAATGTTCGTGACCCGTATATCCACGATCCAATACTGTCAACCCTGCCAGTGTATTACCTGCTCCGTCCTGTACTTTAATCAGGCTTCCCCAGGCATCAAATTAAATCTATTATTTTTTAACCAATTAGGAGAATGTTTTTGAGCATCTTTCCATATTTTTACATTTTGTGTAAACCAATTTCAGGACAAGACATTTTGTTAAAGACATAGTATCTCTCTTTTACACTATGGTTAATTATACTCTATACTATTCATCAAGCTATCTGCTATTTTTTCGTTTTTAATTATTCCAAATCCATTCTTATAATGTTTTGCTAAAAAAACTTTGCAATCAGTGTCATTTAATTTGGCTCCTTTTTCTAAATTTGAAAGCACAAACTCTATATTGTCTTGATTCAAGTTAACTATTAGATTTGTTGCATATCTTCCATTGTTATTAATTTTAATTAAATCATAATAGACCTGAAAATATCCATCACCATTTTTATATTTATCTGCCATTATAAAAGAATATGGTAATAATTCGTAATAATTGTCTCTATCACTATAGTATGCAATTAATCTCGAAAATGAATATTTATCTCCATGATAAAATATGTTCTGTTTTAAGTCAATTAATTCTTCTTTCGATAAGTCTCCATCTACAGTTTTAATACAACTGATTAAAAGAAGTAATAGTATTATTGTTAGCTTACTCATTTTTTTATTTTCCTTTAAATCTATTA
The DNA here is from genome assembly GCA_039931915.1 of Flavobacterium sp. Taxonomy (GTDB): domain Bacteria; phylum Bacteroidota; class Bacteroidia; order Flavobacteriales; family Flavobacteriaceae; genus Flavobacterium. Next base: position 28,748 of record JBDTRA010000005.1, on the reverse strand, counting down.
ATTAATTCTCCATTGTAATACAGATTCCAAGTTCCTCCATCCTTAACTCCATTATCCCAACTATACCATAGAAAAGATTCTGCTTGGAAATATTTAGTTGGTCCGATTACATTTAGGCCCTCGAATGATTTTGATATTAATTTTGCAAATCCATCATTTACATTTGCTCCTGTGCCACAAGCTTTTAATACTAATGTTAATTTTCCGCCATTTTTTCTGAAATTTCTCCAAGAAGGACTTCCTCTCATTAAAACTATATTTAGATCTTCAGCAGTTTTAATCCAATTTGTATCTGGTCCAACAATTCCAGTACTACCACCATGAGTATAAATTTTAACTACACCTTTTGTATTTACTGCATCGTTTGCTACATCCCATAAAGGACCACTTTCTTTGCTAAACCAATTCATGACGTCATTGTTATTTTGCAAATTGGAAGTTGAGGGAATACTGTTTGTTGATGAAGAACCTCCTGAAAAATTACCCTTATTCAAATTCACATACTTACTCACATTTGGAGGCGGCCCTGAATTTCCTCTATGTCTTCCTCCGAAAATTTTCTTAAAACTTCTGCTCCAACTATTGAAGTTTAGGTTCTTTCCCATCCATTTGTCTATACCTGTATCTTTACCAAATTGTTTTAAATCTGTAGATGTACCATTTTCACCAGGGCCTACATTTATTCCTCCACATCCTTCGCAAATATTCCCACTAATGTCAGTATTTGATAACGGGTTGTTCATCACATACCCATAATTATTAAAATTCTGGGTATTAGTAGGATCCTGAATATAATTGTCTATGCCTAAAAATCGATGAAGCATCGGGTCATACAGCCTTGCGTTCATGTTAATCAGACTTACACTCTGCAAATGTTCGTGACCCGTATATCCACGATCCAATACTGTCAACCCTGCCAGTGTATTACCTGCTCCGTCCTGTACTTTAATCAGGCTTCCCCAGGCATCAAACAATCTTTTTTCCAGCACAAGCTGCATTCGCATCTGTTATAGCTAAAATAGTTCCCTGATAATCACGATGCAAATATAAATATTGTGAAGAATTTACACCATCGCTTTTTACGGCAATCGGTGCACTATATCCGTCACCACCAATATAAGTAATAAATTCAAAAGCACCAGTAGCGGTATTCTGTTTAATTTCCATACTGCCATCTGCAGAATAATGTTTTTGCAGTGGTCGCTGTTCTTTAGCATCCAAATTGCCATAATACATGGTGCTGCGCTGGTTATCGTCATTATAAGTAAAACTTATTTTGTCTACTCCGGTCTCTTCAATTTGTATTGGGCTTTTAGAAGCATTATACGTAATATCTAATTTTTTGGCTGTAATGCTGGTTTTGCGAATCTGCACATCGTCAAACCAGATATTGCCTGTTCCGTTATTATCTAAACGGATATTTAATTTTTTTATGTTTGCCGGAACGAGATAAGTTCCTTCGATTTTTTTCCACTGGTTTGTGTCATTTGTAACAACATTGCTTATTAAGGTGAAATATCCGGTTTCTTCAGGTGTCCTCATAAATAAAAACATCTCTGCTTGTGGATTATCAGAGTACACCCATGCAGAAAAAGTGTATTCGGTAGGTTCTTCATTATCAATAGCAATCCATTTATCAGAATGAACATATTGTTCAGTTGCAGTAGTATTAGCTAATTTAAGGGTGTTTTTTCCCTGACCGTGAGGTGTTTTTGTATCATCATAACTATAGAAAACAGTACCGGGGTATCTTGATGCTCCCCAGCCGGTGCTGTCTTCCATACTGTCATTAAAAAGATCTCCTCTATTGGCATAATATTCTATAGCGTCGGGAGTAAGAGTAATCCAATTGTTTTGGTAGGGCTTTACAGCATCATAATTATATGTTCCCAGATTATTGTCCTTAATTTTACCTGATGCTTCGTAGTTTTGTGTCTCCTCAACTCCAAGTTTATTGGTAAACTTCTTTAATCTGTTTAGTTCATCATATTTAAATGTTTCCGTATAATTCGCAAAAGCACTATTAACACGACTGTCCAAATTATCGGTTTTATAATCAAACCCAGTGGTAAGCGTCATGATATTGTTTATTGGTGTGGTGGTTTTATCATGTTTTATTTTTGATAAATAGCCATTAGTATCATATTCGTTGGTCATTGTTATACCATTTCCAAGAATACTTTCCAATATTTGTCCTTTTGCATTTAATGTGTTCGTTTGCCACAATACTTTACCTGTACTGTCCTTAATTTGGTGCAGGTCACCATTTTTATAAACATTGGTAGTCGTTATGGTACTGACTTTTCCGCCTGATTCCGCTTTTTTGGTTTCTGTTTCAATTCTTCCAAATCCATCATAGCTATCAATGGTTCTTGTGAATTTATAAGCATTTGGTTTGTCCTCGATTATGCTGAGAATTCTTTTAAATGTAGCATCATAAGTATAGGTTGTGGTAATTTTATTACTGCCAACAGGCTCATTATTGTCTGTAAAAACAGTACTGGTCAGCTGTTTGGTTGTACTGTCATAATTATAAATGGTCTCGGTATCAGTACCTGCTCCCTGTACCGTTTTTTTAGTCGGTTTGCCAGTATCGTCACGGGTAATGGTTGTTGTTACCGTTCCATTTTGGCTGGTTTCTTCGGTAAGTTCTCCTAAGGCATTGGTTTTATAAGTAAAAACACCGGCTGACGGATCTGTTACTTTACTTTTGTGCCCCCACTCATCTTGTTCAATATCTATTTTGACATTATTGTAATCGATTTGTTTTAAATTTCCATTAGCGAAATAAGAGTAGTTGATAGTTCCACCTGTAGTTTCATCCATAGAAACTACATTCCCCATTGCATTTTTCTGGGCGGTTTTCGTTTTCTGCCCATCCGTAAATTTAGAAGTCAGACTATTGGCGGTATACTCATTAGTAACAGATCTGGTATTAAACGAAATATTTTCTGTTGGCCTGCTGTATATATCAAATTTGGTTTCATTCCATTGTGTTGGGTCTGATCCAAAATAAGGTTCACTTACCTTATAATTCCTGTCATAAATATCATATAAATACGACACGTAAGAGAAGTCACCATTAAGATCTTTTCCTCCTGATTTTATTTTTCTCCCTAAATCATCATATATTTCTTCACTTTCACTGCCATCAAGGACATCTGTCGTGGTTGTGATAATTGTTTTTTCAATATTTTTGCTGTACGTATAGGTGATGGTTTTATCCAGATTATCATCCTTCACCGTTAGTTTTTTAAACCACGGATCGTAGGTGTAGGATGTAGTCAACAAATAAGGATTTGTCTCCGATTTTAAAGTACCATTCGGATTGTTTATAAAAGTTGTAACAAGTGTTTCAGGATCAGTGATTTTAGTTAGAAATCTACCGGTAGACTCATACTCATATTTAGTCTCGCGCGCTGTAAGATTTGGTGCGGTGATGGTTTTTTTAGTAATATTCCCAAAATCATCATATTCATTATCCTCAGTTATGACACCGGATCCGTTTCCTTTTCTTTCAATTTTAGAAAGAAGTTCCTTTGTATTGTAGGTATAGGTTTCTTTGCTGGTCATAGTACTTCCGGTTACGGATATACTTTGCTCATTGCTTAGGGGCCTCCCGACAATATAAGGTGAGGTTTTTGATTCATAAGCAACTGTGCTTACTGTCGTCTGCGTATTTGTTCCATCACTTACTACATTGGCCGAAGATGTAACATTGTTATTTGCATCATAGACTATGCTTTTGGTTTCAGTATTGGTGTTTTCTAAAGCATTAAACTGTTTTGCATTTGTCGTTTTCAGTTTAAAAACCTTATTTGACTGCAATGCATCAACTGAGGTATTATAGGTTGTAATTGATTTTGATACAAAATTTGAAGGGGCTGGGCCATTATCCGGGTAATACATATTCGGGACAGTGAAACTTTCGGTACTTGCCCCTCTTAAATCAATATCATTTTTAACAACATTTGTGAAAATTGGTACCGAGTCATCGTGCCAATTGGTTTGGCTCACAGATCTGAAACCTAAAAAACCAAGTCCTTGATGATTAAATACAGCTCCATAATAATTAAACAGTTTCCTTTTAAAGACATCCTTACTTTGTTTTTCCAGTTTAGAAACTACAAAATAATTAGGATTGATTGAAATGTCATTATTAGGATAATTTGCGATCCCGTTACTTGGACTATAAATACTGCTATAAGAATAATCATCTCTATTATTTGAGTCCAGGGAAACGTAATCTATTCCTTCCTGAACACCATTGCCAGTTGTGATTTTAGTAAGCAGATTAGCTTTTGTCATATCATAAAGTGAAGAGAAAAAATGTAATTTGTTTTTATTGACAAATGCCACTTCAAGAGTTGAACTTAACTGATTGACACTATTATATAAATTCTTATTACTCTGCGGAAGATATATCGGAAGTGCATAAATATTAACATCTGCCACATATCCCGAATTGGCCCAGGTGGCTGTATCGGTAATATCTCCATTAGTATTTCCATAGCAGCCTACATTTACCCTTCCAAGAGTGTTCTGTGCATTTCTGCTGCTTTGAATATAAATTAAATCTGTTTTACCGTCATTATTATAATCTGATGCAATAAAATCATAAGTATCATAAGAAGTATTAGGATTTAAGGTCGGTTTGAAGATTCTTCCTTCTTTAATTAGAATGTTTCCTGTTGATGTATATTTATACCAAAGGGCATTATTGTAATCACTTGGAATTACAAAATCAGCTTTATTATCGCCATTATAATCCCCGATCAAAATAGGTTTGGTCACGGAAATTGCAGCATCACCTGTAATGGTATACAATAAAACTAAAGTATTTGTATCACTTAACGTATAAATTCTTACTGAACCGTTATCAAAAACAAAAAAGTCTGATTTACCATCTCCGTTAAAATCTGCCACTTCAACTTTAGAATATGCTGTTAAGTTCGCTGCTAATTCTCCTGCTTCAAAAAAATAATTAGTAGTAAGGTCTCTTTTTAAATCAATGAAGTAAACTTTTTTTGACGTAACCGTTTCAGTAATCTGATCGCAAATTGACGACGTAATAGTTCTTTTCTGGCAGGTTTCTTTTATTGTGTTTTTATTTATAATGATAACATCAGTTAATCCATCACCATTAAAATCTCCTGAAATAATTTTTTTGTCAAAAACTTTGGAGGTAGTTGTTTTAGAGCAACTATTATCGAACCAACATGTAGAATTAACCATGTCAGCAGGAAACTGAACAACCTTACTATATTGCTCATAAATTGGATAAGTGATTCCACTACTATAAACTGTAAATTTATAATCAGTAGGAGAAGTTGCATTAGCCATACTTTTAGTAACAACAGTCCAACCCTGAGGCATGACCTTGTTATTCCAGCTAAGCCATTTAGTTGAAAAAATATCTTCAAAAGCACCAACATTATGTGGTGTAGATTGATTTACTCCTGATGCAATATCTGTATAGAGCCAATATTTTTTCTTCGCATCAGGACCTGTGGTTGGATACAATAAAAAATCCATTTTACCATCGTCATCAAAATCTCCTGTAACTGTTGCTGCATTCCTGGAATCAATATTACCTACATCCAATGTGGTTGGTACAGGTAAATAACTTATAGCAGCACTATTATTCGCAATCCCATAATCAAAAATAGTAGGATTGTAGCTTTTGGTTCCATCACCGCTGGTTTCAGTAATGCTGATCAACCTTTGCGAAAATGTTTGATCATAATTTAGGGCATAGTTCCTAAATCCTGCACCATTACCTAATACTTTTATTTTGCTAAGAATTTTATTTCTTGTTACACTTTCCCCGGCTATGAAGGATTGTTCTACACGATTTCGGGCTATATAAACAAACTGTATTTCATGTATAGTCGGATTATTTCCCAGTGAACCATATTTTATCGTATTTATAGTTAAATCGTTATTGATCAAATTATAATCATAATTAATAGTAACTCCTTGTGGGTTCTGCCATGAAGTTATACCCCAAACTGATTTTGATGAAGAATTATTAATGGTACCATATAAAGCGACAGAACCATCCGGATATTCCACCTTAAACCATAATTGACCATATGTGCCTATATATGAAGTAACTTTGATATTTGAGAAATTCTCAGTTTCATATACACTGCCATTAGCTCCGTAAGTGCCTCCGTTTTTTAATATAAGTCTTTGCCCGTCTATCGCAAAACGATCTGTAACAGATCCGTTAATAGCCTTAATAGTCCCATCATGAAATTTTGTTGACTGAATACGGGTAATTGTCGAGACACCGGCAATATTCCAACGAAATCCGGCTAATCCATCAGTACCCTGACTATCATAGTCCAGGCTAATTTGAGGTTCAGCACCATTTATCCCGGGAGGAACAGCTATAGGAATTGAATAGTTTGCCGAGCCATTTAAGGATACTGTCAAATCACCTGAAGTTATACCAACCTCAGTAGAAGTTCCTGTTGGCGTTGTTGTAGCTGTCGTAAGACTTCTTGCTGTAGAAGCCGATTTTGAAGTTGAAATTGCTTTTTCAGTTTCCGAACTATTATCGGCCCTTTTTATAATAGTTATGTTTTTTACAGGAGTTCCTTCATTTTTTTGTGCAGAAGCAAATAGACTTAATGATAAAAAGAATAGGGTAATGTAGAATTGTTTCATGCTATTGTTTTATAATTTTAATGGATTTTTCTTCTCCGTTATTGTATTTCACCAAAACGACATATATACCAGTTGGATAATTCTGAAAAGGGATATTTTGATTATTTGTCTTACCTGTCACATATTGTTTTAACAGTTGACCCGTAATGGAAAAAACTTGTATAGAAGCTACATAGTTTTCTTTTGAAAGTTCCCATTGGAGATATAATTCTTCTTTTACAGGGTTCGGATAGTAAGAAATTACATCTTCCGGATAGAATTTCTCCAAATCTTCTTCCACAAGAGCTTCGATTTCTTTTATTTCTTTTGCTGGTTTTGCACTGCAGCCGCTTAAGCATAAAGTCCGATTGGTTTGATTTCCTGCAGTATCATAACCAAAGGTCAATTTTTGTTGCGCATTCGTTATAAAGGAAAATAGGAATATCACAAATAGTAGTTGTTTTTTCATAGGTCAGATTTGCTTTTATAAAATTTAAAATCTGGTGCAAATTCAGTCAAAAAAAGATATATAAACAATACCCACTTTTAGTGATATTTAAAAAATAAACAAAGATAAAAAATAAAATTTTTTATCCTTGAAGAAGAAAGATTCATATCCAAGGATATCGTTCCTATCCCTAACGTAGCCCGCTGTTAAAGAGTTTTTGCATTTTTAAGAAAAATAAAAAATCTGCTTAAATCTGCCAAATCTGCGTGCTAATAATTTTTAGTCTAAAACATTCAGAATCTTTAATCCAAAAACAACTCCATTTTGTTGAATGCCACCTTGATAAGAATGTACATAATCTACCCTGAAAAATTTAAATTTTCCGAAACCAAGGTTATCTAAACCAATTGTAAACTCTGTATATGGTTTTTTGTCAGGGATTGCCAGCGAATGAAAACCAAGAGTCATAGTCGATTTTAGGAGATTCAATAACGGAATTTTATTCATAATAAACCCGGTATCATTGTGTTCTAAATGCATTTCAAAATAACTGTCGTTTGTACTGTTTGTGTAATAAGGCATTAAATTAAAAACATTCAGATAACGATTGCTTGTCCCGATATGGGTTTGATTTCCGTTAAAATGCCTGTAATCTATAAAAGAGATATTTTCGGCATTAAAGAACTTTCCAGCCCTGAAATTCATCCCCAAAACACCTTTGTTTCCCAAGGATAAATCATATTGTACAGAAGCTCCTATCCGTTCAAATTCGTAGTTCTTCTCAGTTGCGGCGAACGCTTTCTCAAATGCTAAAAACAGGGTAGGGTATTTATCATCTTTAAGATTATATCTTCCGTCTGGTCTTGAAATGTATTTATTTCCGAAATTAATCCGGGCACTTATATTGGCTTTAAATAAATGATGAGGATCAAAAGCCGGGGTTTCAAAATCATTTGGCGCCAATGGATTGTTTGAAGAATAAATATCGTCTTTTTTAAAGAAGGAATAATCTGTTGTATTAAAAAGCGGTTTTCGCTGTTCATAAGCCACTTTTGCAGACAAATTTACTCCGTTTGCAATATCTTGGGAATAATTGATTTGAATAAATTCCAAATTATACAACTTCATATAATTGTCTTTAAAAAACAAGGAACTTATCGAATTTATAAATTTGCTTATGGGTTCCGCACTATTAAACTGAGCCAATTTAGTGCCTCCGGAAATACCAATTGTTGCATAATTGATATTGTTGAATTTATGATTGATTTCACCAAGAACACGAAAACGCTCCTCAGAAAAGCCGTAATTGAAAACAGTTTTTATTGAAGTGCTTTTGCCTTCCTCTTCATTCCATTTTTTGAATGAGAATCCCGAATCAAAATTAAAGCCCTGAACGGTATTAAAACTCAAAGAAGTTATATTTAATAAACCGTCATATTCAAATGAGTATTTTTTGAAAGTGTTTTTGTATTCATAGCCCTTTAAAATAGCCCAAATTTTAAATTTATTATTTTTTGCATCTACAGAATCGGTATACTTCTGTGATTTTCTAATCGTTTGAAGGCTGTCTTTTTTGGTGTAATCAGAACTTTCTTCAATTGTTAACGGAATTGGGCGTATCTGATTCCAAAAAGCCTCGTTTTTTTTGTTGGCATTAGCTTCAAAAGCAACGATTTCATTTCCGAAAGTTTTCTTCTCAAACGAATCCGGAAATTCATAATTTGAATAAACATAATTGAAATTCCCTGAAAATTTAATTCCAAAAACTCCGGCATTAAAAGAGAGTGTCTGCGCGTTTTTAGACCAGATCTTATTTCCTGAATTATAACTGAAGCTTTGTTTTAAGTTCATGACTTCAGTAAATTCATTTTTCATTCGATAGCCTTTTATATCGAAATCTATTGCATATAAGGCAAAACTATCATCAACAATATAAATGTAACCTTCAAAAACAGGTTCTTTATCTCGTTTTGGTAGTACTTTGATTTTATATATTTCTTTATTGTTCGAGTCGAAAAAAGTCCCTTCAAGTTTGTATTTGTAATAATTGAAGGCATTATCGGCAATTGGGGAAATTAGCTTTACATCAAAATCTAACGTATTATCATAAAAATCATAAGTGGATAATGCGGCTGTATTGTAACTGTATCCTCTATTGTTTCCTGAGATTTTTGAGGCTATGATTTTTTCTTTGAGTTTGTTTGGCTTTTCAAAGGTTATCTTAGAAATAGTTTCTGATAAATATAAAATCCCTGTTCCGGTTGAATCCAGATTTGAAGCCATATCTTCGCCAAGATCTACTTTTTGGCCTAATATTTTTTTAGGCAGGTCTTTGACTTTAAACATTCCTTTCGAATAAAAATCAGCGGTATATCGGGATATTTTTCCGGAGTTTTCTTTTTTATTAGCAATGGCACTTCTGATAATGGCATTTGCAGGATTGTTTTTAGGATCAATGATAACTTCATTCAACGCAAAACTTTCTTCCTGCATTTTTACATCTAAAATAATTGTTTTCGAATCTGGTGAAACCGTTATTTTTTGAGTTTTGAACCCGAGATACTGAAAAATAATTTTGTTTTTGCCGGCTTCTTTTACATTAAGCTGGTATTTTCCTTGTTCATTTGAGGTGGTTCCGCTATACGTGTTTTCTTCAAAAACGGAAACAAAAGGCAGGGGATTTCCTTTTTCATCGGTTATGGTTCCTTTTATTTGGGCAAAGTTGGAAAGCGAAAAAAATAAAAAGGCAAATAAAATATAGTTTCTCATGGAAGTTTTTCTCTTACAAAAATAGAACAACTTAAAATTGAGGCTATTAAATAATTGTTAAATTGTATATCAGGCTGAGCGGAATCAAACCCTTTTTCCCGGATAGTCTTCGACTTCGCTCAGGGTGACATTATTTTATAAAAACGACTGAATGGCTAACTCATAACTTTTTAGACCAAAACCTAAGATTACTCCTTTTGCATTTCCTGATAAATAGGATTGATGCCTGAAACTTTCACGTGCGTATGTATTCGAAATGTGTACTTCGATAACAGGAGTTGTCACCGCTTTTATAGCATCACCTAAACCAATAGAGGTATGTGTATAAGCACCGGCGTTTAAGATTATTCCATCATAGGTAAAACCAACTTCCTGAATTTTACCAATCAGCTCGCCTTCAATATTACTTTGATAATAGGAAAGTTCAACGTTTGGAAATTTGTGTTCCAATCTTTCAAAATAATCTTCAAAAGTCTGGCTTCCGTAAACTTCGGGTTCTCTTTTTCCTAAAAGATTCAGATTAGGTCCGTTAATGATGGCAATTTTCATAGGTAAGATATTTTGATTTTGTATTAAATTGATTTTTTAATTGCCTTTGACATAATATTTGATATTGCCATTGCAATTGATTTTTGCAATTGTCATTGAATTGGGTAAAAATAAAAAAACCGTTCTAATTAACAGAACGGTTTTTATAAAACTATGTGATATTATTTCTAGAACAAAAATCCAACTGATAATTGTACAGTTGAATTTTTAACATCCGCATTTTTTGAAGCATCTGTCAATCCTAAGCCATAACGGCCCTGAACAAAAAAGTTCTCGGTAAGTTTAAATCCTAATCCCGCATTTACACCAAATTCAAAAGTTTCGGCATCTTTTACATCAAAATCGTTTTTTTCGCTTAATAAAAAGGAAGCTTGTGGTCCCACTTCAAGACTAAAAGAATCGGTAAGGTAGAATTTTGCCATTACGGGGATTGATAGATAGCCTAATTCATTTTTAAACTCACTAACAGCATTTTTATAAGTTGCTCCCTGTGTTGAGTATAAAAGCTCCGGCTGAATAGCAAATCTGTCTAATAATTTAATTTCTGCCACTACACCTGCGTGATAGCTTGTGATTCCTTCTTTGTTAAAATCATCTCCGTCAAAAGTTGCATCTCCTGTCTGGTTTGCAAAGTTAACCCCGGCTTTTACTCCGAATTTTACTAATTGTGCCTGAATTGATGCCGATGCTACCAGGAACAAAACGGCTGCTAAAAATATTTTTTTCATAATTTTTGATTTTAATTTTTGATTAATACAAATTACTACAAATAAAAACTCATCCTTTTTATATTTATTGTTTTTCAAGTTTTAAAATTACCATTTTATGACGAAAATAACTAGGTAAATTTATAAAAATCAACATTAAGAGAGAATTTTACTAATAATTTAAATGTTTTTTGCCTAACTGTTTTTGGTGATATTTAAAAATGTAATCGTTTGATATCTAGATTTCTATTTATTTTGATAAGATTTTTGTAACGTTTTTGTATAATTATTTTATAATTTAATTTGGTTTGTAAATGTTAATTAATATAGATTTGTCCTACTAAATAATCAAAATTAATTTATCAAAAAAAAATGAAAAAAATTATTTTATCTGCGATTGCAATTTTAGCATTTGGATTCGCAAATGCACAAGGGGTTAAATTTGGAGTTATAAGGAGGAATCAGCCTTGTTAACTTAACAGGTGATGATATTGAAGATAATTCTTCAAAAGTTGGTTTTCTTGTTGGTGGTTTTGCTGAAATCAAACTTTCTGAAAAATTTGCTATTCAACCAGAGCTTTTGTTCGCTACACAGGGAACTAAATTCGAGGCTGATGGTGGTGGTGACGATCTAAAATATAATTTGGATTATCTAAATGTTCCAGTAATGGCAAAATTTTATGTAGTTGATAAATTTAGTTTAGAAGCTGGGCCACAAATTGGATTTTTATTAAGTGCTAAGGCTAAAGCTGGGGACGAAGATGAGAATGTTAAAGATTCGTTTAAATCAATTGACTTTGGAGTTAACTTTGGAGCAGGATATGATTTTACAGAAAATCTTTCAGCAGGTATTCGTTATAATTTAGGTTTAGCTAATATTCTTGATACTGAAGAAGGAAATGATACAAAAATTAAAAATAGTGTTTTCTCATTATCTGTTGGATATAAATTCTAAAAACATTTAAAATTCTAGTAGTACATTAAAACCTTCCCAATCAGGAAGGTTTTTTTATGCCTAAAAATGTTTTACTTTGTAAACATGAATTGGAACACATTTATAAAAGATTATCAATCGTATTTACGAATAGAACGCGGTTTGTCTAAAAATACAATCGAAAACTATGGTTTTGATATTGAGCGATTGTGTCATTTTTTAGAAAATAATCAAATAGAAGTTTCTCCACTGAAAATTACAGAAGAAACGGTTCAGCAGTTTATTTATTCAGTTTCAAAGGAAGTGAATCCAAGGTCACAGGCACGGATAATTTCTGGACTAAAAAGTTTTTTTAATTATTTGGTTTTTGAAGATTATCGCGTTGATAACCCTTTAGGATTAATTGAAAGCCCTAAGACAGGACGTAAATTGCCGGACACTTTATCTGTTGAGGAAATTGATAATTTGATTGCAGCAATAGATTTAAGTTCTAATGAAGGCGAGAGGAACAGGGCAATGCTGGAAACTTTGTATGGCTGCGGACTTCGCGTTTCGGAACTGGTTTCGTTAAAGATTTCGGATTTGTTTTTTGAGGAGGGTTTTATAAAAATTACCGGAAAAGGAAATAAAGAACGTTTTGTTCCTATTGGTGCCTTAACTCAAAAATACATTCAGATTTATCAAAAAGGGATCAGGAACCATTTGAACATAAAAAAAGGTAATGAAGATACTTTGTTTTTGAATCGAAGGGGAAATCAGCTTACACGTGCCATGATTTTTACAATTATAAAAAATCTGGCGGTAAAAATTAATTTAAATAAAAGTATCAGCCCACATACTTTCAGGCATTCTTTTGCAACACATTTGCTTGAAAATGGTGCCGATCTGCGTTCGATTCAATTAATGCTTGGACATGAATCAATAACGACTACAGAAATTTATGTGCATTTGGACAGAAGCTTCTTAAAAGGTATCATGAATACTTTTCATCCAAGAAGATAATCTTTTGAAATTTAAATATTTAACACTTACTTTCCGGAAAAAAGAATATATTGTAATTCAAGAATGATTCCCCAATCTTACACAAATAAACATATGGTTTTCGATTTGTATGAGAATGAAAATTCTCCGAATGTAAATGACTTTTATAAGAAACTGTTTGCTGAAATTCCTGATTTGATTTTTCAGTTTATTATCGATTCAGAAAATAATTACTCGTTTCCATTGATTAGTAAATCAGTGGAAGAAATCTTTGAATTGAGTGCTAATGATTTTTTAAATGATACTAAAATAATTATTTATGAAAGGATTTACCCGCAGGATCGGGATTTATTTTTTCAGTCTTTAGTAAAAGCAAGAAGAAGTGTTTTGCCATGGGAAATTGAAGTTAGGGGTGTGTTGCCCAAAAAAGGATTGCGTTGGTTTAAAATCTCGTCTAAATCTGACGCTTCTCCTGATGGACGGGTAAGTTTTTTTGGGCGTGTTTCGGATATTACGGATTTGAAAGACAAAGAATTGAAATTACGGATTTCCGAAGAAAGGTTTCAGTTTGCTTTAGAAGCTTCAACTGCGGGTATTTGGGATTGGAATATGGTAACAAACCGTGTTTTTTATTCCTCATTATCATTAAAAATTTTAGAATTAGAATCAACGGATATTTTTGACGATCCGGAACGTTGGGATAAAATTGTCCATCCGGATGATTTGCCTAAATATTATTCGGATATACAGGAGCATTTTGATAATAAGATTCCGTTTTATGAAAATTATCATCGTGTGATGACTTTCAGTGGAAAATACAAATGGATATTAGACAGGGGAAAAGTAATTGAACGTGATGAAAATGGAAAACCATTGCGTGTAATAGGTACCCATACAGATGTTTCTGCACAAAAGGAAAAAGAGTTGGAGCTTATAAAAACAATGAAGCTATATAGTGATCAAAATAGTCGGCTGCTAAACTTTTCCTATATCGTTTCGCATAATTTAAATACTCAGGTTGGTAATATAAAATCTATCCTGGATTTTATTGATATTAATGAAAAAAAAGAAACGATCAAAGAAATGCTAATGCATCTTAGAACAGTTTCTAATGATTTGAATGATACGATTTTAAATTTAAATCAAATTGTTCAGATTCAAAGTGATATGGATATAATCGTTAAACCGTTGGGGTTGTCAAATTATATTAATAAAACAATTTCAATAATTAAAGACTTTAGTTCCGAGACAAAAGTAAATATTATAAACAATGTGCCGGAATACATATTTATAAATTTTAATCCGGCTTATCTGGAAAGCGTTTTGCAGAATTTTGTGACAAATGCAATTAAATATGCACATCCTGAAAGAGATGCGGTAATTGTTTTTGATTATTTTCTCAATGAGGAAGGCAACAAAGTATTAAAAATCAAAGATAATGGGCAGGGAATTGACTTAAAGGTTTATGGGAATTTATTATTCGGAATGTATAAAACGTTTCACAAACATAAAGATGCCCGCGGAATTGGTTTGCATATCACCAAAAATCAAATAGAAGCCATGAAAGGAAAGGTTTATGTAGAAAGTGAAGTTGGAGTAGGTACAACCTTTAAAATTGTCTTTAATGACGAGCTGTAGTATTTAGATTCAGGCAAAAAAAAACTTCTCAGCAATGAGAAGTTTTTTTAAGATATATTTTGAGGAATTATTTAGCAATATTTACTGCTCTTGTTTCCCTGATAACAGTAACTTTTACCTGACCCGGATAAGTCATTTCTGTTTGAATCTTTTGTGAAATTTCAAAAGACAAATTGGCAGCATTATCGTCAGAAACTTTTTCGCTTTCTACAATTACACGAAGTTCTCTACCGGCCTGGATTGCATAAGCATTTTTAACTCCGCTGAATCCGTAAGCTACTTCTTCAAGATCTTTCAAACGTTGGATATAGGAATCTAATACCTGACGTCTTGCACCCGGTCTTGCGCCAGAAATCGCATCACAAACCTGAATAATTGGTGATAATAATGATTTCATTTCGATCTCGTCGTGGTGGGCTCCAATCGCGTTGCAAACTTCTTCTTTTTCGCCATATTTTTCAGCCCATTGCATTCCTAATAAAGCGTGAGGTAAATCACTTTCTGTATCCGGAACTTTACCAATATCGTGAAGTAAACCTGCTCTTTTTGCCAGTTTTACATTTAAGCCTAATTCGGCTGCCATGATACCGCAAAGTTTAGAAACTTCTCTGGAGTGCTGTAATAAATTTTGTCCGTAAGAAGAACGGTATTTCATTCTACCAACCACTTTTATCAATTCAGGATGTAAACCGTGAATTCCTAAGTCAATAACGGTACGTTTACCAACTTCAATAATCTCGTCATCAATTTGTTTAGCTGTTTTAGCAACAACTTCTTCAATTCTGGCTGGGTGAATACGTCCGTCAGTTACTAATTTGTGTAAAGCCAAACGGGCAATTTCTCTTCGAACAGGATCAAAACAAGAAAGAATAATAGCTTCCGGTGTATCATCAACAATGATTTCAACTCCGGTTGCAGCTTCAAGCGCTCTGATGTTTCGGCCTTCACGACCAATAATTCTACCTTTTACATCATCAGATTCAATGTTAAAAACGGAAACGCAATTTTCTACTGCTTCTTCTGTTCCTACTCTTTGAATTGTATTGATGATAATTTTCTTTGCTTCCTGCTGTGCAGTAAGTTTTGCCTCTTCGATGGTTTCCTGAATATGCGACATCGCTTTGCTTTTAGCTTCGGCTTTTAACCCTTCTACTAATTGTTCTTTTGCTTCCTCTGCAGAAAGTCCTGAAATTACTTCAAGTTGCTGTAATTGGCTTTTGTGTAATTTATCAACTTCAGATTGTTTTTTGTCTAAAATTTCAATTTTACTGTTGTATTCTAGTGTTTTGGCTTCAAAATCATCGTTTACTTTTTTAGCTTTAGATAATTCATTTGAAATTTGGGATTCCTTATCACGAATTCTTTTTTCAACTTCGGCTACTTTTTTGTCCCTGGCCAAAATTACCTGCTCATGCTCTGACTTTAATTCAATAAATTTCTCTTTTGCCTGAAGAATTTTATCTTTTTTGATATTTTCTGCTTCTAAATTAGCATCTTTTAAAATTGAGGCTGCTTCTTTTTTTGCGTTTTTGATTAGATTAGAAATATTGCTTTTTTCGATAATTTTAGCTATCACAAAACCTCCTGCAATACCTATAATACCTGAAATAATGATCGTTATTATGTCCATGTTTGTTAAAATTTATATATAAAAAAAGCCTACATTAATTGCTTGAATAAACTCGTAAAGACAAGTTTTGAGCTAACTCACTGTTCAAGTTTCCTCGCAAAAAGCGTGGCATGCTTTAGTAGTGATGATTTGCTCATTCTAATTTGTTAGTGTTGAGTTTACCAATTGTGAACTAATGTAGGCAGTATCTTAGTTTCTGTAAAGAACGTTTAATTTTCGAGATATTGATCTAAAAGCAAATTTAATCTTTTGATTCTTTCGATGGTTTCTTCGCCATCAATAGCGTTATCAATTTGTTTTTGTTCTACTTGTGACGCAAACTGAAGGGCACACATGGCCAATACATCTTGCTTGTCACGAACTGCATAATTTTCTTCGAATTGCTTAATCATAGCATCAATCTTTTTAGAAGCACTTCTAAGTCCTTCTTCCTGAGCAGGTTCAACCGTTAACGGATAAACCCGATCTGCAACTGATATTTTAATTTTAAGCTTTCCGTCCATGTTTTTCTAATCTGATAATTGTGCTATACAGTAATCAATTTCGCGAATTAATGAATTTATTTTAAGCTTTGTCTCTCTCTTGTTATTATCACTGCCGAGCAATGAATTGGCTATCTTAAGTGTGTCATATTGCTTCTTCAAAGCTTCCATTTCTTCAGATTGTTTCTGGATAATTTGCGCAGCTTTGGCTAGTTGTAATCGTAATTCCTGATTGTTTTTTTCTAAAGCTTTTGATTTCTCAAAAAGCTTTTCGACTTTATATTCAAGAGTATCAATTATTTCTGCAATTACACTCATTATAAATCCTATTCATTACTTAATCATACAAAGTTAGTATTCCTTTTTATTAATGCAATTTTTTATCGCTTTTTTTGCATTAAAAATAGACAAATATATGAAATTCAATTAATTGTGTTTTTGTCAGTTTGTTTCGGTTTTCGCTCCTTATTTTTTATCTTAGCAAAAATGTTACCTATGAGATTTTCCCTGATTTTTTTACTGTTTTGTAATTTTCTTCATTCGCAAACCCAATACCCAAATGATTATTTTCGTTCACCATTGGATATTCCAATGCAGCTTTCCGGGAATTTTGGGGAGTTGAGACCAAATCATTTTCATGCAGGTTTCGATTTAAAGACAAATCAAAAAGAAGGATTAAATGTGTATGCCGCTGCTGATGGTTATGTTTCAAGAATAAAAATTTCCACTTTTGGCAATGGTAAATGCATTTATATCACACATCCAAACGGATACACTACGGTATATGGACATTTGCAGACTGCTGTTGGGTTAATTCAGGAATATATCCAAAAAACACATTACGAAGAAAAGTCTTTTGAAATTGAAATATATCTGAAACCTGACGAATTACCTGTTACAAAAGGACAATTGATTGCGTTTTCCGGGAATACAGGCTCTTCGGAGGGACCACATTTGCATTTTGAATTTCGGGATTCCAAAACGGAATTTGTTATAAATCCATTGTTTTTTGGATTTGATAAGAATATAAAAGATACCAAAAAACCAACAATTACAAGTTTGTATGTGTATCCGCTGGATGGAAATACAGTTGTCAATCAATCCAAACAGCCTTTATTATTGAATCTTTCACTTCAGGATGATGGAACATATCTGGCAAGTAAAATAAAAGCGAAAGGAAAAATTGGCTTTGGAATTAATACTGTTGATTTTGATGATATTTCGTTTAATAAAAATGGTGTTTTCAATGTTTCTACATTTTTAAACGGAAATCAAAATTATAATTATCAATTTAACACCTATTCTTTTGATGAAATGCGTTTTGTGAATGCTTTTATAGATTATCCCAGATATAAAAAAACAGGACAGCGTGTACAAAAGTTATTTATGAAAACACCGTATGCTTTGAGTATTATTAAAACAGATTCGCTGCATGGGATAATTCCGGTTGAACCGAATTTAACTTCAGCCTATCGTATTGAAGTTTCGGATTATTATGGCAATTTAAATTCGGTTACAGTTCCAATTGAATATGATTCAGAAACACCAATTATAAACGAAGAGCCTGTTACTTCAAAATATCTGATTCGTTATGATAAAGATTCAAATTTTGAAAAAGATAATATGTCCGTTTTTTTTCCTGCCGGAACCTTTTACGATGATTTTAATTTAAATTTTGATGTAAAAAATAACCGGATTTATATTCACGAAGATACAGTTCCGGTCCATTCAAATTTTACAATTACGATTAAAGACAGTACTTATTCAGAAGCATTACGGGACAAACTTTTTATTGGGAAAATAAGTGGAAACAGCAAAAGTTATAATCCGACAACAAGAAAAAATGATGTTTTTACTGCCAAATCAAAAGTATTAGGGCAATTCGGTTTAGTTTTAGATACAATTGCGCCAACAATTAAAATTGCTAAATCAATTCAGGATAAATGGATCAGTGATTTAAAAACGGTTCAATTTACTATTAGTGATAATCTCTCCGGGATAAAATCGTATAATGGCTATTTAAACGGGAATTGGATTTTGTTTGAATATGACAATAAAACCAAAAAAATCACACATACATTTGAGGATGGGATAGTTGCAGAGGGTGCAAATGATTTAAAAATCGAAGTAGTTGATAATGTAGGGAATTCTGTTATCTTTGAAACTCATTTTTTTAGAAGTCAACAAAAATAAAATTAGAACGTTTGAATAATAGTAAGATTATAATTGTTTTCCTTTTTTTATGCATTGGTTATGCTTCATCGGCTCAAAATGCTCATGTTAAAGGTGTTATTTTAGATAATGAAAATCATCCCGTCGCAGATGTAAATGTGTCTGCAGGTAATAATGTCTCACAATCTGATGCAAAAGGTTTTTTTGAAATTGATGTGCCGTCTAACAGAAAATCAATTTTAATTTTTACACATATTTCTTTAAAGATGATAACGTTAGCGGTAAATCTTAAACCTGTTGAAGTATTGGTTTTTAATCCTGTTATGAGTAATTCAGAAGAACAGATGGGGGAAGTTTTTGTAACTTCAAAAAACAAAAAACGTGTTCAGGGCATTACTGTTATTGATCAGTCTACAATCAGAAAAATTCCGGGTGCGAATGCCGGAATCGAAAATATTTTAAAAACATTACCGGGTGTAAATTCAAACAATGAATTGAGTACACAATACGCAGTTCGTGGAGGTAATTACGACGAAAATTTGGTTTATGTAAATGAAATTGAAGTATATCGTCCATTTTTAATTCGTTCAGGCCAACAAGAAGGGTTGAGTTTTACCAATACGGATTTAGTACAAAACGTTGATTTTTCTGCGGGAGGGTTTCAGGCAAAATACGGTGATAAACTTTCTTCTGTACTGGATATTACGTACAGAAAACCAACACGATTTGGAGCTGCTGTTGAAGCGAGTTTTCTTGGTGGAAGTTTTGCTGTTGATGCAGTTTCCAAAAATAAAAAATGGTCAGCCGTGACTGGTGTCCGGTACCGAAATAATAGTCTGCTGGTTAATAGCCAGGATACACAAACTAATTATACACCAACATTTGTGGATATTCAGACCAATATTAATTATGATATTTCTAAAAAATGGCAGGTAAGTTTTTTAGGGAACATTTCTCAGAATAAATATTTATACAGGCCGTTGACACGTGAAACGAAATTCGGGACTATAGATCAGCCAATGGCATTGGCCGTTTATTATGAAGGTCAGGAAAAAGACCAATATGATACGTATTTTGGTGCGGTAAAAACAACATACAAAGCTTCCCCAACTTTTACTTTAAAGTTTATTGGTTCATTATTTCATACGACTGAACAGGAACATTTTGATATCCTGGCGCAATATCGATTAGGAAATGTAAATTCTGATGGAACAACCAACCCTGATGATGTAGATTTTACAAGAGGGATTGGTGCACAACTTAATCATGCCAGAAACGATTTGGATGCTTTAATTGCAAATGCTGAAATTAAAGGATTTAAAGAATGGAATAACAGTCAGTTAGAATTTGGTTTGAAATACACCAGAGAATCCATAAGAGACAGAATTGTAGAGTGGGAAGTAATTGATTCGGCTGGATTTTCAATAAACCCGCCTATTTTAAATTTACCAAAAAACAATCAGCCCGGTACTGCATATACAGGACCGCTTTTGCCTTATCAGGATATTCGTGCAACCAATTTTAATGATATAAACAGATTTTCAGGTTACGCACAATGGAATCAGAAAACAGAAATTGGATCGAGTCAGGTTTGGTATAATTTGGGTGCTCGTTTTCAGAGCTGGAATGTTTCCGGTGCTGCTGTTGAGGGAAAAAATCAAGTTGTTTTTAGTCCAAGAGCTCAGTTTGCCATAAAACCGGATTGGGATATGGATATGATTTTCAGGCTTTCTGGCGGATTGTATTACCAGCCGCCTTTTTACAGGGAACTTCGTGATTTAAATGGAGTTGTGGACCCGAATGTGAAAGCACAACAATCAGTTCATATTGTTTTGAGTAATGATTATAATTTTAAAATGTGGGATCGCCCTTTTAAATGGGTTACCGAGGTTTATTATAAATCACTTTCAGATGTAAATACTTATTCAGTCGATAATGTTCGTATTCGGTATGTTGCCGATAATAATGCAAAAGCATATGCACAGGGTTTAGACTTTAGACTGAATGGAGAGTTTGTTCCCGGAACGGAATCCTGGATTAGTTTTGGTTATTTGAAAACCGAAGAAAATTACGAAAACAAAGGCTATATCGCAAGACCGACAGACCAGCGTTTGAAATTTGCAATGTTGTTTCAGGATTATATGCCAAATATACCAAGCGTTAAATTATATCTGAACTTAGTTTATAATACCGGCTTGCCTGGTGGGTCGCCTTCTTATTCTGATCCTTATTTGTATCAGAACAGGTTGCATGATTACAGAAGGGCAGATGTAGGTTTTGCTAAAGTTTTTATTGATAATAATAATGCTGCAAAAGCCAGTTGGTTGAAAAAGTTTAAGGAATTATCATTGGGTGTAGAGATTTTTAATCTTTTTAATAATCAAAATGCCATAACTAATACCTGGGTTCGGGATGCTTATTCTAAAAATCAGTATGCAATTCCTAATTATATGACTTCGAGAGTTTTTAATATAAAACTGAATGCAAGGTTATAGTTTATGAGGTTTAGAGTTTCTGAATTTGAAATGTCAATTTAAGACATATACATTTTATTGATTATATTTGAATGAAATTAGAAATTAAGTTATGAAAAAAGTATTCTATATATCTTGTTCTGTATTGGTTATTTTATTTTCAAGTTGTCGTGATGAAGTTAAAAAACCGAAAGTAACTTATGATGCTTCAAATAAAACAAGTGTTGTAGCTAAAACCGATTCAACGCAAATAGAAGTTGCAGATTTGCCTATTCAGATGCAAGGAACCAATTATTTGATTCATCCGGTTGGAGATTTAAGGGTTTTTGAAAAAGGTACAAAAGGACGCTATGGATCTTCAAGTGTAAACGATGTGAGTTTTACGATTTCAAATCTAGGCGAATATGAAATTACAGGATATTTACAGAATCTAAAATTTCAAAAAGTAGACTCGGATTCTATTAGGCCTTTGGCAGATAAGCCTGTTTTGATTCTGACCGCTACCTATTTAAAATCAGTTGCAGACAGGACTAAAAACCAAATAATGGTTTATACCTTAACAGATTCAGATACCAATAAAGACGGTAAAGTTGATACAAGTGATATTAAGACATTGTATCTTAGTGATATTAGTGGAGAAAATTTCACAAAAATATCTACAGACCTTCAGGAGTTGGTTGATTGGAGTTTAATTGAGTCTAAAGATCGTTTGTATTTTAGGACTATAGAAGATACCAATCAAAACGGACAATTTGATAAAAATGATGTTTTGCATTACAGCTACATTGATTTAGGATTTAAAAAATGGGAAGTTAAAAACTATAAACCTATTTAATTTCTAAATGGTTTTCTTTTTTAATTTAAAGCTAAAATTATATCAGAATATCACTTTCTAAATCTGATTTTTCTATTTCAATACCAAACCCCAGCCGTTCTACCAATTCGATTATTAATTTTTTATACCAGTTTTCTGATTTTGGATGGATATATATTTTTTCTATCAATTGGTTTATATCAACGTTGATTTTTAAACCGTCATTTAGTTTAATAATACTTTTTGAAGTGTCGGTAATAATGCGAACCTCGCGCTCATATTGAAAACTTTTTCGTTTAAACAAAAATGGGAAGAATGAATCATCAAACGGAATGTATTCTTTTTTGTAATCAATATAGTTAACTTCACCAATATACTGATCAAAATTCTTTTCAGGCTTCAATGCTTTTTGAAGCCTGCCAATTGTCGACTGGATCGCTAATCCTTCACTGTTTTGAGTAAATATCTGCCACATGGCAAACGATTCGTATTCGTTGATATGCCAACTGCTGACTGCTACTTTTTCACGATGTGTTTTATAATAATTTAAAAAGTCAGGATTGTCAATGGCCAGTTTTTTAATCTCTTCAAAAGTAGGTTCGCTAAAAGTGCCTTCATACTGATCTTCAAACTTATCAGAACGGGACATGAATAATTTATTGGAAAGCAATAATTCAAGGAATTTAGATAAATCTAAGTATTTCCAGACAATAGTGTCCGGATCCGGGAGTTTTATGTTTGGATTGTTTAGATACATTTCTGAGGAATTAAACGATATATCGTTAATTGTATCTAAGTTAAAAAAATAAACACAGACTAAAGAAATTAAAATTGGTTTTAATAATTCTTTAATCTGTGCAAATCATTTAATTATAGGTGTCCTATGAGTCTTAAGATTCAAAAGATTGCATGGTTACCAGTTTATTATAAGTTCCGTTGTGAGAAATCAGTTCATCGTGAGTTCCTTGTTCTACAATTTTTCCTTTTTGCATTACTACAATCAAATTCGCTTTTTGAATTGTAGAAAGCCTGTGTGCAATCACAATCGAAGTTCTGTTTTGCATCATGTTTTCAAGGGCAACCTGAACAAATTTTTCACTTTCCGTATCCAAAGCCGATGTTGCTTCATCTAAAATCATAATCGGAGGATTTTTCAATACGGCACGAGCAATCGATAAGCGTTGTTTCTGCCCTCCTGATAATTTATTACCGCTGTCACCAATGTTAGTGTAAATGCCCAATGGTAAATCTTTTACAAATTCATAAGCATTGGCAATTTTTAAAGCTTCAATAATTTCATCATCAGTAGCATCTAATTTTCCTAACGAAATATTAGCTTTTATAGTGTCGTTAAATAAAATACTGTCTTGTGTTACCAATCCCATCAAACCGCGAAGTGACTGCAGGTTCATATCTTTGATGTTAATTCCATCAATAGAAATTGTTCCGTCATTCACATCATAAAAACGAGTCAGTAAGTTTGCAATGGTACTTTTTCCACTTCCGGATTGTCCAACAAGGGCTACAGTCTGTCCTTTTTTAATAGTAAGGGAAAAGTCTTTTAATACTGTTTCTTCTTCATATTTAAAGTTAATATTTTGTACAGTAATATTATCATCAAAAGATGTTTTTTCAATTGCATCAGGTTTTGATGTAATCGTATTTTCCTGCTCTAGAATTTCTAAGACCCTGTCAGCAGCAGCGTTTCCTCTTTTTACTCCATATGAGGCTTTAGATATTGATTTAGCCGGTGTAAGGATGTTATAAGCCAATCCCATGTAAGCAATAAATGCAGCGCCGTCCAGTGTTTTTTCAATTAAAACCATTTGACCTCCGTACCAAAGTAAGATGGCAATTACTGCGATTCCCATAAATTCGCTTGCAGGCGAAGCTAAGTTTTGGCGATTACCAATACTGTTTGATAAAGTAAAAAAACGTTCTGTAGAATTCTGAAAAACAGTGTTGAAATAATTTTCAGAATTATATCCCTTTACCACTTTCAATCCGCCGATAGTTTCTTCGATAGTAGATAAAAAAGTACCCTGCTCTTGTTGTGCTTTAGTAGATTTCTTTTTAAGCTGTTTACCGATTAAAGAGATAATATATCCTGAAATCGGAATAAAAATAAAAACAAATATGGTTAATTTAGCGCTAATAATCAGCATGGCAACTATGGTGAAAACAATAGTAAGAGGTTCTTTTACGATAAGTTCAAGTATGGCCAAAAATGAATTTTGTACTTCATTTACATCGCCGGAAATTCTCGAAATTACATCTCCTTTTCTTTTCTCGGAATAAAAAGCCAAAGGCAGTTCAAGGGTTTTTTTATACAAAGCATTTCGCATATCTCTTAAAACACCATTTCTTAAAAAAGTAATAAAAAACATAGCGAAATAATCAGCCAGGTTTTTTAATAAAAAAATCGAAATGATAATGGCAACCATTATTGATAAAACATAACCGGATTCATGGGTGCCTTTTGTTGTAGTGATGTAATAACTTAAATAATCTTCACCGTATTGTTGCAGTTTTAATATCCCATTAAATACTGGTTTTACAGTGTTTTGCTTTGTTTTGTCAAATAAAACCTGAAGCATCGGAATTAAAGATACAAACGAAAGAGTACTAAAAAGGGCATATAAAACATTAAAAAAAATGTTTAAAAATGCATATTTTTTATAGGGATATATAAAAGGAACTATTTTTTTGAAATTACTCATTTATTTTGGATGTTATTTTCTGCTATAGCAATGGCTCTTTCCAGTTTTTCTAGCAATAATTTTTTTTCAGGTAATTGGGTTAAATAAGCTGAAACTTTGATTTGTTCATCATTATCAAGCATTAAATAATTAATCTGTTCTGGTGATTTTTCACTGCACAAAATTAATCCAATTGGTTTGTTTTCACCTTCTTTTTGTTCGTTTTTCTCTAGCCAACGAAGATATAGCTCCATTTGGCCTTTATAACCAGCTTTAAATTTTCCTAGTTTTAAGTCAATGGCAACCAAACGTCGCAAACCTCGATGATAGAAAAGTAAGTCAATATAAAAGTCTTCGTCATCAATTATTATTCTTTTTTGGCGGGCAAGAAAAGCAAATTCACTGCCCATTTCAGTAATGAAATTTTGTAATTGTGCTAAAATAGAACTTTCTAAATCTTTCTCGGAATAGCTGTCATGCAATCCTAAAAAATCTAAAAAATAAGGATCTCGAAAAGTTAAATCAGGACTAATTTGTTTTTCGGTTTTTAATAATTTCAGATCATTAAGTATAGTCTGTTCAGGTTTTTTGCTGATAGCGGTTCTTTCAAAAAGCATACTGTCAATGCGTTCTTGCAAAGTTCTTACGCTCCAGCGTTCGTGAATACTCATTTGAATATAGAATTCACGTTTTATATCATTCTCGATACTTAATATTGAGTATAAATGTGACCAACTCAATTGTGCAGACAGTGTCTGCACAATTGTAATGTCTTGAAAAACAGTATTTAGTTTTATAAAACTATGTAAGTTTCTTTTGCTAAACCCAGTGCCGTATCTACTGGATAATTCTAAACTTAAGTGTTGAATTGTTTTCTTTCCATAATCAGCCCTGTCATTTTTTAAAATTTCATCATTAATGGTTTTTCCAATCTTCCAATATAATAGAGTTAGTTCCTGATTAACCGTTTTGGCAACAAAATGACGGGTTTGATCTATTAGGCCGATAATCGAATCTAATAGTTCTGGTTTGTCATTTGTTTCAGGTTTGTCGTTCATTTCACTATCTCAATTGCATTCCTGCAATAATGTTTTGTATTTTCTCGTCTAAGAAACTTTCTGCAGCATCAAAATTTTCAACAGAATCTAATTCAGTATTTACGCTGATATAGAATTTAATTTTTGGCTCCGTTCCGCTTGGTCTTGCACAAATTTTTGAGCCGTCTTCTGTATAATAAATCAATACATTCGATTTTGGCATATCCATTACAGATTCTTCACCCGTCAATAAATTTAAAGCAACTGAAGATTGATAATCTTCGACCATAATTACGCGTTGCCCGTTGATTTCTTTCAAAGGATTTTCACGTAAATCAATCATCATCTGATTGATTTCTGCTAAACCTTCTATTCCTTTTTTAGTCAGTGAAACCAAATATTCTTTATAAAAGCCATTTTCAACATAAAGCTGTAATAGTTCTTTATAAACACTGCTTCCTGCAGCTTTTGCCTGCGCAGCAACTTCGCAGATTAATAAAGTAGCAGCAACAGCATCTTTATCCCTAACGGCATCACCAACCATAAAACCAAAGCTTTCTTCGCCGCCTCCAATAAATTGAAGTTCAGGAAAATCCTTAATCATTTTGGCAATCCATTTAAAACCTGTTAAGCCAACTTTGCACTCTACACCATAGCTTGTCGCTAATTCCATTATCATCGGAGTCGAAACAATGGTAGAACCAACGAATTGTTTTCCGTTAATTTTACCTGCTTTTTTCCATTGTTTTAATAAAAATGATGTCATTAAAACCATTGTTTGATTTCCGTTAAGCAAAATCATTTTGCCTTCATTGTTTCTTACGGCAACCCCTAAACGGTCACAATCAGGATCTGTTCCTACCACAATATCCGAATTGGTTTTTTCGGCCAAAGCCAAAGCCATTGTCAAAGCTTCCGGTTCTTCCGGATTTGGAGATTTTACTGTTGGGAAATTTCCATCAGGAATCGCTTGTTCAGGAACAATATGCACATTCGGGTAACCTGCTTGTGATAAAGTATCAGGAACAGATTTAATCGAAGTTCCGTGCAAAGAAGTAAATACAATTTGCAGGTTTTCTTTAGCTGCTGCCGGAGTATTAAAACTCGCATTTTCTATCGATGATTTCACAAAAGCTTTGTCAATTTCAGTATCGATATACTGAATAAGACTTTCGTTCGCATTAAATTTGATTTTATCGTAATTCAAACTTTCGATTACCTTAATAATTGCCTCATCTTCCGGCGGAACAATCTGCCCGCCATCTTCCCAATATACCTTATATCCGTTGTATTCCGGCGGATTATGAGAAGCTGTAAGTACAATTCCACATTGGCACCCTAAAAACTTAAGAGCAAAAGATAATTCCGGAGTTGGTCGTAAATCCGAAAACAGATAAACCTGAATTCCGTTTGCCGAAAAAACATCAGCAACAACCTTTGCCAGGGTATTACTGTTATGACGACAATCATAAGCAATAACAACTTTTACAGGCTGATTCGGGAAAACCTGATGTAAATAATCAGAAAGGCCCTGTGTGTTTTTCCCAAGCGTGTATTTATTAATTCGATTGTTTCCAATACCCATCACCCCGCGCATTCCGCCAGTTCCAAATTCCAGGTTTTTATAAAAACTTTCCTCTAGTTCCTTTGGCGATGTTGTCATCAATTCCTTAACGGCTGCTTGTGTTTCTTTATCAAATGTTGGTGTTAACCATTCATTTACGGCATTTAAAATAGGAGCTGCGATATTCATAATTATATATTTTTTACAATTAAATTTAAAATAATTGTGGTATTTAGGAGCTTTATCCTGCTGTCCGCTATATCTTTTTTGGCAGAAAAAGCCAAAAAAGGATACCGCTTCCATCAGGGCTAAAACAGTATGTTAAAAATTAACTTCCCGGGCTACTTTATAGCGTTCTTCGTTGTTTTTAGTACGCAGGATAATTTCGCCTAAAAATCCGGCCAGGAATAATTGCGTTCCCAAAATCATTGTGGTCAAAGCAATAAAAAACCATGGGTTGTTAGTAACCAGAGTGTATCTCATGCCATTATACATGTGATACAATTTCGAAACCCCGATGTATCCGGCTGATAAAAACCCGATAATAAACATAAAAGAACCAATGGCACCAAATAAATGCATAGGTCTTTTTCCGAATCTCGATAAAAACCAAATCGTAATCAAATCAAGGAAACCGTTAACAAAGCGTTCCATGCCAAATTTGGTTTCGCCATATTTACGGGCCTGGTGCTGTACTACTTTTTCACCAATTTTATTAAAACCGGCATTTTTTGCCAGAACCGGAATGTATCGGTGCATTTCGCCCGAAACTTCTATGTTCTTTACAACAGTGTTCTTATATGCTTTTAATCCACAGTTAAAATCATTCAACTCAACTCCCGAAGTTTTTCTGGCAGCCCAGTTAAATAATTTTGAAGGTAAATTTTTTGCTACAACAGAGTCGTAGCGTTTCTTTTTCCAGCCGGAAACCAAATCAAATTTTTCTTTGGTGATCATGTCGTATAATCCCTGAATCTCTTCAGGACTATCTTGCAAATCGGCATCCATCGTAATAATGACATCGCCTTTTGCTTTGGCAAAACCAGCATGTAAAGCTTGAGATTTGCCAAAATTCTTCATGAAACGAATTCCTTTTACATTAGGGTTTTCGTTGGAAAAACTTTCAATAATTGACCACGAATCATCTGTACTGCCATCATCTACAAAAATGATTTCATAAGAATAATTGTTAGATT
>JBDTRA010000004.1:0-87176 GCA_039931915.1 Flavobacterium sp. | reverse complement strand
GCTGTTGGATTCAAATCCTGAAATTCCGGAACATCCAGATTCAAATTTTTGTGATCAAACGGAATTTCAACTTCTTCCAGTATAATATCCGCTAATACTTTTACATCTAAAACAAAACCGGTTTCGGGGTCAATTTTCCCTGTAACACTTACTGTTAAACCATAATTATGACCATGAAAATTAGGATTGTTACATTTTCCAAAAACAGCATTGTTCTTTTCTAATGTCCAATCTTTCCTATGCAATCGATGTGCAGCATTAAAATGTGCTTTTCTTGATATGGTTACTTTCATCTGGATTTTGGTTAATATGGTTTAAATTGTATGATCTTCCAAATAATGATAAAATTCATCAAAAATTATTTTGAACCAAACGGTGTAAATTTCGGGCTGCTTCTGGATATCTGTTTTTACATCTTCTATTTTCATCCATTTCCAATCTTCAACCTCATCAAGGTTTATAGCCGGATTATCATTATAATACCCAATCATTACGTGATCAAGTTCATGCTCTGTCAAACCATTATCAAAAGGTGCTTTGTATATAAAGTGAAACAACTCTTTTAATTCGGTCCTAAAACCCATTTCCTCAAATAATCTTCGACTGCCGGCTTCTATATTTGACTCACCTTCACGTTGATGGCTGCAACAGGTATTGGTCCAGAGTAAAGGAGAATGGTATTTTTGATGTGCCCGCTGCTGAAGCATGATTTCATTTTTACTATTTAAAATAAAAACTGAAAAAGCGCGATGCAAAAGAGCTTTTTCGTGTGCTTCTAATTTTGGCATTAAGCCAATTTGCTCATCATTTTGATTAACTAGTATTACGTTTTCTTCGGTCATAAGGCATATTGATATAACAAAAATACGAAAAAAGAAATGGCTTGAAAATCTCAGAAAAGATTGTGAAAAGTTTAACGAGCCCAAAAAACCACAATATATTAATTATCAAAACATTGAATGCTATTTATTTTACAAAAACCTTTAAAAACAAGGTATAAAACTTAACACATTTATTTTACGTAAATAACAAAACGTTAAATCATACTTAAAAAAATCTCAATTGTAAAGTGCACGACATTTCGAAACAAACTCTCACCGTATCTTTGAAATACAAAATTAAACCACCATGAAAATTATCAAAACAAAAACCCAGCTTTTAAGCCTTTGCTTTTTAATTCCGCTTTTTATTTTTCAAGCCTGTGGGCAAAACACAAAAAAAACAAATACAAAAACAGTTATCATGGAAAATAAAATCAGTAAACCGGGAAATCCATATTATTCAAATACTGACACTACAAAGCTTAATGTGACTGACGCCGAATGGAAAAAAGTACTTCCCGAAGACGTTTATGCTGTAATGCGCCAGGCAGATACCGAAAGACCTTTTACCGGAAAATATTGGAATACCGATGAAAAAGGAACTTACTATTGTGCTTCATGTGGAAATAAGCTTTTCAGATCCGGAGCAAAATTTGCCAGCAGTTGCGGATGGCCAAGTTTTTTTGAACAGGACAATAAAAAAAGTGTAATTTACAAAACTGACAACTCACTCGGAATGGAAAGAATCGAAGCACTTTGTGGAAGATGTGGCGGACATTTGGGGCATTTATTTGATGATGGCCCTGCTCCTACCGGAAAACGTTACTGTATGAATTCGATCGCTCTTGATTTTATCCCGGATTCTAAATAATCAATTATGAAAAATATATTTTTAATATGCGTTTTTGCATTATCCTTTAACGGATTTGCTCAAGATAATAAAGCTAAAAAGGCTTCAAATTTAGAAACCATTACACTTGGAGGAGGATGCTATTGGTGTGTTGAAGCAGTTTACGAAAATTTAAATGGGGTAAAATCTGTTGTTTCCGGATTTTCAGGAGGAAAAGTTGCCAACCCGACTTATGAAGAAGTTTGTACCGGAACAACCGGTCATGCTGAAGTTGTACAAATTACTTATGATAAAAATGTGACAGACATCAATGAAATTTTCAAAGTTTTCTTTACAGTTCACGATCCTACCACACTAAACAGACAAGGTGCCGATGTGGGTACGCAATATCGTTCTGTAATTTTCTACAAAAATGCGGAACAGAAAAAAGCTGCAGAAAATATTATAACGGAACTTAATAGCGCAAAAGTTTATGACAGCCCAATTGTAACAAAAGTAGAACCATTTACAAAGTTTTACAAAGCTGAAGATTATCATCAGAATTATTATTCAAACAACAAAAATCAGCCGTATTGCAAAATGGTAATTCAGCCCAAAATAGAAAAATTTGAAAAAGTTTTTAAAGACAAACTAAAAAAGAAATAATTATTAATTCAGCAGGTAACCGCTCATGAAAATGGGCGGTTTTTTTATTCAAAAAAAATACCCTTTTTTTTGTAAATTGCATTTACTATAAAAATGAAAATCATCAACTAAATCAACCAAAAAATGAAGCATTTCCTTCTGTTTTTTTCATTCTTAATTAGTATTTCTCAAGTTCGCTCTCAGGAAAATTTACCAACTGATTATCTTTCAAAAGAATTTCACAAAGGCCGTCGTGAAGCTTTTAGGACAATGATGCCAGCTAATTCTGTAGCTGTAATTTTCTCTTATCCGGAAAGAGTTTTTTCAAGAGATATTAATTATAATTTTCATCAGAATCCTGATTTATATTATTTAACAGGCTACAAAGAACCTGATGCTGTATTATTAATTTTTAAAGAAGCACAAGGAACCGGTGAAACTTATGACGAGGTATTCTTTGTCAGAGAAAAAAATGCCGCCCAGGAAATATGGACAGGAAGACGCCTGGGTATTGATGGAAGTAAGTCTAAATTGGGTATTTCTACAGTTTACAACGGAAAAGATTTTAAAGATTTTGCTATCGATTTTAAAAAATTCGATAAAATAATTTATGACAAAATCCCAATTGACATCGAAAATAATGGAAGTGGTTTTGACTTATTTGGTTTACTTCAGACATTCAAAACCAAAGCCGGTATAACGATTGAGGACAAATCTTCATTAGATAAATTTGCAGACATTACAAATTCGCTTAGGGAGATAAAAACTCCTGAAGAATTGGTTCTAATGCATAAAACCGTTAAACTTTCATGTATTGCGCACAACGAAGTAATGAAAGCTGTTGGCCCGGACATGAGCGAAAATGAAGCTGACGGGATCCATGCTTACATTCACAGAAGATATGGTGCCGAAGACGAAGGTTATCCTCCAATTGTGGGTGCCGGAGCAAATGGATGCATTTTACATTACGGCGAAAATAACAGCAGCAAAATCGACAATCAATTGTTATTAATGGATGTAGGATCAGAATATCATAGTTATTCTGCAGATGTTACCAGAACAATTCCGGCAAACGGAAAATTTACCGAAGAGCAAAAAGCCATTTACCAATTGGTTTATGATGCACAGGAAGAAGTTTTTAAAATCTGTAAAGAAGGAACTCGCATTCAGGATTTAAATACAAAATCAAGAGAAGTGATCACAGCAGGGTTAATTAAGCTTGGAATTATCACAGATCCTCGGGATTCCAGAATTTATTATCCGCACGGATGCTCGCATTTTCTTGGTCTGGATGTTCATGACAAAGGAAATTACGGAGGCAACTTAAAAGAAAATATGATTCTGACTGTTGAACCGGGAATCTATATTCCGGCAAACAGTAAATGCGATAAAAAATGGTGGAATATTGGCGTTCGTATTGAAGATGATATTTTAATTAAAAAGGATTCATACGAAAACCTGTCAATTGATTCTCCGAGAAAATGGAACGAAATTGAAGCTTTAGCTAAACAAAAAAGCACTTTCAATGAAATGAAATTCCCTAAAATATAATTTCATTAAAACAGATAGAGAGCGGCTTCATCTAAAAAATTAAACCAGAAATTTTAAAAGAAAAGTCTGTAACACCAAAATGTTACAGACTTTTCTTTTAAATATTTATTTTTTTATTACTTATAGCGTTTTTAATTATGAGAGACTTCTAACGAGTAAAATTTTACATTTGCATATGCGCCAATTTCATCACCCTGAAGATTACATCCAACGTTAAAATAATTATCAAACACTCCCCATTGCTTATAATTATCTCCGGAATATACCTTATCATCACCATTAACACTAACTTCCATCTTTCCGTCAGTAATTTCAATTTGTAATGTAAATTTATCAAAACCGACTTTATTTTTAAATGTATAACCATCGTCATCGATCCAGGAATCTTCTTTCAACAAATCACTTCCGGTAATAGAAGGGTCAGCAATTCTTTTTGATCTTAATTTTATATAGCCATTATCCCAAAAAACTTTTAAAATTGATGGTGCAGTTTTATCTTTTGCACCTATTAAATTAACCTGTTCTTCTTTTAATCTGCCTCCAATCTGAATAAAAATAACCCGGGGATTAACATCATTCTTTTTAGAAATATCTCCCATTCTTACAACTGCTTTTAGTTTGGCACCACCTTTAAAAGTCCAGCCGGCATCCCCGCCAAATGAATTTTGTTCTTTTAATTCTGTTTTATTAAAGGATCTTTTAGATTTTATAGACGGGTAAACATAAAAAACTAATGACCTGTCAGACAAATCATTAAACATAAATTTCTGAATATCCAAATTCTCGCTGTAGTCTAAAAGTTTTGGTGCTTTATATGTTGTTACAGCTCCTTCCGGAATAGTTAACTTCCATGGTGTTAAATCTATTTTTGGTGCTTTTTGAGCATGAATTATAAAAGTAGTACTCGTAAATAATAATAAAAGATAAGGTCTAATTTTTTTCATTTTTGGTTAGTTTAGATTAAAAATGTAAATAGTTGATTTTCAAGAACACCAATTAATTATAGCTAAATAAATAAAATACCCCGATGCTCATGTAATCGATTGCATAAAATTAACTTATTTTTTAATTTCTCTATAATTTTTTTTAATTTTTTTTTAAATTAATAATAAAAATTAAAAAAATAAACAATTACGCAAAATTTATCAATTATGATTGAAAAACATTTAATAAAAAACTTAAACCTTAAAAATCTTTTAAACGAAATTCTATGAAGAAACAAATAATTACAAAGTAATTACACACTAAAAAAGATAAAGAACATTTTTTGAACCAAAAAAACGTTTCGATTATTAAGATTTGATTAAGAAATGAAGATAAAACTTAATGCCTTTGAATAAGTAAAAGCGCATTTACAAAATAACCTTATGCCAGTTCATTAATAGGAATATTGGTTAACTCCGATAACTCTAAAATTCTGTTTACATCTTTTTTATTGACAACAAAAAACAAATAATTATCTCCATGTGTATCGTAAGTCATTAATTCCAAATCTAATTTTTCTAATGCAGACTGAATATAAGGAAACAAATTATGACTATATGTTTCTTCAGGATATGCAAAATTCAAATCCTGACCTATCATTTCTGAAATAAAATATTCCGCATCTTCGGGATCAAACTTCCAGTCACTGTCCCAACAATCTATACTTTCAAAAAAATCCCACTGACCCTGAACTATCTCATCATATTCTTTTGCTTCTTTTTTAAAATTCTTCAAAAGCTTTTTTGATTGTTTTTGAACCAATTTTCCCTCGACATTTCCTCTTGAAACCAAATTAATAAATTCTTCGAAAGTTGCTGCCGTCACTTCCTCTTTTATTAATAAATTTTCCTCTGAAGGAAGTTCTATTCCTTCGGGAATTTCTATATTCATGTATTGACAGATTCCCTGCAAGACAATCTTAAAATCCTTAATTCCAATTGCCTGCGTTTCATTCTTTGGATTGTTAAAATCAAGATATTCTGTCTCTAACAATCCTTTTGTATAATCCAAAAAATGAGTGCTAGAATATAAAATTTTAAAATCGTTTGTTTCAAGACTGTTATTAGTACAACAAAATATGATTACAAAATTATTCAGGACACGTTTAAAGTACTGTTTCATTTCTGAACTCGGCGCAGAGTAAAACTGAATATGAATAAAATCATATTCTAATCCTTCATTCATTTTTTCTTCGGAAATTACACCAATATCAATCTTTTTATAAAGCTCATTCAAAACTTCATAAGCATTATTAAATCCCGCTTTTTTAATTTCCGCATGTCCTTCGTCGTGATCAAATGATCCCGGAAAATAAAATAAATTAATAGACACATTCTCCTGAATTCCTTTTATTTTGAGTTCAAGACTACCCTGCTCGTTATATAAATAAGAATAAACAGGATCAATAACATCAAAAGAAATTATTGATTTTGGATCGTTATTTCTATTAAATAAATTGGAGAAAAAATTTTTCATTTGGCTTATAGTTATTAAACTAGAGAATTAAATATATTACAAATTTTAATAACTTGAAAACCAGTCAACGATTATTTCAAAGATTCTGCAATCATCAACGCACATTTTTCACCATCAATTGCTGCAGAAATAATTCCACCCGCATAACCTGCACCTTCTCCGCAAGGATACAATCCTTTTATCTGCAAATGTTCGTAAGTTATAGGATCTCTTGGAATTCTAACCGGCGATGAAGTTCTGCTTTCCGGTGCATGCAAAATTGCTTCGTTGGTCAAATAACCACGCATTGATTTTCCAAACTCTTTAAATCCTTCGCGTAAGATTTGCGATAAGAATCCCGGAAAAACCTGTCCCATTTCAACAGATGTGGTTCCCGGAACATAAGAAGTTTTCGGAATATCTGCTGAAACTTTATTTTGCGTAAAATCAATCATTCGCTGTGCGGGAACTTTTTGAGTCTCACCAGCTAAATGCCATGCTTTTTGTTCTATACTTTTTTGAAATTCCATTCCGGCCAAAGCACCAAACTTTGCGAAAGGTTTAAAATCTTCCAATTTCAATTCGATTACAATTCCTGAATTTGCCGTTGCCTGATCTCTTTTTGATGGAGACCAGCCGTTTGTAACCACTTCACCCGGACTCGTTGCACAAGGCGCAATAACACCACCCGGGCACATACAAAATGAATACATTCCGCGGCCATTAACTTGTTTCACGATTGAATACGGCGCAGGAGGTAAATATTCACCCCGATAATCGCAGCTATACTGAATACTATCGATCAGTTCCTGCGAATGCTCTGCACGGACTCCCAAAGCAAAAGGCTTGGCTTCGATAAAAATTTTCTTTTTGTCCAATAATTCAAAAATATCCCGAGCGGAATGTCCCGTCGCTAAAATTAATTTATTAGCCTGGATGGTATCCCCTTTTTGAGTTACAATTCCTCCTACTTCATCATTTTTTACCAAAATATCAGTCACACGGGTATCAAATAAAACCTGACCACCAAATTCGATGATTTTATTCCGAATGTCTTCAATGATTTTGGGCAGTTTATTTGTCCCGATATGCGGATGTGCTTCAACCAAAATATCGTCTGAAGCGCCAAAAGCCACTAAAAGTTCTAAAATTCTGGTTACATCTCCACGCTTTTTTGAACGTGTATAAAGCTTACCATCAGAATACGTTCCTGCCCCTCCTTCACCAAAACAATAATTAGAATCTTCGTTAACCAAATGATCTACATTTATTGCTTTTAAGTCACGACGTCTGCCCCGAACATCTTTTCCGCGCTCAATTACAATCGGCTTCAAGCCTAATTCAATTAATTGTAATGCTGCAAAAAGTCCTGCCGGACCTGCTCCAACCACAATTACTTCCTGCGCTTTAGAAACATCTTTATATACAGGAAGCTCTATTTTGGTTTCTTGAAAAGCTTCACCTTGTAAATGTATAATCACTTTCAAATTGATTTTTATCGCTTTTTGGCGCGCATCAATTGATCGTTTCAGAATAGAAACATGCTGAATTTCTTTTGGAGAAACTTTTATTTGTTTAGACAAATAGTCTTTAAGCAGCGATTCATTAGCAGCAATTTCCGGTGTTACCTGAAGTAAAAGTTCTCTTTGCATTGTATCTTATTTATTCTATTAGCTTTCCTATTTATGAAAAGAAGATGCAAAAATACTATTTTGAACTGAAATTATATCAATTACAAATTTTATCTAAGTCAAGAGGCAGGCAAAGTTTCTCGACTCCACCCGAACTGACAATAGGGTAACTTCAAAGCATAAATTTCAAAATAGACTTTGTACCTTTGCCGCTCTGAACCTTTGTACCTAAAAAATAATGTCTAGAAAAATAAAATTGATTTGGGATTTTCGTGGTCCTGCTTCAGCAAAAACAGCTGAGCATCATGAAATTCATTTGAAAGAATATATAGCAATAGAAAAGCTTCCACTAAATATTACGGGTTTCAAAATCATAAACGACATGCAAGCCATCGCCTTTATCGTTGTCACCGATGAAAATATGATTCAGGTAAGAGATGCTTTGAAACCGCATCGTGGAGAAGTATATAGTGAGTAGTAATTTAGTCGCAGTCTCAATTTACAGTCTCAGTAAAAAACTGTAAACTAGAAACTAAGACTGTAAACTTTCTTTAATTCGCTACTTCGCTAATAAATTTGATTCTCATCAAGCGTAATTCATCAATATCATATTCTCCGTCGAATTCTTTAAGGGCATCTTCGATTTTATCAGATTCTGATTCCATGAAATAATCGTGAATTTCTTCCTGCTGATCATCATCAAGCATATCATCAACCCAATATTTAATATTAAGTTTGGTACCGGAATACACAATTTGTTCCATTTCTTTTATCAAAGTATCCATCGTAAGGCCTTTTGCAGAAGCAATATCATTCAATGATAATTTTCGATCTATATTCTGAATAATATATAATTTATTGGCTGAATTTACTCCGGTAGATTTTACGACTAAATCATCTGGACGGACAATATCATTATCTTCTACATAACGATTAATTAAGGCTACAAATTCAGCGCCATATTTCTTGGCTTTTCCTTCTCCAACACCGTGAATATTGTATAATTCTGTTAAAGTAACAGGGTATTTTAAAGCCATATCTTCCAGAGATGGATCCTGAAAAACAACAAAAGGAGGAACTCCAAGTTTTTTAGCTACTTTTTTACGCAGTTCCCGTAACATTGTCATCAAAACTTCGTCTGCAGTTCCTGATGATTTTGCCGCCGTAACAATGGCATCATCTTCGGCTTCATTATATTCATGATCTTCAGACATCATAAACGACACCGGTTTTTTTATAAAATCCAATCCGTTTTGGGTAATTTTCACTACACCATAGGTTTCAATATCCTTAGATAAATAACCCGCTACCAGGACTTGTCTAAGCAGTGCCATCCAATATTTCTCGTCATGGTCAGAACCTGAACCAAAAAAAGATTGTGTATCGGTTTTATGTGCTTTAATTACAGCATTTATTCGACCAATTAATGTAAACACAATTTCTTTTGATTTATAAATATGTTTCGTATCCCGAACAATTTCTAATAATTTAACAACCTCATCCTGTGCTTCGATTCGGGTTTTAGGATTACGGACATTATCATCCATGTCTGCGCCTTCGCCATTTTCACCATCAAATTCTTCACCAAAATAATGCAATAAGAACTTTCTTCGTGACATAGAGGTTTCGGCGTAAGCCACCACTTCCTGCAGTAAGGCAAATCCAATTTCCTGTTCCGCTACCGGCTTACCGGACATAAATTTTTCTAATTTCTCAACATCTTTATAGGAGTAGTATGCCAAACAATGTCCTTCTCCTCCATCACGACCTGCGCGACCGGTTTCCTGATAATAGCTTTCGAGTGATTTTGGAATATCATGATGAATTACAAATCTAACGTCCGGTTTGTCAATACCCATTCCAAATGCAATTGTTGCTACCACCACATCAACATCTTCCATCAAAAACATATCCTGATGTTTTGCTCTTGTTTTAGCATCTAAGCCTGCATGATACGGGACAGCACTAATTCCATTTACCTGCAAAACTTCAGCAATCGTTTCTACTTTTTTACGGCTTAAACAATAAATAATACCGGATTTACCTTTGTGTTGTTTGATAAACCGAATAATATCTGACTCTATATTTTTGGTTTTTGTACGAACTTCGTAGTATAAATTAGGTCTGTTAAATGATGCTTTAAAAGTATTTGCATCAGACATATCCAAATTTTTAAGAATATCTTCCTGAACCTTTGGAGTTGCAGTGGCTGTAAGACCAATAATTGGAACATTGCCCAACTGCTTGATTATATTTTTTAAATTTCTGTATTCGGGTCTAAAATCATGTCCCCATTCAGAGATACAATGTGCTTCATCAATTGCCACAAATGAAATGGGCACACTTTGCAAAAAAGCCACATATTCTTCTTTTGTCAAAGATTCCGGCGCAACATACAAAAGTTTGGTTAATCCGGAACTAATATCTGTTTTTACCTGAGCAATTTCTGTTTTTGTAAGAGAGGAATTCAATACATGGGCAATGCCGCTTTCAGAAGAAAGACTTCGAATAGCATCAACCTGATTTTTCATTAAAGCAATTAAAGGCGAAACAACAATAGCTGTTCCATCCTGAATTAAAGCGGGCAATTGATAGCAAAGGGATTTCCCTCCACCAGTAGGCATAATTACGAAAGTATTTTTTTTATTTAAAATACTCATAATAACTTGCTCCTGCAAACCCTTAAATTGGCTAAAGCCGAAATACTTCTTTAATTCCTTATGTATTTCAATTTCGTTTACATTCATTCTTTATATTAATGGTATTTTGTATAAATTTGCATTATAAAGATACAAATTTCTTTCACACTCACAAATTTTAACTTTCCTGTTTTGATTACAAAAGAAAATATTTTAGCTATCGCAAAAAAAACAATACTCTCTGAAAGTGAAGCAATTACAAAGCTGATTGATTATCTGGATGAAAATTTTTACGAAGCTGCACAACGCATTTATGAAACGAAAGGAAGATTAATTGTTACAGGCATTGGAAAAAGCGCCATTATTGCGCAGAAAATGGTCGCTACTTTCAATTCAACCGGAACCCCTTCAATGTTTCTCCACGCTTCAGAAGCCATCCATGGTGATTTAGGAATGATACAAAATGAAGACGTCATAATTTGCATTTCAAAAAGTGGAAACAGTCCTGAAATAAAGGTTTTAGTTCCATTATTGAAACGTTTTGGGAACATTTTAATTGGAATAACCGGAAATATAACTTCGTTTTTAGCCAAAGGTTCTGATTATGTTTTAAACACAACTGTTGATATGGAGGCATGCCCAATTAATCTGGCGCCAACAAACAGCACCACAGCACAACTTGTTATGGGAGATGCTTTGGCAGTTTGCCTGATGGAAATGCGTGATTTTAAGCCCGAAGATTTTGCCGTTTATCATCCTGGCGGAGCTTTAGGAAAAAGATTATTACTTCGCGTAAAAGATATGATTGAGCACTCATTAAAACCAATGGTTTCACCGGATACTTCTGTTAAAAAAGTAATTTTCGAAATTTCTGAAAAAAGACTGGGTGTTACCGCCGTAATAGAAAACGACAAGATTATAGGAATTATCACTGATGGTGACATTAGAAGAATGTTAAATGACAGAGATTCAATTGCTGATTTGACTGCAAAAGATATTATGTCAAAAAACCCAAAATTAGTAACATCAGAAACAATGGCAGTAGATGCTTTAAACATTCTTGAAGATTTTTCAATTACTCAATTGATAGTTTCCGATAACGGAACGTATAAAGGCGTATTACATTTACATGACATTTTAAAAGAAGGAATCGTATAACATGGCAAAGAAAAACCTTAGCGAAATGTCGTTTTTAGACCATCTTGAAGAATTAAGATGGTTATTGGTCAGAAGTACAACTGCAATTTGCATTATGGCATTTGTGACTTATTTTATTAGTGATTATTTATTTGATGTTATCATTTTGGGACCAACCAGGCCTACGTTTTTTACGTATCGATGGTTTTGCGACTTATCGCACCAATTAGGATTCGCTGACAGTATCTGCATTACTGAATTGAATTTCATTATCCAAAATACAGAAATGGAAGGACAGGTAAATATCTTTGTCTGGATGTGTATTTTGGCTGGTTTTATCTTAAGCTTTCCTTATATACTATGGGAACTTTGGAAATTCATCAGCCCGGCGTTATACGAAAAAGAAAGAAAAAATGCTAAAGTATTTATTTTCACTTCTTCCTTACTTTTCTTTTTAGGGGTCTTCTTCGGATATTATGTTGTGATTCCGATGTCAGTAAATTTCGTGGCTACTTTTTCCGTGAGTGATGTCGTTATTAATCAATTTACTTTAGAGTCTTATATGGGAATGGTAAAAACAAGTGTTCTTGCAAGCGGGTTATTTTTTGAATTGCCAATCATTATTTATTTCCTAACCAAATTAGGCCTGGTAACGCCTGACTTTTTAAGAAAATATTGGAAATATGCCGTAATTATCATTTTGATTATTGCAGCAATCGTAACACCTCCGGATGTAGTGAGCCAAACCATTGTAGCAATACCAATGTTAATAATTTACGAAGTAAGCATCCTTATATCAAGAATTGTTTATAAAAATAAAAACAAACAAAATGTCTGATATCATTCAAGAATTTAACGACTATCGTTCGAAAATGAACGAAAAATTACTCGCAGACAACAACAAAATTGTAAAGCGAATTTTTAATCTTGACACTAATGCTTATGCACCGGGAGCGCTTGACGTAAAAACAAAAGAGCTTTTAGGATTAGTTGCATCTGCTGTTTTACGTTGTGATGACTGTGTAAAATATCATTTAGAAACAAGTCATAAAGAAGGTGTTACAAAAGAAGAAATGATGGAAGCGATGGGAATTGCTACATTAGTTGGAGGAACAATCGTAATTCCACATTTGCGCAGAGCGTATGAATTTTGGGAAGCTTTAGAAGAAGCCGAAACTAAATAATTGTTAATAGGTTTATTTGTTGAATCGTTTATTCGTTAATTTGCAGCGATTAAACGATTCGAACGTTTAAACGATTAAACTTAAAAAATGAAATTAAGAGCCGATAATTTAATCAAAACCTATAAAGGTCGAAGTGTTGTAAAAGGAATCTCTGTTGAAGTAAATCAAGGAGAAATCGTGGGACTTTTGGGTCCGAATGGTGCCGGAAAAACAACTTCGTTTTACATGATTGTTGGATTGGTTAAACCAAATTCAGGAAATATTTATCTTGATGATTTGAATATCACCGATTATCCGATGTACAAACGTGCACAACAAGGGATTGGTTATTTAGCACAGGAAGCATCTGTTTTCAGAAAATTAAGCATTGAAGACAACATCCTGAGCGTTTTGCAATTGACTAAACTTTCAAAAGAAGAGCAGATTGCAAAAATGGAGAGTTTGATTGAAGAATTCAGCTTAGAACATATTCGTACCAACCGTGGTGATTTACTTTCGGGAGGAGAGCGTCGTCGTACAGAAATTGCACGTGCATTGGCTACAGATCCTAAATTTATTTTATTAGACGAACCTTTTGCCGGTGTTGACCCTGTAGCAGTTGAAGATATTCAGAGAATTGTTGCCCAATTAAAAAATAAAAATATCGGAATCTTAATTACTGATCACAACGTTCAGGAAACATTGGCTATTACCGATAAAACGTACTTAATGTTTGAAGGTGGAATTTTGAAAGCCGGAATCCCTGAAGAATTAGTTGAAGATGAAATGGTCCGCCGTGTTTATCTGGGCCAGAACTTTGAATTACGTAAAAAGAAATTAGAATTTTAATAAAGTATTCAGTCGCAGTTTTCAGTACTCACACTGCGACTGAAAACTATTCAACCGTAATAAACTGTAACTGCTGTAAATCACCATTGTAAATATTTATATCAACAGTTTTATTGATTCCCGGTACAGTTGCTTTTTCTGTAAACTGCCAAAATAACCAGTCGTCTTCGATTTTTTCCCTGTAAAAATTATAATTGGCAATCCAAAAAAGATATTCACCAAATTCTTCTTTTAAAAAATCAGAATAATATCTTTCGCCTGTATAGATTATCGGACGCACTTTATAATGATTTTCTACCCTTAACAGCCAACGTTTCAATCCTTTTTTCAAACTATCCAAAGATTGATTTTTAGGCAGCCTTTCTATATCCAGAACCGGTGGCAAATCTCCTTTTTGAAGTGTAACTGTCTTAATAAAGAGATCTGCCTGTTCTATAGAGTTTTCATTTGGCCGATAGTAATGATAAGCCCCACGGATCATTTTATTTTCTTTGGCACCAATCCAATTTCGTTTAAACTGAAAATCTTTTCTGTCCCTTCCAACTGTAGCTCTGATAAATACAAAATCTATCGGATATTTTTGTTCTAAAGTATCTACATAAGACCAGCTTATTTTTCCCTGATATTCGGATACATCCAAACCAATCGACTTCCCTTCATGCTTAGCGAGAACCTGAAAATTCCTAACATCTGAAAGTCGTTTATCTTCTGCTTCTTTTTCAGAAAGCTTATCTGATTTAAATCCTAAATAATACACTAATCCTTTGCGATAATGATACGCAATTCCTAGAAAAAGACCAACGAAAACTATTATAATTATATTCCGAAATAATTTCCCAAACAAAGAACCTGAACTTGGCTTTCGAGTTGAAATTTGTCTTCTTTTAACGGGTTTTCTTTTCATTCAAACAAAACTACTTTTTCAAAAATATATTATTTACCACAGACAACAACACATAAAAAATAATAATTAGTGGTATGGCTATGTAATGAAGTAATAATAACAAAACAACAGAAATCAATAAAAAAGCTATTTGAAGCATATTATCTTTCAAATTAAACTTTTTAATTTTTAAAGCAAACAATGGTATTTCTGCATTCAAAACATAAGCGCTGCATAATGTGATTACAAGCAATACCCATTCATTTGTTAGGATTTCAAGCATCATTAAAGAATCTGAAAACTTCAGCACTAAAGGCA
The DNA here is from genome assembly GCA_039931915.1 of Flavobacterium sp. GTDB lineage: Bacteria > Bacteroidota > Bacteroidia > Flavobacteriales > Flavobacteriaceae > Flavobacterium. The sequence continues at coordinate 72,271 of JBDTRA010000004.1, read as the reverse complement.
AACTCAGAATAAAAAGGGCATTTGCAGGTGTTGGCAATCCAATAAACGAATCGGTTTGACGGGTGTCAATATTAAAATTTGCCAATCGATAGCAAGAACCCAAAGTCACAATGAATCCTAAAAAAGGGATAAAAATACCTGTTCCAATTTCATGTGCGCTATCAGTGAACATACTATACATTACATAACCGGGCACTACCCCACTGGTTACCATATCTGCCAAAGAATCTAATTGTAAACCAAGCGGACTGGAAACTTTGAACAATCTGGCAAAAAAACCATCAAAGAAATCAAAAAATATCCCTAAACAAACCATATAGAAAGCCATTTCGTAATTACTTTCTGAAACAAATACCACAGCAATACAGCCGCAAAAAAGATTAATAAGTGTAATTAAATTAGGAATGTGTTTTTTAATATTCATCGTTTATAATTTTGAAGGTCTAAAGAACAAATTTAGTATAATAAGTCAATGTTCTATACGTTTTTAATAGAGTTTTTTATTATAAAACCAGACTTTTGTATTATTTATGAAAAGGAAGGAATTAGCTCGGTAAAAAATTATATTTTTGATAAAAAATTAAACAAGCTCAGGTTTGAAAAAATAGATACGTTGAAAAAAATCTTAGTGTTTTTATTATTTTGGAGTTACAATGTCCATAATGCACAGACAGTTCGAAAATATTCGAATGAGTTTATGAATATTGGTGTTGATGCAGCAGCTTTAGGAATGTCAAGTGCTGTTGTCGCTTCGACAAATGATGTTAATTCTGTTTATTGGAATCCGGCTGGCCTTACACATCTTGAAGATCATCAGATTTCGTTAATGCACGCCAATTATTTTGCAAATATTGCACAATATGATTATATAGGATATGCAATTCCGATTGATGACAGAAGTGCATGGGGAATTTCAATGATCCGTTTTGGAGTTGATGATATTTTAGACACAACACAATTAATCGACAATCAAGGCAATATTGATTACAATCGTATTAATTTATTTTCAACGGCAGATTATGGTTTTACATTTTCATACGCCAGAAAATTGCCAATCGAAGGATTTCAATATGGTGTAAATGCCAAAATTATTCGACGTGTGATTGGTAAATTTGCTAATTCCTGGGGATTTGGTTTTGATTTTGGACTTCAATTTGAAAAAAATGACTGGAAATTTGGATTGATGCTTCGCGATATTACTACTACATATAATGTTTGGAATATTGATGAAGAAGAATATAAAAAAGTAGCGGATGCTATTCCGGGAGAAAATCAGGAATTGCCGGAAAGCACAGAAATCACTTTACCAAAAGCCCAATTAGGCATTTCGAGAAAAATCGAATTTCATTACGATTATACTCTTTTGATTGCAACTAATCTGAATATGCGCTTTGAACGGACTAACGACATTATTTCATCCAAAATAGTAAGTATTGATCCTGCTCTCGGATTAGAATTTGGATACACAGACTTGGTCTTTTTAAGAGCCGGAGCCGGTAATTTTCAAAATGTGACACAGTTAGACAATTCTGAAAAATTAAATTTTCAACCTAACATCGGACTTGGCTTTAAATATAAAGGAATTCAGGTAGATTATGCCTTAACGGATTTAGGAAATCAAAGTACGGCATTGTATTCAAATATATTTTCTTTGAAGGTAGATTTAGGCATCTTTAGATAATAATTTTTCTAAGTATAAACACAAAAATTAAACCATGAAAGGATTATCATTTCAAAAAATCTTCTTTCTCTTACTATTTTGTATCAATTTTAGTTTTGGTCAAAATTTATCATTAACAGAAAAAGCTCGTGTGAGTATAATCACATGTGGTTTAGGTAACGAAACTTATTCCTATTTTGGGCACACGGCCATTCGTGTTACTGATCCGGTTAATAATATTGACTTAGTGTATAATTATGGTGCTTTTGATTTTAGCACGCCTAATTTTGTAGTAAAATTTGCAAAAGGCGATTTACAATATTTTGTAGTTGTACATCCTTTTAATGATTTTATAAACGAATATAATTACGAAAAAAGGAGTGTATATGAGCAAGAATTACTAATTGATAAGGATCAAAAACAAAAAATATTCGACAATTTAAATTCAACATTGCTTTCTGAGGACAGATATTACACTTATAAATTTATTGATAAAAATTGCACTTCAATGGTAGTTGACATTATCAATAAATCATTAAATAAAACTGTGATTACTAAAAAAGGAGATACCGATAAAACATACCGAAGCATTTTATTCCCTTATTTTGACGGACATTTTTATGAGCAGTTGGGAACAAGTATTATTTTCGGAAGAAAAGTAGATCAATTAGGCACTAAAATATTCCTGCCTTTCGAATTAAAAAATAGTTTAGAAAAAACAACTTTCCAAAATCATGCTTTTGTGAGCAGAACCAAAACATTGTTAAATTTTGAAAAAGAGACACCCATCTCATGGTGGAATAATGTTTACAGTTACATTATTATACTTTCTTTTGTTGTTTTTACAAACCAAAAAGCAATAGACAAAATTTATTTATTCGTTTTATCTTTTATGGGAATCTTTTTTGTCTCAGTTGGATTCTATTCTTTTCACCAGGAGTTAGCAATAAATTACAACATCCTCTTATTCAGTCCGATTTTATTGGTTTTAATTATTTTTTCTATTGTAAACAATAAGAGATGGACTTATAAATTTGCCGTTTTACACCTGATTTTATTAGTTTTTTATGCGCTTTTCATCATTAACAAAGCACACTTTTTTATTGTTTTGCCAATTATAATTACCAGTGGAGTCGTATTGACCAGAATTGCAATTCGTAATAAAAAAAGAATTCCGATAATAATCTAAAAAATTATTGACCTCTGTAGAATAATACCGTGGTGATGGTTTTAAAGGCAATACTCAAATCAAGGAAAATACTTCGATGTTTGATATAATATAAGTCATATTGAAGTTTTATCAAGCTTTCTTCTATAGATTCGCCGTAGGAATAATTCACTTGTGCCCAACCGGTAAGGCCTGGTTTTATAACATGTCGGGTTTCATAGAATGGCATTATCTCTGCAATTTCTTTTACAAAAAATGGCCTTTCGGGTCTTGGTCCAATAATTGCCATATCTCCTTTTAAAACATTTATAAACTGAGGAAATTCATCAATTCTTGCCTTACGCATAAATTTTCCAAATGGCGTGACTCTCTTATCGTTTGATGTAGCAAAAACAGCTCCGTTAGTTTCAGAATTTTCAATCATTGTCCTGAACTTATATATTTGAAAGGTCTTTCCGTGTCTACCCACACGTTCTTGTGTGTAAAACAAAGGTCCTTTATTTCCAAAAATATTTACTATAAAAATCAACGGAATAAAAATTGCGCAAAAAATCAAACCGGTTAAAGAAAAAACAAATTCCAGAAACGCTACTAATAATAAATACAACTTATTATTATTACTTCGGCTAAATGGGAAAAAACGATAAAAATCCCTGGAAATATATTGTACGGGAATTCTTTGTGTTTTACTTTCGTAAACCTGTGTATATTCTCTAATAATATTACCTGACTCTAACAAATAAAGTAATTGTTGGTATAAATCAGGTGTAATACCATCAGTTTTATGAGAAGCTATGAGAATTTCTGAGATATTGTTTTGATGAACAAAAACTGATAATTCATTTTTTTTAATTTCTTTAATATAATATAAACTCAAATCATGTTCCGTTTCAGAATCTGAATTTACAAAACCAATAACTTTATAGTGTGGATCCACATTTTCGAGACTGGAGACAAGCTCTTCAACCTGGTTTTTATTACAAATTAAAACTACACTTTGCGAAAACCGATAGGTTGCTAAAAAATAAACATAAAAAAAACGCCAAAGCAATAGTGCACTTAAAATAGCAGCATAAAAAACAAGTATTGCTGATCTGTGTTGAGGAAGCTCGGGGGACAAAACAGGTGTAAACAAATAAAGTAAAACTGTTGCTGTAGTAGCCAGAATTACACTTTGAAGAATTTGAAACTGATTACTTGCTACTTGTAAGTTATACATTTCAAAAATTGCTCCAAATACATATATATAACCTATCAATAAAAACAGCCCCTGAAGGTTCATTCTTTTAAATTCAAAATAATGATACTCAAAAAAATGATCTGCCAAAAACAACATTCCTAACACAAAAACAGCATCAAAAAAACGCAGTAATATTTTGCGTTCTGATATTTCGAAATGCATTTTATTTTTTGCAAGCATCAATTTTACTATTTGGGGTATTTAACCAGAGGCAAATGTATTTAAAAAAACCAGAATTAATTTATTGAAGTTTGTTCTTTTTCAGGTTTTTTAACTTCAACCGAAAGGATGGCCAAAGCATAAACAAAAGCCGGAGCTGCTATTCGCATAGCGGCATGATTAATTGTTAAGAGCCAAAATACATAAAAAGATAAAAAATAAAGATGCTGCTTATTATTAATATAAACAACTAAAGGGGTTATTAACAATAAGAGGAGCCCAAATATTCCAAACAAACCATGTTCACTCAGCATACGGAATATTTCATTATGTGAAGCAACTTCAACTCCTAAATCCGCTTTTCTTATTTTTTTCCCCATTCCGGCTCCAACACCCAAAATAGGGTTATCAATAAAAAGCTTAAATTCCGAATTCATGATTTCCTCTCTTCCTCCCAAGCGATCTTTTTTTACTCTTCCTCTTGCATCCTGATTAGCATAACGTTTGTTAATAAGTCCGTTTGTCTGCAAAGAGCTATAAGTCCAGATTCCTACACCCATTAATCCCGTTAAAATAAAAACTAAACTAAATTTACTTTTACCCTTTGCATTTGAAAAATAATATAACAAGAAAAGCAAACCCATAATCATAGCTACTCCAGTTATAATCCCTCCTCTTGAAAAAGTCACTATGCCCCTGTAACTAACAAATATTAATAAAATACCATTTAGTATCATTAATTTTTTTGATTTTGAAAACAATACCAATTGTGTAAAAAAAACAAACATTCCTAAACCTAATATAGTAGAAACCTGATTAGGACCAAATCCTCCGGAAGTCTCAAAATTAGATTGTGTTCCGGTCACCACCTCTCTAACACTTGGGTTGTATAAAAACAAATAAACCGCAGTTGTTACAATAGGCAAACCCATCAAAACTACTATTCTTTGCAAATCGTCAAATGAAATGCTTCTTTTAAACATATAAATAGCGCAAATTGCCAAACAAACAGGGCCTGATAAATTAAATACCAATACTTTTCGAATATCAGTATTAAAATCGGTAAGGGTTGATGTTATTAAAATACCCGGAATTAATAAAATCAGAAAAAGCCAATACCCAAATGCATTAGTAGAAAAATTACTGTAAATCATCCCCAAAAGCATAAAAAATATAACATTTACTTTAATAAATTCATTATTAAAATTACCTCCTGTCATTCGTAAAAAAACCTCTACCCCAACCATATATGCAGTTATTAAAAGAACTTCATTGTTTTTATTTTTTGTTGCATAAACAATATAGAAGCCAACAATTGGAATTAAAAGTGCATAAATCTTTGATAAAAATGGCAGGATAAAAACTGCTAAAGCAATCAATGCATGAATTATAAGAAGTAAACTGTAAGACAATGAAGTATTTTTCATTATTTATTTTTTTTATATGCTAAAATTAATCTTTCAATGACAACTTCTTCAGAATAATTTTCTAGAACTGATTGTTTAAAATTATCCCCTAACATCTTTCTAAGGAATTTATCCTTTACTAATTTAAGTAATTGCTTTTTTGCCTGAGAATCTGAAGAAGGATCAAACAACAGACCAGTAACACTATCTTTAATGAGTGATGAGCAATATCCTGCATTGGTTGAAACTACAGGTAAATTCTGTAAAGCATATTCAAGTAAAGTTACCGGAAAACCTTCCTCTGTAGAAGCTAAAACCCCAATTGATGCTTGTGACAGAATAAACTTTATATCATTTTTCTCTCCATACAAATATATATGGTCCTCGAGTGAATGAGATTTTATAAAGCTTTTTATTGTATCTGAATAAGAATCAAAATAATCTTTACCTATAAAATGTAAACTCCAGTCGAGTTCATTCAATTTTAATTCATAAAAAGCTTTCAGAATCAAAATATGATTTTTTGGGTTTTTCAAATTAGCTAAAAAAACAATTTTTTTACCTACTGTCCCTTTTAGATGGGTTACTTCTGCTGATTCATTTTGAAAAGTTGCAAAATTAGGGATAAACACAACTTTTGAACACTTCATATTTTTGCTACTCCATTCTTTCAGTTGAAGATTAACAACAAAAATAGAGGAAAAAAAAACAGACATAAAAATTAAAGTCTTATTCTGTTTTGCAGATTCCTTAGCACGAGTTCCATAATGATCATGCCACATTATTTTTATTTTTGGCAAAGTCAGCTTTACTAAAACGGCTATAAAAAAAGAAGAACTATGTGCATGGATTACATCAACTCTATTTTTTATTATAAAATTTCTTAATTTAAAAACAGCTCTTAAATCCAACTTTTTCTTTTTGTTCAAAAATAAATAAGGTACATCTGAGCCAATTTGGTTTTTCAAAACTCCTTCTTTTCTGGTTGCAATTAAACCAGAAAACGTAATTTTTTTAGCTAAAGCATTCGCGTAATTTACTGCCATGCGTTCAGCCCCACCTACTGCCAAAGAATCTATGATTTGTACTACCCTCATTTGACTAATAACTTTTTAATTTCATCTTCAAAAACATCTGTAGTATATTTTTGCGACCAGTTACTCGCCAATTTACTTTTAGTAAAAAAAATGTTTTCATCACCCAATATTTCTTCCAGCTGATCTATATCTTTTTCTAAATTCATCTCCAGCAAAATGCCTCTGTTGGCATAATTAAGCATAAAAGGAACACATGAAACTTTGGTCGCAACAGGAATACAACCCCAAAACATACCTTCGGCAATAGCTTTTGGCCAGCCTTCACTTTTAGAAGGCAGTATTACAAAATGGCTTTTTTGATATGCCTTTTTTATAACCTCCTGATTTTGATTTCCATGCAATAAAATATAGTCTTCTAATTGTTTTTCTTTAATATATTGCTCCAAAACCGCTTTTTCGATTCCTTCCCCATATATATTAAGAACAGCTTTTTTCCCTTTTTTAATTAATCGTTCGACTAATTGTAATGCATACATAGAATTTTTACCTAAAACTAAACTGCCCACAAAAATGAATTTTATCACCGGATCAAAACCTTTCTTTGTAATATTTTCTTTTTCAGATTCTGAGTACGTTGCTGTAAAAAAGGGTTTTATATTTTTAGACTGATTTTTCCAATCCCCATAAACTAACACTTGCATATTTCGGGTTAAAAAAGTGTTGCTTAAAATATATCTTTGCAAACGATATGTCCATGGTTGTTTACTTTTAGGATCCCAATTTCCGGCATATTTAGCTGTTTTTATTTTTTTTGGAAAAAATATTTGAATAAAACTTGCAATTAACCCCATATTTCCCGGACACCTCAAATGGATATGATCTGATTCTTTCATTACACAAAATATCCTCCAGAAAATTATAGGAAGTTTTAATATGGAACTGGAATTATTTTTAAAGCTGGTAAAACTAAAATCCGAAACTTTTCTAAAATCAATTTTATGATGTTTATAGGCAAGATCAATTGGCGTTATAACTGCTCGTGATGATGGCGCTACAATTATTACTTTATCAACATATTTTAGCCATATATCCATTTCACGGATATAGGGGGCGTAACCAAAATAGTTGTCATCATTTTTTACGTGATTTACATGTGTAATTATAGCGAATTTCATTAATTAAATAAATCTGATTAAATTAAATCATTGATATTTTCATTCAATAGTATTAACTCTGTGCTTGAATTTTTATTAAAATCATAAAAATTATAATACTTTTTATAGTAATCAAGTACGCGGTTAGAAATTTCGATCTTTTCCTCCGAAGATAACGAAAGTGCTTTGTCAATTATTGATTTTATATCTGCAATATCTTTATAAACCAGACAATTAAAATTATCTTTTAAAGAAGGATTAAGCCAATGCGGGTAATTTAAAATCGGAATAACTCCAACAGACATAGCTTCTAAAACATTATGACACATAGGCATTGTCATTCCCGGAGCACAAAAAATAAACTCAGCTGCAGATAAATAATAACGCCATTTTTCTGTTGGAATAGCTCCCGACTGCCATTTCATTAAAACTAATTTATCTTTAAAACGTCCTGTATATAAATCTCCAACTAATTCATCACCTGAAATCGAAAGTAATTTTTCATGCTTCAGAATTTCGGTATAGATTTCCCATCTATTGAGTAATCCAAATTTATCGGGGATGACTTTTGTATTGTAAATTTTCTCTTCAAAATTCCCACTCATTAAAATACCTATATTTTTAGGTAAAATTTCCGTTTCAGATTGCAAATAATTACTTGGATGCATAATATATGGCAACGCATTTTTTTTATAATTATCTGATGAGTATATTTTTTTATAATTATAATTTACCACAAAATCAGCCTTTCTTTGATTGTGCCCAAAAGTTTTAATTTTATTGAATGTCGAAAATGGTTTTGCAAAATAAATATAATCAAGCTCATTAAACCATTTTGCCAAAAATATCATTCTTAAAACAGAAAATTTTACAACAATTGGTTCATTATATGCTGCTTTGATTCTAAAAAAAAGATTCAAATATGTTCTGACTTTTGTACGATGATTTAAATTTACATACACAACTGGTTTATTATCTGTGTAAAACCTGACATATGAATAGTTTAACTTAAACTCTTTAAGTTTTTTTAGAATTTTCTTCTTTATTAAAAATATCATTGTCGTTTCGGTTTATTAAATAGTAAACTCCACCAGCCAATTATTCTTCCGAGAGTTTCAGAAAAAGCAGCTTTTTTATTGTTCCCGGTTATGACATTTGTAAGTCTTATAAAAGTCAATAAAATTGTTATTGCGTTCCACTTAAGGCGATCTTTTATATCTGGTTTTGAATTTTTTATTCTCCAAACATACCAGCCATTTCTAACTACCATTTTACCATAATAATATTGGTTTGGACGTCCTGATGGCTCATGAAAATGATTTAATTTTGCTAATGTATTCAAATATAATTTTCCTGTTTTAGCAATTCTCAAAGTAAAATCGGCATCTTCATACAAACCGTATCCTTCAAAATAAGTTGAAAAACTAAATGTGTCAAAAACTTTTTTCCTAAAAGATGAAACGCCTCCCATGAGCTGTTCTACTTCATAAATCTTATTACTTGGAGGCAAAAACCCAATACTTCTTCCATGGGAAAAAGAAGGAGAAAAACCCGGATCACAATCGCTGTCCAGATTTAGTTTTTTTCGCAACACAAAACGACTTCCATCTTTGCGTTTCCAACCATCAAACCAAAACTCATTTTCTGAAATTATATCATTTTCATCCGTTAGCTCCCACTTTATTTCATTCGCAATATAACCTCCAACCCCCAATGCTTCAGGATAAATTTTGTACGTTTTAATTAACTCGTCAAAATAATCTTTTTCAAGTACGGTGTCATCATCCAAAAAACAAACAATTTCAGAATCGACAGCTACTTTTGAAATTCCAAAATTACGCTGCTTTGTAAGCCCGCGATTTTCATCTGAAACCAAAAAGTATTTTAAATTTTGAAATTCATTATTATTCATTACATTTCCTGTTTCTCCATTTAATGATCCATCAATAATTAAAATTTCATCAGGATAAAGACTTTGCTCTTTAACTGATTGTAATAAAGCCAATAATGGTTTTGGACGCATGTACGTACAAATAATTAACGAAAATTTCATTTTTTATTATTTAATTCGTTAGCCCAATATAGACTTTGTTTCCATTGTTTTCTAAAATTAATAAAATATAAAATCGGGTTTTTAATAGTTTGAACTTTATAAAATTTGAAAAACAAAATTGTTTTATAACCCTTTATCTGTTGGTGGCTTAAATTTAACATTTTAAAAAGCATTACTGTTGGCGATGGCTTGGGCTGTATAAAATCTTTTTGCCATAACAAAACAGGTTTTGTCCTAAATCCACCGATGGGAGCTTTTAGGTGCAAAATTTCAGGAACAGGAAAATAAACAACATCGGTTCCTAAATTCCTAAGCTGCATCCCAAATTCAGCATCTTCACCAAATCCAAATTCAAATTCCATTTTAAAAAATATATTTTCGGCAGCATTCTTTTTAATTATACTGCAGCCTGAACCAAATGTAGACCATTGATGTACATTATTAAAAACCAACTTCTCATTCTTTTGCAAACAGCTATAAGTTGATGCATTTACTCCATATAATTCAATTTGATTAAGCGCCTTTTCTAAAAAGGAATTTCCAAATCTAATATCATCATCAGCAAAAAACAACCACTCATTTTCTATTTCCCCCAAAGCTAAATTTCTTGCGTTACAAGCTCCCGCCTGATGCGTAAAAATGTGTTTTATTTTGAAATTCCAAATTTCATCTGTAAGATAATCCAGTTCTGAAATGCTATCTTGATTTGGATTTTGCTCGACAATAATAACCTTTTTTGGAAGGTGGGTTTGTTGTGATAAATCTTTTAAAACATCATATAAATATTCTTTTCTGCCAATAGTCGGAATAATAACATCAATGCTTCCTGACTCAACTACTTTTTTTACAGATTGAACTTGAATTTCATTCAACAAATTGTTAATCAACTTTTTTTGTGAATAAAAAAAACTGAAAAGAAGTGGAAAAATAGTTACTTTTCTTTCATACAAAAAGAAATTCAAGAAAAGTAAAATTACCCAGCGTGTTTTATAATGCTCTTTTACAAATCTAAATAATGTAAAATTATCATTTTTATTTTTTTTGATGGAGTAAGATAAATTCTTTAATAACAATGGTTCTGAATAACATAAAAGCCCTTGTTGCATGGCTAATTTTGCCATTGAATGCAAAAAATAATCAAAATTTTTAATTTCACTAACCTCATTTTTCAAAGCTAATAAAACTGAAGAATGAACTCCTCCAACACAACTGCTCATCTGCCAGGTAGGATAACTTACTTTTTTGTTTATTTTTATAAAAGGGGATTCTTCAATGTAACCTATTGCTTCAGATAAAAATGAATTTTGAAAAGGATTATAGGAAGCTATTATTTTATTATGATGAAAGACATCAGTAATCACAGAAAAATTAAAATTAGATTTTAAATCAATATGGCACCAAAGTATTAATTCATTTCGATAAGATACAGCCATTTCGAATAATGTGTTAGCAATATTTTTTTGAGAAAAAACAATATGCTTTTCATCACTTTCAACTTTAACTACGTTATTATTTTGATGATAAATAACTATCATTATCTGTTTGGGTTTACTATTTCTTTATAAAAATCGATATTCTTTACTACCAGTTTATTAATATCGAATTCCTCCTCCACTTTAAACCTTGCCGATTTACCCATTTCTAAAGAAAGTGTATCATTTTGTAATAACTCAATTATTCTGGATGAAAATAAATCATGATCAGCAGGATGAACAAGAAAGCCATTTTCTTCATCAGTAATAAGCTCTTGAGCCCAGCCAATATTACTATTCACAACCGCTTTTTGCAATGCCATAGATTCTATTGTAACCATTCCAAAGGTTTCTGCATAGGTTGGAAAAATGCAGACATTTGTTTTTTTAATATAGTTCCGGATCTCTGTATATGGAATTTTACCTAAATAATCGACATGTTTTAAATCCTCATCATTGAATTGACTTTTCATTAATTCCCAGGTTGATTTTGATTTTGTATAAATGTCAGCAGCATCGCTCCCTATTAATACCAATTTGGCTTCAGGAAAACTATTTCGAACTTTATTAAAAATTTCCGGTAATTCTAAGACTCCTTTTTTTCTGATTAAAGTTCCAATATATAAGATCAAGTTCTTTTCATACACTTCCGGAGTTACATTTTCAAAATTTTGAAGTTCTAAACCATGATGAATTGTCTTAATTTCTTTTGTTTTTATTTTGAAAAGCTTTTTCGAGACTTCTCCAGCAAAATTTGTTGGTGCAATAAATGCTTTCGCTTGATTTATCGCTAATTTTTCAAACCAAAAGTTTTTACGTTTTTGTTTTCTCCCTTCTAAATGACAGAAATAAGCATCGCTCCCATGAAAACGAATTACCAAAGGGACTCCGAAATTCATAAAAGCTGTAATCCCTGTCCAATCTGGGGCTTCAATCAGCGATATATTTTCATTTTTGATTACTGCATTGCAATACTGCTGAATATGCTTTCGATGAAAAAACCATCCTAAAAAAGAATATTTTTTATTTTTAATTAAATGAATTTTAACCTCATCTTCAAAAATAACAGCATCCTTATTTTGTCCATACGCAAATACCGAAACGACTATCCCTTTTTTTACTAACGCAAGAACCAAATTTCTGATACTTGTACCAATTCCTGCAGCATGCTTTACATCACTATGAGGATATTCGGGAGTTAAAAAAGCAATATGCATAATTTATTTATTAAAGAAATCTTTTATAATCCTACTTGTAAACATCCTAGCACCTGTATCTGTCATGTGTCCACAAGACGAAAAATATTTATCTTCGACTACTGCATTTTCATAGTTATGAATTTCCGGATAAGCTTTTTTTACCTTATCAAAATAATTCATACCAACAACATTTTCGCACATTGGTGTCATTACAGCTATAAAATTGATCTTATTGGCTTTGCAGATTTCTTTAATTTCCTCGTAATATTTATTATGAGGCAAAGGGTTTAGATTGACAATATTATTTTTCATATTTCCGTTTTTATGTTTTTCCAACGGATAATATCCTAAGTTATCTAAAGCATTTGTTTTTTTATGAACCGCTGTAAAAAAAGTTTCTCTAAAACCAATTTTAGTATCGTATTTTATATATCTGTAAAACGGAATATAATATAACTCATTAAAATTTTCCTGCGTTTCAAAATGGTTTTTTATTACATCTGAGTTATGAATATATGGTAAAAACAAAGCTGCAATTCCCTCCGCTTCATGATCATTAGAAAGATTTAAATCAGCCTCCAGAATTACATTTTTAATAACATATTTTCTTTCGACCATTAATTTCAATAGTAAAGAAGCTTCAAATAAATGTCCGCCGCTCATACCGTAGTTAAAGGTTTTTAACCCTTTGGCTTCAAACATTTGAGATACAAAATGATTATTTGCACGCGATGAACCTAAAACAATTACATCATATTTTTTAGCTTTTGAATTAAAAATAGTTTCTATTTTTCCTCTATTTTTAGACTGTAAAAAAATAAAAGTGTAGAGTCCGTCTAAAATTACCGCAACTAAAATTGTTATGGTTAAAATTTTCACTGTATAAACTAAAAACTTCTTCATTAAAATTGAAAATATATAAATTCTTTATAATCAGAATAAGTTCCAAAAGCCAATATAGCCAAAATTGCAAGAGCCATTTTCATCATACTTCCTTTGCCTGAGATAGGCTCTGTTTTAGTACGGCTATTCCATTCGATTAGAACAAATACTCCAATCATTAATGACAATTCATAACTATAGCGTTCGTTGTCTAAATATTGAAAACTAAAATCCCTGTTGGTAATAATTTGTTTTAAATAGGCAACTGCATCTGTAATAGTTTTCGCCCTGAAAAATACCCAGGCCACGCAGGTCAATAAAAAAGTATACAGAATACTCATAATTACTTTTACCGAATCAAAATTAAATTTCAGCTGAATAGCATCCATATTATTTCGGTTGCTGTTAGATAAAAGCAGTGGTAAAAAGTAAACAGCATTTATAAAACCCCAGACAATATATGTCCAATTGGCACCATGCCAGAAACCACTGACTACAAAAATGATAAATGTATTTCTGATTTTCATCCAGATTCCGCCTTTGCTTCCTCCTAAAGGAATATACAAGTAATCACGGAACCAAGAAGATAGTGAGATATGCCATCGACGCCAAAATTCTGCAATATCCCTTGAAAAATAGGGGTAATTAAAGTTTCTCAATAAATCTAAACCAAACAATTTTGAAACTCCTAATGCAATATCCGAATAACCTGAAAAATCACCATAAATTTGGAATGCAAAATATACTGCACCCAAAATAAGCGAGAATGAATTCATTGAAGTGTAATGATCAAAAATGGCATTTGCATAAGTTGCACATGTATCTGCAATAACTACTTTTTTGACTAACCCCCAAACGATTTGGCAAACTCCTTCTTTGGCAGTTTTAAAATCAAATTCCCGTTTTACTTTTACCTGAGGCAGTAAATGTGTTGCCCTCTCAATTGGTCCTGCAACCAAAAGCGGAAAATAACTCACAAATAAGGAATAATCAACAAAATTATATTCGGCTTTGATTCTTTTATAATAGATATCAATCACGTACGATAATCCGTGGAAAGTGTAGAATGAAATTCCAACTGGAAGAATCACGCTCAATAAAATAGGACTTGCTTTTATCCCAGTCGAATTTAATAATTCTGAAAAAGAAGAAGCAAAAAAATTATAGTATTTAAAAACTCCCAAAAAACCTAAATTGACTAAAATACTGAGCCAAAACCAAAATTTTCGGTTTTTTTCTGACTTGCTCTTCTCAATTTGAATTCCGGTATAATAATCCAAGAAAGTAGAGAAGACCAATAAAAACAAGAATCTCCAATCCCAGCAGGAATAGAAATAATAACTTGCAACTATTAATAAAGCATTTTGGGTACTTTTAGTTTTATTAAAAACAAACCAATACAGGAAGAAAACGATTGGTAAAAAAATGGCAAACGCCAAAGAGTTAAAAAACATAAATTAAGTTAGTTATCAAATACTAGTAGAATCTGTTTTGTCATTTAATGAGAAAGGCGCTAAATCCATTTGTTTATAAAATCCTGAATTGGGATGTAAAAATCCCCTACATTTTCTTCCACTTTTTCCGGGTTCCAATTCCACCATTCTATTTGTTTCATTTTTGAAATCGTATCCAAATCGTATTTCATTTTTACAATTTCTGCCGGAACACCTCCAACAATTGCATAATCCGGGATATCTTTCGTTACAACAGCACCAGCCATAATAGTAACTCCGTTACCAATTGTTACGTTTGGCAAAATTACAGCATTCATACCAATCCATACATCATTCCCAATTTTAGTTTTACTTTCATCCGTTTTTATAGCTTTCTTAAAATCAGATTGCGTTTTGTCCCCGATAAGTAAATCGCTATTTACAAGATGATTAAAATGAGGAAATGTCGTAATATCACTCGTCATATGATGTCCTGAATCTAAAATAAAATTAACATCATTTGCTATAGAGCAGTATTTGCCAATTTCTAATCCGGAATTATTATGCCATTGCCACACAAATGCACCATTATGATACGTTTTATAACCAATAGTCACATTTTTTGCCTGATGCAAATACGTTTTGTTTTGGTTTTTTAGAAAATTATAATAGTCATTCCCTAAAAATTTCCATCCTATTTTACGCAAAAACTGTTTCATTTTACTATTTGCTTTATGCTTTCCCATATACGCTGAGATGCTAATTGTGGCGGGGCCTGATTTATTTTTTCAAACCATTTTTGAGCATTATCAATTGTTGCATTTGAATTTGACAAACCATCTTTTATTTTTTGAGCAATTTCTTCAGATGAGTTTAACCATATAACCGATTCTTTGCCTGGCATTGATCTAAAATGGATGTAATTATAAATTTTTATTACAGACCAGTTTTTATCCTTCTTATTTGCAACATCGTAATTAATAAAAGCACATGGTTTTTTAAAACTTACATAATCAAAAACCATTGAAGACCCAAGGTTCACAACCATTTCTGTATGTGCTATGGTATTGGCGTGCAAAGTGATGTCTGCCTGAGTTGGCAAAATTGTGTTCCAATCCTCGCTTATTTTTTGCCACGCAGGAGCAATTGGTATAATAATATCTTTGTAATCTTCGAGTACTTTATCATACCTGTTAGAGAAATCAACAGGACAGCGTCTAAAAATAATCCCTAAATTATTTCCTCCATGATTTAGCTTACAAACTGCTTCTGCTACATCTTTTAAGTAGTCAGCATCATCAGGACAGGTTGTTATATCATCTCCCGAATAACAAATATATTTTTTATTTACCTCTAATTTATTTTGTTCGAAGAAAAGGTCGCGTGAAACTAAATTATCAATATTAAAGTGCGTTTCAAACTGAGGTGTCCCGGAAATAAATACTTGTTTTTCTTCGATATAGGGATAATAATTAAGCAATTCATTCTTCATGTGTTGACTCCATACAAAATAATAATCCGTTTCAACAACCATTGTGGCTTTAGGTAAATTATCCCAGGAAAAAATAAAAGTAGCAGTGGGAATTCCTAATTGTTTCGCAGCCAAAATTGGTGCAATAGCGAGAGTGGTACGTTGATTTGTACAAAAAACTATAGCAGGATTTTCAATCTGAAGTGTTTCTAAACATTTCTGATAATAACCTGTTTTTCTCTCGTTTATTTTGATTTTTTCACGAATAGCTTTTAATCCTTTTTCTGAAGAATAAAAATAAATCAGTAGCTCTGCTGTAAAACTTTTTATTTTGTTCTTAACCCCTTTATAGCTAAATGGAAATCTATAAGTACCATAAACAATATCATTGCTTTTCTTAATATTTAAATTGAGTTCAATATGTTTTCTCGCATTTTTATAAATATCCGTAAGAGAATGTGTTTTAGCTTTTTCAATTTTAATTTCTTTAAAACCCAGCTCCTTCAATTGAAAAGGAGTGTTATTCCAAAATGTAATATCAAAACCATTTTCAACACCAATCTTATGAAAATTTGTAAATGCAAAATTTCGTAAGCCAACGCCATCAGGTAATAAAATAAAAATCTTATTATTTTTCATTAAAAATCCCTAAACTGTTTTTGATGATTAAGCTGCCAAATATCTTGCTTTTGAAGACATTCGAGAAATAATTCATTGCTATTTCCCTGTCCAAAATCTTCATTTGAAATATTAACCTTAACCTTATGAGAAACTATTAAATCCAGAGCTCCTTTTATGCCTTTTTCAGAATAGTCTGTATTTATGATATCTGCATGAATTGCTCTATTTTGCTGTCTTGTTCCAATATTTATAATTGGGATTCCATAATAAGGTGCTTCACGAATTCCTGCGCTGCTATTCCCAATAATAAATTGACTATTTTTTAATAAGGTTAAAAAATACTCAAACCGAAGGGATGGAAAAATTCTAAATCCCGGGTTTGCTTTTAATTTTTCATAAGCTTCAATAATAAACTGGCTTCCCAAATCATTATTTGGAAAAATAACAACATAATTATGATTGCTTTCCAGTAAAGAGTTTACAAAATTTATAGCATATTGCTGCATTTCCTTGATTTCGGTTGTAACCGGATGAAACATTACAATAGCATATTGCTCAAAATCAATATTATAATATTCCCTGACTTTTTTCAAATCCGGTAATTGATCCGAAAACATGATGTCAATATCCGGAGAGCCTATTGTAAAAACTGATTCCTGGATTTCTCCCATTTGTAAAAGTCTCCTTTTGGCATCGGCATTAGAAACAAAATGAATGTGGCTTAATTTACTTACGCTATGACGAATTAACTCATCTACTGTTCCCGAAACTTCTCCTCCCTCTATGTGTGCAACTAAAATATTATTTAAAGATCCTACAATGGCTCCGGCAAGTGTCTCGACACGATCACCATGTACAACAATCATATCGGGATTAATAGTTTTACAATAGCCTGACAATCCTTCTATGGTTTTAGCCAAAGTCAAATCCATAGTGGTCTCATGAGTATGATTCTCAAAAGTGAAAACATTTTTAAAATTGCAGCGCTCAATTTCTATTAAAGTATAGCCGTACAACTCCTGCAAATGCATACCGGTAACAAAAACAAAAACTTCAAAATCCTGTTGTATTTCAAGCGTTTGAATTAATGATTTTATTTTACCAAAATCGGCACGCGTACCAGTAAGGAAAAGAATCCTTTTTTGTGTATTACTCAAAATCCGAAAAGTCTAACTGTTCATCAGTTTCAATGTCTCTTGTTGCTTTTTTTCCAAGAACATCATTAAATTTTTCAGCTAAAATTTTTCCTGTTCCCGGACGTTTTACCCAGATATTCTCTTTAGTAAAAGTTTCTCCTTTTTTAATATTTTTAATAGAACAAACCGTCGCAAACGCAAAATCGATTGTTACTTGTTCCTCAGGTGCCGGTTTTTTTGTTCCGCCACGCATTAAAGCTATTTCTGCAGAGGACACAATTAATTCCTGACATGCTTTTTCATCCATACTACACACAATGTCCGGTCCTGTACGCTGCATATGATCTGTAAAATGCCGCTCTAAAATACTTGCCCCAAGAGCTACTGCTCCCAAGCAGGCATTATTATTTAATGTATGATCGCTTAACCCAAAAACTTTATCCGGAAAAGCTTTATGCAATTCTGTCATTGCACCATAACGAACCAAATGAATTGGTGTTGGATACAAATTGGTTGTGTGCAAAAGAGCCACAGGGATATTATATTTATCAAAAATGGCTACTGCTTTTTGAACACTTTCTATAGTATTCATACCTGTACTTAAAATTATTGGTTTCCCAAAAGATGCAATATGCTCTAACAATGGATAATTGTTACATTCTCCAGAACCAATTTTATAAGCCGGAATATCAAACTTTTTTAATCTCTCGGCGGCCGCACGTGAAAATGGAGTCGAAATAAAAATCATTCCCTTACCTTCAACGTATTTTTTAAGTTCTAATTCATCGGTTTCATTTAATGAGCAGCGTTCCATAATTTCATAAATAGAAACATCTGCATTCCCCGGAATTACTTTTTTTGCAGCACCACTCATTTCGTCTTCAACAATATGAGTCTGATGTTTTACTATCTCAACTCCTGCTCTATGTGCAGCATCTACCATTTCTTTGGCAACTTGCAAAGAACCTTCATGGTTAATCCCTATTTCGGCAATAACTAAAGGCGGAAAATCCTGTCCAATTTTTCTGCCGGCAATTTCTATATATGGATTCATTTTCCCTTAAATTTTCTTATTTTTCTTTTTATAAATGTTTTCACCTTCTCTTTAAACCAATATATTTTCATCTGAAAAGTAGGGTCTGCAAAAATCAATTGTCCTCCTCCTATATAGCTGTTTATATCTCTCCCTTCATGTGCATATGGCGGATTTTTTTCTAATGTAATAACATTGACATATAAGCTTTTTGGAAAAACTTTTACAATTGTTTCAACTTGAACTTGTCTGTCCCCTTCAATAAAAAGTACTGTATGTTTATTGCAATATTCCTTAATATTTATTAAAGCTTCATCCGACCCGTCAATTATGATGAAATCAAATTTTTCGTTTTTAATTTCTTTTAATTCAGAATAAAGTATGACATCCTTAAAAAATGCTACGTTAACAGGTAATGCTTTTAAACAAAAATCATTTTTCTCAGTTCCACTATATTCAATTTCAAGTTTATTCTTATGGTTATATTTCAAAATAGTATCGGCAACACAACCAATTCCCATTCCGATCTCTAGTATTCTTTTCGATTTAAAAGTAGTAATTAATTTTAAAATTACTTCTAAAGCAAATGGGGTTGCGATATAATCACTTCCTTCCAAAGAACAAAAAGATTTATAATTCTCGACAGCATTTTTTTTTATTTCCATTTTTCAAATAGACTTTAACAAATATTCAGCATAATCAAAATCATTTTGATCATCAATATCAACCGTGGCAAAAACATGATTCATCTCCAAAGGAAAAGCATTTTCTGATAAAATTTTATCTTCTAAAATTAGTTTTGCTTTGCTTATATAAAGCAATCCGTTTTCATAAAACAAAGGTTCTAAATCCTGACTACGCTGACCGATTGTATAATTGAACGGAATAAATTTATTATTTTCAATTTTACCTAGTTTTTGATGATTCTGACTAACGGTAAATAAACTGTCAAGTTTTTTTTCTTCATAAATTTCAAATGCTTCTTTCAATAAATTAATTGGCCGTAATGGGTTTGTAGCTTGCAACAAAATTACATTTTCTACCTCATCATCTATTTGTTGTAAAACATTTTTTAATGCTGAGACTGTTGGTTCTAAATCCCCAGATAACGATAAAGTCCGATCTATAACCTTAGCTCCAAATTGTAGAGCAACTTGTTTTATTTGTTCATCATCCGTAGAAACATAAATTTCATCAATAATATCATTATTTGCCTGAGCGTACAAAATACTATGCGCCAATAAAGGAATTTGACCCAAAATCTTTATATTCTTCTGAGGTAATCTTTTAGAACCTCCCCGAGCCGGAATTATGACTATTGTTTTCATCAGTCTATATTTTTCTTAGCATTTTCAATTAGGACATCCATACCTTCATTCCATTTTACGGCTGAGTATAAATCTTTCGGAATTGAAATATCAAAAACTGTTTCCTTATTTAAAAACTCTAAAATAGCTTTTTCCCATTCTGATACAAAATTTGGTTCTTTTATTAATTTACCGAGTTTACCATATTGCAATACTTCCGGAACACCGCCAATAGCTGATGCAATACAATAGTTACCACAATGCAAAGCTTCAATCAGGCTCATTCCAAAACCTTCATGGCATAAAGTCGAAAACAAATAACAGTCAGCTGCCTGATAATACTTCGGTAATTCATCATTAGGAATTCTTCCTAAATATTGAACTCCTTTTACAGGATTTTTAGGCTCGCATCCAATCACCCACAAAACAATATCCTGACGCGTTTCATATACTCTTTTCCATGCGTCCAGAACAATATGCAATCCTTTTTTTGGACGATCCTGAGAACACCATACAAAAATTTTCTTATCTAAAAGATTTTGCTCTTTTTTTAATTTCTCTTTTTCGACTATCGAAACAGGATGAAATTTTGATGTATCAATTCCGTTATATAATACAGAAAAACGTGTTGGCAAAACAGTATAAGTATCTTTGTGTGCTAAATAAGAATCATGTGTCAACAAAACCATTTCATCGATTGATTCGAAAAACCACCTCCCATGAAAATTGGCATAAAATGGAGGGAAACTGTGATAAAAAAACTGAAGATAGCACTGATTTCGTTTATTCTTTTTTTCTAAAAAATCTACCAAATTCTTTACTATACCATAATTATCAATAATCTGAATAATATATTTTTCGTTTGGTTTTATAATCCTATCCAGAGCTTTTATATAGCCATAATATGGGTTCTTAGTCAATTTTCTAATTACTTTTTCACTAAAATCATTAGTCACAAAACTGTAATTAACACTTTCAAATTTTAATTTAGGCTCACTACAAACTATATAATCTATTTGATGATTGCTCATCAGATAGTTTTTATATAATGTTGTCCAGCTTCCAATTTTATCGAAAGGAAGAGGTACTTGTGAAATCAAAATTACTTTAGGCATTTTTAGGCTTTAAAATTATATTTCCTGTTTTTTTATTTTAAATGTGATGCTTTTTAAATCTTCGCTAATTTTATAAGAATAAGGATGCTTATGATAAAATGAAACAATATGCATTAATAATAGATCGTTTATTTCTTTTAATGTATAATGTTTCGTTACCTTCCTCCCTAATAATTTTTTGAGAATGGTCTTTACTCCAATTTGATCAATTCCATCCTTTTTTATTTGTATTGCAATTGTCTTTTCTTTTGAATTTGGCAATTCATAATATAAAAAATGATCAATTTTAGATTTTTCAGTAGAAAGTATTTTTGGATTCACGCTGCTTAATTCATTAAATTCTGAATTATCTAATACTATTCCCCAGTTTTCAGAATTTACTTTTGTTGTTTTATTATTTAAATTATAAACCAAATGTTTATGATTAAGTTCAACTATTCCTGACAACTGTAATTCATTACTTAACTTTTGTGTCTCTCTTGACCTATAATTTGTATGCCATTGATGTAATAACAATAATTCTGTATCATAATATACAATTTCACATCCCAGATTCTTTAAACGATTATGAACGTCTGTATCTTCAGCTCCCCAAAAATGAAAAAACTCATCAAAACCATTTATTAACTTCAATTTTTCAACGGGAAATAACGTCATTCCTGTTGCTTCATTATTGGTTAAAAAGTTAGTTTTATAATTTTCGAAAGGAACATCTTTTAGACTTTCTTCTTCATTTAAAAATCCAACCTGAAAATATGTTGCTTTATTTGGTTCTGCCAGTTTCTCTAAAATATCTGTGAATTTTGGATGGAAAATCATGTCAGCATCTGCAGTAAAACAGTACTTTGACCTTAAATCTTTTATGACATAATTTAATGCCTTACATTTATTCCAGGGCTGCTCTTCTGTAAAAAGATAAACATAAGAGGCAAAATTGTATTGACTTAAAAGTTCTTTTATTTCTGAAGAAATTTTTTCGACAGAGCCATAATCTACAAAAACCACATTAAAATTTCTTATGACTTGTTTTGTCAATGAATTGAGAGAATTTTTAATTCGTCTTATATCTCTGTTTCTAAAGGTGTATATAATAGTAATCATTTACATTATTTTAAACGATATCAAAACAAACTACAATCATAAAAGGGAGGCTATTTTTTGATAAATATTTTAAGCAATCTGAAAAGCACTCTTTTATTTGTTCCGTAATATTTTATAAAATAGAAAAAAAACTCAACAAACTGCAACCTTAATCTTTCACGATGAGCAGCATACTTAGTTTCTCCGTTGCTAGTTATTCCATTTAAATCATATACGGCGAATGGAATATTTATATGCACAAAATCAAGCTTTTTCTTAAATAATATAAAATGCATTTTCCAGTCAGATATATATTTTAACTTTTCATCAAAATATAAGTTATGCTTAGCCAAATTATGATAGATTATCGCCTGTTGGCATATCGTATTTGTAAATAGAAACCGTTCATCTAATTTTACAGGATAATCAAGTTTCGTTTGGGTTAAATCATTACTTAACAAATATATAGGTGCATAATACACCGCTTTATTGTTTAATTTCGAAATGATTTTATTTAATATTTCTTTATCATCTACGAGTGCATCACCACTATTCAAAAACAAAAAATAACTTCCTTTTGCCTTCTTAATACCTTTGTTCATTGCATTATAAATACCATGATCCGGTTCGCTTATCCAGTAATTAATTTTATCGTTTTGAAGGGATAAGTATTCAGCACTGCCATCTGTAGAACCACCATCAATCACAATATACTCAAAATCTTTACAATATTGATTAGTAACGCTCTCTACAGTTTTTTTTAATCCCTGAACATCGTTATAGTTAATTGTAATAATGGATAACTTCAACATTATTTATCAATTTTAAACTCTTGTTTTACCCTGTCAAAAACTATCATGGGCGGATAACAAAATAGAGATTCTTTCTTTTTTTGAAGTTTGAAATATAAAATTTTCTCTACTATGCTTTTTATAAATCCAAATCGAAATTTAGACAGAAAAACATTCATTTTTTTTATACGTATTACTGCTTTTTTTTCTTCATTTGAAATAACGTTATCTACCTCATATTTTATTCTTTCATTTGCTTCTTTCAAATATTCTTCGGCAAAATCTAAAGATAATTGCTGTTTTGATCTCATTCTAAATCCAGCTAATAAGGCATTAGTTACGAATAATTTTTCATATCTAAAAAAGCGAATCCATAATTCTAAATCACCAGCGTATTTCATTTCAATTGTCAGTTTAGCCCCCGAAAGATCCCATAAGAAACGTCTCCAAAAAATTGATTCCTGCTGAATCCATTTGAAATTCCCTAAATAATAGTTCAATTTAGACCACCTTTTTATTTTACTAACGGCTATAGTTCTCCCTGCTTCATCAAACGTAGAAGGAATTCCCTGAAGCCAGTTTACTTCTTTGGATTTAAATATTTCTGCTACTGTAAAAAATGCCTTTGGGTGGTACAAATCATCTGAATTTATCCAGGCCATAATTTCGCCTGTCGATTTATCAAAGCCTTTTTGAACTGCGTCATACAAGCCGTTATCCGGTTCACTAACCCAATACGTTAATTGGCTTTCATATTTTTTAATTATATCAATCGAATTATCTGTACTGCCGCCATCAATAATTATATATTCTAAATTAGGATAATCCTGAGACAAAACTGATTTTATAGTTTGTTCAAGATACTCTCCTCCGTTAAAGTTTGGTGTTACAATTGATATTTTTGGATAGTTCATTTTAATTAATTGCTTTTATTATTTAAATTGAAACTCGTAAATAGTTACTTTACAAATCCGCACTTTTCTTATTTATCGGATAGATTTGGCAAATTAATTATAATTTCAAATTTAGATCAGCCTTTAATTTTAATAAGCTGCTTAAGATATTTTTAATAAAAATTTTATTTTTTTAAATATTCTTCTCATACAATAATCAACATATTTTCTACTTAAAATTTTGTCAAACCAAAATAAATGAAATGAAATTCTCCAGAATTCTTTTGATAAAACAGGCAATGATTTTAAAATATTAATTGAATATCTTTCTATTTTTATTTTAATTGAAGAAGAATATTTTCTATTGCTATAGCCATTAAACATATTGTAAATAAACAACATTGAATAATTATATATCTTTTCACTTTTAAAAATATTCGAAGCTCCATTTTTATGTAATCGATAATTACATCTTACTTCATTTTTATAATGAACTAAACCTCCATTAGCAGTAAGAATTAGATAAAGGCTATAATCACCATTTAGTACTTTATAAAACCATTTTGGTAACTCAATATTTATATTTCTAAAAACAACACTCGCTGTTGGAATATACCATTCATTAGTTAAAATATAATTTGTATCTGTAATTTCAGGGATTTCATTTCCATTAAATATTCTAATAAAGCTGCCATCAGGATTAATTAAATGGCTATTACTACAGCTAATCACAAACTCTTCGTTCTTTTCCAAAAAACTAACTTGCTTTTTTAATTTTAATGGATCCGTCCAGTAGTCGTCACCTTCACATAATGCAATGTATTTACCTTGACATTCTTTCAGGGCAAAAATAAAATTAGGCATCATCCCTAAATTTTTTTCATGTTTGAAATATTTAATCCAGGATTTCTTTGGGTGATTCTCTAAAATATCCTGAATAACTTTATCGGTTTCATCTGGTGAGCAATCGTTTGCTAAAATAAGTTCGATCTCAAAATCGCATTCTTGCATTAAAACCCCTTTAATCGCATCACGAATATATTTTTCGTGACCATAAGTAATCATACAAACACTGACTTTCAAATTTTGCGGCATACTTAAAATTCTAATGGGTCTAGCTCTTTTATTACTTTTGCAGGTGTCCCAACTGCAACACAATTGTCAGGTATGTCTTTTGTAACTACTGAGCCAGCACCTATTATTACATTTTTGCCAATTGCTTTGTCCGGCAATATTGTTACATTTGACCCTATTTGAGAGTAAGAACCTACTGTAGATCGCCCTAGCAAAGTTACACTTGGGGAAATTTCTACAAAATCACCAATTTTGCAATCATGAGTAATGATTGAATTATAATAAACAATACATCCCATTCCTATTTTGGAACTATTTGAAATAATTACACCTGAAAGCATATTAGTCCCATTTCCTATATGAACATCGAATGAACCAACATTAGCTGAAGGACTAATTGTTGAAGTAAAAACTCCACCCAATGAAATAAACTTATCAAATAACTTTTTTCTTAAAATAGGATTACCAATTCCAATTGTAAATCGATTATCTATTGTGTTAAAATAATCCGTAACCTCTTTAGTTGTTTTTAAAATTGGAAAAATTTCATATAAATTTCCTTTTATATCATCATTAACGTCATCAAAAAAAACCAAATTTTCTAATTGATTCATTTGGTTAATTATTTCCAAAACTTCTTTTGCAAATCCTTTAGCGCCAACAATTAACATAAATTCTTATTTATTAAAGTAACGATTCTGGTCATATCTTCTACTGACAGACCAACATACAAAGGCAAACATAAAATTCGGGATGCAATACTTTCAGAAATAGGCATTGGCATCCCAATTGCGTATTCAATTGTATTCAAAGAAGGGTAAAAATAACGCCTGGGAGAAATTTGATTTTCATTTAATACTTTTTGAATTTTAAGTAATTGCTCTTCGTTATCAAAAATTATGGGGTAATAGCTATAATTCCATTGAGTATTTTCTCTTATTTTTAGCCCTTGCAGTTTTGAAAAATTAAGTTTACCATTATAAAAGTCAACTACTTTTTTTCTCTCATTAATTATTTTATCCATATGAGGTAAAACGGCCAATCCCATTGCAGCCTGCAATTCAGACATTTTCCCATTTATACCTAAACCATGAAATGCCAATGGACCGTTATGCCCAAAATTGTGGCTGTAAAATAATTGATGTTGCAAATCTGTATTTCTAGTAAACATAGCACCTCCTTCTCCTGTATGAAAAAGTTTTGTTGCATGAAAACTACAGGTACTTACATCCCCATAATCAAAAATAGATTTGTCATTGTATTTTACCTCAAAACAATGTGCAGCATCATAAATAACTTTTAAATTATATTTTTTTGCAATAGCTTCTATTTCAAACACATTACAGGGATTTCCAAAAACGTGTGTCGCTAAAATAACCGTTGTTTTATCCGTAATAGCGGCTTCAATTTTAGTTTCATCAATTGTTAAATACTCTGGATGAATATCTACAAAAACCGGTGTGCAATCTTCCCAGACTATTGCTGCTGTAGTCGCTACATAGCTAAATGGTGTGGTTATAATTTCGCCTTTATTCCCCAATATTTTTAATGCAATTTGCAATGGCACAGTTCCATTATTAGTCATTATAATATTAGAAATGGATAAATACTTTTTTAGTCTTTCTTCTAACTCCAAGACTAATTCTCCACGATTAGTTATCCATTCATTATCCCATGCTCGCTGTACCTGCTTGTTATATTCTTCTATAAGTGGGAGAAAAGTCTTGGTTACGTTTATCATGTTATTTTCTTTCAATTTCTTCAGCTAGTAATTTTATTCTAGGATTCATTTGATAATCATTAGAATAAATTTCTAAAAATTTACTTCTCCCTTTTTGAGATATTTCAAATAATTTTTCAGGATTTTGTATCAAATTTATTATTTCTTTCTCAATTGAAACCACATCGCCATTTGTAATAATAATTTCCTTTCCATTTTCAAAAACTGTATTCTGGTTTAGGTTATCAGTAACAATAGCAACAACATTATTTAGAACTGCTTCTATTACTGTGCCTAGAGGAAAGCCATCAAATGCTCCTTTTCCATATAAGAAAGGTTTGTTTGGAGATACAATCACATCCATTTGTTGATAAATGGTATTTAAATCATCAAATTTTTGATATCCATAAAATGTAATTTTTCCATCTAGCAGCGTAACATCTATTTCTTCTTTATCAAAACCACCAACAACATGAAAACGAACAAAATCATATTTTTTAATCAAACTATGTGCTAACGCAATAAATACGTCATAACCTTTATCTAATCCTTTTGACATGTATTTAGCAGCACAAAAAACAATATCAAACGTTTCCTTATCTGGATATTTTTTTTTAAACGATAGATTTGCATTTAACGAAAGCTGTGGCACAACACAACCGAAAACATATTCTATTTTATTTGCTTCACAAAAATTATTTTTAATTAAATACTCTTTGGTATATAATTGCGTTACAATAACTTTTCTAAATTGAGGAGATGCTAATACTTTTTGTAATATTTGATCACTTATCAAATCTTCTACCTGAAAGCCACCTCCTGGATAAAGTGTAAATACAAAAGGTATTTTATATTTTTCTAACCAAACTAAATTGCGATATATATTAGACAAAAACACACAATAAAAAAGTTTTGTGTTAACATTTACAATTGTTTTTTTTTCTATAAACTTATTTTCTAGCTCTGGAAATTTGGACTTAAATTCCAAAATGTGAATTTTGTGAATTTTTACTGCCGTTTTTAATGCCGGGTAGGATATGGGTTCTACAATAATTTTAGATTTTTTAAAAACATTTAGTAGAATTTTAAACTCTTCGTGCCGAAAACCAGAAATTGGGTGTGGAAAAATATCATCATAAATAAATAAATCATTTTTATAAAAGCCTTTCACAAATATTTGTTTTAAAAAAATAGCTTTTATTTTTTTAATGACTTTCCGTCTGAATTTATATAGTATCATTTTTTCTTCACCTTATGATTTTCAACTTTTTTAAAAATACTCTTGAGCACTAATACTTCATCACTTGACAATCCTTTTCCAAAAAGTGCAAAATCATTTGCAGCATCTTTTAATTTACCAATAAAAACCATTTCTTCATTTAGCAAAGAAAAAGCTGGTTTGACAGAATCCCAAGAAATATCATCTAAAACGATAAAACTTTTTTCTTCTAATAAAGGAAAATAATTATTAACATCTTCCATTACAAATGCTGTATCATGGTTTCCATCGATATGTACCAATCCAAATCTGATGTTATTTTTTTTGAAGTCAACAGCTGCTTCAGATGATTTTTTTCTAACTAGCATACAATTGTTTTCGTAATTATTGCTTATAATATCAGAAACCTCATTATACAACATTTGAAAATCAGTTATCTTTACAAACTCATCTAACTGTGTTTGTAAATCTGGACGGTCATTTTGAACTGCCGCTTCATTACTATATGGATCAATCCCATATACCATACCGTTAGAAAATAATTGATGTGCAATAGCTTGAGGAAAAAGAGAGCGCCCTCTATAAACTCCAATATCAGCAGTCTTTTTTAATTCATGCTTACTAATTGTCAAACCCATTATAAGTGCTTTTTGATGACTACATCCTCCTCCAAAATCCTGTGGAATTAGAGAATGTATCTTTTTAATTTTATAGCTTAAAATATTTGCCGCTAATTTATTTTTTAAAATATTTATGATTCTTTGTAACATCCTTTTCTTTTTTACTAAATGATTATTCGTTTTGATAATTTCTATTAATTCGTTTTGCTAATAAAATCAAATTTCAAAGATGGACGAATATAACCTGCCCACTCGCCATAATAATTAATTCCATCTCTAAAATCCAGAAGCTCTAAATTAACGATATTAACAATCGTTAAGAGTGACAAATTATTACTTACAAAATGTAGGTCAATACAATACATCTTGCTATTTAAAAAATTGCCAGGCAAAATTAATTCAGAAGTATAATTTCCTTTAAAAGAATACTTTACTGGTGTAATTTGACTAAAAATAACGACATCGTCAGTAGCAGATTTAAAATTAATAGCTAAATTAAAATTCTCAAGATCTTTAAAAGTAGAAAAATTTATTTTAAGTAGTAATTCATCTTTTATAGTATAAAAACCTTCATTTGAAGTTGATATAATTTCAACCGTTTTTAATCTAACAAATGAGTTTCCAAAAACTGGAGAATTCTCATCAAATTTTTTAGGGTATGTATCACTACTCACCTGATCAATTGAAATGTATTTATTAATTGCATTTTCAACCCCACCATCAAAAACAACCTTTCCATTCTCCATCACTATTCCTCTTGTACACAAACTCTTTACTGCTGCCATATTATGACTCACAAACAAAACAGTCCTTCCTTCTCCTTTAGAAATATCCTGCATCTTACCAATGGCTTTTTTCTGAAATTCAGCATCACCTACAGCCAATACTTCATCGACGACCAAAATTTCAGGTTCCAAAAAAGCAGCTACTGCAAAAGCCAGCCGTACGGTCATTCCGCTGCTATAGCGTTTTACAGGAGTGTCTATATACCGTTCGCAACCGGAGAACTCAATAATCTCTTCAAGCTTGGAGACTATTTCTTTTTTGGTCATTCCAAGAATTGCTCCATTCAGGAATATGTTTTCTTTACCGGTTAACTCAGGATTAAATCCTGTACCAACTTCAAGTAAAGAAGCAATACGTCCACGAGATTTTATACTTCCTGTTGTAGGAGCAGTTACCTTAGATAATATTTTTAATAAAGTAGATTTACCAGCTCCATTCTTACCAATAATTCCAAGAACTTCACCTCGCTCTACTTCAAAATTTATATCCTGCAAAGCCCAAACATAATCAGAATTTCCTTTTACAGAACGGTCATTAGTATCGCCAATTTTTAAATATGGATTTTCTTTACCACGTATTTGATGCCACCAACGATTCAGATCATGACTCAACGTCCCGGTACCTACTTGTCCTAAACGGTATTGCTTAGAAATATTTTCGGCTTTTAATATAATATCTTTCAATTTAGAATTAGATTAGAAATAAGAATAATAATTGAGAATATTGAAATTGTTTTTTAATACTGCTATTGATTATACAGTATCTATAAAACTCTTTTCGGTCTTATTAAAAATTAAAAGACCAACAAAAAACACAACAATAGTAACTAATAAAGTATAACATAATCCTAAAACTGAAATTTCTCCAGTATTTAAAAGCATATAACGGGAAGTTTCGATAATATAAGCCAACGGATTGTATTCTACAATCCAACCAAATTTAGGCAATTTATCTTTTATTAATGCCATTGGATACATTACTGCAGATAGGTACATCAATAATGATATTCCAAAAGTAACCAAATTACTAAAATCACGATATTTGGTAACCATAGAGGAGATTAACATTCCTAATCCTAATCCTAAAACACCCATGACAACGATTAAAATCGGAAAAAATAAAGCAGAAATATTCAGCACCAAATTGTATCCCTTTAAGTAATAAAAAATATAAAATGCTATAAAGATCAAAAATTGAATTCCGAATTTTATCAAATTAGAAATTACAACCGAGAGTGGTGTAATGATTCTGGGAAAATAAACTTTTCCAAAAATACTAGCATTGGCTTTAAAAGTATCCGAAGTTCCGTTAAGGCAAGCTGTAAAGTAGTTCCAAACTGTGATTCCTGCCAAATTAAATAAAAATGGCGGTATTGTTCCTGTATTAATTCCAGCTACATTATTAAAAATTATAGTAAATGTAACCGAGGTAAATAATGGCTGAATCAAATACCAAAGCGGTCCTAAAACAGTTTGTTTATAAACAGTTATTACATCTCGTTTTACAAAAAGAAATAATAAATCACGATATTGCCAAACTTCTTTAAGATTGAGTCTGAAAAATTTATTTTTGGGTGTTATTTCAAACAACCAATCATTATCATTGGTATTATTCATTTTATATTAGTTACAACTATATTATAATATTGTCTAAAAGGTTACTTAAAAAGCAAAAGGCGTTTTTAGAAACACCTTTTAAAATTTATTAAAGCAACTTTAAGATTCTATTTGTCCAAAACTTCAAAAGCAGAATTCATACTTTTAAATTCAGGAACAATTTTTTTCATTTTACTTACTATATCATCATTATTATAAAAAGTTGCAATTGTTACAAGCTCATCTATTTCTACATGTAAGTTTTCATATTCATCTTGAATTTCTTGTGCTATCATAATTTTGTTATGATAGGTTGGCAACGTTTTAGAAGTATCATTAAGTAATTCTTCATATAACTTTTCACCAGGTCTAAGTCCTACAATTTTTATCTTTATCTCTTTATCAGGAATGAATCCTGCTAATTTAATCATCTTTTTAGCCAAGTCAATAATCTTTACCGGCTTACCCATATCAAATATATAAATCTCGCCTCCATTGCCCATTGCTCCGGCTTCTAATACCAATTGACAAGCTTCAGGAATAGTCATAAAATAACGAATAATATCCTGATGGGTTATAGTAACAGGGCCTCCTTCGGCAATTTGTTTCGTGAATAAAGGAACAACAGAACCATTTGAGCCCAAAACATTTCCAAAACGAGTAGTGATAAATTTTGTGACACCTTCTTCCTTTTCTCTTTTATTTTTTAAGAATAAAGACTGTACATATTTTTCAGCTATACGTTTACTGGCTCCCATAACATTACTAGGGTTTACAGCCTTATCTGTAGAAACCATTACAAATTTCTTTACATTATATTTACAGGATAAATCAGCTAAATTTTTGGTTCCTTTGACATTTGTAAGGATTGCCTGTGAAGGATTTTCTTCCATTAAAGGTACATGCTTATAGGCTGCTGCATGAAAAACTACTTGTGGCCTAAAATCAATGAATATCTTTTCTAAAGCTTTTTTACTTTTAACATCCGCAATAACAGCTCTTATTTTAGTTTGCGAATCTAATGCCAAGGTTTCTAAACACAAATTATGCAAAGGAGTTTCTGCATGATCTAAAATTATAATCATTTTGGGATTAAATCCTAAAACCTGTCTTACAATTTCACTTCCAATTGAACCTGCAGCACCTGTTATTAGTATCACTTTATCTTTTAATTGTTTAGATATGGATTTACTGTCTAACACAATCGGTTTTCTTTCTAACAGATCCTCTATCTGAATGTTTTTTACTTTTTGAGAAATTTCTTTTTGATTTTCCCAATTAGAAATTAATGGTACTGTATAAACTCTGTAATTAAATTCCAAACACTGATCAACAATAATTAACTGATCTTCTTTAGATAAACTTTTATCAGCTATGATAACACCTTCTGCAGCTACAGATCTCATTAATGCTGGCAATTTTTTCTTTTGAATCAAAATTGGCAAATCCAACATTCGCTTAGAGGCATTTTGGCTATTTTTATCAACAAAACCAACAATCTTAAATCTTGAAGGTGTTTCGAATTTTAATGCATTTGCTACAGAAATTGCATTTGCATCTGTACCATAAATGACTGTTCTTATTAATTTAGAGTCAGTTTTTTCAGAAAAATAGATTTCAAAAGTTTGCTTTACAATTACTCTGTATATGAATAATCCACAGAAAGACAATACTAAGTTTATAAAAAGTGCAGTATTTAAAAATGCTTTATGACCTGAATATAACTCAAAAACTAAATTGAAAACCAAAAAGAAAATCAAAACTGACATTTGAGAAAACAACAATTTTATTGCATCTATATAAGAAGAATGTCTGATAATACCTGAATATGTTCTAAATAACCAAAAGAAAAACACATTAACACATATAAGACACGATATAAAATAAAATTGATAAGAAGTTACAATATATCCTAATGCAGTTCCTTCAAACAACATATAGGTAAAGGTAAATGAAAAAACAAGTACCATTATATCAATAGCTACAATAATCCATCTGGGCAAATAACTAAGATTATTAATATTTGCTTTAAAGTTCCGTGGGGAAAAATAATTATGAAGCAAAGCTACTATTTTAGTATGTCTATCTGTATTCAAATTTGGTGTATTTTAGTATTGAAAAATCAGTACACTTACAAAAGTACTAATTAATGATTTTAAAAAAATATTTCTTTATAAAATTAAAATCTGACTCCTTTATTCTTTTGTTTTAAAAATTCGATCAGATAAGATCCATAGCCTGATTTAACAAGAGGTAATGCAAGTTCTTCAAGTTGCTGATCTGAGATAAAACCTTGCCGCCATGCTATTTCTTCAATACAACCCACTTTTAATCCCTGTCTTTCCTCTAAAACCTGAACGAACTGTCCGGCCTGCATCAAGCTGTTAAAAGTCCCTGTATCTAACCATGCTGTACCTCTGCTTAAAATACCAACTTTTAAAGACCCTTTTTCTAAATAAACTTTATTTACATCAGTAATTTCATATTCACCCCTTGCACTTGGCTTAATATTTTTAGCTATTTCTACTACTGAATTATCGTAAAAATACAATCCCGGAACAGCATAACTTGATTTTGGATTTTCTGGTTTTTCTTCGATAGAAATAGCTTTTAAATTTTCATCAAATTCCACTACTCCATAACGTTCCGGGTCTGAAACGTGATAAGCAAACACCACTCCTCCATTCGGTTTTGTATTTGATTTTAAAAGTTCCTGCATATTAGATCCAAAAAATATGTTATCCCCTAATATCAATGCAACATCATCGTTCCCAATGAATTCTTCTCCAATTACAAAAGCCTGAGCTAAACCATTTGGAACAGCTTGTTCAGCATAACTAAACTTGCATCCTAAACTAGAACCATCTCCTAATAATTTTTTAAAATTTGGCAAATCATGAGGTGTAGAAATAATTAATATTTCATTTATTCCTGACATCATCAATGTCGACAACGGGTAATAAATCATTGGCTTATCATATACAGGCATCATTTGCTTACTTATAGCAAGAGTCAAAGGGTGTAATCGTGTTCCTGAACCACCGGCTAATATAATTCCTTTCATATATTTTATAATTTTTTAGAATTAGATTTCTTTTAAATTTGTTTTTAGAAATCTTGAAAACTTCAAACTTTTTTTATTTAAATAAACATCTTTTCTAAACTTTCTTTATAATCCGGCACATCTAAATTATAAATTGTTTTTATTTTTTTCTTATCCAATAATGAAAATTCAGGACGCTTTGCCGGAGTTGGATAAGATGCTGATGAGATACCTCCAACATTACAACTATATCCTCCAAGTTCTTTTATACTCAACGCAAACTCATACCAGCTTATTTCCCCTTCATTTGAATAATTGTAGATTCCGGATATCCAATTTGGAGACTTTAAAATATCTAACATTGCTTGTGCCAAATCAGCTGCATAAGTTGGAGAACCGATTTGATCATTCACTACATTAATTGATTCTTTTTCCTTCATCAATCGCTGCATTGTTTTAACAAAATTATTACCAAACTTACTATAAACCCATGAAGTTCTTATTATAATTGAATTCGGATTTTCATTCAAACAGGCTACTTCACCAGCACGTTTACTAGCCCCATAAATGTTTATAGGATTTGTTTGAGCTTCTTCACTTAAGGCAATCGAAGAAGATCCGTCAAATACATAATCAGTTGAAATATGGATTAATTTTACGTTATTTTTGAATGCATATTTTGCTATCAATTCTACTGCAGAATAATTTACAGTGAAGGCAATTTCTCTTTCTGATTCTGCTTTATCAACCGCAGTATAAGCACCGCAATTAAGGATTATTTCAGGTCGGATATCGTTTAATTGCTTTTCTAAAACTTCTAAATTATCCAAAGTAATTTGTGTTCTATCTGCAAAAAACCATTCATAGCTTAAATATTTTGTTGATAGAACCGAAAGTTCAGATCCTAATTGACCGTTTGCACCTGTTACTAATATTTTTTCCATTAAAACAAACTATTACAATTTTCTATAAAAGGAAGAATCTGGTCTTTTTCTGAAACAATTGTATCCTCTAAATCCATTCCCCAATCTATATCTAAAGAAGGGTCATCAAATTTAATCCCGCCCTCTGAAGCTTTATTATAAAACTGATCACATTTATACATTACTGAAGCCGTTTCGCTAATAACAGAAAATCCATGTGCGAAACCTTGTGGTACCAGCAATTGTTTTTTGTTTTCAGCCGATAATAAAATACTGAATGACTTTCCATAAGTTGGAGAATCTTTTCTTAAATCAACAGCAACATCAATAATCTCTCCTTCTAGAACGCGAACCAGTTTAGTTTGTGCAAAAGGTGGATTTTGATAATGTAACCCTCTTAAAGTCCCTTTTTTAGAAAAAGACTGATTGTCCTGAACAAAATCAATATCTATTCCTAAATCTTCAAATTTTGTTTTGCTGTATGATTCAAAAAAATAACCTCTTTCGTCTCCAAAAACTGTTGGTTCAATTATTATTAAATCTTTTATAAACGTTTCTTCAATTTTCATATTCAAAATATAATTCTTTTATTTATGTTATTTAAAGAAGGTATTAATTACTCCTTTAATTTTATCTTTTTCTTCTTTTGTAAGACTGGAACCTGAAGGCAAACACAATCCCTTTTCAAATAAATCTTCAGCCACATTATTGCCATAATATGGATAATTGGAGAAAACAGGTTGCAAATGCATGGGTTTCCAAAGTGGACGACATTCAATGTTTGCACTTTCAAAAGCAAGTCTTAAACTTTCTCTGTCTATTTTTTTTTTAGCGTTTTGCTCTACTAAGATCGTACTTAACCAATAATTTGAAAAACAATCATTATTAACTACCTGAAAAAGTTTTATTTCTTTTATATCCTTAAAGATTACTTCATAAAAATGATTCATTTCTCTACGAGCATCAATGTTTTTATCTAAAATTCCCATTTGCCCAAGACCTATACCTGCACAAACATTACTCATTCTGTAATTATATCCTATTTGGCTATGTTCGTAATGTACAGCTTTATCTTTAGATTGAGTTGCATAAAAAACAGCTCTTTCCTTTAATAGTTTTGATTTAGAAATTAAAGCTCCACCACTGGAAGTTGTAATTATTTTATTCCCATTAAAAGACAAAACTCCGAAGGTACCAAAAGTCCCACACTTTTTTCCTTTGTAAGAACTTCCAAGGGCTTCTGCACTATCTTCAATAACAGGAATTTCATATCTCTGTGCAATTGCATGAATTTCATCTACTTTATATGGATTCCCGTACAAATGAACAGCTATAATTGCCTTAGGTTTTTTACCTTTTCTTATTCTATCCTGAATTGCAATTTCAAGATTTTCAGGGCAAATATTCCATGTTTCCGGTTCACTGTCTACAAAAACAGGAATAGCACCTTGATATAATATAGGATTAGCTGATGCCGAAAATGTAAGGCTTTGACAAATAACCTCATCGCCTGCTTTTACTCCTAATAAAACTAATGCTAAATGAATTGCAGATGTTCCTGAATTCAAAGCTGTTACGAATGATTCTTCAGCCATATAATTTTCCAGAACCTTCTCAAAATCATTTACATTTGGCCCGCCTGAAGTGATCCAGTTATCATCAAGTGCCTTCTGAATGTATTTTTGTTCGAAGCCGCTTTGTTGTGACAAGGATAGAAAAATTCGCTTATTTTCCATTAATTTTCCAATAATCTGAAGTATAACGAACATCATCATCACTAACATTTGCTAATGGCAAAGTTGAAAATGATACTAACTTTGAATCTGTTTCTAGTGATTCTATTGCATTGGCATAACCTGAAGGTATATGAACTATTTTACTTTCTGAAGCACTCACAATTATAGTTTCAATATTCAAATCCTTTGAAGGACTATCCCAGTTATCAATTTTTACAAAATGAATTTTAAAAGATCCGTATATACAATAGAAATTTTTAGCATCTAATTTATGTCCCTGCCAGGCGCGTATTGGATTTTCATCAGAATTACTTATGATATAAAATCTTATGATATCCTTAAAACTAAAATCGTTTACATAAGAAATAGTTCCCCTATGATCTGAAAAATTTCCGCCTTGAATTATTTTAGGATTCATTAATTTAATTTTAAATCACTTTTTTTCAGAAAATAAAATTTTAGAATATATACCAAAACTAAAGGAGGAATGATAATTACAAAAATTACTACTTCTTGAACTTTATGATATAAAAACACAACTAAAACTGACACCAATATTTGTGCTAACGCATAATATAAGGAAACTAATCTGTGTTGAATTTTATATTCGTTACTTAAAACCTGGTAAAGATGCAAGCGATGAGCTTCAAAAATATTCTGTTTTAAATACAACCTGTGTAAAATTGTACAAATAGCATCTGCCCCATAAACGGCTAAAAATAAAAGCCAAATTACTGAATTTGTTACTAAAATAAGCTTCAAAACCAAATAAATAACCCAAAAAGCAATTGCTATACTACCAACATCCCCTGCAAAACATTTAGCTTTTTTTCTATAATTAAAAAAAAGAAAAACCAAGCTGGCAATCATAGCATATTTTATAAAATTACCATCTGTAAATAGCTGAATATTTTTATTTACATATAACAATGATCCCATTACTACTAAAGTATATAAACCTGTTATACCGTTTATACCAT
The DNA here is from genome assembly GCA_039931915.1 of Flavobacterium sp. Classification (GTDB taxonomy): domain Bacteria; phylum Bacteroidota; class Bacteroidia; order Flavobacteriales; family Flavobacteriaceae; genus Flavobacterium. Next base: position 34,265 of record JBDTRA010000004.1, on the reverse strand, counting down.
CCATAAAATTATAGACATTTATTAAACCAACAGCTATAATATAAGTCAATAAAATTCCTAAAAGAGAAATAGAAGTAAAAATCTCTAAATCATAAAAAATCAAAGTAATGGCCAAAAAATGAATCGAAATTCTAATCTTATTTGACAAACTCTGAATATCATCCCAAAAACTTACTAAGCTCACTAACGTAATTCCAGTAAAGAAAAAATAATTATTTTGAATATGTTGTGCAAAATAAAGCAAGGCCGAAAACCAAAAGATAACACCTCCTCCTCTTAAAGTAATTTCGGTATGGGAACTCCTTTGATTGGGTTTATCAATAATATTAAATCGATCAGCTACTTTAAAATACAGTAACATTAAAATAAATAAAAGTAAACCCAGTATTGTATATTCCATTATTTAATATTTATATTGTATCTTTTTTAATTATTTTCTAGATTGTTTTAGACAATTTTTTCAATAAAAGCATTATTTAAAAACAGCCCTTTTCCTTCTGTATGAGATTCATACATCCAAATAAAACAAGTAGAAATAATTATTGTGCTAGTCAAGAAATCTCCTGAAAAAAAGGCAACAATAAAAGGGATTAAATGATATTTTTTATTAATTATATTACTTAAAAACATTATGTAAATAATTACCCCAATAATTCCAAAAAACAAAAATAAGTCTACAAAATCCATTTCGACAAAATGTTTAGATAATTCTCCTCCTCCAACAAATAGATTTTTTAGGGTACCATTCTCTTTCGCATATTCCATTGTCTTTTGAACATTCCAATCCCTTGTTGATGTAATTACTGTCAGACAACCATATTTAGTAAGGAATGGCTGCCAAAAAGAAAATTTTTTTGCAAACAAAGCAACAATTGGTTTTATCGATACTAATGCAGAAAATAAGAGACAAGAATAAAGAAATAATAATTTTATTTTCCTTTTTTCATATAAATAATAAAAAATTAATATCCCAAAAAATAAAATTACAGCTTTAGTTCCTATGAACAAACTAACTATACATAATAGGATTAATTTAAAATCGACCTTATCCAAAAACAATCTTCTTGATATTACAATCATTAATAAAAATTCAAAAAAACCGGGCTCAATTAAACCACTATATCCAAAGCGATTAGAATGCAGGTAGCTTTGAAAAAAATCAATCGAGAATATGAATCCAAAAAAAACAAAAAAAACATTAGCAATTAGTATTGCTTCAAGAATCTCAAAATAACGATTAATAGTTTCTTGCTTATTTTTTATTAATGAAAATACACCTATAAAAAAAAAAGGGTAAAGATATTTTATAAAATAAAAATAATTAATATTCAAAGTGAATTGGTAAGAATAATTAAGAGAAGTTATATTTAAATCTCTTTTAAAATTTCCAACTATAAATACAAGAAAAAGAAAACCTGAATAAACAAATATCCTTTTTCTTTTTTTTAAATTTAAGATCAAAATTATTAAATAAAATAAAAGAAGTACAAATTTTAAAATTGCCAATGTTGGTAATATCGAATCTACTTTTCCAAAGTATCTAAAAAATTTGATTAGAAAAGAGTTAAAAAAATAGAACAATAAGGAACCAATAAAAATATTCTCCAGATAATGTTCATAAAAAGATTTAGAATTAAATAGTTTCATATTAATTTAATATATCTATTTTAAAATTTAATGTTTTTTAATTCTAATTATATCCTCATATTCTTTTTGAAGCTCTTCTCCAGAAGTTTTTTTGGAATCCTTAAATTTAGCAATCTTAAAAGACGCAAACGTCCTCAACAATCCCTCTTTAGATGAAACAGGTAACTGTTTCCCCATAGCGTTAATAATCTTATCATTACTTACCACATAATTCTCCGTTAGCTTTTGAAGGCGTTCAGAATTTAATGGCAAGTGCAAGTAATCTCCTAGCTTAGCAACTGATCTAATTAAAGATGGATTCACTTTCCAAATAAAAGCTTTCTTCCCTAAACTTTCACCCAGAAGATTTATCAATTTATTGGTAGATAAAGGCTCATTATCGGCTAGCATATAAATTCCAGAAGGGATGTTTTCATTTTCCAGCAATTCTTTTATGACAAAACACAAATTTTCTATACTCAAAAAAGAACGCTGATTTTCAAAAGAACCCAAAGGCCAAGGCAAACCTTTAACAACAAGTTTGTATAACAAATTGAGATTTCCTTTATTCCCGGAACCGTAAACCATACATGGACGCAGAATATAGAACCGTTTCCCTTCCGGCAATGATTTACTGAGAATATACTGTTCTGCCTGTTGTTTAGCAATACCATAATGTGTCTTAGGATTTGGAACAACCGTTTCGGTTAAAATTTCATTTATATCATCTGCTGCGGCTTTGACAGTACTCATAAAGACAAACATCTCAGCATCCGACACTAAAAAAGCATCAAAAAGCTGTTTTGTCAATTCAAAATTGGCATGATAATAATCCGACGGTTTAGACACTTTTTTTAAGTCGTGTGCTTTTCCTGCTAAATGTATGATGGCATCTCCTGTCAGCTTAAATGACTGATTGGATCGATAACGAATACTTAATAGTTTCAGTATGTATGTTTCTTTCAAATATTTTGAAAGATTGGCACCAATAAAACCTGTAGCTCCAGTGATTGTAATTGACTTTAACATTAAATTACGACTGATAAATTTCCTTATATGCGTCCGACATTTTTTCTCGTGAAAACATTTTGACTCTTTCTAATGCATTAGATGAATATTGTTCGTACAATTCTTTATCACTAATTATCTTTTCAATAGCATTCTTTAATCCCTGAGTATCCTTAGGTCTCACGGTTATACCAGAAAAATCATTTAAAGACACAAAAGGAACACCAGATTCTAATTGTGTATTTATAACTGGCAATGCATTAGCCATTGCCTCTAATTGAACAACCCCAAAGGCCTCCGCTTCATTTATTGATGGAAGTACAAATAAATCGGCTTTTTTGTAAAATTCCGCTAACAAATTATCATCCGCACTTGAAACAAAAGTTACTTTGTTAATAATTCCCAACTCTTCTACTAATGCTTTTAAACTTTCAAGTTCTTCGCCATTTCCCACAATATTTAATTTAACGTCTAAATTCTCAATAGCTTTCACCAGATATTCAACTCCTTTATATTTTCTAAGTTTCCCAACAAAAAGTAATTCAAAACATCTATCTGACGGATATCTTTTAGAATGAATTGATGAATATTTAGGATCAAAACTAAGTGGTATTGTCCGAACTTTTTCCTTATATTTTTGAAGAATAGTAGATGATTCAAAAAGTTGTGGTGAAGTAACAATTATAATATCCGCCCTATCTAGAAGCCTTCCAATCATAGGATTGTATATCTTTTCTACCCAACTCCATCGGGAATTTTTTATATTTGCATGCCATGTGATAATAAATTTTTTCTCAGACATTTGCTTCAGATATCGTAATAACGTAAATTCCATCGTTGGAAAAGGATAATGATGGTGAATGATATCATTCTCTATTATTAGCCTTTTTAACAATGGATATCTCAAATTTAAAGGTTGGCTTTTTAAATAAGCAGGTGTAATTTCTTTTATAATTGTTTCTCTTTTTTTTACCCTAACAGATTTTACAAAATTTCTCTTGTGATTATTCGAATAAACTGTAAAATATATATCTTTTGAACTATCAACAACACCTTCAACTATATTTTTTACAACACTTTCCATACCTCCGTGGCATGGATCATAATATTTTACTAAATTTAATATTTTCATTTTATTATCTAACCTAAAAAATAAATAAAAGTCGTTTGTACTGTTTAATAATCCTCAGCACGATAGAATTTAATAATATTGCTCTATATCGAATTTTAAATACTAAGCTATTACTGCTTACTTCTGCTGAATTTGATAAATTATTATTATGTCTTCTATATAAAATTTTCTTTTCTCTCAAGAAATAAACTTTACCAAAAATTTCTGAAATTAATCCAATCCATATATCATGAGGTACTGGTTGCTTAGGAAATGGTAAAATATATTGCAAAGTATCTCTTTTAAAAGCCATGCAACATCCTAAGTACGAATTCTTATTTAAATTTTTTAAAAAACCATTTTTAGAATTAATTAAATCAAAATAAGATTCATAAATAACATTCTGGTTTTCATCTATTACTTTGCAATCATTGATAACTAAAGAATAAATATCCAGAAATGAAAGTACAGAATTAATTCGATTCTCTTCCCAAATATCATCCTGATCTGCCATAAATATAAATTCACCTAATGATTTTTTTATTGCATTCTCCATATTTTTAGTTGTCAAATCAAATTTGAAGATATGCTTTTTTCTTTGATCCTTTTCATGCAAAAAAATCTTTATTCTTTTATCATTAAAAGATTGCAAAATTGATAATGTGTTATCCTTAGAACCATCATCCGAAATAATAATTTCATCATTTTCTGAAATTTGAGACAATATAGATTCAATTTGTTCTTTTATATATTTCCCTCCATTATAAGTTGTTATACAAACTGAAATCATGTCTTATATATTTTTTTAACGAAATTAAAACTAAGGAAATAAATAAAAATTAAAATTAGATTTTTTAAAATTTGATTTTTAATAATCATGAAGCATTTTTTATTATCGTTTTAAAACATATAGAAACTTATAAAACATATAAGTAAAAATATTAAATGTTCGAATTTGATTAACCATTTTTAGTCTTTTACTGTTGATTTCTAAAATTTTATTTAGAGATAATATTTTATTAATAAAATAATTTTTAGTCCCAACTTCTTTGGCACCAATTGCATTATTGCCGTGTTGCCTATATAATATGGTTTGATTAGGTATAAAGTCAATAATTCCACCTTTGTCCATTACTTTTAAACCTATCCAGGAATCATGCATAAGAGCGAACTTACTATGTGGCAATGAAATATTACGTGCTTTCTTATTAATCATCATAGTACAACCTGTCAAAAGATTATATACTGCAAGAAAATTAAAATTCAATAGTAATGATGGATTAATTTTACTGTAATTCCAAAACGAAGAAGCTATTTCCTTTAAATTAGTATCTACAACTTTCAAATCGGTATGAATAATGATAGGTTTAGGAAATTCATAATTATCCACTTCTAACATTTTTTCCAACGTCAATTGGACCTTGTTTTCTAACCAATAATCATCATGATCTGAAAACATATAATAATCCGCATCAACTACTTCAAGCATCCACATAAAACTCCCCATTGACAATCTTCCTTGTTGATCATCTGTTAAAAAAATAATATTTGAGAATAATCTTAAATATTCGTCAATAATTAAAAGAGTTTGATCTGTTGAACCATCATCTCTAATATATAAAACAAAATTTGAAAAAGATTGTGCTAAAATACTATCAATTTGTGTCTTAAGATATTTCTCACTATTATAGGTTGCAAGTAAAATTGCTAACTTCATATTAAAAATATTTATTTATATTCCAATCTCTTTATTATCTCCTTATCGTATCTAATACCATGAAAAACAACTACAAAAGAGGCTTCAAACGTATATGTTTTTGTTTGTAAAAGAATACATGACTATTAAAATTAACATTCCTGTTGAACTTATTAAAAGTGGATTAGTCCCGGCAATAAAAAGGTATGTTGAAAAAGCCACAACGGAATATTTATTTCTTTCATTAATCATTCTGTTTTTATAAAGATAAATGAGTGGATATATTACTAAAAAAATAAATATGCATGTTAATGGGACACCAAAAAATCTAATTAAATCAAAATAAGTAAGTTCCGTTTGTGCTTGAAATGAGTTTGTTCCTGATGAATATGCCATGCTGCCTAAGCCTTGGCCCCATATCAAATATTGAGGGCTATGTTCGATATTAGAGATAAAGGAAGTAAAATGTCCTGACTTGATCTCAGATGACGCTTCTTTTTCGCCGAAGGATAAACTTAAATATATATATATAAAAATAAATAAAAAAGATATTATTGAGATGATATTATACCCGGCATTCTTTTTTAATTTAAGATATTGATACAAATAATACAAAACTACCAGAACAGCTGATATAATATTTGCTCTGGTGCCTGACATTAGCAAGCAAATAAAAAAAAGAAAAACCAGAAGAAAAGAAAGAAATCCTTTTTTTTTGATAAAAAAATTATTACTGTAATATGATAATGGAAAAACTAAAATGGAACTTGTTTTATAATAAACAGAAAAAATATCATATCCGAAAAATTGCCTGTTTGCAATCATAGCAACCTGTTTCTCAAGAACTAAGAAATCGTATAAAAAACTAAATAAAATTGGAAAATTTATCGAAATAAAATAAATCGGTATGGTAATTAATGGTATTAAAATCGAATATTTATTCAAAAAACTATCAGCTTCAATATTTAAATCAATAATTATAAATATTAAAAATAGAATACTCAGTGATTTAAAAAAACCAATTGCAAAAGCATAGTCAATTTCACTGTTTTGAACGATAGCAACAAAAAATCCAATAATAGCGATTATTAAAAAACCACAAATCATTAAAATAGAGTCTGTTTTATATTTTATTGTATTCTTAATCTTTAAAATAAACCATACAAATATTATTAACAAAAATAATGGAGTTTTTAAATGAAATAATTTATCCGCCGGATCTATTATCAATATAATTACTAGAAAAGAAAACAAAAATTTAATTAGTTTTTGTACCATTTAATATTTCAACATAAATGTTATTTCTCTTTTTACAAAACTATTATACAAATATGAAGTATCACGCTTCGTTTGATTAAACATCAATCTTTAGTTTAAAATGAAAAATATTTTAAATAACCTACATAAATTTTTTTCATTACTGTGCTTTTGTTTTTCAGTGACAAAAACCTTAGTATTTCCCTTGAATTTTCTTTACTTAACCTCTCCTTATAAATATTGAAAAAATATTCGGCCTGCAAAATATTTTGACATTTGTAATCTATTTGGGATCCAGTAAAAGCACCTATAGCTAATTTAATTCTTGCAAAAATGCTTATTTTAGATTTATCAGTTACGCTAGCTACATGAACCCGAAATTTAATGGTGTTGGAGTCAATAATTTTGTAGCATCCCAGACTAAAAGCAATTAAGGCTATCCAATAATCGTGCATTATTACTTTATTAGGCATTTTTTCAATCTCTTTTTTCATCTTCCCATTCATCATTATTGTACATCCAGTGACAACATTGCTGATTAAAAGATCTGAAAATTTTGTTTTTTTTGGATTATAACCTTGGGTTTTCCAAAATGAATCGCCAATTAATGAACCATGTGCATCAATCATCTTTAAATCTGTAAAAACAATCGAAGGCAAACTTTGATTCATTTTTTTTATTTCGTTAAAAGATAGTTCAATTTTATTAAGCTCCCAGATGTCATCCTGATCACAAAGTGCAATATATTCAGAATTACAATATTTAATAGCTTTTTTAAAAGTTTCTATCGGCCCTATATTTTCATCATTCCGATATAAAAGAATTAATGGATAATTCTTTTGTATTTCTTTTAAAATCTCAAATGTATTATCTGTCGAAAAGTCGTCTATTATTATAATTTCGCAGGGAAGCAAACTCTGATTAATTAAAGAAACCAATTGCTCTTCAATATATTTAGCTCCATTATATGTTGCTAGAGCAACAGAAATGTTATCCTTCATAATATCAATAAATATTTATTTTTTATTAATATCAAAATATTAATATCTGCCCATTCGATTAGTAAGTCCATGATAAATTCCTTTTAAAATCATTTGAAACTTTTTAAGCTTATTTCTTTCTATAAGAATAAATAAAACAAATTTCCTTAGGGAGTCGGTAAAATATAATAAACGCATATTTGGACGTTTTTTCATTAAGTAAATTCTATTTCTGGCAATGTAATATTTTCGCAAAGGTGAATGATTATCACTACACAATTTTTTCCATAAAATTTTGCGACAATATTGACTGCCTAATTCATGAACTAATTTTATCTTCTCAATCTTAATTAAATTATAATTTGCTTCTCGGACTCTATAAGTAAAATCTCCATCTACTTCATCTATAAATAAATTTTCGTCAAATTTAATTTTATGCCAAATTTCTAAATTCATTATTGCTCCCGAAGTATAGAACTGAGGTTGTTCTATAGTCTCCCCAAAAAAATGCGGGCTAAAAAGTGCAACATTATTATTAATATATGTTGAAACTAAATTAATGTAATCTGGAAAACCATTAGGAATTGGAAACGAAGAATCCTGATCCATAGTTAAAATCCATTTAAAACCAAAATTATATGCGATTTGAGAAGCATAATTTAACGCAAAAGCAATACCCTTATTTTCATTAAATGTATAATATTTTATTTTATCAGAGAATGCTTCTAAAGTTTCTTGACTGTCAAAATCTCCGTCAGAATTATCAAATACATAAAGAACTTCCAATAAATCAATATAAGATTTTATATTATTAAAAACTTGTGTAAAATTAGGGTTGTATAAAACAATAATGCCAGCTAATTTCATTAATAATGTTTTTATTAATTTATTTTAAAAATGTATTCAAAATGTACTTCTAAACAAATAATAATACATAAAAAAAGACTTATGCCTTCAGAATTAAATATAAATTTTCTACTAAAACTTAAATCATTTAAAAGAATTTTAAGTAAACCGATTTTTTCAGTTTTGATTCCATAATGATCACAAACAAATTTATTTTCTAACATTAATTTATAGCCAAGCGTTGCTGAAGACAAACTATATTTAAAAATTTTTTTGATTATCAATCTTTTTTCAATTTTTGATAATTTTAAACTTAAAAGGTGTTTTATGTATTTCTTAGACATTACAAACCTTTGATGTGGAGAAAAATATAAATTATTTTTAGCCCCCGAATAAGAAAAAGATTTAACATTTTCAACTTCTTCCATTGTCTCCATATAAAATAAAGGCAATTCAATTATAGCAGTTTTCCCTTGCATCGATAATTCTGCAATAATAAATTCGAATGGAAAAACACCTACTCTTTCAAAATCAGTATAATTTTTAAGAACATCTAATTTTTTTAATCTTTCATTTTTAAAAAAATAACCCGTTGGATGATAAGATAAGTATGCTAGGTTTGACAAGCTATCTATACCTTGATTAAATATAGTTTCTTTTGCTTTTTGACAAACATCTAATTTGGAATATCCCGCAACTATATAAGTGTGGTTAGAAAAAAAATTAATTAATTCATAAATTCCTGATGCATTTATTGAATCCTTATCTGTACTAAAAAAAACATATTCTCCCGTACCTTCAGAAATTGCCTTCATGTAATTTGGAATTGCTCCTATATTAGGCGAATTTACAAAAAAGCGAAATCGATCATCCTGAATTTTAGATAATTCCAATATAGTATCATCTGTAGAAGAATTATCAGAAACTATAACTTCTATATTATCACCTTTATATTTAAGTATATCATTAATTAATTTAAAAATTTTATCTGCTCTATTATAAGTAGAAATACAAAAACTCAAAACAGGTTTACTATTTATAGATTTATTCATGAAATTATAAGATTTTTTTTAAATTATGTTTCATAAAAAAAGCCAAGGAATCAAAATAAAAATAAGGGTGTTTAAAATAATATTTTAAAATATTACTTACAGAGTTTTCTAATTTGTAATTATTTTTCTTCTTTTCAACTAATAAAATATATGCATTTGGAATAAGAAAACGTCGTAAAATATCTCGCTTAATTCGTCTAAATAAACTTGACTTTATTTTTCCTTTCTGTTCAAATTCCTTCCAGATTTTTAAATAATTTACAAGAAAAACTTCAAAAAAGTTATAACCTCCATTTGTTTTAGAATCCATACCATCTGAAAATATTCTTTCTTCTATAATAATATTTTCTTTACTCTCAATCGCAGCGGTTAAGTACAAAGGAACAATAGTGAGATAAGTACCAAAATATTTTTCAAAATCATAATCTTTTATATATTTAGAATTAACTATATTGGAAGTAATATATGTAATCCAATAACTTATGTTTTCTAAAAAAAGATTAGAATCTAAAAATATTTCACTTAGAATTTGATTATTAGAGTATGTTTTTAAATGTACCAAACCATAATCACCATTTTTAAGATATTCTAAAAGTTTTTCAAGCATCCCTTCTATTAAAAAATCATCATCCCCAAGTACAAGTACATATTTTCCAATTGCTTTTCTATAGCATTGAGCGAAATTACCATCCATTCCTAAGTTTTCACTATTTCTAATGTAATTAATAGACATGCCCTTATCTATATGTTTTTTTACAACTACCGATGTATCGTCTGAAGAACAATTATCAGAAACAATTAATTCGATTGGTAGGTTTTTATTTTCAATTTGTTTAAAAAGTGCTTTTAGATTACCATCTAAAGCTTTTGATCTATTGTATGTCGGAATGCATATTGACAAAAGTACGTGACGATTATTTTCCATACCATTTTAATTGACAGCGTTTATAAATAAAATATGCTAGTGGCAGCCACCAAACATAACTGGATAAAAATCCGATGAAAAAATATTCAGGGGGAAAAAATTTTCCAATTAATACCGTAGATAACCCCACCCAAGCTGCCAATATCAGTGATGGAATCATGTACGGCTCTTTCTTATGAGCGCGCAGATATGTTGCCCATGAATTGATTAACAATTGACAAAAATAACAAAGCAATAACATTAGAATAGATTGTACCGATAAAAATCTCGAAATGATTTTAGGAAAAATCCAAAAATCTTTAAAAATTGCTAAAAAAACAAATATTAAAATTGAAATTAGAATGTAAGTTCCTGATGCAAATAATATTCTTTTCTTAAAAAGAACATCTAATTCAAGTTTATTTTTCTTAGACACTAACATATTCATTTTTGGTGTAACTGTATAGATCCAAATATTACTCATGCTAAAAATAGCCATTACTAAAACTAATGTTATCCCTACTTTACCACTTTCAACAGGCCCATGAAAATATTGCATAAGTGGAATATAAATTTGAAAAATAAAGTATCCGCTAAAAAAACTAAAAGCATATCTACTAAACAAAGGCAATATTTCTTTACGCCATTGGTAGTCAAAATTTTTAGAGATTTTTAATACCTGAGAAAGAAGCAAACGAAATTTCCCAAAAATAAATATAAAAATTGAAGATGCACTGATAAGCATTGCGAATGCTAGTGCATAAATCCCTCCATTAAAAACTAATATTGATGAAACTGTAAAGGTGTTGATGATTGCTACGTAAAAACGAATATACTGTATAATTTCAATTTTATCCATTCCTTCTACAAACGACAAAATAGCATTGTTAAAAAAAATAATTAAAGAACCGATTGAAAAAATAGTCCATGGAATAAAATACTCACTTAACACATTGTCCCTATTAAAAAACCAGATTCCAACACAATAAATTACAGGAAAGACAATTGCACATATGGAAGCTGTCCACTTTAAGGTAAAACGAAAAAAACTACCTATTTTTTTTAAATGAATATCTTCTCCATCCAGAACTCCATCTGAATTAAATTTAAGATGAGCAAACTCATGAGCCGAATACTGCAAAATAATATTAGAAAAACCTAAATCAGCAAGGGTAGAAAGAGCCGAGATACTCCCAAATAAATACCAGTAACCTTGCTGGGTTGGACTCAAATAAATTGGGATCAATAACATTGTTAAGGGCCCTGAAATTAGACGCCATAACTGATTTAATAAGGTAGATAGTAAATCTTTGTGATTTGGGTTTAATCTCATTTTATTGTTGCAACCAATTTGTCATCATTCGGATACCATCTTCCTTATTAACGATTGGCTTCCAACCAGTAATTAATGAAACTTTTGTATTATCCGCTATAAAAACCTTTTGATCACTTTCACGCCAAGGCAATTGATTATATATCATTTTAACGTTTAAAATATCTTCTAGTAAATTAAACAATTCAATTAATGATAAACTATTTTTCACACCACCGCCAATATTAAACGCTTGTCCGTATGCTTCCTTAACATCTTTTGCCATAAAATAAAGATTAACTACATCAGAACCGTGCAGCACATCGCGAACCTGCTTTCCTGTACCTGAAATCGTAAACGGCGAGGGTGGATTTTGAATATTTTTATAATCCAATGCTTTTTGACAAAACCAACCTACCCAACCCTGATCAAATGTTGCATGTTGATTACTTCCATACATTGAAGAATGTCTGAATACAATAGTCTTTATACCGTAAATACGATTATAATCTAATAAATATTGATCTGCTGATCCTTTTGAACAGCCATATGGTGAAGAAAAATTTAGCGAAATTGTCTCAGGTAAACCTTCAGGGTATTCTTTACATATATAGCGTGTGTCTGTTTCTTTAAAATTGAAATTATCAAAATCTCCATATACTTTATTTGAAGAGGAGTAAAGTATTATTGATTCGGGAGAGTATTTTCTAACAGCTTCTAATAAATTAAATGTTCCCAATGTATTTACTTCAAAATCCAGACGTGGGTTAGCTATTGATGTTGTCATGGCAACTTGCCCTGATAAATGAAAAATATAATCCGGCCTGACTTCTTTTATAACAATTTCAACGTCATTATTATTGCGAATATCATAAGGATAGTACTTAAATTCACCCAGCTTTTTAAGCCAATCTAAATTATTTGAACTTCCAAATCGTGTTAAATTATCAAATATAAATAATTCATGTCCTTGTTTCAAAACCTCTGCTGCTAAATTAGATCCCACAAATCCACAGCCTCCTGTTATTAGATATCTCATGTTTTTTTATGAATTTAAATAATTTCTAATTACATCCGCAATATAATCATAATGCGTTTCATTTAATCCTGGCCATACACCTAGCCAAAACGATTGGTTCATAATAGTGTCGGTATTCCTCAAATCTCCCACTACCCTATGTTCAATATTAGCATATGCAGGTTGACGCAGCAAATTACCTCCAAACAACAAACGAGTACCAATTTTTTTTGCTTCAAGATGCTGCACCAACATATGGCGATCTGAGGCATCTCCCTCTCTCAAGGTTAATAAAAATCCAAACCATGATGGTTCCGAATTTGGTGTAGGTTCGGGAAGGATAAATACCTCTTCAAACTCTTTCATACGTTCATACAACGCGGTATAATTTTCTCTACGTTTTTGCACAAACCCATCTATTTTTTTGATTTGTGATACTCCAAAAGCGGCTTGCATATCAGTTACTTTTAAATTAAAACCAATATGAGAATAAGTATATTTATGATCATATCCATAAGGTAAAGTCCCTAATTGTTGTCCAAAACGGCAGCCGCAGGTATCGTCTTTCCCTGGTTCACAATAACAATCTCTTCCCCAGTCACGAAAACTTTCAGCCAATTTTGCCAAAACTGGATTATTAATCAACACTGCACCTCCTTCACCCATTGTAATATGATGCGCCGGATAAAATGAGAAAGTAGAAATATCTCCAAAAGTTCCTGTTTTTTGACCTTTGTAAGTGGCTCCTAATGAATCACAATCATCTTCCACTACCCAAAGGTTGTATTTTTTAGCCACTCGCATTACCTCATCCAAATCGAAAGGATTTCCAAGTGAATGAGCAATCATAATAGCTTTAGTTTTAGGGCTTATGGCAGCTTCAATCATATCGGTTTTCACGTTATGTGTTGCAATATCTACATCAATAAAAACCGGAATGGCTCCAAATTGAATTATCGGATTTATTGTAGTTGGAAAACCAGCAGCGACAGTAATAACTTCATCACCGGGTTTAATTGCTCTATCTCCTAATTTTGGAGATGTCAAAGCATAAAACGCTACTAAATTAGCAGAAGAACCTGAATTCACTAAAAGACACCTATGTGATCCAAAGTAAGCAGCAAAATCTTCTTCAAATTTATTAGCAAAACGGCCTGCTGTTAACCATCCGTCAAGTGCAGCATCAACCCCCATCAAAATATCTTCTTCATCAAGAACTTTTCCTGTAACAGGTATATAATTCTCTCCTGCAATAATAACTTGCGTTGATTTCTTTTTTGCAATTTCTCTTAAACTATTTAATAGAGAAGTATCTTGTATATTGTTTAACATATTATATTGTATTTTACTATTTATTTAAAAACAAAATCACTCGTTTCCTTTATATTCTATATCAATAATTTTATTTATTCCCTGTTCAATATTTATAATTGGTCTCCAACCTAGACTAATTAAATAAGATATATCTGCTTTTGACTTCATTACATCACCTTCACGCATTGGAATTTTGCCGAAATTGAGTTTTGTCAAGGTATTATTAGATAATTTCTTTATCAATTCAACCAAACTTCTCAAACTTATTGTTGTCGCTGATCCTAATGGAATATCAACATACTTCCCAAATTTATCTAAATGCTCAATTACACACATATATGCGGCAACAGCATCGTCAATATATAGAAAATCTCTTTGTTGAATACCTTCACTTAAATCAATAGATTCAACATTTCGTTTCAACTTATGCAATATCCCTGATATGAACTTGCTGTCATCATCATTCGGACCATAAAAATACTCAGGAATTAGATTAATTATTTTTAATTCATTCGGAATCATTTTCAACCAATCTATATACTGTGCTTTTGATAATGAATAAGCATTCAAATTTCTAGGTAAAGAAGTATCCGTATTAATAAAGAATCCTACTTTATTTTGTACAGCCAATTCAAACAATTTTATAGGAAAATATAAATTTGAACTTATTATCTCTGAATTTTTTTCATTTTTTCTTCCATAATTTGTGGCAATATGAATAATTCCTTCAATTTTTTCGTTTTCAAAAAAAACATCTAGATCATCAACATTTATAAAATTCAATTTTTCTTTAAATGATTCTAATCGTAACAGGGATGAATTTGCTCTTACTAAAACCGAAACAGCATAACCTTTTTGCAAAAGCCCTTCTGTAACATGACTTCCTAAAAATCCTGTGCCTCCTGTAACTAAAATATGCTTATTCATCTAAGAATTTATTAATCTGATAAACTGTATATTCAGAGATAGCTTCTTTATTCACATAAAACTCTCTATACCAATCAATTGTCATGCTGACAGCTTGTTTCGCATTCATTTTAGGATGCCAATTCAATTCAGCATTTGCTTTACTAATGTCTAATTTCAAAAGTCCAGCTTCATGTAGCTGTCCTTCTATTTGCTCAACAATATATTCTCCTTTTCCCCAACTTTCTATCGCTAATTTTAGCATTACTGATACTGGCAAAGCATCTGACAATTGTGGTCCAAAATTGTAGGCGTGACTATAGTTCTGGGGAGTTTTCTGTAAACAAACCCCTAACAATAAATAACCAACCACCGGTTCCAACACATGTTGCCATGGGCGCACGGATTGTGGGTTACGTATTACAACTGGTCTTTCTCTCGCAAAAGCCTTAGCAATATCAGGTATTAATCGGTCTTTCGACCAGTCACCCCCACCAATTACATTACCCGCCCTTGCTACTGCAATAGCTTTTTGATGTTGATTATAACTTTTAATATTGAAAAAAGAGTTTCGATAGGAAGCAATAACCAATTCAGCACAAGCTTTACTGGCACTATAAGGATCATATCCCCCTAGCCTATCAGTTTCACGATAAGGATAAGCCCATTCATTATTATGATACACTTTATCGGTGGTTATTAAAACAACAGAACATGCATTTTCAAGAAGACGTACTCCATCTAATACATTGGCTGTACCGATAGCATTTACCTCAAATGTTTCTGCAGGAATATCGTAAGAAAGACGAACCAAAGGTTGTGCAGCCAAATGAAAAATAAAATCAGGCTGAAAAACTGTTATTTCTTTATGAAGGCGCTCTCTGTCCCTGATGTCGGCAATAACAGAATCACAAATGTTGTCTCCGTCTATTAAATTGAAAAGATCATTTTCCGTTTGAGGCTCCAATGCATAGCCCTTTATCTCTGCTCCCAGCAATGAGAGAGTTTTTAGTAACCAAGCTCCTTTAAAACCGGTATGTCCGGTAAGAAATACTTTCTTGCCTTGATACGTATCTTGCAATTGTTTAAATATCATTCTTCCCAATTTTTCCAGGCAGCGGTATTCGCTTCCCAACTTTCTTCCAATTCTATTTTATCTCTAAGTGTATCCATAGGTTTCCAAAACCCTTTATGCAAATAAGCTCCCATCTGCCCATCAGCAGCCAAGGACTCCATTGGTGATTTTTCAAAAATGGTATTATCCCCTTCTATATAATCAAAAACTTCTGGTTGACAAACAAAAAAACCACCATTGATCCATGCCCCGTCACCTTTGGGTTTTTCCAAAAAGGAATTTACTTGATTATCTTCTCCTAAATTTAACGCTCCGAATCTACCAGAAGGTTGTACGGAAGTAACCGTGCAATATTTACCACTTTGTTGGTGTATTGCTACCAAATCCTTTATATTAACATCAGAAACTCCATCGCCGTAAGTAAGCATAAAAGGTTCTGTACCGATATGTTTTTGAATTCGCTTGATACGTCCGCCTGTCATAGAGCTTACTCCTGTATCAACTAATGTTATCGTCCAAGGCTCAGCTTCAGATTCGTGTATTTTAACAGAATTATTTTTTAAATCGATGGTAACATCCGATTTATGCATAAAATAATTGGCAAAATATTCTTTTATAATATAACCCTTGTACCCCAAACAAATTACAAAATCATTGTAACCATGCGAGGAGTAAATCTTCATAATATGCCAAAGTATGGGCATCCCTCCAATTTCTACCATCGGTTTGGGTCTTAATATTGTTTCTTCTGAAAGCCTGGTTCCCAGTCCCCCTGCTAAAATGACTACCTTCATATTCTATATCTTATTTTAAATTTGTATGCAAACACTGTCTGTTAATGGATAACTGCAACACAATAAATAATCTCCCTGATCCAAATCATCTCTTTCTTTTGAAAGTCCAATCATTCTCAATTCTCCCTTTATTAATTTACCTTTGCAAGTATTACAACTTCCTGTTTGACAGGAATACGGCAATTCGATATAAGCATCAAGGGCAGCTTCCAAAATGCTATTCCCTTTCTTAACTTCGACTAAAGTATCGATTCCTTGAAAATGTATATTTACGTTATGTGTAATGATATCTTCAAAATCTTTTGGGTTTTTAACTAATTCAAAATCTTCAGAAAATATATTGCTAATATCGCCACCGCCATTAGCAAGTAAAGATTCTTTAATCGTGTTTTTAAGGGTAACGGGTCCACAGATATAATGTCTTGTAGGATATTCAATGGTTTTTACTAAATTTCCAACAAAATTTGAATGAATTCTTCCTTTATAATTATGGGAATCTTCATTAAAAAATTCTTCTTTTGAATAAAAATTATAAATTTTAAAACGCTCAGAATAGGTCTCCTTTAGCTTTTCTAATTGGTTTCTAAAAATTACTGAAGAATTAGATTTATTACCATAAATCAAATAAAGATTCATAGCTACCTGGTGTTGTTGGAACAATAACTGCTTAATCATCGAATACAAAGGAGTTATACCACTGCCAACCCCCCAAAAAACAACTGACTTTAACTCTGTATCTGATTCAAATACAAAATCTCCTAAAGGTTCTTGTACTTCAATCACATCATCAACTTTAACATTATCATTAATGTAATTTGAAACTATGCCTCCAGGCACACGTTTTATTGTTACATCTAGTGTTGAATCTATTAATGGAGTCGAAGAAAATGAATACGGACGTATATACTTTCTTCCGTTTATTCTAAATTGAAGTGTTAAGTATTGACCCGGTAAATATTTTATTTTTTTTAATCCAGGTTGTTTAAAACATAAAGTAACTGTATCCTCTGTTTCTTTTTTAATTTCCTGAACTTTTAAAGTATAGTTTTTCATCATTTATAGTTTCAATAAAGATTCATTATACTAATTGCCTAATTATTCTTTTAAAAAAAAAAAAGAAAACAACCAAAAAGCCAGCTAAAAACCCACCTAATATTAATCCTTTTATCTTTCCAAAACGTTCCTTAGCTAATGGTAAAATTGGTCTATCAATAATTTGAATTAAAGGAGTTTCTTTGCGTAATGTAACTTTTGCTAATTCTGTTTGCTTTACCAATTCTGTTAAGATTGCTGTGTTGGCTTGCACATCAACTTGTCTTCTCGCTGAAGGTGCACGACGAACATTCAGGGCTGGATTTAAATTAAAGGTATTATCATTCGCAACAGCTACTCCAGTAATTGCTCCATTAAGTTCACCACGAATAGAATCTGTCTGGCGCTGTAAAATAGCCATATTCATTCTTGCTTTTTTGCTTTTAGTATCTACATAAAAATCAGACACTTCTTTAGCTAAAGCTTCACAAAAATATTTTGCAAAAAGTTCATTTTGAGAAGTAACATCTATACTAATAATTGAAACCTTTTTATCTTTTTGTGCAACTGACAGACCCCCTTTTGACAAACTCTCATACATTTTTCCCATAATACTATCCTGAACACGGGTATATAACTTTCGGTTTCCATTTGACAAAAATTTTAAATTTGCATATTTTGGATTATCTTTCCAGCCTCTACGCCACTTATTATTTTGAATATACATTTCTGCTAAAGAAATTGTCTTTCCTTCAACTACCACAGGAGATAACAATGTTTTTTCTACCATCGATCTGGATTTAAATAATTCAGTCAAATTAGAGCCTGTAAAAATACTACCCCCGCCGCCACCTAAATCAATACCAAATGAACTTGCTAATCCCAAAGCTCCTCCTAAACCACCTCCGCCTTTTTCATCTTCTAATGCAAATGATAACGTAGCAGTATAAATCGGCTTTTTACTAAATGAGTAAGCGAGCCCCAAAGCTGCACCAATTATGCCAGCAACCAAGATAATTTTCCATTGTAAAAGTAAATAGTTAAACAACTCTTTTCCTTTTTGAAATAATTCTTTCAGTGAAATTTCATCACTTTTAACTGGTAAATTATTTTCCATAAGACTAAATTTTACTTAAATGCTGTTACAATTAATAATGCTAAACTAGTTAAGACACTCCCGATACTAACCCACTCGCCAGTACTCATTTTCTTAGTTTCCGGTTTTTCCGGCACAACAATTTGTGAATCGGGTGTAACTTTAGGATATGACCTAAAAAATAAAAACGAACCAGTTACAGAAGCTTTGCCATTAGGATAAATAATATATGCTTTTTTCTTCCATCCTTTACTATCCACTCCTCCCACTGCATTTATATAATATTTAAACCCTTTTCCGCTTCTATATGGAATTTCAGAATTAAGCAACACATTTCCTGTAACTTTAACACCTTCATTAAATGTCGATACTTCTATTTCATCATCGGGAAATAAAGTAACATTGGAATAATGTTCTTTGTCTTTTACTATTTTTTTCCAATCTAATGGGATAGTAGCATATTTTATTTCCTCTTTTAATTTTTTAGCAAGATCTTCTTTTAATGTATCATTTTTAGACAAATTCAAATCAATGCTTTCTAATTGATCTATTTGTTCTTGTTTGATTGGCCTTTTAATCCTCATTCCCTCTAAATTAGCAACAGATGTTAATCCTCCTGCACGCATAACTACATTATAAACTGATTCTTTTTTATTAGCCAAGACATATTTGCCCGGATATGCAATGGCACCGCTAATTTTTACCATTTGTGGTTTTTCATAAACAGCCATCCTTCTAATATTGATAACATCAAAAGGTTTTAAAACAAAGTTTTTAACTTGCTCATTATTATCTGCCGTTATTTCCAATTCCACTAATTCGATACGCTTTGGATTTGCATCATCAATTTCATCAGACTTAATCATTCTGGCAATTTCAACTCTTTTGGAAGCAGAGCCAGTTAATCCTCCTACCTGAACTACTAAATCATTTAATGTCAAATTTTCATAAAATTCATATTCTCCAGGATTTTTTACTTCTCCATCAATAGTAACTTTATATTCTTCTCTGAAATCAAGAATGGAATATACTGTCACTTCATCTTCTCTTTTTAACTCGATATCAGCCTCCAAATTTCCTGACAAAGCGCTTGCTAAATCAACATTTACTATTTCTGTAGTTAAATCAGATTTTAAACGAATAATTCTTGCTCTTTTAGTATAAGCATCTTCTTTAAGTCCTTCAGCTCTGGCAATAAGATCTGAAACTCTCATTCCTTCATTATAAGAATAATAATCTGGTCTAAAAACTGCTCCTTCTATTTTAATACGGTTTTCAAATCGGTTTAAAATTTTAGTTATTTTAAAAACATCACCTGATTGTGGTTCATAGGAAGTAAAATCACTTTCATTAATATCATGAACTTTAAATTCTTTTCCTGTTTTTTGCAAAACATTTACTGATGCAGTATAAGCAAATTCATTAAATCCAGAAGCAAAATTTAACAACTCTGAAAATTTTTCACCTTTTTTCATCTCAAAAACACCAGGTCTCTTTACTTCTCCTTCAACTGTAACTCTCTGACTATAAACCGGAATTCGAATTACATCATTTTCTTTTAGACTCACATTGTCAGACTGATCACCTTTTACTAAGAAACGATAAATATCAATATTTTTATAAACTTTATTATTTCTAATTAATTCAATATTCCTATAACTCCCATTTTTTCCTGGGCCACCTGCTAAATGCAATGCATTATACACAGTCGCTAAAGATGAAATAGAATAATTTCCAGGTTGTTTTCCTCCAACAATAGTAATCTTAATGGTTCTAATTCGGCTTAAACTTACACTTACCTGCGATTGACCAGATCTTACAGTACTATAGACCTTTGCAATTGCTGCTTTAATTTTTTGAGTTGCTGCTTCAATTGAGATACCAGCAACTGAAATTTGTCCTACATACTGAATTGAAATTTTTCCTTCAACACTTACAGGAATACTCGCATTATATTCCTGCACTCCATAAACACTTACCTGAAGTTCATCACCCGGTCCTAAAATGTAATTCATAGGAGTTGCCAGATTTGAATCCGGTTCAAAATTCAATGTCGGATTATCAAACAATTCAGAACCAAATATTAAAGCATTAGCAGAATCTTTAACTTTATTATTTACAATTTTGTCCTGAGTACGTCCAGAATCCTTTTTGTTTGCAGTACTATTTTCGCTGGTTTTTTTATTTAAACTACTTACGGATCCTTCATTTACTCTTGCTTTTAATTTTGCAAACTCCGCAGCACTCATGCCTTTTGATAAAGCCATAGGTTCAGCCTGCTCAATAGTCATGTTATTACTTTGCAATTGTGTTTTTATTTTAGCAATATCACTATCAGATAAATAATCCACTTTTACAGTACTCAAATCGCTTGATTTCATTAAATCCTGAGCATTTCCTTGAAAAGAAAGTAAAAAAGTAAAAAATAATAAAACAACAACCGATATATTTTTCATATTTAATGATGTTTTGATTTTGATAAAATTCAAATCAGAATAAAATTTATTTTTAAGAATATTGTTTTTTATAATACTCTTTATAAGAACCGGAAGTTACATTTTTTAACCATTCTTCATTATTCAAATACCAATTAATCGTTTTTTCCAAACCTTCTTCAAAAGTTACAGATGGTTTCCATGCCAGTTCTTTATTAATTTTAGAAGCGTCAATTGCATAACGTAAATCATGCCCGGGCCTATCTTTAACGTAAATGATTAATTCTTGGGATTTACCTTTTTCTCTTCCTAGTTTTTCATCCATAATCTGGCATAATAATTTAACCAAATCAATATTTTTCCATTCATTAAAACCTCCTATATTATAAGTTTCATGGTTTTTCCCTTTATGAAAAACTAAATCAATCGCAATCGCATGATCCTCTACAAATAACCAATCTCTGGTATAATTACCATCTCCATAAACAGGTAATGGTTTATTATTGATAATATTATTGATGAAAAGTGGAATTAATTTTTCTGGAAAATGATAAGAACCGTAGTTATTAGAGCAGTTTGTTAAAACATATGGTAATCCATAGGTTTCACCATAAGCACGTACAAAATGATCTGAACTTGCTTTTGAAGCAGAATAAGGAGAATTTGGATCATAAGGAGTGGTTTCTGTAAAAAGCCCTTCCGCTCCTAAAGAGCCATAAACCTCATCTGTGCTAATATGATAGAATCTTTTACCTTCAAAATTATCTTTCCATTGTTTTTTAGCAGCATTAAGTAAATTCATTGTACCAATGACATTTGTTTTCACAAAAGCTAAAGGATCTTCAATTGAACGATCAACATGTGATTCTGCTGCTAAATGTAATACGCCATCAAAATTATGGATTGAAAAAAGTTCATTTATAAAAGTTTCATCAACAATATCTCCTTTGATAAAATTATAATTTGTTTTGTTTTCAATATCTTTAATATTTTCTAAATTTCCTGCATACGTTAAAGCGTCCAAGTTATAAATTTGATATTCCGGATAGTTATTAACAAAACGTCTCACTACATGTGATCCAATAAAGCCTGCTCCACCAGTTATAAGTATTTTTTTCATTTTATTTAATTTAATAATTCTGAATTTTGTCTTTCTAATTCACCGTATATATCCTTTACATCTTGTGAATTTTCTTTTTGCAAGATTAAATTAGCTGTATCTGTATAAACAAATATCGTATTTTTTAATCCCAAGAAAGTGGTGTGTTTATCACAACCTATAACCATATTTCCATTCTTATCGATTGGATGTCCTTTAGAAACTAAATAATCATAAACTGATTCGAATGACCCTAAATCAGACCAGGAAAATGAGGCAGGAACTACTTTGATTTTCTTACTGCGTTCCATTACTGCATAATCGATACTTATTGATGGGATTTCTAAAGATCCTTCTAAATTTAAAAAACCTTCCTTACTTGATTCCCAAACTATTTTAGATTTTTCATAAACTTCTGGTTGAAACTGTTTTAATTCGTCTAAAAGCACACTGGCTTTAAAACAAAACATCCCACTATTCCATAAAAAATTACCTTGTGCTATAAAGTTTTTAGCAGTTGTTTCATTTGGTTTTTCCCTAAACGAAAGCACTTTATCGCCTTTTGATTCTATATAGCCATAACCAGTTTCAGGTTTAGTTGGAATGATTCCGAAAGTTACAATATAACCATCTTGTGCCTTAATAATTGCTTCATTAATAGCATTATTATAATCCTCCATTTTATCAATAATATGGTCTGAAGGAGTTATAATCAATATATCATCAGGATTAGAAGCAAAAGCTGCAAAAGCAATAGCTGCAGCCGTATTTCTAGGCGTTGCTTCAACAATATTTATATAAGCTGTTTGGGATTTATCCATAACATTGTTACTTAAATGATGATTATCTACATTACCGACAACCATCACTTTATTTGCTAAATGACTATTACGGTTAACTGTCATTTCAAACAATGATTTACCTTCAAATATTTCTAAATATTGTTTAGGCTGGCTTTTACGAGAAAGTGGCCATAATCTACTACCTACACCTCCCGTTAAAATAACATGAGTAATTGAATTATTTTTTTTCATTTTTTTTAAAATAAAAAAAGGGCTTAAAAAACTATAATCTATTATTAGCTATAGTTCCTAAAACTCCTTTTACATCATAAATTAAACTATTTATTTTTTGAATACTTAGAAAATCTAACTTTAAAAATTCAGAATGTGCTACCCCTAAGACTATAGCATCAAATTTTTCTTTTGGAAGAATGTTTATTGTTGTTAATCCGTATTCTTTTTTAACTTCTTCAGTATTTGCTATTGGATCATATATTGTAACAGAAATACCGTATTCTTTTAGTGCCCTGATAACATCCACAATTTTAGTATTGCGAACATCAGGACAATTTTCTTTAAAAGTAATTCCAAGCATCAAAAGTTCAGCATGGTTTACCGAAATACCTTTTTTAATCATTAACTTAACTACTTGTGATGCTATATATTCGCCCATGCTATCATTTAAACGACGTCCGGCCAAAATTATTTCAGGGTGATAGCCAAATTCTTGTGCTCGTTGTGCTAAATAATAAGGATCTACACCGATACAATGTCCTCCAACCAAACCTGGTTTAAAAGGAAGGAAATTCCATTTTGTTGCAGCTGCAGCCAACACTTCCTGAGTATCAATATTCATCAGATTGAATATTTTAGCAAGTTCATTTACAAAGGCAATGTTAATGTCCCGTTGTGAATTTTCGATAACCTTAGCCGCTTCAGCAACTTTTATTGTAGGTGCCAAATAAGTTCCTGCAATAATAACAGATTTGTAAAGCTCATCTACTTTTAATCCTGTTTCAGGGGTTGATCCTGAAGTAATTTTCAGAATTTTCTCAACTGTATGTTCTTTATCTCCCGGATTAATCCTTTCAGGTGAATATCCGGCAAAAAAATCTGCATTAAATCTTAATCCTGATACTTTTTCTAAAACAGGAACACATTGTTCTTCAGTAACTCCAGGATAAACAGTTGATTCATAAATTACAATATCTCCTTTTTTTAATATCTTGCCTACTGCTTCACTTGCTTTATATAATGGAGTCAAGTCAGGACGATTATTTTTATCAACAGGAGTTGGAACTGTTATAACAAAATAGTTACATGCTGCGATATCTTTAATATCTGTAGTACAATACAACCCTTTTGTTTGCCCTGGTACATTAACTAATACTTTTTGCAAAATGTCATCTTCAACTTCCAATGTTGTATCTGTACCCAAATTTAAACTGGCAACCCTTGATTTATTAATATCAAAACCTACCACAGCATATTTTGTAGCAAATAAACGGGCCAAAGGCAAACCCACATAACCTAAACCAATAACAGCTATCTTTATGTCATTATTCATATTTTTCCTTAATTTCGTATATCATAAAGTACGGCTTCGCCATTCAAAGTCACATATTTGACATGAATAATTCTGGAATCGATTTCGGCAAATATAACACAATATGTCAATTTAATCAACTCTCAAAACTTTATAAAACAAAAAAAGCGCCGCCAAAATCATGCAAGAAAATTCAAACACTTATTGTTCAACAAATAATAAAGTTTTTTGTGTAAAATAAAAACAAAAAATCACTAAAATTAGTGACCTTTTGTTTTTGTAAATTAGTAACCTTATTAATTTATTGTCATAAAATCATAATATTTCTTTTTTATATTTTATCTTCAAAACACATCCTAAAGATTCCAAAACCAATATATAATGTGTATTTGTCACCTCTTGAACAATTGCATCATGATTACTAAATATTCCACTTTCTAATTTTATCTTATCACCTTTTTTGTAGGGGATTATTAAAACATCAGAGATATTTGTATTAGAAAGGCTCTTTTTTATTACTGCAATTTCATTATCACGAACAATAGCAGGTTTACCCAACCAAAATAAATATCTAACTACTCCGGCTACCTGAAATACCAAATTTCTTTGTGCATCTGGCAATTGAACAAAAACATAAGAATTAAAAAGAGGGACTTCAACTTTTTTCTTTCTGTCAGACCATTGTTTTATCTGAGTAATTAAAGGGCAATAGCATTCAATTCCTATTTCATTTAACTTTTCAGCTACTTTTTTTTCCCATTTAGGTTTTGTATAAACAACATACCAATTCATGTAATTATTTTTTTAAGAACCTATTCCATTGTAAATAAAACCAATTGATTTTAATTCTTTTGTATCCAATATATTTCTTCCATCAAAAACAAAAGCTGGTTTATGCATAGAATCATATATTTTTTGCCAATCATATCTCACAAACTCATCCCATTCTGTAAGTATAGCAACAGCATGAGCTCCTTTGCAAGCTTCATAAGCATCCTCAAACGTTAGAACAGCATTTTCATTATTCGAAGAATTTCTGGTTTCTAAATAATCTAAGTCACTTAATATTTTATTACGCGATACTTTGGGATCATAAACTGAAATTTTCGCTTGTTCATTAATTAAATCATCTGCTACGTATATTGCTGCAGATTCACGAGTATCATTAGTATCTTTTTTAAATGCCCATCCTAAAAAAGTTATTTTTTTATCGGCGACAGTATTATACAATGTCTGAACAATCTTATTTGAAAATCTTCTTTTTTGATAATCATTCATAATTATCACTTGCTCCCAATAATCAGCAACTTCATTTAACCCGTAAGATTTTGCTATGTAAACTAAATTTAAAATATCTTTTTGGAAACAAGAACCGCCAAATCCAACTGATGCTTTCAAAAACTTTGAACCAATACGACTATCCATTCCAATAGCACGTGCCACTTCATTTACATCAGCACCTGTTTTTTCACACAATTCAGACATTGCATTTATTGACGAAATACGTTGAGCTAAAAATGCATTTGCAGTAAGTTTAGACAATTCAGATGACCAAACATTTGTTGTTAAAATTTTATCTTTACTTACCCAATTAGCATATACATCAACAAGTGCATTAATTGCAGTTTGTCCTTCCTGGGTTAAGTCTCCTCCAATCAGAATTCTATCGGGATTCAATAAATCCGTAACTGCAGTTCCCTCTGCTAAAAATTCAGGATTAGAAAGAATTTGAAACTGAACTCCATTACCTGTATTGTCCAAAATACTCTTTATTGCTTCTGCTGTTCGAACTGGTAAAGTTGATTTCTCTACTACAATTTTATTATCTTTAGAGACCTTAGCTATCTGTCTGGCACATAATTCAATATATTTTAAATCAGCAGCCATTCCTTTACCTTTACCGTAAGTTTTGGTAGGCGTATTTACTGAAATAAAAACAACCTGAGCCTCATTAATTGCTTTATCTACGTCAGTTGAAAAGAACAGATTTCTTCCTCTTGCTTCAGCTACAATTTCTGAAAGGCCTGGTTCATAAATTGGAATATTATTTGTATTTGGATCATTCCAATCTTTAATCCTTTGTTCATTCAAATCTACCACAGTTACTTGAATATGTGGGCATTTTTGAGCAATTACGGCCATAGTTGGTCCTCCAACATAACCTGCACCGATGCAACAAATTTTTGTGATTTTCATATTATTCTATATTATATCTTAATCTTTATTTTAAATTATCCCAATACCAGGCAATTGCTTCTTTTAATCCTTCTTCCAATGAATATTTCGGATTATATCCTAACAGATTTTTAGCTTTATCTATGCTTGCTAATGAATGCGGAATATCACCAACTCTGTTTTCGCCATATATAATTGGCACATCTGCTATTTTTGAATCAAATTCAATTAAATATTTTTTTAAATATCCAACTAAATCATTCAGAGTATTTCTATCTCCAAATGCAGTATTATAAACAGTATTAATTGCATTAGGATTATTAGACGAAATCGCCAAAGCATTCATCTGAATCACATTATCAATATAAGTAAAATCTCTTGAGTAATTACCATCTCCATTAATTACAGGGCTTTCATACTTCATTAATTGCATTACAAATTTTGGAATTACTGCAGCATAGGCACCTTTGGGATCTTGTTTTCTTCCAAACACATTAAAATAACGCAATCCAATGGTTTCCAACCCATATGTTTTACTGAAAATTTCAGCATATAATTCATTTACATATTTAGTAATCGCATAAGGAGACAAAGGTTTCCCAATTACACTCTCAACTTTGGGCAATCCTTCAGAATCTCCGTATGTAGAAGAGCTGGCTGCATAGATGAATCGTTTTACTTTTGCATCACGGGCAGACACCAGCATATTTAAAAAACCTGAAACATTAACATCATTTGTCGTTACCGGATCATTTATTGACCTTGGTACGGAACCTAATGCCGCCTGATGCAATACATAATCCACGCCCGAAACGGCTAAATTACAATCAGTTATATTTCGAATATCACCTTCAATTAATTTAAAATCCGGATTCTTTATAAAATCTTTTAGATTATGATAATGACCAGTCGAAAAGTTATCTAAACAAATTACTTTTTGTCCTGAATTTAAAAAATATTCACATAAATTAGAACCAATAAAACCAGCTCCTCCTGTTATTAAAATAGTATTTTGAAAAGGTGTTTTCATCTATCTTAATTATTTTTTATTGAATTTATTAAAAATATTCTTTAACCAGCTTACTTTTTTGTCTTCTTCATGATACCCGTTTGAATATGCTCCATAACCATATCCATAACCATAAGTAGCACCGTATTTTGCTTTGTTTTCAAAGCCATTCAAAACAATACTGACATTATTGAGTTCTCCTCTTTTTACACGATTATTTAACAATGTAATCATTTCTTTTTTTGTATAATTTTGCCTTACGAGATACAGAGTAACATCACTAAATTGTACCAATTCGATTGCATCCGAAACCAAGCCAACAGGTGGTGTATCAAGTATGATATAATCATACTTTTCTTTAAGTTCTTCGATTAACTCACCCATAGCTTCACTTATAATTAACTCAGAAGGGTTTGGTGGAATTGGCCCTGATAGAATAACATCAAGGCAGGGGATTTGTGTTTTATTTACTATTTCAGCAAGGGTCTTTTGTTTGATCAGGTAATTAACAACACCATTTGGGTTTAGAAGATTAAATTCTTCAGCTAATCGAGGCTTTCGCAAGTCTAAACCTACTATTACCGTTTTTTTCTCACTTAAGGCAAATACTGTTGCGATATTTATCGAACAGAATGTTTTCCCTTCACCACTAATAGACGAAGTAATCATTAAAGTTTTTGCTCCATCTAATTGCTTTTTTTTATACAAAAACTGTAAGGACGAACGAATTGACCTAAAAGCTTCAGACAGTGCCGATTTTGGCTTATCAAAAACAGCCAAACTAGAAAGTCCTTTGCTAAAACCTATAATCCCTATTAAAGGAATTTGGGTCTGCTTGGTAATATCTTCTGTATTTTGAATAGAATTATTGACAAAGAAAAGTATAAAAACAATAATTAAAGGGAGTAAAATCCCAAGAAACAAAGCTAATACGTAGTTAACAGAAGTTTTTGGACCGACCAATCCTTCTCCAATATCTTTTGCAGGATCAATAAAATGAATATCGGAAAGATTTGATGCTTTTACGATATCCGCTTCATTTCTCTTTTGAAGAAAAGTACTGTAAATATTATCATTTAAATCGTATTTTCTTTTGATTTTCAACAATTCCTGTTGTTCTTCAGGAAGTCTTTTAATAGTGTTTTCTGCTTCACCTAATTTATTATTTACTAATGCTAAATCATATTGCAGAGAAGATTTGGCAGTAGCTATATTTTCAAGCAAAACATTTTTTACAGCCATCATCTGATTGTCAAAATCTTTGAAAATTTTATCACTTTTTACAGCATATGACATTTCAGAACGCTGAGTCGACAAAGCAATAAGCTTGGAAACATTTGTAACAATATTAGGGTCTTCAATTCCTGCAACTGATGGTGCCGGTAATTTAGAATAATCAACACTGTTTTTTAAATATGCTTTTAAAGAATTATAATAGGCTATTTTCCTGACAACAGCATCTTTTTCAACATCAAAATCTAAAATTTTATCTGAAAACTTTTCACCGCCCTGCTCTATTTCATATATATTTTTATCTTTTCTAAAAGCTTTAAGCTCATTTCCATTTTCTTTTAATTGAGATTCCATAGCTACAAGTGTACTGTCAATAAAACTTATAGTATTAGTTGCAAACTGATTTTTGCCATCTAACTGAATCTTAATTAGCATTTTTACTGTAGAATTCAGATATTCAACCATTCTGGCTTTATTTGTACCCTGCATAGATAATGTAAGAATAGAACCGGCTTTTTCATCTGTATCAATATTAATTCCACGATAACGGGATACTGTAGCATCAAAATCATTGAATCGAACAAAATACTCCTTTCCCGTATAGAATCCTGGGTTATCCACTATTTCAAGCTTCCAATTTAAAAAGGGCAGAATAACTTGTTCACCAACCTTATACTTTTTAACAAATTCAACAGCTTGAACTGTAGTATTACTATAAGTATTATTAGAATAAGTAAATAATGAAACAGAATTATTCTCAAATGGAATTCTAATTTCATATTCATTTGGGCTTAAAAATTTAAGTTTTACTAATGACCCAACAATTTGAGGTTTCGTTTTATCAATATTAACATAAAAAGGAACAGCACCATAAACATCAATCATATTATACTCTCCTTGTTCAAGGTATTCTATATAATATTGTAATTTATCTATTACCAGTTCATTATGTGATCTGGATTGCAAAATAGTCGAAATACCGCTAACTTGATCTGATATTCCACCCCAATTAAAAACCAAACTGGTATTTGAGGTGAAAAAAGGATTGCTCTCTTCTTTAATCGACACTAAAGTATGCATTGAATAAATCTTTTCCTTTCGAATATTAACCTGATACGCAATAGCGAATGAAATAATCAAACTCACTAAAAACAATTTCCAATAACTTGCGATTCTTAGCAAAAAACCTTTAAAATCAAAACTTGGATGATTTTCAAAAATCGAAAAATCTTTTATATCTAACATTTCTTGTATTTAGTTTAATTTCTCGACAATAAATAAATTGTTGTTGCCAAAGATAACAAAGTTACAATCGAGCCTATAGATTGTATACCCGTCTGACC
Source organism: Flavobacterium sp. (assembly GCA_039931915.1). Lineage (GTDB taxonomy): Bacteria > Bacteroidota > Bacteroidia > Flavobacteriales > Flavobacteriaceae > Flavobacterium. The sequence goes on along the minus strand of JBDTRA010000004.1, from coordinate 3,616 downwards.
AGTACCCCAGGTTTTTTGCTTTAATGGTTTTACATAAATATAATCATTAGGCTGTAAATAATAATATGGAGATTTCATAACATTTACATCAGTGAGGTCAATATCATTAATTTGTACTCCTGTAGGGGTTTGGCGTATTATAGTAACGGCTTTTCGATTACCGACAGTGGTAATATCACCTGCATTTGCTATGGCTTCCATTATATTTACCTGTTCATGGAACAATGTTTTAGTTCCTGTACTTCCTACTTCACCATTTATTGTATATCTAAAACCTGCTAATTTTACAGTAACAAAAATATTTGCTTCAGCTTTAAAATATTCTTCGAGCAGCTTTTTTTCAATTTTAAGACGTACTTCTTCTAACGTATAACCAATTACATTTATTTCACCTAAAATTGGCATTCTTATATTTCCGTGATCATCAACTGTAAATCCATTAAAATACAATCCTGATTCAGATTTATCACTGCCTACAACCTCTGAAGGCTTAAAAATAGTAACTAATTTGGGGTCTATAGCTTTAATATCTACGCTCAAAACGTCATTTACTTGTAACCTGTAAGGTTTTGATTCAACTGCTGAAACCGTAGTTTCATTTTCTGAAGCTCCCTTGTCTTGTAAATACACTAAATCTTTTACAGGAATACATGACGTAAAAAGTGCACAAGTCAAGAGTAATACATAAAAACCGTTTTTTGTCATTTTTTAAATTTTATAAGCAAATATAGCTATTCCTTTAATCTTCAGGAAATCTTACTCATTTGTATTTATTAATTATTTTTGAATGTTTTTTCAAAAGGTACACGATACAAAATACTTCGACCAAGCGTTACTTCATCTGCATATTCTAATTCATCACCTACTGAAATTCCTCTTGCAATTGTTGAAATTATGATTTCACAATCACCAATTTGCTTATAAATATAAAAATTTGTGGTATCCCCTTCCATAGTAGAGCTTAAAGCAAATATAATTTCAACAACTTTACCCAACTTTACTTTTTCGACAAGAGTTGTTATATTCAACTGACCAGGCCCTACTCCTTCAATTGGAGAAATCTTACCTCCTAAAACATGATAAATACCTTTATATTGTCCGGTATTTTCTATTGCCATCACATCTCTGATATCTTCAACAACACAAATGGTCTGGTGGTTTCTTGATCCATTGGCACAAATTTCGCAAACTTTTGTATCAGAAATATTATGGCAATTCTCACAAAATTTAATTTTCTCTCGCATATTTAACAGCGCCTGAGATAAAAAAATCGTTTGTTCTTTAGGTTGTTTTAACAAATGCAAAACTAAACGCAAAGCTGTACGCTTACCTATTCCGGGTAATTGTGAAATCTCTCCAACTGCTTTTTCTATTAATTTTGATGAAAATTCCATAGGAATAAAAAGTGATATTTTTTGTTTTTGCCTCTTTTGAAACAATTAAATCAGTACTCATTAATTTTACAAAACATTATCTTCCAAATTATTTCAGCCCAGATGATATAACATCCAACATCTTTCTTTATTGTTTTTTAAAAAGATAAAGTATTACAGCTGGAAACGTTTCTTTAAAACTAATATTGATTTGTCGCCAACAAAACCAATGTACATGAAGCCTCAAATTTGATATTGTTAAGCTCCAGTAATTGATATAGTTCAGGATTTTCGGTACCCGGATTAAAAACTACACGTTTTGGTTGTGCCTCAATTATGTAATTGTAGTAATCACGCTGACGTGTTGGATTTAAATACAACGTTACTGTATCTATATTTTTAACAGGAATGGCTTTCGTGTGAATTTTTACTCCTGCAACTTCTCCTGTATTTTGTCCTATTGCCAAAACAGTATGTCCTTTTTGAGTTAACATATTTATTGCTTTAAAAGCATAACGATCAGGTTTTGAAGTTGCGCCCAGAACTAAGGTTTTTTTATTTTTCATTGTTTTTAAATATATTACAAAAGTAATTAAAAAACAATGAATTCTTGTGCAATATTGATTTAGAGATTCTAAGAAGAAAAAACAAATATCATAACACCAATTTGAAGTAAAATCTCAAAATTTGATTATTTTTACTGCATTAACCTAAACAATATATGGATTTATTCATCTACTTATTTGCTGCTCTTTTTTCTGTTTTAAATCCAATTGGTACTGTCCCTATTTTTGTCGGGCTCACTCAGGATGATTCCAAAAAAGAGCGCTCGAGGATTTCATTATGGACAGCTATAAATGTTTTCATTATCCTGATTGTTTCTTATTTCATTGGGCAGTATGTTTTGACTTTTTTCGGAATTAGTATTGATGCTTTAAGAATTGCAGGAGGAATTGTTATTGTAAATTCGGGATTCTCACTGCTTTCAGGAAAATTTAATAAAAAAAGAGGAATTAATAAAAAAATCGAAACCGATGCTCAAAAAAGAAATGATATTGCTTTAACACCATTAGCAATTCCTATGCTAGCTGGTCCCGGTTCTATTTCTTTATTAATTGCTTTTTATCAGGAACATCATCAAATTAACGAAATCATCATTTCGAGTTTAGCTATTCTTGCAATAGCCGTTGCTATTTTTGCAATTCTAAAGAGCGCACATTATTTAGCGAGAATATTGGGAGCATCCGGAATTGTTGCAATTTCCAGGATTGTTGGTTTCATTGTAATTTCAATTGGAATTCAATACATCGTAAGTTCAATTATTAATATCATCAAGGGAAATTTGATGTAAAATAACAAAAGGGGATAAAACACACCGTTCTATCCCTTTTATTATTTAAAATTTCCTTTTAATTTCTTGGCAAAAAAACTTCAGCCATCATACATCTTGCACTGCCACCTCCACAAGCTTCGATTGTATCTAAACTGGAACTTAAAATTTCCGCATGTTTTTCAAGCTGTTCAACCTGCTTTTGAGTCAAACTTTGGTAAGCCGATGAACTCATTACAATGTATTTTTTATCATTTGTTCCACGGACTTCCAACATATTGCCAGCAAAATTATTTACTTGTCCTTCGGTAATCAAAATGATTTCTTTTTTATCATCTTTTAAGTTTTCCAAAACCATTTTGCGTTCTTTCTTGTCATCAATACTATCAGCACAAATAACCGCAAAAGTTTCTCCTAAACACATCATTACATTCGTATGATAAATTAATTTTCTCTCGCCATCAACAGTTTGAAAAGCTTCAAAAATAACCGGAGCATAATCAAAATCCTCACAAAATTCGATAAACAATTCTTCATCCGCCCTAGGTGACAAGGCACAATATGCTTTTGCATTAGCTCTGTCTAAAAGCAAACTACCAGTTCCTTCCAGAAAAAAACCATCTTCTTCGGCCGAAGTATAATCCACTATATTATTAATCACAAAGCCTTTATCCTCCAATATATCTAAAATATCTTCACGACGTTCCTGACGACGGTTTTCAGCAAACATAGGATATAAAGCCGCATCGCCATTTTCATGAAAAGAAACCCAATTATTAGGAAAGATACTATCTGGTGTATCAGTTTCAATAGTATCTTCAATGACAATTACATCCACTCCAACAGCTCTTAATTTTTCTACAAAAACATCAAACTCTTGTTGTGCTTTTGCATTTACCGTACTTGGCAAAAG
>JBDTRA010000003.1:0-87392 GCA_039931915.1 Flavobacterium sp. | reverse complement strand
GCAGAAGCTAACGCACCAAACGCTTTAATCATACCAGATACTGTTCCTAATAATCCTCCTAAAGTTCCTAATGAAACTAAAGTAGAGATAATAGTCAAGTTTTTCTCTAACATTGGCATTTCTAATGAAGTTGCCTCTTCTATTTCTTTGTGGATTACTTCCGAAGCTTCTTCACTGTTAAATCCTTCTTTTTTAACGTCTTGGTATTTGATTAAAGCAGATTTAATTGCATTTGCAACTGAACCTTGTTGTTTGTCACATGCAGCAATAGCAGCATCAATGTTCCCTTCTTTAATGTTTCCCTGAACATTTTTCATAAATGTATCTAAATTAGCTTTTCCAGCCGCTTTACTGATAACAATGAATCTTTCAATAGAAAAAACAACAACCATTAAAAGCATACCTAATAATACTGGTACAATAAATCCTCCCATATATACCATTCCTAAAGTATTGATTGGATGTGGATGCTCTGTATTATAACTTCCTGGTTCAAAGTTAGCTTCAGCACCCATAACGAATTTCCAAATTAACCAACCAACAAAAACACATACTACAATAATGATTCCTGAAATCATTCCTCCTCCATTCGAAGTGCTTTCTTTTTTAACTTTAACGTTTGCCATTTTTTTTAATTTTAATAGTTTTAAATAATTTTTATTTTTTAGTTATATTTAACTTGTAGAGGAGCAAATTTATACGTTTAGTTTAAATAAAAAAACTTTTTTTAATTTAATTGACTGAAATTTAACTTGATTTTATAAAAGATCTCATTAAATTGACAACAACATTTTTTTGATAAACCAAAAAAAAGGATAAATTATGTAAAAATTACAACGTTTTAGTAAATATTCAAACATTCCTTTGTTATCTTCTTAAAAAGTTGCGAATTTTTTTTTTATATTATTCTAATCAAAAAGGCATTTTTCCTGTTAAAAAAAACAACCAAAAAACGTTAAAAAACACTTACAAATCTCTTATAATCATCTAAATTACAAATAAAAATGAGTAAAAAAGACAATTTCGTTCAAGATATAAATAATGGTTACCTGTCAAAAGGGGACAGCATAATTTTAGGAAGTGCCATTCTTGATGGAGAGGCAATAGCAGAGGCACATGTAAAAGTTCCTTTCAAAACGTTAAACCGACATGGTTTAATTGCAGGCGCAACCGGAACAGGAAAAACAAAAACCATTCAGGTTTTTTCAGAACAATTGTCAAATGCCGGGATTCCTGTTTTGATGATGGATATAAAAGGAGATTTTAGCGGTATTGCAAAAGAAGGAAAAGAAGAAGATTTTATTACCGATCGTCATACCAAAATAAACATACCTTATAATATAGCTTCTTTTCCGGTGGAATTGATGTCTTTATCAAAACAAAACGGAGTTCGTTTACGCGCAACAGTTTCTGAATTTGGACCCGTATTATTTTCCCGAATTTTAGATTTAAATGATACACAAGCCGGTGTTATTTCAGTAATTTTTAAATATTGCGATGATACTAAAATGCCATTATTGGATTTAAAAGACATAAAAAAAGTAATTAATTATATTACCGAAGAAGGCAAAGACGAAATCGAAGAAAGCTATGGCAAAATATCAACTTCTACAACAGGAACGATTCTAAGAAAAATTATTGAATTAGAACAGCAAGGAGGCGATTTGTTCTTTGGGGAACTATCTTTCGAAATTGATGATTTGATGCGTATTGACGAAAATGGAAAAGGCTACGTAAACATCATCCGCCTGACGGATATCCAGGACAAACCAAAATTATTTTCGACTTTTATGCTAAGTCTATTGGCAGAAATTTATCAGCAAATGCCTGAAAAGGGAGATGCAGATCAACCTGAATTGGTCATTTTTATTGATGAAGCGCATTTAATTTTTAACGAAGCCAGTAAAGCACTTTTAGAGCAAATTGAAACTATAGTAAAACTGATTCGATCAAAAGGTGTTGGTGTTTATTTTGTAACTCAAAACCCAATGGATGTTCCGAGTGGTGTTTTGGCACAATTAGGACTAAAAATCCAACATGCTCTTAGGGCTTTTACCGCAAATGACCGACAAGCGATTAAAAAAACGGCAGATAATTACCCAACATCACAATATTATAAAACAGATGAATTGCTTACCAGTTTAGGAATAGGTGAAGCTTTCGTTACTGCATTGAATGAAAAAGGTGTCCCAACACCACTTGTTGCCACGATGATGCGTGCACCAATGAGCCGAATGGATATTTTGACAACTGACGAAATTGAGGCTATTAACAGTAAATCAAAATTGGTTAAAAAATATGCTGAAGAAATTGACCGCGATAGTGCTTACGAAATTCTAAACAAAAAAATTGAAGATGCAAATCAGACCAATGCTGAACAGGAAGAACAACAAGCTTCTGAAAGACAATCAAAATCAGAACCAAGTACCGCAAGTGTCGTTGGAAAATCGGTTTTGAAAGTGGTAACGAGCGCTACTTTTATCAGAGGTGTTTTTGGCGTTTTATCTAAAATCCTTAAAAAGTAAACACAGCAATAACAAATATCAATTACAATCTCAATGTCAAATTTTATAAATTGATTTTTGATATTGTAATTGATATTAAATTATTTGGCTAACAACTCCAAAATCTTATTTTCGATTTCCGGGGTATTCCATATATTTTCAATATTATCGAGTCTTAAAATCTGCTCCATAATTCCGTTTTGAAAATCGCCAATCGCTAAAGCTTCAGCATATGGGCGGTCACTAAAAGTCACACGACTGTAAAGCGGAATCCATTTATCGGGATGCTTGTCCGAAAAAGCTTTTTCGATTTTCTTTTGTAATAAGAATTTCTCATCGGCAGTTTTGGTACTCATTTCCATGAAATTTCGATACGAAAGCTCTGCAATAGCATCAGCATTTGGCTTGCGTGAAATTTCATATTCAGAGAAAACCTTCTTCCAGTCGTCTCCGTATTCTTCAATCATTTCATTCAAAACCGTAATATCTTCAAAACCTGCGTTCATACCTTGTCCGTAAAACGGAACAATAGCATGACAGGCATCTCCAATTAAAGCAATTTTATTTTCGTATGTCCACGGAAAACATTTCATCGTCACCAAAGTACTTGTTGGATTTTTAAAGAAATCCTCAGCGAGTTTCGGAATCACGTCTATCGAATCCGGGAAGTTTTTCTCAAAGAAATCTTCAACCATTTTACGATCTGTCAACGAAGCAAATGAATTTTCTCCTTCAAAAGGCATAAACAAAGTACAGGTAAAACTTCCATCCAGATTAGGAAGCGCAATTAACATGTATTCGCCGCGAGGCCAAATATGAAAAGAGTTTTTATCTAATTTATGTGACGCATCAGAGTTTGCCGGAATATTCAATTCTTTATAACCCATATTCAAAAATTCCTGCGAATAATTGAACATGCTCTGACGCTGCATTCTGTGCCTGATTCTCGAAAAAGCACCATCGGCACCAAAAACCATATCAAATTTTTTCTCTTCCCACTCGCCTCTTTCAGTTTCGCCAATATGCAAAGTTGCATCACTTAGCGTCACATCCCAGATTTTTTGCTCGAAGAAAAATTCTGCTCCTGCTTCTTCAGCAAGATCAATCATTTTCCTGTTCAAAGTTCCTCTCGAAATCGAATAAATCGACTCACCTTCCTGCCCGTAATTCTGAAAGTTTAATTTATCGACCAAATGAATCGCGCGTTTATCCATCGGAATGGCAATTTCGCGAACCGAATCGCCAACACCAACACCGTCCAGTGCTTTCCAGCCTCTGTTTGACATCGCCAGATTGATGGAACGTCCCGAAAAATTGATTTTGCGAATATCAGGACTACGATCATAAACATGAACGGCATGACCTGCTTTTTTAAGATAAATTGCCAACAGCGATCCTACTAATCCAGAACCAACAACTGCAATTTTTAATGGTATTTGCATCAAGAAAAATCTAAATATAAGATCGTAAAAATAAGTAATAAATACACAAGAGCTTAAAAATAAAGTAAATATTTATAATTTAAAAAGGGTTATTACATGGGCATGACCCGCAGAAAAAGCGGGTCGGGCTATCCGCTTGTATCTTTCATGGCGAACCCCGCCATAAAAGGATACCGCTTCTATCCCTCATGCGGCTCTCTTTTTCATAACAAAATCCCGTTTTTAATAATTTATTCCCAATCCGAAAAAGACTACTTTCGTTCAACAAGAAAAGAACAATACCAATGAAAAGCGAACTATTACAATCCGACATCATTTTAGAAAACGAAAAAGTATTACTGCTTCCTTTCGAAAATGAAAGAAACATCGAGCTTAAAGAAATCATTTTTAATGACAAAATCTGGAAATACATGAGAATGTATGTCCGTAATGAGATTGATTTTGAAAATTATATTAAAAGCACCTTAAAGCAAAAAGAAGACGGAATCTGTTATCCGTTTTTAATTATTGACAAAGCAACAAATAAAGTTGCCGGAAGCACCAGATACGGATATCTAAACCATGCGAGCCAAAAATGCGAAATTGGATGGACCTGGTATGGGGCAGCATTTCAGGGAACTGGTCTAAATAAGGCCTGCAAATACAAATTATTGAATTTTGGGTTCGAAAACATTCAATTTAAAAGAATACAATTCAGTGCCGATCTCGAAAACAAAAAATCGCAAAGAGCAATCGAAAAACTGGGCGCAGTAAAAGAAGGCATATTTAGAAATAACTATGTTGATTCTGAAGGAAAAAGTAAAGACGATGTTTATTACAGCATCATTTTGGAAGATTGGAATTCTGTTAAACAAGAATATTTCCCTGAGTTTATTTAAGATATTTACAATAGAAAAATTTCTATCTTTAGCTTTGATTATTATATTAGAATTGAGCCACAACACACAAAATCCTGACATTCTAATTGTAACAGAACTATTTATCAATAAACAATATGTCCAAATTACAGACTATTTATCAAAATACCATAAAATTTGCTGCAGAGAAACACGCGAATCAAAATCAGGTAATTCCTGGAACTAATTTGCCTTATGTTGTTCATTTAAGCAATGTCACAATGGAAATTTTAATTGCTTCACAAAAAACAAAGGAATTCAATACAAAGTTTGCCGTACAAGTTGCCTTGCTGCATGACATTCTCGAAGATACCGAAACAACATTTGATGAACTTGTTAAAGAATTTGATGAAGAAATTGCTCAGGCAGTTTTAGCGCTTACAAAGAATCCGGAAATCCCAAAAGAAGAAAGGATGAATGATAGCCTTGAGCGTATTAAGAAATTACCAAAGGAAGTCTGGGCGGTAAAATTAGCCGATAGAATAACTAATTTACAAATTCCTCCCAAAACCTGGAGTTTAGAGAAAATAAAAGAGTATCAAAAACAAGCTTCGCACATACTTCATGAATTAAGCGGCTGTGATGAATATTTAGAAAAAAGATTGTCAGAAAGAATTATAAAATATTCAAAGCACTGTACTTCAGAAGTATAATACAAAATGTAAATTTTGTAATCTATAATTATTCAAGAAAGGCACAAGGCAGAAAAGGAAGACACTGTTGCTTTGTGCTTTTGCCATTTTGAATCTAAAAAAATGAGTTTATATTCAGAATATTATGTGAGTGAAAAATGCGAACGATTCGTAAATAAAATTTGGTGCCTTGACAATAGCACCGGCGAAACTTTGATCGGGAATAAACTTGTTTTGCCAAATGGTTGTTTCAACCTGGCAATTGTAAGCGGAAAAGCTATAGAAGTTCATACGAATAAACAAAAATATGAAATGAACGAAGGATTTTATTTTTGTTCGCAAATGACCAATAAAGTTTTGGTTAACATTCAGCCTAAAACTAAAGTTACAATAATTCAACTACACGCCTGGACACTTTCGATGTTTCCGAATTATGATTTGAGCAATTTTACAGACTCTATTCTCAAAATCATTCCAACCGAATTGCCTTTTACAACTAGTATTGATTCCAGCATAAACAGTGATGTTTCAGCACTATTAAATACGATAAATGGTTATTTTGAGGAATTAAGCATTTCAAATCCAACTAAAAATTCAATCGAAAAAATCTGTGAGATCATAAAACTTCGCAATGAAGAAATTACGGTTTCGGAAATTGGAAAAAGTTTAAATGTATCACAGCGATTATTGCAGATTAGATTTAAATCAGCAGCGGGACTTACAATTAAAAAATACATTCAGATTCTGAAATTCAGAAAATCGGTCGATCAAATGGTAAATCTTACTACAGAAAAGCTAAGTCTGACTGATGTTGCTCTTTATAACAAATATTTTGACCAATCACATTTTATCAAGAAGTTTAAAGATGTGACCAAAACAACTCCAAAAATGTTCAATTCGGATTTGTATTTTCTTTCGAAAAAAAGATAAGATTTCGCATTTGTACAATTTTGAGAACTCTGATTGAATTAATATTGCAAAATCATCAATATCAATCAATCACAAATGAAAATCAACAAACTATCAATTTTTCAACTGAAAACTATTTTAATTGGAATCCTATTCTTCCAAATTCATTCCGGATTTTCTCAGGAAGAAAAAAACTCAGAACTATATAAAACGATCATGTCAAAAGACAGTCTGCTATTTAATATCGGTTTCAATACTTGCGACATTAAGCAGTTTGAAAATTTATTAAGCGACAAATTTGAGTTTTATCACGACCAGGATAGTATTTCTGACAAGACCCTCTTTTTATATAACTTAAAAAAAGGTATTTGTCTTCCGGGTAAAAATTATAAAGTCAGAAGAGACTTAGCGGCTGGCAGTACAGAAATTTATCCATTAACCAAAAATGGTGCTTTGTATGGTGCTTTACAAACCGGAATTCATCAATTTTTTGAAACTTCGCCGGGTCAAAAAGACAAACCCGGCAGTATAGCAAAATTTACTCACGTTTGGCTATTACAAAATGGAGTCTGGAAATTAGCAAGATCATTTAGTTACGATCATCAACTAAAGAAGAAAGACCAGTAACATTAAAACGAAACAAAATGAATTCTAACAAGACTGTAACTATGATACCTATGGTAAATATATTAGTCCTTTTTATGCTATTTTTAAGCAGAGCAGCAACAGCCCAAACAAACAGTGAAGTTATAAAAATGGATCTTTTAAAGACTGAAATCATTAAAATGGACAGTTTACTTTTTGATGTGGCCTTTAATCAATGTGATGCAGCACTTTTCAAAAAAATAATAGCTGACGATATTGAGTTTTACGATGATCGTAACGGATTAACCATCTCTAAGGAAAATGAAATAAAAACTTTAGCTGAAAAATGTGCCAGACCTGATAAACTTACCAGAAAATTAAACTCCTGCAATATTGACAAATTGGGAGATTTTGGTGCTGTGCAATTGGGAGAACACACTTTTCTTGTTGATGGTGTTCCGGTTGGAACCGGGAAATTTGTTCATATTTGGGAACGAAAAGATAATGATTGGAAATTGAAACGAATTGTGAGTTACGAACATAGAGCCATTAAAAAATAACTCTTTTTCATCGTAATTCTTTGCTTTTGAAAAAAAAGAGAAAAAACTGATTAAATATTGAAACAAAATAAGATTTCTGTCGTCTAACAAAATTAGAATACGGAAATAATCAGACATTTAATTTTGCAAATTCGTTTAACAAATTAGATTATAGATATTTATGAAGTTTTAATCATCAAATCAAAAAGCGAATACCCATGAAAAAATCAATCAAACTAATTGCATTGTGCTTTATAGTTCATCTGTTTACCTTTACAGTTACCGCACAAGACAAAGCAGCCCAAATTGACCAGCTCTTAAGTAAATACAATGAATATGGGCAATTTAACGGATCTGCATTAGTTGCTGAACACGGAAAAATCATTTTCAAAAAAGGATATGGCCAGGCAAATATGGAATGGGACATTCCGAATCAACCCGATACCAAATTTAGATTGGGTTCTATCAGCAAACAATTTACGGCGTTCTTAATTATTAAGTTAGCCCAAGAAGGGAAAATAAAACTGGATAAGCCTATTACCACTTATTTACCGAATTATCCAAAAGCAACGGGCGATAAAATAACTGTTCATCACTTGCTTACACATACATCCGGGATTCCAAATTATACTTCTTTTCCTAATTTTGGAAAAGATTTAAGCCGAAATCCGTTCACACCGGAAGAGTTTGTAAAAAAGTTTGAAGATTTACCACTTGACTTTACACCAGGAGAAAAATTCAGCTATAGTAATTCAGGTTATTTTTTATTAGGCTATATTATTGAAAAAGTTTCCGGCAAATCATATGAGCAATTTTTACAGGAAACTATTCTTACACCTGTAAAAATGATAAATACCGGTTATGACCATAGTGATATTATCTTAAAAAACAGAGCATCAGGTTATGAAAAACAAGGTAAAAAAGCGGTCAATGCTCCTTATCTTGACATGAGTATTCCGTACGCAGCCGGTTCTTTATATTCGACTGTAGAAGATTTATATCTTTGGGATCAGGCTCTTTATACGAATCAATTACTTTCGTCAAAATCAATGGAATCCTTATTTAAATCTTATATTCCAGTTGGAGAAAATGGGTATGGCTACGGATGGTTTATTATCGAAACTAAAAATGGAGCAGCGGATAAATTGAAAATAATCGAACACGGAGGCGGCATTAATGGATTTAATACTGTGATATCCCGCATTCCTGCCGATAAAAACTTAGTAGTTTTATTAAACAATACCGGAGGAACTATTTTAGATGAAATAAATCAAGATATCAGAGCTATTCTATACAATCAGCCATTTGATCAACCTAAAAAATCATTGGCTTTCGAATTGTTAGATGCATTTAAAGAACAAGGAACTGCAAAGGGCATGAATATTTATAACAAGTTAAAAAAAGATTCTGCCTACAGTCTTAAAGAAGGAGACATGAATAATGTTGGATATCAGTTATTGCAAACCGGAAAAAAGAAAGAAGCCATTGAAATCTTTAAAATTAATGCAGAAACTTTTCCTAAATCCGGAAATGTTTATGATAGTTTGGGAGAAGCTTATTTGAAAGACGGAAATACCAAATTGGCGATTGTAAATTACAAAAAATCCATAGAACTTGATCCGGCAAATGAAAACGGAAAAAAAATATTAACAGAAATTTCAAAAAAAAAATAAAATAATAATCGTTATTGAGTTAACTCCAATAGTACAGATTTGAATCTATACTATTGGAGTTTTTATTTGAAATCATTATTTTAGTATAAATAATCCGTTGGTCATAATTGATGAAACTCTTATTTGAAATAAAAACAGTATAAATTTGAGTAAAACCATCTTTATACTTCCAGAAATCATTGTCTGGCTAAGTCGAAGCCTTTCATCTAAAAAGCCTTCGACTTCGCTCAGGATGACACCATTTTAAATTACACCCAACAGGTAAAATATTTTATCAATTTATAACTAAATTAAGATGAAAGTTCACACTACAAACTACGAAAACACTTTTATAGAAGTGGCAGAAGATTGTCCTGCTACGAGTGGTGAAATTCCAAAGCAGAAAGGCGATGCAAAAACTGTTGTCAGTATTCAGTTTGAAATGATAAGCCAGAATCCTTATAAATATTCTTCAGACGATGTTTTATTTCAGGTTTTTGCAGACAGGAATGATTTAACTAAATCAGAATATAACGAAGCCCGTGAAAAATTCTTTTCAAAAGGACAAGCCTGTTTGCGCGCTTCACCTTTAACCAAACAATACGGCTGGGGTATTCATAATAATGAAAATGGAAAAATTGCCCTTTTCGGAATGGAAACAGATGAATATCAAAAACTGTCTAAAGATAAAAACCTGAAAATCGTAAAAGCAATGCGAACTTCAAGAAAATAGAACAAAAGCACTTAAGTGCCAATCAGGAAATATATGCGAAAGATGATGTTATGGCAAATAATAACTACTTAAAAAAGCGAGATAAAAGTTAAAAAACTTTATCTCGCTTTTAGGTTCAGAGACGCAAAGGTTCAAAGGTTTTAAACTTGAAACTTTTAACTTTATTTTTTCGGTTTCAAAACCAATTTTGTCGAAGTCTTTATAATTTCTTCTTTGTTAAGTTTCATTTTTCTGAATTTGCCTGCATTGTACATTTCAGCCTGATCGTTATAATGTTTACTAAATTGATTTCCGGATTGTCCGGTTGGTAAAATGCTCCAACTGTTTTCTATATCCGAAAAATCGACAATTCTTCTGGTTGAAGGTCCGCCTTTTACATAATATTTTCCATCATCATTATAACCAAAAAACTGATTATTAATCACTTCATTTGATCCCGGATCAGCAAAAGGCCCAACATTAAATAATTTTCGTAAAGCTGCTACTTTTCCTAACGGATGTTCATGTTCAACAGTATGTACTTTTCCCCAGGTCCAATCAGGAACAGAATTCCCTAATTGTTTTTGAAGTGCTGCAATTGCCTGATGAAATGATTCCGAAATAATTTCACTTCTCGTCTCTTTTATATTTTTAGTTTTGATATTATCCCACCAAACCGAATTTTCATTTGTGACTTGTCTGGCGATTACCTGTTTACCGATACTGGTTCCTAAAAATAAATTAAAATTATCCTCCCCCATTTCATCTTCAAATGTGTTTTTCAAATACAGATAAATCCATTTAGTGTAGATCGTTGGCGCGATATCTTCGATATTATGAGTTCCGTTCCAGGATTTCAAAACTGCGATCGCTTGTTTTTCTTCCGCGGAAAGCGAACTATTATTTACATTCGAAATTAAACTTTTAACCGTGCCGGCAACAACAGGTGAAACATTATCATAAATCATTTTACTAATGGACTCTTTATCCCAATCCGATTTAGGTTCTAATATTGCTGAGATTCTTTTAGCACGGTCTTCAGGCAAATAATATCCCGGATATAGATAGCCGTCAATCGCTTCCGGCTGATTATTGGCCGAATATACATATCCCCATTTTGGATTTTCAGCAGATGGATTTTTAGAAAAATCTAAATATTCTTTTATATCATCTTTACCACTTGCACCATCTAAAATAAAAAAAGAATTTACGCCTTTATTATGTTTGTAAAGTTTTCCTGTTGCCCACCATGCTACATTCCCTTTGGCATCACCGTACATTACATTCAAGCCTGGAGCTGCCACCAATTGCACGGCTTTTTTGAAATCGTCTTTGCTTTTTGCATGAGAAAGTCCGTAAACAGCATCCAGAATCTGGATTGGTTCCCGTGTATAAGTCCAGGACATTGCAATAGGTTTTGTTTTGTCTAAACGTTCCAGTAAATCATTCATAATGGGTCCGTGACGACTCGATTTAATGGTCAAAACCACATCTGATGTATCTTTTACTTTGATTGTTTTTTTTCTGGTTTCATAGGGGCTAAAACCCGTTGGCGTATGGTATTGATTCGAATCTTCCTTTTTATTGGTTTCCTGATAAAAGTCGATGTCATCGTTTTCGAACATCGTCAAACCATATGCATAATCCCGATTGTGTGCCAATAACGGAAACGGAGTTCCTGCAAGATAACAGCCATACAATTCATAATTTGGCGTTATTAAATGTGCTTCGTACCAGGTTCCGGGCTGCGAAAACCCAATGTGCGGATCATTTGCAAAAATTACTTTTTTACTTTTTGTTTTGTTTGGTCCGAGCACCCAACTATTACTGCCTACAAATGGAGGAATTGGTGATTTTTCTAACAAAGCCGCCACAGATTTTGCAATCGTTGTATATTCTTCTAAATTCTCTTTTGAGCTTTTAAGTTGTGTTGTATTAAACTCACCCTCGATTCCTAAATCTTTCAGATATTCAGCACCATATTTGTTTCGGATAGCTGTCAGTAACGGATCAGTTTTTTGAGCCATTGCAAAACTAAAAGACATATATCCGAAAATATTATAAACGTCTTTTATGGTAAACTTTTCTTTTTTTACGCCAAGCAAAGTAAACTCAAGCGGTGTTACGCCTTCTTCCAAATATTGATTAATTCCGTCTAAATACGCCATTGTCAATTGATAACTCTGGCTGTTTTTGTCTAATTTGGAAATGGCTTTCGCCGAAGCTTCTTCAATACCAATTCCGGAGAAAAATTTGTCATTTTTAAGTGCAACAGATCCGAATATTTCAGACAATTTTCCAGGGGCAATGCGTCTTAATAATTCCATTTGCCATAATCTTTCCTGCGCATGTACATAACCTAAAGCCGTCATTGCATCTTTTTCAGAATCAGCATAAATATGAGGAACTCCAAAATCATCAAAATAGACCGTCGTTTCCTTCTGTAGATTTTTTAGCTGTAACTCCCCTTCATATTTAGGTTTCAGATGAAATATATAGCCGCACAAACCTATTCCGAGGATAACAATTAACACTAATAAAACGAGCAGGATTCTTTTTATTTTTCTCATATTCAAATATATAAACAAAACCAAATTAAGTAATGATGTAACTTAAAGATATAATAATATAAGGAACAAAGTTTTTAAAAGGCTAAATTTATGTATTTAAAACCAATACGATAAATGTCAATCTATAAAAAAATAGCTATCGGTATAATTTCAGTCTTTCTCGTTGTGGTTTTAATCAATATTGGTCTCAATTATTGGATAAAAAAACAATTGCCAATTATAATTCAAGAGAAAAACAAAACGGTATATCAGATAAATTACGAAAAAATTGAAGTAGATCTTTGGTCCAGGAACATCTATGCAACGACATTATTAGTTCATCCAAAAGACGAGCCTAAAGACAGCAAAAACGGACTCTATTCTAAAATTGAATCGGTAACGATCAAACATTTTAATATTTGGAATTTGGCTTTTCATGATATTATTCAGGCCGAAAGCATAATTATAAATAAACCACGGATAATTTTATATAAAAAAAATGAAAACCTTTTGAACAACAGCAAAAGTATTCAGACCCAAATTATTGAACCGTTCCAAAAAATTATAGCCGTTTCTAACATTTATATTAATGACGGGGCTGTGGATGTTGTCTCGTTAAAAACAACCAAACCGATTTTTAATATCAAAAAAATCATTTTGAAACTGGAAGGAATTCTCATATCCGATGCAACGCTGAAAGAAAAAATTCCGCTTCACTATGAAAAATACACATTGATTTGTGATAGTATTTATTACAAACCAAATCCCTTTTATCATATCAATATTGGTAAAATCATTACTGAAAACAACTTTCTCAAAATTAATAAATTTTCGCTTTTACCAGCTTATTCCAGAAAAGTTTTTGTTCAGAAACTTGAAAAGGAAAAAGATATTTATACTTTGAAATTAGATTCGGCCAGTATCAACAATCTGAAATGGGGTTTCAAAAATGACCGCTTTTTCTTTAATGCTTCTTCAGTAGTTATGGATCATTTTGATGCGAATATTTATCGCAGCAAAATTCCAAAAGACGATTTAAGCAAAAAATATCTGTACAACGCTTTATTGAGAAAAATTAAATTCCCCATGAAAATTGATTCTTTACAAATTCGAAAATCAAAATTGGTTTATGAAGAAGAAATTGATTTTTCTAAAGGGCCGGGTATTTTAACTTTTGATCATTTTAACCTTCAGACCAATAATCTTCAAAGTGCTTTTGGATTAAAAAAAGCTGATAATGTAAAAATCAATATTGATTGTCAGTTCATGAAAAATTCGCCTTTGCATGTTAATTGGAATTTCAATGTTTTAGATTTAAAAGACAGTTTTCATATTCAGGGAAGAATTTCTAATTTTAATGTGGCGGCACTTGCTAAGTTTACCAAACCTTATATAAATACTTCTTTTACGGGAACTTTTAAAACTTATAATTTCAATTTTTACGGAAATGATGATAACGCTACAGGAAATGCATCCTTAGTTTATGATGATTTAAAAGTGAAGCTTTACAAAAAGAAAAACCCGGAAAAAGAAGCAAAATTAAAAACTGCGGTGGTCAATTTAATCTTAAAAAATGACTCTGATAAAAAAGCTAAAAACGCTTCTGTCGAATTAGACCGAATTCAGGAGAAATCATTTTACAATTTTTTATGGCGCAATATAGCTGAATCTTTAAAGAAAATTTTAATATAAATTCAAGCACTTTAAAATCTGAGATAAAGAAAAACCCGATTTAGAAGATCCTAAATCGGGTTTTTTATGTACGTACAAGAACGGCGTGCTGAAATTCTATTCTTTTTTCTTACTATCAATAATGGCTCCCGTTCCTGCTCCAACTCCGGCACCTGCCAAACCACCAATTATAGCTCCTTCGCCTTTTTTCTTGCTTATAGCCGCTCCGGTAATTGCACCAACTCCGGCACCAATTACAGCACCTTTAGCAGCAGAGCTCCAACCTTTCTTTTTGGCTGTTGCAGTTGTTGTGGGAGTTCGATCAGCCTGACGATTTACGACAACTACTTTTTGACTTTCGGCTTTTGCCTCTTCGTTTTCTTTTTCCAATTTAGCCATCCCCACTTTCATTGAATCAATAACTTTTTGTTTATTAATTTCAACTTTCATCGAATCAATACTAGCTTGTTTCGCTTTATTAATCTCCATCTTATCCTGATTCTGACAAGACATAACACTTAAAGCTACTAATAATATATATACTACTTTCATGATTGCTGGCTTTTAAATTACACCATAACAAAGTAAACCACAACCTGAAACAGATGCGTTATATGATTTAGTTAAAACATTACAAAATTACCTGATTGAGAATGTTATCCCAAAATTCCTCTTTTAAGGATTTGACCAAAATCATACATATCTTCATAAGAACAATACAACGGAACCGGGGCCAGACGTATTACGTTTGGTTCACGCCAATCTGTTATAACGCCGTTTTTCATTAAATAATCGAATAAACTTCTTCCCTCTCCGTGTAAAAAAACAGATAATTGAGAAGCTCTTTCTTGCGGATTGGAAGGTGTGATAATTTCGAAACTACTGTTGACTTCTTTGTCTATTTCATGCAAAATAAATTCAAGATAAGAAGTAATTTTATCTCTTTTTGCAATCAAGGCATCCATTCCAACTTCAGCAAACATTTCGACCGAAGCTAAATACGGTGCTAATGAAAGTACCGGTAAATTACTAATCTGCCAGCCTCCTGCTCCCTGAACAGGATCAAAAGTAGGTTCCATTTTAAAACGGCGCTCTTTATTATGTCCCCACCAGCCTGCAAAACGGGGCAAATTAGAATTATTATGGTGTTTTTCGTGCACAAAACAACCGGAAGCATTTCCCGGTCCTGAATTCATATATTTATAACTGCACCAGGCAGCAAAATCCACATTCCAATCATGAAGTTCTAATTTGATATTTCCTGCTGCATGTGCTAAATCCCAACCGACTTTTGCACCAACTTTTTGGCCGGCAGCCGTAATAGTTTTAATATCAAAAACCTGTCCTGTATAGTAATTTACTCCTCCAATTAAAACCAGGGCCAATTCATCGCCAACTTCTTCAATTTTTGCCAAAACATCTTCCCGACGAATATTGTGTTCACCTTCACGGCGTTTAATTTCTACAATTGCATCTTCTGGTTTGAATCCGTGAAAATCAACCTGACTCTGAAACATATACTGATCGGAAGGAAATGCTTTTTCTTCGCAGATAATCTTATAACGTGTTACGGTTGGCTGATAAAATGAAACCATCAACAAATGAAGATTTACTGTTAAAGTATTCATCACCGTAACTTCAGAAGGCAATGCACCAACAATTTTACTCAACGGTTCTGCAAATCTTTCCTGATAATCCCACCAGGGTTTTTCGGCATAAAAATGACCTTCTACTGCAAGATTGCCCCAGTCATTCATTATTTCATCTACATAAGCTCTGGTACGTTTTGGCTGTAAACCCAAAGAATTCCCTGTAAAATAAATAACGCGCTTGTCATTTACTTTAGGAAAAATAAATTGATCCTGATAATGATTTAAAACGTCTTGTGAGTCGAGTTGTTTAGCGAATTCGCGCGTATTTTGAAAAGTCATTGTTTTTGTTTTGTGCGGTAAAAATAACAAAAAATGCTCTAAAAGTTGGTTAATTTTGTTTCAGGTTTCATGGTCGCGAGTTACTAAATTAAAACATTGATACGCGGATGAAACAGATTCGCTATTGCGAAAACGCAGATGAAAACGGATTTTTCTTTTGGATTTAGAATTTGTATTTTGGATTGAAATTGCGTTAGGGATAGAAATGGAAAGCTTTTGCGATGAAAACGGTAGTAATACTGCAACGAGGAAGCGACCAACGGAAGCTCCCGAAGTGCTTGTATTACTTGGTTTTTATGGTAAAACTTGAAATGGATAGCCCGTAATACGCCCTAATTTTAAAACAAAAAAACCCGTCATCTCTGACAGGTTTCTTAAATCTATATGTTTTTCAGACTAGATGATTAACATTGCATCTCCGTAAGAATAGAATTTATATTCTTCTTTGATTGCTTCGTCATAGGCTCTTTTCATTAAATCATGACCACAGAAAGCAGAAATCATCATTAACAATGTGGATTTTGGTGTGTGGAAATTTGTAATCATACAATTTGCAATACTAAAATCATGAGGAGGGAAAATAAATTTATTTGTCCATCCTTCATAAGGATTCAAAGTGCTTTGAGAAGATACAGAGCTTTCGATAGCACGCATTGAAGTAGTTCCTACAGCACAAATACGTTTTTTATTCACTTTGGCAGCATTTACTATATCGCAAGCTTCCTGTTTGATAATCAGTTCTTCTGAATCCATTTTGTGTTTAGATAAATCCTCAACTTCAACCGGATTAAAAGTCCCCAGACCAACGTGTAACGTTACTTCAGCAAAATTCACTCCTTTGATTTCTAACTTTTTCAAAAGATGTTTAGAAAAGTGTAAACCTGCAGTTGGGGCAGCAACAGCTCCTTCTTCTTTTGCGTAAATAGTCTGATATCTTTCAGCATCTTCCGGAGTTACTTCACGATTGATGTATTTAGGAATTGGAGTTTCTCCAAGTTCTGTCAGTTTATTTCTAAATTCTTCATAAGAACCATCGTATAAGAAACGCAAGGTTCTTCCACGAGAAGTCGTATTATCAATTACCTCAGCAACCAACGAATCGTCGTCACCGAAATAAAGTTTGTTTCCAATTCTGATTTTACGAGCAGGATCAACTAAAACATCCCAAAGACGTTGTTCTGAATTCAATTCTCTTAATAAGAAAACCTCAATTCTTGCGCCTGTTTTTTCTTTGTTTCCATACAAACGTGCAGGGAAAACTTTAGTATTATTAAGGATCAAAACGTCACCGTCATCAAAATAGTTGATAACATCTTTAAACATTTTGTGCTCTATAGTTTGTTTTTTACGGTCAATGACCATTAAACGAGATTCGTCTCTGTTCTCTGCCGGAAATTCGGCTAAAAGTTCTTTCGGTAAATTAAACTGAAAATGTGATAATTTCATATTTGAATTGTTGATTTTAGAATGTAGAATTTAGATTTTATCTCTAAAATTATAAATCGTGTGCAAATATACGATTGTGAGACAGGCGTTGTCAAGTGTTTTGTGGTTTATTTTCAAAAGTCGTTGATTTACTGATGGTTTGAGTTGGTTAAAAATGAAGTTTATTGTCTTTTTTTACCATATAAGAAATATAAGTTCATTTAATTTGGATTCTTTAAGAATTGAAAACGTAATTATTTGGCTAAAGCCGAAAAAAAGAGCACAAAAAAAACCTCCGGTTAAAACTGGAGGCTTTGCAAGTTTAAGCTCTTTTTTTAGGCATTCAGTTTAAAGAACTTATATTTCTTATATGATTTGAATAAATTACAATTCTGAAATCTGAAAGTTCAATTCTTTCAGATCATCCCAAAAATCAGGATATGATTTTGAAACTACCTCAGCATTTTCGATAATAATAGGCACTTTAGTAGCTAAAGGAGCAAATGCCATTGCCATACGATGATCATTATAGGTAGCAATTTTTACATTAGGATTAATCGTATCGGAAAGCCCTAAAGTTAAGCTGTCATTGGTAACCGAAATATTTGCACCTAATTTGGTCAGTTCGATTCTAAGAGCTTCAAGTCTGTCAGTTTCTTTAATTTTTAGTGTATGAAGGCCTGTTAAATGACATCCAATCCCTAAACCTAAACAAGTAACTACAATTGTTTGCGCAATATCGGGTGTATTATTCAAATCAAAATTAACTGTTTCAAATTTAAAATCCTTTTGTTTTACCAAAGTCATTTTATTATTTTGAAATGTAGTCTTAACACCCATTTTTTCATAAATAGAAACTAAAGCGGAATCGCCTTGTAAACTATTTTCTTTATAACTGCTCAATGTAATCGAAGCTGCATCAGACAGAGCAACCAAACTAAAAAAGTAGGATGCCGAACTCCAATCTGATTCTACTGTCATTTCTTTTGAAGGAACATTTGCTTTTGGGTAAACTTTAATTACATTTCCCTCAAAACTGGTTTTGATCTCTAAATCATTCAGCAAAGCCAAAGTCATCTTGATATATGGAATTGAAGTAATTTCGCCTTCTAAAGTGAGTTCTAAACCATTTTCCAATTTTGAAGCCACTAATAAAAGAGCCGAAATATACTGACTGCTTACGTTTGCTGCTAAACTTACTTTTGAAGCTGTAACTTTTTTTCCTTTAATTCGAATTGGCGGATAACCAACTTCTTTTTCATAGGATATCTCAACTCCCAATTGCGCCAAAGCTTCAACCAGAATTTTTATCGGACGTTCCTGCATTCTGCTTGAACCGGTCATTACCACTTCTCTGCCTTCGTTTACAGCAAAATAGGCTGTTAAAAAACGCATCGCAGTTCCTGCATGATGTATATCTACAATTTCGTCATGACCAATCAAAGCTTTTTGCATGACTTCACTATCATCCGAATTGGAAGTATTTGCGAGTGTGATATTTGGAAACAAAGCTTTCAGTAACAATAAACGATTGGTTTCGCTTTTTGATCCTGTAATATTTAGTTGTGAGTTGTCAATTGTGAATTGTGAATTCGTGCTTAATTTTAAATTCATGGTTTTAGTTATGAGTTGCGAATATGAGTAACATAATTCGAGCGCGCAATTTACCACTCCTCATTCATAATTCAAAATTCACCATTAATATTTCACAATTATTTTAATTTATCATTGTTTTTGTGACGGTCTTTATCCCTAACTGACTTTAAATCCATTTTTTTATCAAAAGCAGCCTGTAAATCAATCCCGGTCTGATTCGCTAAACATAAAACCACAAAAACCACATCAGCCAATTCTTCGCCTAAATCCTTATTTTTATCACTTTCTTTTTCTGATTGTTCTCCATAGCGACGCGCAATAATTCGGGCAACTTCACCTACTTCTTCGGTAAGCTGAGCCATATTTGTTAATTCATTAAAGTAACGAACTCCGTGTTCTTTTATCCAGGTATCTACTTCCAGTTGGGAGTTTTTCAAGTTCATGTTATTCTCTTTTTTTTACTGTTAAATATTGTCTTCTTTATGAACTAATTCAATTATAACATTGTACAACTCTTCTGATTCGAAAGGTTTGGACAAATACTTCTCTATTCCTACAGAAGAACAAGCTTCAATAACAGATCCTGTTACAACAGCTGTTAATGCTACAATTGGAATGTTCTTTTTTGTTTTGTCTTCTAAATTACGGATGATCGAAGTGGCTTCATATCCATTCATTATCGGCATCATTATATCCATCAAAATTACATCAAAATTTTCATGAATAACTGCCTCAACCGCTAAACTCCCATTGTCTACAGTAACACAATCAAAATTAAATTTTGAAAGCAGTTTTTGTACCAAAACTTGATTAATATGATTATCTTCTGCCAAAAGGACTTTTATTCTTTTCACATTATTAATAGTAATGCCGGATTTCTTTTTATTTACAGCTGATTTTAAATCTCCTGAATTAGGAATTTCTTTTGCAAAAGGTAAGTTTACCGTAAATTTTGTACCAACATCAACTTTACTTTTCACATGGATTTCACCATTCATAATAGTAATAATTTTCTTGATGATGGTCAGTCCTAATCCGGTACCTCCATATTTTCTTGCTGTATCATTGCTTAATTGAATAAAGGGATCAAAAATAACATTTATCTTGTCTGAAGGAATTCCAATTCCGGAATCTTTTACAGTCACTTTTATATAATGAAATCCTTCGTCTTCTTTGTCAAACTTAATTTTTAATTTGATTTTCCCTTTTGCAGGAGTAAATTTTACAGCATTACTAATCAAATTAAATAATATCTGGGAAACCCGAATAGAATCACCATTGAGTATTACAGGAACTTTTTTATCGATTACAACTTTAAAATCTATCGATTTTACTTGGATCTTAGTAGAAAAAGTATCGTAAATCAGCTGGATAAGTTTTGATAAATCGAACGGTTTTTCATAGAGTGTAATCTGTCCCGATTCAATTTTTGCTAAATCTAAAATGTCATTGATAATCACGAGAAGGACATCTCCTGACATTTTTATATAGTCTAATTGCTTTTTACTGTCAGCATCTAAAGAAGGATTTTTTAACAATAAATCCGTAAATCCTAAGATACCGTTAAGTGGTGTACGAATTTCATGACTCATACTTGACAAGAATTCATCTCTTGCCATGGCTAATTGTTCAGAACGTTCTTTTTCTTCGACTAATTTTTTATTAATGGTTTCTAATAAATCTCTGGAAACCATAACTGCCTTTAACTCTTCAACATAGGTATTAAATCCCATACAGAAAACATCTAATTCATCCTGAGCTTCTGAAATGGGTAAATAATTAAAAAAATGTCCTGCATAACTATCTGAAATATGTTCAATAATAACATCGGTTCTTCGTTTTTTAGATTGCATCTTTTCAGTCAAAAAAAGCAATTCTTTATGAACATCTTCTAAACTATCCCCATGTGTATGCTGCTCCTGAAACTCATCTTCATTGATTGAACGAACCAAAGCAAGTATTTCTTCCAGTTTAGTCATTTAATTTTTCCTTTTATTGTCTCAGTTAATCTAACTAATTTACAGCTTTTTCCTAAAAAAGCTGTAAAAAGAGAAACAATTTTAAAAACTTACCTTGTTCGTTTTTTACTTTATTTCCAAAAACATTCAATGATGACTAGTTCTGATTGATTTAGTCCGTTCGTTTTTTTTCTTTAATTCGTTTAGCCAATTAATTGCCTTATTTTTTTCTGTAAACCCTTTTAACGGAACTTTGGGTTGTTTCAATATCATAAATGTATTGAGAATGAATCTTGCAATATGAGAATTTAATACTGCGGCACATGCATATAAATGTTCCTGCCCATTTTTTTCGGCATAATCGCGTGCATCTTTATCATACGATTTAATTCCGTCAAAATCATAACACCAATATTGTTTCTTATTATCTGATATCGCAGTGCGTAAATCAATTATGGCTTTTATGTTTTCAATAGTACCATTTATTGGTTTTTTAAATTGAGAATATAAAATATCATCTTCTATCCAAAATTTAATAAAATCATTTTCTATTTCTTTCATCTTCAATAATTATTTTTGTCTCTTACTATTATATATTTGAATACGACTCAATTAATTCCAGGTTATATGTTTCATCTACTTTTAGATAAGCCCATGTAGGAACAGTCAAAGCTAAATATTTTTGCTTTTCAAAATCAGCTGTCAAACCCAAATAAGTGATTTTTTTATTTAGGTCGTTTCCTCTTTTCACCATTTGAAACATAGTTTGCTTATATATATGATGAGTATTAATATAATCATAATCTAATCCAACAATCAAAGGACAATAATGATCATCACCAATATGGCCAAAGATAACGGCAACTGCCTGATCATTTTCTTTTAGACTAATTTCAATAAATTCCCATTCTTCGTATTTAGAAAGAATTTTAGCCATTTTTTGGGGATATTGAAAAAAGTTGAATGAGTAATTGGCATTTTTGACGTTTGCAAATAAATCAAAATATTGAGCAGCCTCCTCGTTTGTTATTTGATTTTTGATTTTAACATTAAACTTATCAAGATGTCTGATAGCATATTGTTTAATGTTATCTCGTTTTTTACTGGATTTTATTAATGCCATCAGATCATTGGTGGTTTCCCATTTAGAATTCTTAATGACATTGGTGTTTGGCATTCGTATTTTTGCGTACCCCTCATCTTCTATTATGTGGTTTAAAACATTGCCTTCTTCAAAATCTCTAAAAATAACTGCTGTTGCACCAATCTCTTTTTTTACTTTTGAAACAAAATCAAATAAATGATTAACTGAATTCTTCCACTCAGGGTGTTCAATATCCAGATAAATAAAATCCCCTTCGCAAAATAGAGAACCCATTGCTAATGTTTTTGAGCATAAATAATAAGGGTCAATCTTACGTACATCTTCTATTTGTTTTGACACATTTTCCTGTGCTACCATATCATCTTTATAAATAGCCCCTGTGAAAAATGTAGACAATACTATTTTACCTTCCTTGTCTTTAACTATAATATAATGAAAACTCCAATTCTCTTCCGGTTTCTCATTATTGGAAAAAATTTCTTCCATAGCCTGCATTCCTGAATGGGTAATGTTTCCTCTGTCTTTAAACATCAAATTCCAATCCGCTGCATTTATATCATGTATTGTTCTATATTCTCCAACAACTAAGTTCGAATTATTTGTTGATTCAATTAATGAATTATTTTCATTTTTCTGCAAACGATATCCAAACTCTTTATATACCCTTTCAATACTATCCCCTTCCTCTTCAATAGCCCTTGGTAAATGATACCCCATTGCTTCTGTAAGCAAGTCAATATCAGCTTTTGTGTTGTGACGGGTCAATGTAAATCGTAAACCTGATTTATCGTTAGGAACCACTGGAAACATAGCCGTGTTTACATAGATTCCTTCTTGTAAAATGCGATGAACAAAATTTCGTGTTACTTTATTTAGTCCACCCCCGATAAAATAAATAGGAGAATCAGGAGAAGAAATATTCGTGAGATTTTTTTCTTTCAATCTCATATTCATGTAATTCATCAATTCTTTTAATTCTGATTGATAAGTATAAATATCGTTTGACAGATGAATTTTTGCAGAAGCTATTGCTGCTCCTGCATTTGCAGGAGATAATGGGTGAGAATAACTTAATGGCCCGCCAAAAACATCAGTTCTGCGATACATTTCAGGATCTGCAAAAATAGCCGTTCCCCCTACACATCCAAAACCTTTGGCAAGTGTTGATATTAAAACAATACGTTCACTAATTCCCAGTCGGTCATAAATATACCCGGCTCCATTTTTTCCATCCCAACCCATCCCATGTGCATCATCAAAATACAAATGCAGTTTCGGGTATTTATCAAGTAAGTTTTTCAAAATAATGGTATCCGGTAAATCGCCATGCATGGAATAAACACCATCTGCCATATACCAAATGCGGTTGTATTTATTGTAATTTTCACGAATCATTTCCTCTAACATTTCATAATTAGAGTGTCTTACCATTTTCACTTCTGTTCCCTGTAATTTTGTATTCTTACAAGGAAATTGCACACTAAAGTGCACTTGTTGATCGAGTATTATTAAATCGTCTGATTTGATAATTGTAGCGATAACAGAAATATGCGCATTTGAAGTCGAAGTATAGCAGATAACTTTATTACCATCAAATATTTGAGACATTAACTCTTCTAATTCCTGAATGTAAGTAGGACGAATGTATGCCCTGGACATGGATAATTGTGTGCCAAATTTCTTTGTTAATTCCATTGAATTGGCTATTAAGTCCGGATGCATTTCTAAACCCAAATAACCACATGTTCCAAAATTTATTAAATCCCTCCCTTTAATAGTGAATTTTTTACCATTAAAAGTTTGTTCTTCAGAATTGATATGCATGATTCCTTTTTCTTTCGCTGAGGTCCAAACATTATCAACAACATCCAGGTAATTATTATGGTTTATTTTTGCCAAAATTGGAGGAGTTAAATTAATATATCAAGGATTTTTACTTAAAAGTAAAAAATAAAAATTTAACAGCATTTTTAAAGGAGAAATAATTGACAAACAGCAGGATAAGAGATTAAAATAAAGAATAGTCTTATATATATTGAAATTTATTTCTTTTGTTTTAGAATTAATAGCACAAATCTAATAATGTAAAATTCTGTGACTCCGTAAAACTTGCTTTTCATAAATTCAGACAGTTGCGACAACATAATAAACCCATTATTGTCATAAGCTCTTTGTGTTGTAATTTAGAATACAGATCTGGAGTGAGCAGAAAGAAAAAATGCCTGATTAGTTTGTGCATTTTTCAAATTCAGTTATATTTTTTTGAGTACAATTTTCTCGTTTTGACTAATAATTGCTTTCTGAAAAAGATCTTTTAAAACATCGTACTCATCTGCTGCAAAAATACTATTGCTAATTTCTTTTGTACTGGCAATTTGAATTTTATTTCCCTGGTTGGAAATATTCAATACAAAAACT
Organism: Flavobacterium sp.; assembly: GCA_039931915.1. GTDB lineage: Bacteria > Bacteroidota > Bacteroidia > Flavobacteriales > Flavobacteriaceae > Flavobacterium. The sequence goes on along the minus strand of JBDTRA010000003.1, from coordinate 62,868 downwards.
ATTTTTTTATCTTCAGATGAAATTCTAATAGGTTTTGGCATCGATTCAACGATATAGCCTTCTGGAATTTCTAAACTCAGATTAAATTTTTCTTGTGTCGGATATCCAAAATAAACTGCCATCTGCCTTTTTTCCTGAGTAAAAGGGTTTTTGGTTCTTGTAAAAAACAATAAAGGGTTAATGAATATTTTACCTCCAATAATCTCGGATTGGTTCTCGGACACAAAATTAAAAGTTTCTAAAACCGGATCTGATAAATTCGTTTTTTTATTTTCAATTACATAATTTGAAATTTTCAAACCGCCCAATTCTTCCTCTAATTTTTCGAGATAATTTTCTACTGTTTTATTAGCATTTTGAATCCTGAAATTGTATGCATCATAATTTGTTTTTCGAATTCTGATCATGCCTTCCATTTTTCCGGAATTCTCTATTTTTACTATCAAATTTGATGATTCATTGGATACAACACCCGGATCTAAATTTACTTCCTGAGAAGTCCCGTCATTTTTAATAAGCCTTCCTTTCCAATTTAAAACATTTAATGGCAAAATATCCGGGGAAGTAAATTTATGGGATGCGTCTAATAAAACTTGCTTCCCATCAATTTCGGCAGCGGCAATAACGTAATTAAAACCTGTTCTGGTTGGGTAAACCGGCACCCCATTTTCGACAGTGCTCACCAAGACCGGATTAGCTTCTATACGAGCTAATTTCAACATATTGATTAAAATAAAATTAATTTCGGCTACATTTCCCGTCTGATCTGCGTAAGCTTTTACGACACCTTTATCTGTATAACAACCATTTTCTTCGTTCCAATTCATTTTGTTTTGAACGAATTTAAAAAGAACATTCAACCTTTCACTTTGTGACTCAACATTAGCCAGTAATCGTCTTATATCATCTGTAAAAATGTTCTTTTCATTAAGTTGTTCTCCGAAATCTTTATCTTTAAAAATTGTAGTTGCTACACCTTCCCATGTAATGGAATAATCTTTAACAGGTTCCTCAGGCATACGAACTCTTTCCAGCTCATGCTTAATGGAACCCTTGTAATTATCAACATTATTTACATATGGTTCATCAACCAGAGCCCTGATATCTTTACCTGAATAAAAAGAATTAATTTGCCTGTACGTCAATGTATTGGTTTGATTATGTTCGTTTTCATAATTTTGGCTTCCATTGGCAAATTTAGAATCTGATTCTACAGGCAAGCCTCCTATTAAAATTGGTTTGTAAATATAAAACTCCGGAATTTCCGTTTTATATTCAAAATAATTTACAGGAATTCTATATTGAAAATCAAAATCCGGAAGTTTAATAATATTCTCCGATTTCAAAATGTATTTGTATTCAATGATTGAACCCACTTTTACATTAGGCAGTGTTATTATTTTTTCGTTCCAGTATTTGTTTATATTTTTCTTAAAATTCCCCTGATTATTGAGTTTTGTCCTAACGATGGATCCGTTTTCAAGATTATAGGTTATTGCGTTAGAAAACTCAACCCAATCCTCATTAAGCTTTTCATAACCTATATAAAATCGCACTTTTTGATCAGCCCAACTAAGTCCTTCTTTTCTGTAAATTTTAATTTTAAATTCATAAACATGGTTTGCCGAAAAACCGCTTTTTTGATTATACGTGAAAAAAGTTCTTCCTTTTTTAAACAAAATTGCTGCGGGTGCTGTCGTATCTTTTGGATTCGATTTCTCTTTAAGTTCTGCAACTGTAACTTTTCCTAACTCATAATTTTGAGCTTTGATATTTGAAAATGCAAAAAGTAAAAAAACAATTATTACTGTCTTTCCAAACTTCATCTATATCTTTTTTAAAACGATCTTTTCAGTTTCTTTAGCAATCATTCCTTTATAGTATTCTTTTAACATTTCATATTTGTCAGTTGAAACAATTGCTTCATTAATTTGATGCAGAATAGTCAATTGAAGCATGTTTTCGTTTACTGCTATATTAAATTTAAAAGTTCCTAAATTATCCTCCATTGTTAATACTACAGGAGCTGGTAATGTTTCTACCATAAATCCTTCGGGAATTTGAATTGTAATATTGTATCTGTCTAAATATGGATAACTAAAATCTATGGGATACTCTCTTACTTCCTGAGTAAACGGATTTTTGTTATTTGTAAAAAACAACATCGGACTAACATAAATTTTACCTCCAATTAATTCACATAAATTATTTCCTGTAAAAGAATATGTTTCTGTAATTGGTAATAAGATATCTTTTTCATTTGTTCTGCTATATTCACTGATTTCAATTTTATTATTCTCGTTTTCGAGTTTTTCTAAGTATTCATCCTCTTTAAGTGAACTAACATTATTTCTTGTTATCATTGCATTATAATCACTGCATTGTCTTCTGGTTTTACCTGTTACCTTTCCTTCAGAATCAATACTGTAATTAATAAAAACGATATCGTTCGATAGCTTTTTAGGCATCAAATCTACTTCTTCAGAGGTACCGTCTTTTCGAATTAATCTTCCAAACCAGTTTAAAGTTCTTAAAGGCAGAACATTTGGAATCGAAAACTTGTCAGTTGCATCTAATAATATATTGCCATTTGGTGTTTCAACAGCAGCAATTACATAATTAAAAGCAGTTCTGTTAGGAAATAATGCAATTCCGTTTGACCTTGTACTTACCAGAACCGGATTAGCAGTCAAGCCGGCATGACGCAACATTGCGGTTAACATTAAATTTATTTCTGCAACATTACCTGTTTTTTCCTGATACGCTTTTTTTACGCCTTTATCGCATCCAAAACCATGATAATTATCCCATTTCACTCTTGACTTGACATACTCTAAGAGGATAATTATTTTTTCTTCCGGCGTATTTATTCCTGCTAAAATTGTTTTTAAATCATCTTCAAAATATCCGGTTTTGTTCAATTCGGGGCCAAAATCATCATATTCATAAATTGTTTTTACAACAGAATTCCAATCTGTAGAAAAAGTTTTCATAGGGCTGTTCGGATATTTAATCATAGAAAGTTCCTGTTCTAAACTGGAAGTATAATTATCTATATTATTAACATGCGACTCCTCTTTCATGGCAGGTAAATCCTGAGCTATATAAGTAGTTTGCGTTTCAAGATAATCAATTTTATCCTGAGAAAACTCCGTTCTTGTTGCTCCTCCAAAACCTCCTGCCGTATATCTTTCTTTAGAATTTATAAGGAGTGATTTATTATTTTTCGCTGTAGTAACTTTAGGAAAAACATACCCTTTTTGTCTAACATTAAAAGTATAATATTCAGGAACATAAGTAACATACTCTGAATAATTTACAGGAATACTGGTTTGAAAAGCCCACTCTCTTATCATACCAATATTTGATGTCCTTACAGTATAACTGTATTCCAATACAGAGCCTTCTTTTACATTTGGCAGTGTAATTTTTTTTCTTGCTCTGTATTTATTAACTTCCTCGTTAAAAATACCATCACTTTTCAGTTTTGTTTTTTCAATTTTGCCATTGACTAAATTAAAAGTATTAACGTCGGAAAAATCAACTTTTTCTCTTGAATTATTATCTCCAATATAATATACTGTACTTTGATTTGCCCAATCATAACCTTCCTTTTTATATATTTTAATACGTGCATCTACCTTTGTAATTAAAACAAAGCCGTCGGTATCATTATATTCTATACTTGATTTTCCTTTTTTATACAATATAGCAGCTACAGCTGAGGTATCTTTTGGATGCACTTTTTGCTCTAATTCTGCAACTGATACCTTTCCTAGTTTAAATTCTTGCGCTGTTAAATTAAAAAATGAAAAAAAGAAGAATAAAATAATTGGTAGTTGATTAATTTTCATCTGGTTAGTTCTTGGTTAGTATAATTTTGGCGTTATCGTTTCTTGAAACCTGTTCCATAAAAGCACGGTATTCATCATATTCTTTATTTGAATATTTACCTTTACTTAATAGCATTGTACGTTTATAAATCAATTTATTACTGTCTTTTTTAATGATTTCAGTTTTATACTCTCCAAACTTTCCTTTCAGTTCAAAATTTGAAGGCAAAAATTCGATTGTAAAACCTGCTGGTAAATTAATTTCGATTTCATCAGAATCTATATAACCACGTTGAATCTGAAATGGATTTTTTCGGTTTCTGATTCGTTTGACATCGCCATCATTTTTATTAAATGCATCAACAGCAAAAATCATTTTATTTGCAGAAATAGCGGCATAATTTGATGCACTCATTTGAATATCTTCTGTAAAACGAACATTCTCTTTATCATTCGTAAAAGTTATTTTTGCCAGCTTAAGATTATTGATATTATCCCAATATTCTTTATAATGTGTTTCTTTTTCATTAGGCTGTAAAGTTTCTATTCCGGATTTTGAACTATATTGTGAGCCTTCTGAAATTATTGTAACTGAACCTGAAAAATTACCGTTTTCATCGATCCTATAACTCCCCTTATCTGTTTGGGCATTTCCTTTGTCCTCATATATTTTAGTCCTGACAATCACTCCTCCTTCCGGTTTAACTACTAAGACATTTCTATCGTCTGTAAAAGTTCCCTGATAGCCAAAAGGACCATCCTGACTTGTACATTCCAACCAGGTATAATTATCTCCATTTGGAATTGCTAATATCATATGGTTTCCCTGCATTGAAACAAAATCAGACTGAATATCAGATTTATTGCGATCGCCGTATAAAATAGTATTGTACGAGGGAACATCTACCGCCTGCAAGAGTGCTTTAGTATAATTTGATAATGCTTTACAGTCTCCATACCCTAAACGATCTACATCAGAAGCAAGCATGGGTTTCCATCCGCCAATACCAATAGCAATATTTACATACCTTGATTTTTTCTGCATATAATCATAAATAATTTTAGCTTTCTTTACGGGATCCTTTTCGTCACCGACAAGTACTTTTATCTTAGCTTTAGTTTCTTCTGACAAAACAGTGGTTCCTGTTAGAATTTTATCACTGTACCATTTACCAAATGCTTCCCAGGTTGTGGCTGTTCCGTCTACACCTTCTAAGTGAAATTTTTCTAAGCCCATCATTACTCTTGGAAAAAGATCGCGGGAAGACGGACTAAAGTCTTCTGATTTTTGAGCTAAAATATTAACAGCCTCATAGCTTAGTTTTGTATCTGTATCAACCGTTTTTTTTATTTTAAAATCTAAAAACTGAAACTCTTTCTTTTTAAATCCGAGATCATTAGGAAAAGTCACATTCAGTATAGATTTTTCTATACTTACATAATAACCACCAAAAAAGTACCACTGTGGTATAAAAGCTGTATTTGTAGTTTCAATTTCACTATTGTAAACAATCGTATAAGGATATGAAATTGGAGTATATTCTAAATAAAGTACGCGACTATCTGAAAAAAGAGTACTGCCGCTTACTGCACTCTGATCTTTAAAATCTTTTCGTTTGATTTTCTTGATTTCATTTCCAAATGCATCATAAACAATAGCTTCAATACTTCTTACCGAAGTCGTTTTATCATAATGCTGATAAGCATCGATTTCACTTGATCCTTTTTCGTTGAAAACAGTTACAATCCTTTGGGTTTTGATATTCATATTTCGCTGGGAAACAATTGTAATATCCATTTGGTCTAAACATACAACAGCGTTGGCATTTTCCTTCAGACTATCGGCTATTTTGGCTATAGCATATTCGCTCTTTTGAGCAGAAGAAATAAGCGTAAACAAGAAAAAAAGTAACGCGTAACAAGGACTTTTCATTAGTAAGTAATTTCGTCAAATATATATCATTTTTAGAAATCCTTAACAAATATTTATGATTATTTATTCCCTGTTTTTACTGTCAATTAAAATCGTTACAGGACCGTCGTTTAACAGGCTAACCTTCATATCTGCACCAAAAATTCCGGTTTGAACTTTTTGGCCAAAGTCTTTTTCTAAAGTCTTTACAAAACTCTCATACATCGGAATCGCAAATTCCGGTTTTGAAGCTTTTATGTACGAAGGACGGTTTCCTTTTTTAGTAGAAGCGTGAAGTGTAAATTGACTTACAACAATTATATCACCACCGACATCCTGAACCGAGCAGTTCATGACATCATTTTCATCACCAAAAATTCTCATTTTAATGATTTTTCCAACTAACCAGTCAATATCTTCGGGAGTATCGGCATCTTCAATTCCGACTAAAACCAACAAACCTTTTTGAATATCAGCTACAATTTTAGAATCAACCGTTACGGATGCCTGTGAAACTCTTTGAAGAACAACTTTCATATTTTAGTCATAAAGTTTTAAAGTCATAAAGTTTAAAGTCTAAAATCTCACTTTAGGACTTTATGACATTTGACTTTAGACTATTATTTATTTCTGATTTCTGGTTTCATCACTAATTTTACGGTCTTCATCATAAGAGTCGGTACGATAATTTTCTTCGTCGCCTTCCAGTATTTTAAGATAACTATTGTAGCGTGACCAGGCGATTTCATCTTTTTCCAAAGCTGCTTTTATGGCGCAATGCGGTTCTTCTTTATGCAGGCAATTATTAAACTTGCATTGGTCTTTCAGTTTGAAAAACTCTGGGAAATATCCGCTGATTTCTTCTTTTTCCATATCAACGATTCCGAACCCTTTGATTCCGGGAGTATCAATGATTTTTGCATCAAAAGACAAATCATACATTTCTGCAAAAGTAGTGGTATGCTGCCCTTGTTTGCTGGCTTCAGAAATATTTTTGGTTTTAAGATGTAAAGTAGGTTCCATTGCATTTACCAAAGTCGATTTTCCAACTCCCGAATGACCTGAAAACATGCTTACTTTGCCAATCATCATTTCTTTTAATTCGTCAATTCCTTTCATTTCTGTCGAAGAAACACGAAGGCATTTATAACCAATTTGCTGATATACGTATTGCATATACAATTGGTCATCTGTTGTTGCTTCATCGTAAGTATCAATTTTATTAAAAACCAATATTGTTTCGATATTGTAAGCTTCGGCAGTTACCAAAAAGCGATCTATAAAATTAAAAGTGGTTGGAGGATTATTAATCGTTATCAATAAAAAAACACGATCGATATTCGATGCAATGATATGCATCTGGTGCGACAGATTAACCGATTTACGAACGATATAATTTTTTCTTTCATGAATATTAAAAATAGTCCCGGTTACAGCATCTGAAGTTTCTTCGAGTTCATAATCGACAATATCGCCTACAGCAATAGGATTGGTACTTTTAATTCCTTTCATCCTAAACTTCCCTTTCATACGGCATTCTATAAAATTGCCTTGTTCAGATTTTACGGTGTACCAGCTTCCTGTAGATTTATATACGAGTCCTGTCATTCAAATTTTAGATTTTAGATTTTAGATTTTAGATTGCTCTTAAAACTAAAAAATATTAAAAGGCAAAATTACGTTTTTAGAATTGAACAACGCAACTTCGCCTTTTAAAATTGAAAACATACTCTGAATTTTACTCGCTTACCAAACAATTTCTGCTAAAATATCATTCTCTTTAATTTTTCCTAATTGAATTGTTTTTAAAATTTTAGTCGTTTTTCCTGCTTTAGTGGTATAAATTTCAACCATAACTGTCGCAGGACCATTTTCGGTCAGTTCTCTTTCGCCAAAATAATTGGTTTTGATTTGATATTTCCCTTTCACAGCATTTCGAATCAAATATTGTTCAGGCCCGTAACCTTGTGTAAAATCTTTTGAAAATCTTGCCCCTGCTTCTGTTGAGGTATGGCTGTAATAACATTCTTCACCTGTTGGTTCAATAATATGAAGATCTAAATCGACATCCATCAAGTTCCAGTTCATGATAATTCGAATATCAACCGGCATTTTTTGAAGATATTTTTTATCTAATTTACCGGAATCCAAACCTGTATGTTCTTTCATCAAACGATTAATATCCATCAGAATAATATCTTCAACACCTTCATATTGTCCGCTCATTTCTCCGTAATAATTTACCTCCAAAGCCTTAACCAGTTGGTCAAAAGCTTCCTGATACTTCCCTGCATCTTCCAGAGCCAAAGCATAATCACGTAAACTTTGAGGTTCATGTGCTCTCCATTTCGCAATTTGTTTCGCAGTAAACAAAGCATCATCAAAATCCTGCCATTGACGTAAAGTATAAGTCAATGTTTTATAAAGCTGATGGTTTTCTAATCCTAGATCTGCAATATTACTAATTACCTGCAAAGCTTTTTTAACATCTCCCTGATTGTAAAAAAAGTGTGCTACATCAAAATAAAAACTCGGATTTCTCTCTTGTGATTTTCGCAATTCAAAATACAAATCATATTGTTTTTCTTTTGGAGCCGATGCTAAAGCTTTTAAGTACAATCTATCTGGATTCCATGTTTTTGGAGAACTTTCAATAACTCTTGATTGCCCGGCTTCATCTCCTGCAATTGCATCATCTTTTACATCGAAGTTTGTCTCATTTTCCTTATTGACAACTTTGTCACTACTTACTAATGGTGCTACTGAAATTTCTACTCCCGGCACTCTACTAGCAAGTGCTTGAGATATATCAACATTTTTAGAAGCTCCTCCAACCGAAACAGATTGCACAGAACCAGTAAGATCCGATCTTTTCATTGACGCATAACCCATTACAACAACTTCTTGTAACGATGATGAATTTTCTCTTAATTGTACCGTAACTTGATTATCTCTTCCCACACTTAACTGAGTAGATTCATAACCAATAAACTCAAATTTAAGAACACTATTTTCAGGGGCTTGTATGCTAAACTTACCTTCAAAATCAGTACTTACTCCTCCTCTTTGATTATTTACAGTAACATTAGCTCCCAGCAATGGCTCCCCAACTTGATCCAAGACAAACCCAGAAACAAATCCAGCTGGAATACTTGTACTTCTACGTGAATTCACATTTGACACATTGCCATTTTGTCTGTGAGAGTTTTTAACTTTTGGTTTTAGTAGCGGTTTCGGAGCCACGTATTTTACATCTTTTTTCCACCACGAATTCAGTCCGGCAAAATAACTATCAATATTCTCCCAGTTATTTTTTTGTTTGGCCAGATTACTGTCATGTTCCTGCTTTTTGATTCTGTCAAACTCTGCACGTAATTCTGTAGGCGGAATAATATCATACATAATATAATCGCGAATATCTTCTAAAACAATCAGTGAAGTATTTTTGGTTATGATTCCGTATTTTTTTCCTAAAAGCTCAATTTCTTCAGCATTTTTAGCATATTGCAAATCCAGGCTGGCAATTTTTTTCTGTGCCCAAAGTTTTTCAATATTAACATCAGTTGTGCTTTGAACCGAAGCATCTAATATTATTTTTCTTTCCAGAACGGCTTCATTGTTATAACCAAACAAAAGTGTAATCTCATTTTTCGGATTCAGAGAAATCCCGGAAAAACTAAAACTTCCGGAAACCGAAGTTCCTTCCAACGGAAACAAATCCGTCACCGTAAAATTTTCTTTTATTCCTAAAAACTTCAAATTATTGTTTACCAGTTTATCCAAAGCATTTTCTACATTCAATTGATTCAGGTTGATAAAATTCCCTCCGGTTTGCATCGATGAAAAATTCAGAAGAGCAAAGTCTGCAGAAGCCGAAGACGTAATCGTGTAAACCGGCTTTTTGGTTTTTGGCAACATATTCTCGCTTAAAGAAGATAATCCATCCGAGAAAAATAAATACTCATCCTGGCCAGTAAAATTGACCTGAGAGAAACGTGTTCCTCCATCATATTTGGTATTTTGCAAAACCAACTTCAATTCTGCCCAATTTCCATTCGAAATCACATATTCTTTTTGTTTTTCAAAAGTATAATTCAAAAAGTATAAAGTCACTTTTGTGTTCTTGATTTTTTGAAAATAAGCATCCAGCAAGTCCAGTTCTTTTTTCAAGTCCCTGGTTTGGCAGCTTAGTGAATTATCCCAAATCAATCCAATTGAAGCAGCTGTTTTTTTAGCTATTTTATTTCCTTCGATAAAAGTATTTCCATAAAAATAATGCTGACCTCCCACGTTCTGCATCACGACGCTTGGAATATTCTCCTGAATCGGAATCTTAAAAAGCAATTTTTCAGAAGGCTGATAATTTTCCTTTTTCAATGAAGTCTGAAAAGATTGGTTCCAGTTGGAGAAAGCAATAGCTTCCCCGGAATTTTCAGCAACCGTTGGCGATGCCGAAGCTCCCAAAACCGAAACATTAATTTCAAATTTATCCAGCTTTTTAGGATAACGGCTCACTAGTTGATACGCCAGATTATTTCTATCAAAGGCAGAAAGTTCTTCTTCATAACCAATAATCACGATTCGTTCTCCGTTTGGCAGTAAGGGATAAATTCGGGTTCTAAAATTATTTCCGTCCACCTTTTCCAACAATCCCGGATCAACCCGACGATGTTCGATAGCTTCAAAAACTTGTTTCCCTTTATTTTTATTAACAGGAACAGCTTCCCGCATTTTACCATTAATATCAATCGCATACCTTGAAACCGAAACATTTTCCGGCAACGGAAAAATAAGTTCCGCTTCCATCTGACGGGTCCCCGAATTAAAAAAATGCATTTCGGCAGTTGTGTAAGCAATATTCCCTACCACTTTTACATTCACAATCAGCTGACTCATTCTGACTTTTTCAGCATCATCTCCTTTTATAGTCAATTCAGGACTTTGTGCAAAAATTTTACCTGCTGAAAAAAATAAAACACAAAACAGTAATTTCAAATTCACTTGAAAAATTCCAGACGTAGGCGAACACATGTTTGATTTCATAACACGAAAGTTAAGGTTGTATAGTATTATAGAGAACAAAAAATATCAAAAGGTTGGGAATAACTGAATTAATTTCATAAAAAAATCCCCAACCCTTATTTTTAAAGGGATGGAGATTTTTTTTTAATTATCTAATCACATCTATGATATAACAATAATCAACAACAAGCTTTTAAAAAACTTAAAATTATCTTATATCACTTATATGGTTTAAACCAATTTATGCGTTCAATACTTTTTCCTGGTGACCAATACTTTCCTGGTGAATAGCTTTGAACATTTTCAAAACAAACTCTTCAGTAAGACCTTTTTTCTCACCTTCTAAAATCATTTTTCCTAAAATTTCATTCCAACGATTGTTTTGAAGAATCGCTACGTTTGCATCTTTCTTCACCTGACCAATTTCGTCAGCTACTTTCATACGTTTTCCTAACAATTCTAATAAGTTAGCATCTAAAACGTCGATGTTAGCTCTTAACTTCGTCATTTTGTTGCTGTATTCATCTGTAGTATCATCCGTTTTTCTGATAGTCAAATCTTTAATGATTTGTTTCAAAACATCAGGAGTAACTTGTTGAGCAGCATCAGACCATGCATTGTCCGGATCGTAATGAGTTTCGATAATCATACCGTCGTAATTCAAGTCTAAAGCCTCTTGCGTTACCTCAAAAATCATTTTACGATCTCCTGTAATGTGAGATGGATCGATGATTAATGGTAAATCAGGGAATTTATTTTGCAATTCGATAGCAATCTGCCATTCCGGAATATTTCTGTATTTTGTTTTTTCGTAAGTAGAGAAACCTCTGTGAATAACACCTAATTTCTCGATTCCAGCCATGTGTAAACGCTCAACACCACCTAACCATAAAGCCAAATCCGGGTTTACCGGGTTTTTAACCAAAACGATTTTATCAGTACCTTTCAATGTATCAGCAATTTCCTGAACTGCGAAAGGATTTGCAGTTGTACGTGCACCAACCCATAAAACGTCGATATCATGTTCTAAAGCTAATTTACAATGCGCTGCAGTCGCAACTTCAGTTCCCATCAATAAACCAGTTTCAGCTTTTGCTTTTTGTAACCATTTTAAACCAATTTCTCCAACACCTTCAAATCCTCCCGGACGCGTTCTTGGTTTCCAGATCCCAGCTCTGAATACACTAACTTTAGAATCTTTCAATTCGTGAGCAATTCTCAAAACCTGATCTTCCGTTTCTGCACTACAAGGTCCAGCTATCACAAGTGGGTGATCTAAATTGAAATCTTCTAACCACTTTCTCATTTCTTTCTTATTTTCCATCTTAATTTAGTTTACTTTTTAATTGTTAATCCGTTTAATATCTCTTTTATTTTATTTGTGCTTTCCATCTCTTCAAAAATGGCATTGTAATTTTCTTCTTTTAACAAATCCCTGAATCGGCTGAGATTCGAAATATATTCTTCTAATGTTTCAATAACGTGTTCTTTGTTTTGCTTAAAAATCGGTGTCCACATTGCGGGAGAGCTTTTTGCCAAACGAACCGTACTTTCAAATCCACTACCCGCCATATCAAAAATATCCTGTTCGTCTTTTTCTTTGTTCATTACTGTTTTTCCGAGCATAAACGAACTTATGTGCGACAAGTGCGAAACGTAAGCAATATGTTTGTCGTGCGAAGTCGGGTCCATATATCGAATCCTCATTCCAATTTCACTAAAAAGCTTCAATGCCTTTTCCTGCAATTTAAAAGTGGTTTTTTCCACCTCGCAAATAATATTCGTTTTCCCTTTAAACAACCCTTTTATCGCTGCCGAAGGTCCGGAAAACTCAGTTCCTGCAATTGGGTGTGTTGCGATAAAGTTTCTTCTTTTCGGGTGACTCGCAACTGCTTCACAAATTGGTTTTTTAGTCGATCCAACCTCAAACACAATTGTTTTATCTCCAACCAAATCCAATACTTTAGGCAAAACCGTCAGTGCCACATCCACAGGAACCGAAACAATTACAAAATCGGCATCAGCTAATTCCTCAAAACTTCCGGCTTTTTCGATAACACCTAAATCAATTGCTTCCTGCAAATGTTTTTCGTTATTATCGATCCCAAAAATAGTCGCATTCGGATGTTTTTCTTTGATGTCCAGCACCATCGAACCACCGATCAATCCTATTCCAATTACGTATACTTTCATATTTATTTTTATTAGAAGCTAATTCCTGCTATCCGTTGCAATCTTTTCTGTCTCGTTAAAAAAAACGAGACAAAAAAGGATTTCCACTTCTATCAGGGCTAGGGCTTCTGGTTTTTTCGAAACCTTATTTTTCGATTTAATTTCTGTCACCCTGAGCGGAGTCGAAGGCTTATAAAACCAGAACGGGCTTCGACTCCGCTCAGCCTGACAAACTATGTCGAAAAATCTAAACTCTAAAATCAGAAATCTAAAATTCTTAAAACCTATCTATCGCCTCTTGTACTTTTTCTTCTTTCACACACAACGAAAACCTGATATATCCTTCACCATTACTTCCGAAGATCGTCCCCGGTGTGATAAAAATATGCTTCTCGTATAATATTTCGTCAATGAACTTCTCTGCTGACTCGATTCCTTCCGGAAGTTTAGCCCAGACAAAAAGTCCTACTCCTTCTTTATAAACTTCGCAGCCTAATTTTTCTGCTAATTTTTCTGTTAATTCTCTGCGGCGTCTGTAAATTTTGTTTTGGTCTTCGAACCAGGATTTATCACAATTCAAAGCGGCAATTGCGCCTTTCTGAATTCCGTAAAACATACCGCTGTCCATATTGCTTTTTACTTTCAGGACTGCATCAATGATTTCTGCATTTCCTAAAACCATTCCAACTCTCCAGCCGGCCATGTTGAACGTTTTACTTAACGAATTCAATTCCAAAGCCACATCTTTTGCCCCTTTAACCTGCAATAAACTCATCGGATTCTCATTCAGAACAAAACTATACGGATTATCGTTGACCAATAATATGTTATGTTTTTTAGCAAAAGCAACCAATTTTTCAAATAACGCTAAACTTCCTCTTGCCCCTGTTGGCATGTGCGGATATCCCAGCCACATAATTTTAACTTTCGAAAGGTCTAGTTTTTCTAAAGCATCAAAATCCGGTTCCCAGGCATTTGCTTCTTTCAGATCATAATAAACCGGAACTGCTCCTACCAAATTGGTTACCGAAGTATAAGTTGGATAACCCGGATTCGGAATCAAAACATGATCGCCTTCATTTAAAAAGGCTAACGAAATGTGCATAATTCCTTCTTTCGAACCCATCAAAGGCAAAATCTCATTATTCGGATTTAATTCAACACCAAACTGATTCTGATAAAAATCTGCCATCCCTTTTCTCAATTCCGGTAATCCCTGATAACTCTGATAACCGTGACCGTTTTCTTCCAGAATTGCTGAAGCTACTGCTTCAATTACTGCTTTCGACGGGCTCAAATCAGGGCTTCCGATTCCCATATTGATAATCGATTTTCCTTCAGACATTAGTTGACGAACTTCTCTCAATTTTGATGAGAAGTAGTATTCTTCAACTGTATCTAATCTTTTTGCTGTTGTAATCATTTTTATGTTTTATTAAAAATGCTTTAGGCTTTAGGCCGTAAGCTTTATGCTTTCTTTTTTGATCTATAAATTTAAATCTTCTGTCACCCTGAGCGAAGTCGAAGGCTTTTGAAAACTGAAGGGCTTCGACTAAGTTTATCCTGAGCGGAGCCGAATGGACTCAGCCTGACAATCTGAAATTTAAATTCGTTAATCCTCAATCTAAAATCAAATTTCAACTTTTAAGATTCACTCAAAGGTTTTGTGTTTTTGTATTCTCCCAATACTTTAAAATATTCTGCCATAATATTTAATAACGATTTGGCTTTCGAATAATCTTCGTAATTCTCGAATGTTACATCTACGAAAAACGAATATTTCCAGGGTGTTTCAATTTTTGGAAGCGACTGAATTTTGGTTAAATTCAGCTTGCAGTCGCTCATTACATTCAGAACCGCTGCTAAACTTCCTCTTTTATGATCCAGTTCAAATTTGATCGAAGCTCGGTTGATTTCGCTTTCAGGTAAAAATGAATTCTGTTTTTTAATAATCACAAAACGGGTCATGTTATTTTTGATCGTTTGGATTTCCGGTGCGATAATTTCCAGATCATACATTTCCGATGCCGTTTTGCTTCCAATTGCTGCAATTCCGGTTAATTGTTTTTCCTGAATTCTTCTGGCCGTTTCCGCTGTATCTTTATCTTCAACCAATTTTATATTTGGATACTTTTTCAGAAAATCCATACACTGCAATAATGCCATCGGATGCGAATGAACTTCTTTTATATCTTCAATTTGCTGACCTTTCAAAGCCATTAAATTTTGGTGAATGCTTAAATAATGTTCTCCAATAATGTGTAAATTATTCTTGTCAATCAAAGCATAATTCGGAATAATCGGTCCCGCAATCGAATTTTCAATTGCCATAACCGCCTGATCCGTTTTTCCAGAAAGCAGACTGTCAATCAATTCATCAAAAGATAAACATTCGTCAATTTCAACATTTTCAGAGAAGTACTCTTTCACTACCTGATGATGAAAAGATCCTTTAATACCTTGTATTGCAATTTTAGTTGTCATATAGTCAAAAAAAAATCCTGATTTTCATCAGGATTGTATATTAGTTTTATTTGTCTTTTAATTTTCTCAAATAACCATAGCACAATCCTAACTTCTACTAAAGAAGAAATAAAAGTTGTTGCTAAAATAAAAACGGTTATTTGCCATTTTGTTTGTGTTATTTTTTTAATTCTATGCGAATGTATAAATTATTTTAACCGCACCAAAAAAAATAATGCTTTTTATGAAACAAAAAAGGATTTCTTAACAAATTAAAGCGGTTTTGTATGATATTTTAATAAATCACGCTTAAAATGAGATTTACTCAATTGGTTTTAATGAGGTGAGTTATTAAGCTACTTAATTTCTAACATTTTAAATTGAATAGAATAATTTCTCAATCTTGTCATTCCGAGAAACGAGGAATCTCCGTTGCTGAATCGACAAAGATTGGTGCTTTTGATTGTAGAGTTTCTTGCGGAGATTCCTCGTTGCTCGTAATGACAAATAACTAAACAGCTTAAGTCGTTTTATTAAAACAATCCGGAAATGGGTTTATTATTAATTCCGATTTTAGAATAATCAAAACTCATTTTTTGTTGTAAAAGGGAAGCATAAACAGATCTAAAATCAATTTCATGTTTTAAATCGCCATTGTCCAGGTCAGATAAGTTTGGATTATTCCCTAAAACTGTTCCTTTATTGGATCCTCCAATTACAAACATTGGGGCTGCAGTTCCGTGATCGGTACCGTTTCCGTTGTCTTTTACCCGTCTTCCAAATTCAGAAAACACAACAATCGTAACACTTTGAAGTAATTGTGCCTGCTTCAAATCCTGATAGAAGCTAAATAATGCATCATTTAATTCAGTTAGTTTTCTTTCATGGATAGAAAGCTGATTGTCATGCGTATCGAAACCGCCAAGTGACGTATAATACACTTTCGAATTTAAATTGCCTTTTACCAATCGTGCAATCCATTCCAGATTTTTAGACAATCCTGTTTTAGGATAACTGATTTCTGTTTTCGATTGCTTCAGCGCATTCTGAATATCATCTGATCCTTCAATAACCGAATTGGCAATTTTTCGAACAAAATCCAATTGTGGATTGTCGGATAGTTTTACATTTTCATCCTTGCCCGGTTTTATCTTAAACCGGTCCGGATCTTTTACTGTGATAGTATTCGGCTCCATTCCTTTTAAAGCCAGATTGTCTATTGAATCCAAATTGATTCCGGCTGTTGGCTGATGATCATGACACTGCAAATCTAAATAACGTCCGAGCCAGCCTTGGTTTATATATTTATCCGAATCAGCTGCTGTTTGCCAAATTTCCTGACTGCGGAAATGCGAGCGTATAGGCTCCGGATAACCTACATTCTGGATTACGGTTAAATCTCCGTTTTGCTGCATTTGGGCAAAATCTTTTAACGAAGGGTGAAACGCCATTCCGTTATTTTTACCTACTACAATATCTTTGTTTAAGGAAATTTTTGTTCTCAAATCATAATATAACGGATTCTCATAGGGAATATAAGTGTTCAGTCCGTCGTTTCCTCCATTAAGTTGAATAAACACCAAACATTGTTCGCCAATAACCAGATTATCCTCCGTACCAAAAGCATGTAAAAAACTAGGAAGCACCAGCATTCCGCCTGTAAAAGTTCCTGTTAACGTTAGAAAATTTCTTCTGTTCATAGCTGTAGTTTTTAAATCAATTGATATTCAGGCAACTTGGTAATGTAATTGAACAAACGAATCACTGCAAAATTGGCATTCGTCTCTTTAGGATCAAAATCATATTTGAGCAGATTCTCCATGTCTTTTTGCATCGATTCATTTACAGTAAACAACAATCTGTTGGATAATTCGGCAATAATCGTTTTATTATTTCCGTCGGAATCATATTGTATCTTAACCTCTCTCTTTTCCAATTCCTTTTTAGGTTTGGAATTTTCTTCACCCATCATCATATTAGGCATTTTCTTTGAAAGACTCCTCCCGCTGCAAAGTAAATCTGAGGTATTGTTTCGTTGCAGATACACTTGGGAAGTCAGCCATGAATTGCCTCCATCCCAGCCTTTCACATTGACCTGATTGTACAAATCCATTCCTTGCTGTTTTAGAAAGACGGCAATCATGGTCTCATCATATTCCTTCAATTGTAATTCATCAATAAGCTGAGAAATATAAACCAAAGGATCTTTTATTTTTTTTCCGAAATCATCTTTGGCATATTCTTCAGTAAAAATTTTAGTAAGTAAGGGCTTAATTTCAAAATTTATTTTTCTGAAATAATCTCCATAGTACGTAACCAGCGCTTCAGATGGATTATCATAAAGAAACCATTTCAGGATTTTTCGTGTGATGAGATACGGAATGTTTTTTTGTTCGAAAATAATATCAACTAAATCATCAGCCTTCCAGTTTCCGGTTTTTCCGAAATAGGTTTTATCGCTGTTGTCTTCTGCTTTTATTTTATAAACGGCACCTTCATCCCCAATATTTAATCCTGCCAAAGCGCGTGCACCATTTTTAATATCTTCTTCGGTGTAATTTCCAATTCCGATAGTGAATAATTCCAGTAATTCGCGGCTTAAATTTTCGTTGATTTTACCTTTTTTATTATCCACATTATCCAGATACTTAACTATTGCATTTGATTTTACGATCTTTTTGGTCAGTTCCCTGAAGTTTCCAAAAGCATTCTCACGTAAAATCATATTGTGCTGGTAAATCCAGTAATTGATTTTTACTTTTTGGGAAGTTGCCACAAAATGATTATGCCAGAAACAAACCATTTTTTCACGTAACGGAAATTCGTCGGTTTGCATTTTTGCGATCCACCATTTTTTTAATTCGCTTGTGGAATAAAGTTCTTTTTTTAAGATTTTCTTTTTCTCTTCCGAATCTAAATTTTTTATTGATTCCCTTAAAACTTTAAGTTCAGCGACAGTTTTAGGATCATCTTGTAAAAAAACAGGAAGTTGTGTATCAAACTTTGCATCATACGATCGCTTTAGAAATTTTTCTAATCCAAATTTTTCAATTTTAGCAGCTTCCTTTCCTGAGAAGCCCAATCGTAAAGACCAAAGATTGCTTTTTTTCATAAATTAAGAATTATTTAAGAATAAGACTTTTGTTTTTTGAAAAGGTTTAATTGGAGGTTTTGAAAGTCTGAGAAACACTAAGACTTTTGTTTTAAAGTCTTTGCAAATAGTTTAAAACGAAAGCTTCTTATGAATATTGTCATTCCGAGGAACGAGGAATCTTCGTCACAGATTTCGACAAAGATTGATGATTTGCCTTGTCAAGTCTGTGACGAAGATTCCTCGTTCCTCGGAATGACAAGATTGAACATAAACTCATTATGAAACAGAATACCTAGCCCCGATTGAAGTGGAAATCCTTTTTATTTTTTCTTTAAAATAAAAAGATTGTAACGGAAAGCGGGAAATAGCTCATAAAAAAAGCAGTTATCATTACAATAACTGCTTTCTATTACTATGAATAAATCTTTTCTCTTATTCTATCTTCTTTTCTCTAAAAAATTAAGACCCACACATCTCACAATCTTCAGGACCAGCAGCTTGTGCTTTTAGCAACATCGCTTTGTATTCCTCCACATTGATTTCTTCAGTTTCTGCAACTAAAGTTGGTGTTTCCTCTTTTTTATCGTTGTTTAATGTAAACTTGATAGCATCAACCGCAGATTTTGTTCTTAAGTAATACATTCCGGTTTTTAAACCTGACTGCCATGCATAGAAGTGCATTGACGTTAGTTTAGAATAGTTGGCATCCTGCATGAACAAATTCAATGATTGCGATTGATCAATAAAATAACCTCTCTGACGTGACATATCGATAATATCTTTCATCGACATTTCCCAAACCGTTTTGTATAAATCTTTTAAGTCCTGCGGAATCACATCAATGTTTTGAACAGATCCGTTATGACGCATGATTTCCTGTTTCAAAGTTTCGTTCCACAATCCTCTTTCTACCAAGTCATGAAGTAAATGTTTGTTTACTACAATAAATTCTCCAGACAATACACGACGCGTGTAAATGTTTGATGTATATGGTTCGAAAGCTTCGTTGTTTCCTAAAATTTGCGAAGTCGAAGCAGTTGGCATTGGTGCAACCAATAATGAGTTACGAACTCCGTGCTCCATTACTTCTTTTCTTAATGAAGCCCAGTCCCAACGACCTGATAACTCCTCATCTTTCATTCCCCACATATTGTATTGGAATTCTCCTTTTGACATTGGAGAACCTTCAAATGTAGAGTATGGCCCTTCTTCTTTCGCCATTTCCATAGAAGCGGTTACAGCTGCGAAGTATAATGTTTCGAAAATTTCCTGGTTTAATACTTTAGCTTCATCACTTGTAAACGGCAAACGCAACATGATAAAAGCATCAGCCAAACCTTGCACTCCCAATCCTACCGGGCGGTGACGCATGTTAGAGTTTTCAGCTTCTTTTACAGGATAATAGTTTCTGTCAATTACTTTGTTCAGGTTACGGGTTACACGTTTGGTAACATTGTAAAGTGCTTCGTGATCAAATTTTCCGTTTTCAATAAACATTGGCAACGAAATAGAAGCTAAATTACAAACTGCAATTTCATCTTTAGACGTGTACTCCATAATCTCAGTACACAAGTTAGACGAACGGATAGTTCCTAAATTCTTGTGGTTTGATTTACGGTTGGCTGCATCTTTATACAACATATAAGGAGTTCCGGTTTCGATTTGTGATTCCAGAATTTTCTCCCATAATTCACGTGCACGAATGGTTTTTCTACCTTTTCCTCTAAATTCATAATCAAGGTACATTGCTTCGAATTCTTCTCCGTAAACATCGTATAATCCAGGGCATTCGTTAGGGCACATTAAAGTCCATGATGCATCTTCCTGTACACGTTTCATGAATAAATCAGAGGTCCACATGGCGAAAAATAAATCACGCGCACGCATTTCTTCTTTTCCTGTGTTTTTCTTTAAGTCTAAGAAATCGAAGATATCCGCATGCCAGGTTTCGATGTAAATCGCAAAGCTTCCTTTACGTTTTCCACCACCCTGATCTACATAACGAGCTGTATCATTAAAAACTCTCAGCATCGGAACGATTCCGTTTGAAGTTCCGTTTGTACCACGAATGTAAGATCCGGTCGCACGAACATTATGAATAGAAAGACCGATTCCTCCCGCTGATTGCGAGATTTTAGCTGTTTGTTTTAAGGTATCGTAGATTCCGTCAATACTATCATCCTGCATTGCCAAAAGGAAACAAGAAGACATTTGAGGTTTTGGAGTTCCCGCATTGAACAATGTTGGCGTTGCATGCGTGAAATATTTTTTAGACATTAAATCGTAAGTTTCAATTACCGATTTTAAATCATCCAAGTGAATACCAACCGAAACACGCATCAACATATGTTGTGGTCTTTCGACGATTTTTCCGTTTATTTTTAGCAAATACGAACGCTCCAAAGTTTTGAACCCGAAGTAATCGTAATTAAAATCCCGTGTATAAATGATATGAGAATCAAGGAAAGCTGCATTTTCCTGAATCACATTAAATACCTCATCCGAAAGTAACGGAGCGTCTTGCCCGTTTCTTGGATTTACGTAGTGATACATATCTTTCATCGTTTCTGAAAACGATTTTTTAGTATTGGAGTGTAGGTTTGAAATTGCCACACGAGCTGCCAATTGCGCATAATCAGGATGTGCAATAGTCATAGAAGCTGCCGTTTCTGCTGCAAGATTATCAAGTTCAGATGTAGAAACTCCGTCATACAATCCTTCGATAACACGCATGGCTACCTTAACAGGATCTACAAGCTCATTAAGCCCGTAACACAATTTTTTGATTCTTTCTGTAATCTTATCAAACATTACCGGCTCCTTGTGGCCATCTCTTTTTACTACATACATAAGCTTACTTTTTTAGTGTTATTGATAAATGAAAGACACTGGAAAACGAATTCCAGCACTTAAAGATTGTGTGTTTTTAAATTATTTTTTGAGAATAGTAGGATTCCCATAGTTATTTGCTCTTCGATCTAAAAAACAGATGAAAATTAATTGTAAAAATGTAACCGGATCTACGATTTGGGAAAGAGATCCAATCTGAAAATTGTCTAGTATAGAAACTTTCGTTTCTTAATTTTATTATCTTTTAGTGTTTCGTGGTAGACACTAAAAATTGCTGTGTGATCTAAAAATCTGCATCAAATGAAATTTTCTGAGCATCGCTGTCAGTATTCATTACTCCTGATTTTTGATACTCGGCAACACGCTTTTCAAAGAAATTGGTTTTTCCCTGAAGAGAAATCATATCCATGAAATCAAACGGATTTGATGATCCATAAACACGTTCACATTCTAATTCTACTAATAACCTATCAGCAACAAATTCTAAATATTGCGTCATTAAACCCGCATTCATACCAATTAAACTTACCGGAAGAGATTCTGTAACAAATTCTCTTTCAATATCTAACGCATCAACGATGATTTCTTTGATTCTTTCTTTTGAAACTTTATTTACCAAATGATGATTATGTAAGTGCACTGCAAAATCGCAATGTACGCCTTCGTCACGTGAGATTAATTCATTAGAGAATGTCAAACCTGGCATTAATCCACGTTTTTTCAACCAATAAATAGAACAAAAAGCACCTGAGAAGAAAATCCCTTCTACAGCAGCAAAAGCAATAAGCCTTTCAGCAAACGAATCAGATTCAATCCATTTCAAAGCCCATTCTGCTTTTTTCTTAATTGCAGGAAAAACTTCCAAAGCATTGAACAATTCTGCTTTCTCCGCTTCATCTTTCACATACGTATCAATCAACAAAGAATATGTTTCGCTATGAATATTTTCCATCATGATTTGAAAACCATAGAAAAATTTTGCTTCAGCGTATTGTACTTCATTCACAAAATTCTCAGCAAGGTTTTCATTTACGATCCCGTCAGAAGCGGCAAAAAATGCTAAAATGTGTTTAATAAAATATCTTTCCTCGTCACTTAATTTATTATTCCAATCCGTCAAGTCCTGATGCAAATCGATTTCTTCGGCAGTCCAGAAACTGGCTTCCATTTTTTTATACCATTCCCAAATATCATGATGCTTAATTGGAAAAATGACAAAACGATTCTTATTTTCTTGTAATATTGGTTCAACTTGTGACATTGCTGTTTTATTAAATTTTACTATTGAATTCCCCCTGATTCAGTAGACTACAAAGATTGTCATTTGTTGCCAAAAATAAAAGGCAAACTTATTCACAATCGGCTGTAGTTTTTAACAAAAGAGAAAAAATACAATATTTTCAGACAATTTTTAAATATCTGTAAATGAGACGTTTAAAATTACAAAATATACTTTAAGTACTGTAAAATATAGGATTTTTAAAATAAAAAGCAAGAAATTTTTATTTGTTTTTAAAAATTTTAAAACCTCTTATCTAGAATTATTTTTCACAAATCCTGATACTTTATTCCCATTTAAAATGAATACATTTTTTAAGATTTTTTTAGTTCATCTGCCACTTTCTCAAGTTCCAAATACCAGTCTTCGCCAAAGCGGCGAATCAAAGCTTCTTTGACAAATTTGTAAACCGGAACCTCTAATTCCTTACCTAAAGAACAAGCATCATCACAAATATCCCATTTGTCGTAATTCACCGCAGCGAATTCAGTAAAGTCTTTTACACGGATTGGATATAAATGACAGGAAACCGGTTTCTTCCAGCTTACGATTCCCTGATTATAGGCTTGCTCGATTCCGCAAAGGGCAGTTTTTCCGTCAAAAATCACATATGCGCAATCTTTCTCATCTATTAATGGTGTTTCAAGATCACCATCGGTTCCTTTTACCCAGGTGCCTTGCGCCTCAATAGCTGCAATTCCTTCTTTTCGTAAAAACGGTTTCACTTTCGGGTAAATTTCTTCAAGTATTTTAGTCTCTTCTTCACTCAAAGGTGCACCGGCATCTCCGTCAACACAGCAGGCTCCTTTACAAGCTGATAAGTTGCACACAAATTCTTTTTCAAGAATATCTTCTGAAATAATGGTTTTCCCTAATTGAAACATGATAATAAAATGCTGAATTTATAAGGTACAAAGATAGTTAATCTATTCCAGATGTCTGTGGGATAAATTTAACCCAAAAGTAATCTTCCTATTCTGCCTATGAATTAATAAAAGAAATCACCTAATGTTACAAATATTATTTTTTTAATCAAAAAAACATGTTTTTATAACAAAAATACTTGGTTAGATTCAAAACAATAAAAGCCTTTACTTTATTATTTACCTTTGCTCATCTTTAACCTCTAAATAAAAAAAGCATGTTAGAAATTGATTTTAAGGAGATTATCACTGTCGGAATGGTGCTTTTTGCAGTAATAGATATTGTAGGATCTATTCCGATTATTGTAAACCTAAGAGCAAAAACAGGCCACATCGAATCGGAAAAAGCTTCTATTGTCGCGGGAGTTATCATGATTGTTTTTCTCTTTGTTGGAGAAGGCTTACTTAATATTATAGGTATCGATGTGCATTCGTTTGCCGTTGCAGGTTCATTTGTGCTTTTTTTCCTTGCTTTGGAAATGATTTTAGGAATCAGGATTTACCGTGATGAAGAGCCCGGATCAGCTTCTATCGTTCCATTGGCTTTCCCTTTGATTGCCGGAGCAGGAACAATGACTACTTTACTTTCTTTACGTTCTCAATTTCACACCATCAATATTATTATTGCTATTTTATTGAATATTATCCTGGTATATGTCGTTTTAAAATCATCCAAAAAAATTGAAACTTTATTAGGCGAAAACGGGCTCGGCGTGGTTCGCAAGACATTTGGAGTGATACTTTTGGCAATTGCTGTTAAATTATTCGCTGCTAATGTTAAAGGTTTGTTTGTCTAACAGATATTTTTATAAATTTACACCCATAAAATTTCTAAAATACAGTTTGGCAATGACTTGTCCCGGCCGGCTTTACTTTGATTATTTTAGACAAACAAACTGCCATATGAAAATCTTTACTTCCATCTTAGTGCTTTTAGCATTAGCTTTAATTGTTTTTAATATTACACTGCTAGACTTTAAAAATCCTTTTCAGGGTGACAGTGCAGTAGCTTTTATTGGAATCGCAGCATCATTTTGTGCCGTTTTGATTCTTTTGATTTTTAGAATTTCAAAAAGAATTGAAGAAAAAATGAACGGTAGATAAATATGTTTGATGTTTTAATTATTGGCGGGGGCGTTTCAGGCATGTCTTGCGCACTCGTTTTAGGTTCAGCAAAAAACAAAGCTTTTGTTACCGATAAAAAAATCGGAATTTTTACCCATCAAAAGAATTCTTCTTTACAAGAAGCTATTTTCTACAACGCTTACGGAATAGCGCCTGGAAAATTAGGCTCAGAATTACTTTTTGAAAGCACACAGCATTTAGCAATGTCCTATCCTCATATTTCTCAAATTGCAAATGAGAAAGCAATCAAAGTAGAAGGATCTTATCCTAACTTTACCGTTACTACTAATAAAAACTCCTATAAAACTAAAAGTATCGTTATCGGAATTGGTTCTGCCAATACTTTTGATATTGAAGGTTTAATGCAATATGTTGAACCACATAAAAAAGCACTTCCTGAGAAACAACGTATTCAGCTTAAAAATGACGATCATAAAGTAGCTGACGGGATTTATGTTATTGGAACTTTGGCAGGCTGGAGAAGTCAATTGGCTATTGCTGCCGGAAGTGGCGCTGCCGTTGCAACAGATATTTTGACTTTATGGAATAATGGTGTGCAGACTCATGTGCACGATAGTATTCGATAGATTATCACAAAAAGAAAAACACAAGTACCCCAAATAAAGCTACTAAAATTACTGGAACTAACGCCTTAACCGCCAATTCCCTTAGCTTACTTATATTTACATCTTTCAATATTAATTTATCAACAAGAAAATTAATAAGCAGCAGTATGATTACTCCTATTAGTCCGATAACTGAAACACTTAAAAAACGATATATAAATGAAAAAGGAAGCTCATTGATTAATTGCATTTTTCGCTCGTAAGTACCAAGATAGAAAATACTCAAAAAACCAGTAATTACAGTTATGACAAAAATAAAAAAAGTATTTACTATTCTCAAAACTTCCTATTTATTTGACAGAAACAATTTCTTTTACCTTAATATGTTTTTCTGTATCTGTTTTCCAGATTTCACCTTTTAAAGAAACAGCATCTCCTTCTTTTAATACTTTATAGTTTTCCGGTCCGCCAACATTTACGATACTGATTGTTGCAAAATAAATTTCATTTTTATCTGTATTGATTTTTGCGGTATAACCGTCTTTCCCAAACTCAATAGATTGAACTTTCCCGGAAATCGTGTTTTTATCTTTCATGCAAGCGCAGGAAATTACAAAAGTCATTAAAATTATCAGAGTACTTATTTTCTTTAGGTTTTTCATGTTATATTTCATTAACCACAAAGCTCGCTAAAATTTTAGCGAGGTTTGTTACATTATATTTTAATAATTTATTATTTTTCGCAGCTTATTTTAGTTCTGTGCAACTGCCGGCAATCACTTTCAGGTTTTCACCAATTTGTTTCCAAACCCGAATATATCGGAAAACATTATCTAACGGATAATTATCATAAGTACCTTTTAATAAAACCATAACACTAACCACAGCAACATCCTCGATAACACTGATAATCTGATCTGAGGATTCAAGAGCATCAATTTTCATTTTACCCGAACGATAGGCATTTAAATCATACTCTTTTGTAATTGTTTGTCCATCAGGTAAATTAAAAAGTAAATCATCATGCAGTATTTTTTCTAAAGCTAAAACATCTGATTTTTTAATTGCGGCTAAAAGCTCAATTTCCGCATTTACAATAGCATTTATATCCATTAAAATCAAAAATTAAATTATTTTTTTCCGTTCAAAACAGTCTTAATCATCACGTCATCTTTTAAAATAACATCATAATAATACAATTCCCCGTATAATTGTCGGGCAAATTCAGCAGTGATATAACGATTTACCAATGCTTTGGTTTTATCCAGTTTCAAATCTAAACCTGTTATCAGAAGGTAATTTTTAAATTCTTTAAAATACAAATCCGATTTTTTCATTTTAATTAAAAACTCATTAAAATGAAGCTCTGCAAAGGCATTTCGGTTTTTATCCAACTCTTCAAAAACAAAATGACCTACGATTCCGGTTTGCAGTAAATAAGCGATATTTTCATTTCCGTGTTCTGCTTCAATAGGCACAAAAACATCCGGAACGATTCCGCCTCCACCATAAACGATTTTGCCTTTTGGTGTTTTAAACTTTAACGAATCGGCTACTTTTATACTGTCTTTAGTGTACAGCTCACCTGTTTTTATCCGCTCTTCGGATTCTTTATAATATTCTTCGTTTCCTTTGGAATATGGTTTTTGAATTGATCTTCCCGTTGGCGTATAATATCTGGCTACGGTTAATCGTACAGCTGATCCATCATTAAAATCCATTTCACGCTGCACCAATCCTTTTCCAAAAGAACGGCGGCCTACAATGGTTCCGCGATCATTATCCTGAATTGCGCCAGCCAGAATTTCACTTGCCGAAGCGCTGTTTTCATTAATCAAAACAAACACTTTCCCGGTTTCAAAACTTCCGCTTTTAGTTGCGTATGTCTTTTCGGTGGTACCATTTTTATTTTTCGTAAAAACAATTAGCTGTTTATCTTTCAGGAATTCATCGGCAATAGCAATAGCTTCTTCCATATAACCGCCTCCATTATCACGGAGATCAATTACAAGTGACTGAATCCCTTTTTGTTTTAATCTTGTCAGACCAGCTTTGAATTCATTATAGGTAGTTTCTGCAAAACGGTTAATTTTAATATAACCGGTATTATTTCCAAGTAATAAAGAAGCATCAACACTTTTTAGCGGAATAACATCTCTTTTAATCTTAAACTTTAGCTTCTTTTGTTCCGATTTCCTAAAAACTGTCAACTCAATTTCTGAGCCTTTTATTCCTTTTAATTTAGAAAACAAACTATCAGAAGGCAACCTTCTTCCAAACAATTTAGTTTTTCCTGCAAATAAAATCCGGTCACCTGATTTTAATCCGGCTTTCGCCGAAGGACCGTTTTCTACAGGTTTTATAATAGCTACAGAATCTTTGTACATGTAAAAATTAATCCCAATCCCTACGAAATCTCCTTTCATGCTTTCAGCAACTTCAGCTTGTTCACTTGGCGGAATATAAACCGAATGTGGATCTAGTTTAGACAAAATATTATCTACCGTCAGGTTTACAATCGAATCGGTATTAACATTGTCGACATATTCATTATTAATAAAATCGATTAGTTTATTGAGTTTTGTCTTAGAGTTATTTTTAGCCAAAAGACTATCCTCAACAGGAGCATTCATCATGCTTCCGAGAACAGTTCCAAGAGCAAAAGTTGCTCCTATGACAATGGGTAAATATTTTGAGTTAAATTTCATTTAATTCTTCTAAAACAGGAAGATGTTCCACTTCGACACCGGCTTTCAACAAAAACTGAATTCCGGAATCATCACGATATCCATTTTGGTACACTACTCTTTTTATTCCTGACTGATGGATTAATTTACTGCATTCCTTACACGGTGACAGCGTAATATATAAGGTCGCCCCCTCACAGGATTGTGTTGACCGGGCTACTTTTAAAATCGCATTCGCCTCTGCATGTAAAACATCCCAGCGCGTTAATCCGTTTTCATCTTCACAGCAATTTTCAAATCCGGTTGGTGTTCCGTTGTATCCGTCAGAAATTATCATTCTGTCTTTTACAATTATTGCGCCTACCTGTTTACGTTTGCAATACGATAACGAACCCCATTCTTTGGCAATTCGCAAATAAGCTTTATCGTATCTGTTTAATTTTTTTATATCCATATTTATCTGTTCCAAATTGGACTCTCTACAATCATCGGAATCACAACTCCTATAATAAAAGCCGACATTACCAATGCCCAATCACGTTTTGAAAAACGAAATACAGTCTGTACTATATATGACAGTATCAAAACTACAAAAACTACTATCAATTGCGCTGTTTCTATCCCTAATGCAAATTCCCCTAAAGGTAATAATTTTGACGTAGCCGTACCTCCTAAAATGGTTTTAAAATAATTTGAAAATCCAAGACCATGAATAATTCCAAAAAATAGTGTCACAAAAAATATCAGGTTAATACTTTCATTTTTAGATGCTTTTCCGGCTGTAAAAAGGTGAAAAATTGCCGTTATTAAAATCGTAATCGGAATTAAAAACTCCACGATGTTTACTTTTATGGCTATAATTCCAAAAACTGAAAGCAGCAAAGCCAATGTGTGACCAATTGTGAACACGGAAACAAGCAATAAAATACGTTTCCAATCCTTAAAAGCATATGGAATCGTTAAGGCTATTAAAAATAACACATGGTCATAAGCATGAATATCTAAAACATGCTTTAAACCTATTTGAAAATAAATCCAAAATTCTGACATGAAGTTGCTGTATTAATTGATTAAGGGGCTGTAAACATACGATTTATTTTGAAAATTAATGAAAGCCCTTTATTAAATCAACGGATAAAAATAAGTTAAATTTTATGAGAACTTTAAAATTAATAATTTAAAATAAAATATATCTTTGTGGCATAAAAACACTATAATTATGTCATTTTCAGATTTATTTGATAGCGAATTCAAACAAAGAAATAAAGGTCACTTTTCAGCTATTGTTCGTGTAGCATTAGCAGATGGAGTTGTACATCCTGAAGAAAAAAATTTCCTGGATAAATTAGCTTCACGTTTAGAAATTTCAGAAACTGAGTACGAAGAAATTCTTAACGACCCATTAAAATACCCTATCAATCCTCCTTATTTACATGTTCAGCGTTTAGAGCGTCTATATGATCTAACCAGAATGGTACATGTTGATCATCATCTTGAAGACCAACAGGAAGTAATGCTTAGAAAATTAGGAATTGCTTTAGGATTTACTCCAAGCAACGTAAATTATATCATTGCAAAAGCATTATCATTAGTAGATAAAAAAGTAGATGCTGATACTTTTGTTTACGAAATGCAACACATGCATAAATAATATTCAGTTTAACAATTTTTCAAAGCTGTAACTAAAAACAAAACCCGATAAGCTTCAAAACTTATCGGGTTTATTTTAATGTATTATTGTGCTTCTGCCATAAACTCTTCGGCTTTTTCGACCATGTTGTAACTTCCGCAGAAAAACGGAACCCGCTGATGCAGCTCGGTTGGCTGAATTTCCATGATTCTTCCAAAACCGTCTGTTGCTTTTCCTCCGGCCTGTTCTGCAATAAATGCCATCGGATTACATTCGTACATCAAACGTAATTTCCCTTTTGGTGCTTTCGAACTTGTCGGATACAAATAAATACCGCCTTTGATCATATTTCGATGAAAATCTGACACCAGACTTCCAATATACCTTGAAGTATAAGGTCTGTCTTCTTCTTCACGCTGACAATATTTAATGTAGTTTTTTACTCCCTGTGGAAAATGCACATAATTTCCTTCGTTAACCGAATAAATATTCCCGTCAAGCGGAAATTTCATATTAGGGTGTGACAAATAAAATGTTCCAATTGCCGGATTCAGGGTAAAACCATTTACGCCATGACCGGTTGTGTAAACCAACATTGTTGAAGTTCCGTAAATTACGTAACCTGCCGCTACCTGATTTACTCCGGGTTGTAAAAAATCCTCACTTGTTACCGGAGTTCCGATTGGTGTGATTCTTCTGAAAACAGAAAAAATAGTTCCCAAGGAAACATTCACATCAATGTTAGAAGATCCGTCAAGCGGATCCATTAAGATCACGTACTTATTATTATTACTGTTGTCGCTCCCCTTGACAGTAATATATTCGTCGTTTTCTTCAGAAGCTATTCCACAGACAATCTCACGGTTTATTAATGTCTGGATAAATACTTCATTTGCATACACATCTAATTTCTGCTGATCTTCTCCCTGAATATTTTGTTCGCCTGCGGCCCCAATTATATCCACTAATCCAGCTTTGTTTACCTTATAGTTTACGACTTTTGCCGCCAAACGTATAGAGTTGATAATTCGGGACAATTCCCCTGATGAATACTGAAATGCTTTTTGGTTCTCAATAATAAACTCTCCTAGTGTTTTATTGCGTTCTTCCATGCTATATCGTTGTAGTTTTTAGTTATAAGTCACAAATATCGCTTTTTTTGTGAGAATGATTCAAAAATTATTTCGTTAGTTTGCCAGTATTGTATATTTGCTAATGAAACGCAAAAAGTTTCGGATAAAAAAATACTTATTTCGCTAATTAGAGGTTAAAAATAGGAATTATGAATATTAGAAAAGGAAAACCTGAAGACATGAAATCGGTTTTAGAATTGATTCAGGAGCTCGCAGTATTCGAAAAAGAACCTGATGCGGTTCTGATAACCGAAGATGATTTAGTGCGGGATGGATTTGGTGAAAATCCGTTATTTCATGTTTTTGTAGCAGAGGTTGAAAAGGAGATTGTTGGAATTGCATTGTACTATTATCGTTATTCTACCTGGAAAGGAAGAACAATTCATCTTGAAGATTTAATTGTAAAAGATAAAATGCGGGGATCAGGTTTAGGTTTCGCACTTTATTCTGAAATCATGAAACAGGGAAAAAAAGATAATGTTCGACGAATCGACTGGAACGTTCTTGACTGGAATACTCCTGCCGTAAATTTTTATGAGAACTCAGGCGCAAAAGTTCTCGATGAATGGAGAGTAGTTCAAATGGATGAAAAAGGAATTAATTCGTTTTTAGCAAAAATAAATTAGGCAAACAAAAATAGGACAGAGGCATTTAGGAGTGTACTTCTGTCATAAATATTAAAATTTTAAAACTGACAGAGATGCACAGCAGTGTATCTCAACAATACAAAATTAAAGATGAGAGTATTTAAATTTGGTGGTGCATCTGTAAAAGATGCTGAAGGAATTAAAAACGTTTATGACGTTTTACAAAAAGTAGGGTATGAAGATGTGATTTTAGTCGTTTCGGCTATGGGAAAAACCACAAATGCCCTTGAATTGGTTATCAAAAACTATTTCGAAAAGTCAGCTGACCTTAATTCATCTGTACACGAGATAAAAAAATATCACAATCAAATATTACTGGATTTATTTGAAGATGAAAAACACGAAGTTTTTACAGCCGTAGCAGCTCAGTTTTCGGAATTAGAATACTTTTTAGCACATAATAAATCACCTAATTACAATTTTGTTTACGATCAGATTGTGAGTTTCGGTGAATTAATTTCAACAAATATCTTAAGTCATTTCATGAACTTCATGGGTATCCAGACACAATGGCTTGATGTTCGGAATTTTATAAAAACTGATTCTAATTACAGAGATGCAGAAGTAGACTGGGAAACTACCCAACAAAACATCAGCAAAAATGTAAAACGAAAAATATTAAACATCACCCAGGGGTTTTTAGGAGCTGACGAAAATAATTTCACAACTACTTTAGGCCGTGAGGGTTCTGATTACACTGCCGGAATTTTTGCTTATTGCTTAAATGCGGAAAGCGTAACCATCTGGAAAGACGTTCCGGGTGTTATGAATGCTGATCCGCGTTATTTTGAAAATGCAAGTCTGCTAAACCAAATTTCATATCGTGAAGCGATTGAACTGGCTTTTTACGGCGCAACAGTTATCCATCCAAAAACACTTCAGCCGTTACAGAAGAAAGAAATACCATTATATGTAAAATCATTCATCAATCCGTTATTAAAAGGAACCTGTGTTTCTAAAGGAGTTGATTTAGAACCTTACCTGCCTTGTTTTATCGTAAAAAGAAACCAGCTTTTAATTTCGCTTTCTTCAATTGATTTCTCATTCATCATGGAAGAAAACATCAGCGAAATTTTTGGATTGTTTCACCAATTCAAACTAAAAGTAAATTTAATTCAAAACTCAGCGATTAGTTTCTCTGTTTGTGTAGAAGATAAATTTGAGAATTTTAATGAATTGAATGCTATACTTTCGAAAAAATTCAAAGTAGATTATAACGAAAATGTAACTTTATATACAATTCGTCATTTTAACGAACAAGCTGCCCAAACTGTAGAAGAAAACAAAACAGTTTTATTGAAACAGGTAAGCCGCGAGACTATGCAGATTGTTACTAAGGAACTAAATTAGTTTAAGATCCCAATTATATAATTCATAATAATATAACAAATAAGGTCTCACCAAAAAGTGAGACCTTTATTTTTATAATCAACCCATTTATAAAAAGGTATTTTTATTTTATAATTTTTACAAAACCTGATTGTCCATTGCTGGTTTTTACTTTTACCAATAATACACCATTTTGATTTGATAAATCATTAGCGAATAACGTTACAGTATTATTAGAAACCGTATACATATCTTGCTTTATCAATTTCCCCAATAGATCATAAACCTGAATATTAACCAGGGTTCCGTTAGTATAATCAGGCAGTTCTAATACCACATAATCTTTCATTGGATTAGGATACGCTTTTACAGAGAATATCTGAGTATCATTGTTAAATTCATTATCAGGACCCCCAAGAACCGGATCGCTGTCGGTGTAAACAATTCCTCTTCCTACAGTGCTCATATAAACCCTGCCATAAGTATTCATATCACCAATTACAAAATTACCGTTTCCTGTTCCTCCAAACTCATACGCATCATCATTTACACGAAGCCAGGTAACACCTTCATCAATAGAACGAAACACACCGGTAACTCCGTTTACTGTTCCCCAAATATAGACAGAAGGATACGTTTTCCCCGGCGCCGCCTTACCAATACCTACAGCTGCCACAGCTGTGACATTTGCTGAAGGAATAGTGAAAGTCGTACCTCCGTTAATTGAACGTTTTAAACCTCCGTCATTCATTGCAATCCAGATGTGTCCTGCATTACCGGGAACAGTTCGAATTAATTTTGAACCTCCTGAACCGGCATTCCCTGCAGAAGCAAAATTAGCCCCTCCATCAGTACTAATCATCATCAATCCTGTTGGCTGATCATAAACATAAAACTTATTATTGGTTACGGGATCAGAAACCGGGATTGCATCACTAACACTTATACCGTTACAGGTTGTCCATGTAGTTCCGTTATCAACAGAACGATATATACTTGTTGCACCGGAAGGGCAATGCAAAATGGTATTACCATCATAAGACAAGGCTGCTCTGCCTTTTTGTCCCATTAAGGCCGCTGTAGTTTTGGTCCATGTCGCACCTTGATTTCCAGAATAATACATGAACTCTCCTAACCTTACAATTTTGTTTGTGTTTCCTGCAGCATACGAAATAGAACTTGAAGTACCCATAGTCGGAGCATGTTGCGGAGCAAAAACAGTTACATCTGTATGTTTAAATCCGTCAAAGTCGCCAATTACACTCATTAACGGACCAGATGGAATACTTGTTAAATCTAAAGGAACTGATTCTTCAATACCGATTGCATCAAATTTCCAGGTAGTTTTAACTGCATTAATATCATCGCAAGTAAAAAGCCCGTTTCCTGAAACAATACTTGCCTGAGCTGTATTTCCCGGGTTAAATTTAAAATCTGTTGCCCAATGTATTGACTGACCGGTAACCCATGTACAGCCATTAGTTTCAAAAGAAAATCCGGAATTACCAACTAAATCTCTCCAGGTAGTTCCTCCGTCTGTACTTAAATAAAAAAGATCCCCATATACAGCTGTCCCCCCGGGAGTAGTATATTGGTACGACCATGTGTTTGTCGTTGAAGCGATTAATCGTTGTGGATTTGTCGGATCGACATCAATACCTGCAAACGGCCTTGTAATAGTAGCTGGCGTAATGTCTGTAAAAATTCCTGTACTGCTTAATTTTGATATTTTTCCTTGGGTTCCGTTCCAGGGTCCTTCAAAATCAGCATAAGTAATCAACAAAGACCGATTTGAATCTAAAACAGCGCGTTGTGGCATATAAGATGTCGTAGCGCCTGAAACAGCAGTCCAGCTGGTTCCGCCATCAACACTTTTGTATAAATTAGAGTCTCCCACGCGCGAAACTCCTGCGTAAATAGTTTGTGTTTTACCTCCTGAAACCGAAGCCGGATCTAAAACAACAAAACATACCCCATTATCATTAGATGTTGTCGTAACTGGAAAACCTGACAACTTATTCCATGTCAAACCGGCATCAATACTTTGGAAAAGACCATTTCTTCTGGTTCCGCAATAAAGAATGTTCGAATTATTGGGATCAACAGCTAAACGTTCACCATTTGAACGCCCCATACCATTGCCGTGTGCTTTAAATTGAGAAGTCACTTCAATTTCAGTAAATGTATTTCCTTTATCTGTCGATTTTAAAATAGCAGTTTTTCCATTATTAAAATAACTCGTTCCAACTAATAAATAGACCACATTATTATTTTGTGGATCTATTGCCAGCGATTCAACACCAGAATAACCAGTCTGATCTAT
This sequence comes from Flavobacterium sp., assembly GCA_039931915.1. Classification (GTDB taxonomy): domain Bacteria; phylum Bacteroidota; class Bacteroidia; order Flavobacteriales; family Flavobacteriaceae; genus Flavobacterium. The sequence continues at coordinate 27,880 of JBDTRA010000003.1, read as the reverse complement.
ACTTAGCCAATCCAGCAAAGGGATCCATTTTTTATTAGCGGCATCCCATCTGTAAGCGCCGCCAACATCAGTTCTGGCATATTTTAAATTGGTATCACTTTTACTGGTAATAATTCCAGATACAAAACCTCCTCCTCCTATCTGAACATTCTTCCATATGTTTTGTGTTTTTCCTGACAAGGAAGCCAGAAGCAATAAAAAAAGTAAAAAATAGTTTTTCTTCATTTTAGTAATCATTTAAATTGTGGTTTAAGTAAATTTTTAGGGCAAAAATATTTATTTTAACTTATGGTTAAATTGACCGCAAGTATACGTTTTTATTTTTTAAATAAAAAAGAACATTCAAAAACGTAACAATTAAAAAACGCAATTATGAAACTCTCACCATCTAAAAAAGAAACTATAGCTAAAAAATTATAGAAGCATATTTCAAATATTAAATATTACTTTTGATCTTCGAGTTTAAAGTCCTTGTGTTGAAAAAATTACTGTTTTTATTTGTGCTTATTTGTTATTCCGGACTTCAGGCCCAGGAAACGGATTCGTCTTATAAAACCAAAAAAATAATTGCTACACGCGATACAATTCATCTGGAAAATGTGAGCATTAATTCGGGATTTTTTCAACTTTTAAATTCTAAAAATGAACCTGTTGATTCGACATTTTACAAAATGGATTTTAAAAAAGGCACCCTGCTTTTAAACGAAAAATTTACTTCAGATTCAGATACTTTAATCGTAAATTATTTAACCTATCCTGATTTTTTAACCAAAGAATACAGTCTTTACAGATCAGACCAGGTTGTAAGCAATGATGTCGGTTCTGAAAAATTATACAAAATAGATAATAACAATTCTAAAAAGACAACTCCGTTTGACGGACTGAATACTTCCGGAAGCATTACACGCGGCATTACAATTGGAAATAACCAAAACACGGTTTTAAACTCGAATCTGGATCTTCAGATTACAGGAAAAATTTCGGACAAAGTTAGTTTAAGAGCATCACTTCAGGACAGCAATATTCCGTTACAGGATGGCGGCTATTCGCAAAAATTGGATCAGTTTGATAATATCTTTATGGAATTATTTAGCGACAACTGGAATATTCGGGCAGGTGATGTTTTTTTAGAAAACAGAAAAACTCAATTTTTAAGTTTCAATAAAAAAGTTCAGGGGCTTTCCACCAGTTTTAATTTTGGCGGTGAAGACAATAAAACCAACGTTTTTGCATCAGTCGCTTTTGCAAAAGGACAATATGCAAAAAGCACTTTTACCGGTCAGGAAGGCAATCAGGGTCCTTATAAACTTAAAGGACAAAATGGTGAATTGTATGTTTTGGTTATTTCCGGCTCAGAACGTGTGTATGTAAATGGTGTTTTGCTTAAAAGAGGCGAAAACAATGATTATGTAATTGATTATAATGCCGGCGAAATTGTTTTTACATCCCTTTTTACCATTACTTCTGAAATGCGAATCAATATCGAATACCAATATTCAGACAGAAATTACAACCGATTAGTGACCTATGCCGGTGTTACGCATGAAAATAAAAAATGGAGCTTTGGCGGTTATCTGTATTCTGAAAATGATTTGAAAAACCAGCCTTTACAGCAAAATCTTTCTACAGAGCAAGCTCAGATTTTAAGTCAGGCGGGAGATAATACTACTCTAATGACAGCGCCATCAGCTTACGAAGACACCTATTCTGATACGAAGATTTTGTATAAAAAAGTAATTGAAAATTCAGTTGAATTTTACGAACATTCAAACAACTCAACGGATGTTTTATACAATGTAAAGTTTAGTCTGGTGGGAGCAAATTCCGGAAACTATGTAATTCAAAACGCTAATTCAGTCGAACGTATTTATGAATATGTTTCTCCGGTAAATGGAATTCTTCAGGGAAATTATGAACCCATTGTACAATTAGTTGCCCCTATCAAAATTCAGGTAGCGACATTTTTAGGAAAGTACAATCCTGATGAAAAAACATTGGTTGATTTTGAAATTGGAATCAGTAATAACGATCAAAATTTATTTTCGGATATTGACGACGGAAACAATAGTGGAATTGCACTGAAATTAAACTCCAAAAAACGTCTTTTTTCAAAAAACTGGACATTGGATGCTTTCGCTAATTATCAGTTTGTAGAAAACGATTTTAAATCGGTTGAACGCTTATATAATATTGAATTTAATCGTGATTGGAATTTAAACACGATCCTTTTAGGCAATCAAAGCCTATTGGTTACAGGTTTTAACCTTGATTTATTTTCGAAGAAAAAAACTGCCGACATTGGTTTATTTACCTATCAGTTTGAAAAATTAGATTTTACCGGAAGTTATTCGGGGACCAGACATACCTCAAATGCTTTCTTCAAATTAAAAAAATGGACTATTGAAAACCGAGGCAGTTTTTTAAATAGCGATGCAACAGCTTCAACTTCAAAATTCATTAGAAACCTGACCAAAACCAAATACCATTTTGGCAAAAACTGGATTGGTGGGAATATTCAAATTGAAGATAATCAGGAGAAGGACAAGATTACCAATCAGTTTTCTGTCCTGAGCCAGCGGTTTTCAGAATATGGTGTTTTCGTTGGTCGCGGCGACAGTACTAAAGTTTTTGTGGAATTAGGGTATTTAAGACGGAAAAATGACAGTTTGCAAAATGGTTTATTGCAGCATGTAAGCAATTCTCAAATGTATATTTTAAAATCAAAACTGATCCAGAACAAAAAAACGGATCTGGCTGTTTATGCAAGTTATCGAAATTTAGATTTCACAGATGCTAATCGAAAAAAAGAGCCTTCTCTGAATTCAAGAATTGTATATAATGATCGTTTCTTTAATCAATTCATTCAAGCCGGAACCGTTTACGAAACCAGTTCAGGAACCATTGCACAACAAGAATATACTTATGTGGAAGTTGCTGCCGGACAGGGAGTTTATACCTGGAATGATTACAACGGAAACGGTATTCAGGAAATAGAAGAATTTGAAGTTGCGCCTTTTCCCGATCAGGCAAAATTTGTCCGGGTCTTTTTGCCGAACCAGGTTTACATCAAAACGAATCAAAATAAATTCTCCCAATCAGTCATTATCAATCCATTGCAATGGCAGAATAAAAAAGGTTTCAGGAAAATAGCTTCTTATTTTTACAATCAGACATCCTTTATTATAGACAGAAAAGTGAAAAGCGATGGTGATAATTTCGAATTGAACCCGTTTAGCTCTTCTGAAGAAAATGTCTTAGGATTAAATTCGAGTTTTAGAAACAGTTTATTCTATAACCGGGGAAAACAGAAACATTCTGTAACGTATTCATACCTTATCAATAACGGAAAAAACTTATTGTCTATTGGTTCGCAATTGGTAAAAAACAATTCACATCAATTACAATACACGCATTTATATCAAAAAAGCTGGTTATTTAATTTGTTTACCAAAACAATTGAAACATCTTTAACTTCAGAAGATTTTGTTGAAAAAAATTATGAATTAAAAGGGTATCAGATTGCGCCAAAAATCAGTTATTTATTTTCTAAAAACACAAGTTTGGATTTCTTTTATGAGTTACAAAAAAAAGAAAACCAGATTGGAAATTTGGAAACCTTAACCCAAAACAGGCTTGGAACTTCGTTTTCGTATTCCGGAGATAAAAAAATCACTATAAACGGAGAGTTTTCTTTTTATGAAAATAAGTTCGTCGGAAACGAATTTTCATCTGTGGGATATCAGATGCTGGAAGGGCTTCAGGCTGGAGAAAACTTAGTATGGAAACTATTATTACAGAAAAATATCACGCAATTTTTAGATGTAAATTTAAACTATCAGGGCCGTAAAAGTGAAACCGGAAATACTATACATACAGGAAACATTCAGCTTCGGGCTTATTTTTAAGCAATTACAAAAACGTTAGGATAATTTGTTTAATTTTAATTTAAACTTTAATTCTTTAAACTATGAAAAAATTAGTATTATTTTGTCTGATGGTTGTTCTTTCAAGTGCTTTTTATGGCCAAGAAATCACTAAAACTATGAACGCTAAAACAGAAGCAGCTGCTGAAAAGAGAAAAGCAACAGCTGACAAAGCAGCAACCGATGCCAAAACTGAAGCTTCGAAATCTAAAAAGGCTGCAAAAGACGCCACAACTGCATCTATAAAAGCAAAAAATGAAGTTACTAAATCCAAAAAGACTACTAAAACAGAAAGCATAAAAGGTGATATAAAAAAAACAGAATCTAAAACTGCTGCAAAATCCAATGCCATAAAAAAAGATGCAACTGCAGCAAAAAAAACAATCCCCAAAAAGTTTAAGGAAACAAATGAAAAAGCGCCAAAAGTTGCTGATAAAATTACCGGAGAATACAATGGTAAAAAAGTGTATACAGGGCCAAGAGGCGGAAAATATTACATTAATTCAAACGGAAACAAAACTTATATTCAGGAGTAAACCACCATTCTATATTAAAAAGGGGCTAAATTTCAAACATGAAAATCTAGCCCCTTTTTAATTCCGGCTATCAGAGTTAATGATTTAGTAATGTGTTCGAAATAATAAAAAAGAGTAATTTCTTTATCTTCGTTTGAAAAACGCCAAATATGAGCATCGAATATACTGCCAATAAAACTATTTTAATAACTCCTCTAAATTGGGGTTTAGGTCATGCAACAAGATGTATTCCTATAATTAAGGCGTTACAGGAAAATAATTATATTCCTATTATTGCGTCTGATGGAATTGCTTTGGCATTATTGCAAAAAGAATTTCCTTATCTCCAGACACTTGAATTGCCATCGTATCATATTGAATATGCAAAAAACGGCAAAAACTTCAAGTGGAAACTGATTAAGAGCTTACCAAAAATGATTACGGCTATTTTAGATGAAAAAAAAATAGTAAACTCCTGGATAAAAAAATATGATATTGACGGTATTATTTCAGATAACAGATTAGGTGTTTTCAGCAAAAAAGTCCCTTCTGTATTTATTACGCATCAATTAAATGTGATGACGGGAAACACAACAAGGTTCACCAGTAGATGTCATCAGTATTTTATAAAAAAATATAACGAATGCTGGATTCCCGACACTAATGAAACCCCAAATTTAACGGGTGAATTAGGACATCTGAAAAACAGCAAACTAAATCTTAAATACATTGGTCCTTTAAGCAGAATGCGTAAAAAAGAGATTCCAAAACAATATGATTTAATGATTATTTTATCAGGTCCGGAACCTCAACGTACTTTTTTAGAAGAAAAACTACAACAGGAAATTACTCGCTACACAGGCAATGTCGTCTTTGTAAAAGGAATTATCGAAAAAACACAGACGAAACAAGAAATCAAAAATGTGACGCATTACAACTTCATGAACACCAAACAGCTGGAACAAACTTTTAACGAAAGTGATTTGGTTTTATGCCGATCCGGTTATACAACTGTTATGGATTTGGCAAAACTTGGGAAAAAAGCTTTTTTTATACCTACTCCCGGGCAATATGAACAGGAATATCTGGCACAAAAACTTCAGGATGAGTTATTGGTACCTTATGCAACGCAAAACGACTTTACGATTGAAGATCTTTCAAAAGTAAAATCGTTTAAAGGTTTGTCTCAATTTGAAAATAAGATCAGTTGGGATTCCTTATTTTCTGTTTTTGAGAAATAATATTAGAAATTAAACTGCGCCTGTAAGCGTAATAAATTCCCTTGTTGTCTGTTAACCGGAAGTGCGCTGTCTTCAAAAGTCCTGTCAGCAATAACATATTCGGCTGTTAGTTCAAAGGCTTTTATTGGTTGCCATTCTAATCCAATTTCATAATCTCTTACCACATAACTTCTGGCATCTTTTTCATATTTTTTTCCTCCGTCATAATATTGAAACTTTGCAAAAGGATACAAGAACTGTTTTTTCAAATCCCATTTATAATTCAGTAAAACATAACCTCCGTTTAAATCTGTCTCTTCTACACTATTGGTTACCTTATTATAACGAGGGCCTGTCCCTATATTATACTCGGTTTGTATTCCGAATGGCTTAGGATATAAGACAAAAGTGGCTCCAACTCTTTGATCTTTCACATATTGCGGATTGTTTACTGAAACACCGGATGAAATTTCATTACTAAAAGCCCATTTCCCTGTGTAAGCCTGTATTCCTGGCTCTATAATCTGATTTCCAATAACAAAAGGATACGTTATTCTTGACACAACATTAAGGTCTCTGTTTCCGTCTAATTTATTAGCCAATTGTCCGTTGTAAACTCCAAAAGCAAACACACCATAATCTCCGGAACCTTTGTAACCATCTTTTACCAACATAGCAAAACGCTCTCTGATTTCGCTTGGTGCCCAATAAAAAATCACTCCTAAATCACGTTCGTTTAATATTGCGCTGTTCATAGCGTCGTTACGATCTAAAGCCAATCGCTGGGAACTGGACTGCATATTTTCGAATCCATAAGGTATTTTACTTTGTCCTACACGAACACGGTATTCTCTTTTAGGATCAAAAGAAACATCAAAATACATATCCCTGATCTGAACAAAATTTTGAATTCCACTGACTGGTGAGCTGGCAAAATCAGGCTGAAAATAAAAGAAAACATTAGGATGTACCTGTCCCGAGAATACTAACCGGGCGCGTCTGATAAAAAGACCATTATTTGCTTTTGCGTCAGGATCTGTAGAGGTAGTTCCCCATGATTTATCACATTGTTCGCAAGAAACTTTGTCATTTGTAGAAAGCAAACCATTGTATCTTATTTGTACATAACCCTTTAAAGAAATTCTGTCGTACCAATGTTCAGTATTACTAACTCCGGATTTTGTGTCTGGCAGTTTCGCTTTATTTATTGAGTCTAAAAGGCGTATTACTTCCTTTTTTACATCTTCCTTTTTAATGTCCTGCGCATTGGCAGCACATGTAATTAACAATAGAATTGTGATTATTTTTCTTTTCATTATTTCCTTTTTCTAAGAGCACTTAAAATTATGGTGCAAAGGTGTATCACCAATGTTAAGATAATGTTAACATGGTGTTATCATAATGGAAAGTAATTGTTGCGAAATAGTTATGTAATCCCAATTTGTGTTAATAAGTGAGAATTTACGGTACTTCGCAGAAAAAAATCTCGAAATTATTTAACTTCAGATTTTAAGTTTTTATGTGCTTTTTCTAATGTAAACGAAAATTCAGAACCAATTCCGAATTCACTTTCTACATATACTTTCTCTTTGTGCGCTTCAATAATGTGTTTTACAATGGCCAATCCTAAACCTGATCCGCCTTCTGAACGGGTTCCGCTTTTATCAACTCTGTAAAAACGTTCAAAAAGCCTTGGAATATTTTGTTTTTCTACTCCTTCGCCATTATCACTAATCCTGATTAAGACTTTTCTCTTAGTTAAATTAACAACACCAACTTCTGTAGTCCCTTTTTCTTTTCCGTATTTAATAGAATTTACAATTAAGTTTTCTAAAACTTGCTGTATTCTGTCCTGATCACCTCTTACCATTAAAGATGGTACATTCTTACTTTCAAATGCCAGTTTGATTTTCTTCTTATCCGCTTTCATTTCCAGTAAATCAAAAACGTTCTGAATCAATTCAGTAATATTAAATTCGGTAATATTCAAATCTAAATCTCCCGACTCTAACTTGGTAATCATATCCAGGTCTTCAACGATATAAATCAATCGTTCTACTCCTTTTTCTGCGCGTTTCAGATATTTTTTTCGGATAGTTTTATCTTCCATCGCACCATCCAGTAAAGTCGAAACATAACCCTGAACTGTAAATAGTGGTGTTTTAAGTTCGTGCGAAACATTTCCTAAAAACTCTCTTCGGTATTGTTCCCGAATTTCCAGCATTTCGATTTCGAGTTTTTTATCTGTAGCAAATTTTTTCACTTCACGTGAAAGCGTTTCCATATCGGTTGTTATCGGCTGACTGATAAGTGTTGTTGATTCTAATAACGAAACCTCATCATAGATTTTTTTTACTCTTCTGTAAATGAATCGCTCAACACGATATTGCAATACTAAAAAAGAAAATATATAAACTGAAAAAAGAAAAATTATCCCAAACCCAACTTGATATTTTAATTGGTTTTTATAAAACAAATTCATCAATATCAATACAAATCCTGTTGCAAAAAGGCTTATGTACAACGCAGATTTTATAGCAAATTTGTATGTTTTTTTGAAATTTATTTTCATTGAAATTTTAAAATAATAAACAATTAAGGGATTATTTTTTCACCATATAAGTGATATAAGTTTAAAAAGTCAATCTTTATTAAAGTTATTAAAACTTTGACAAAGATTGACTTCGGTTGTAAAAGTACAAATACTATAATTTAAATGAACTTACATCACTTATATGGTTCAGATTTTTTATTGAGGGTTTAAACTTCAAATTTATAACCAACTCCTTTTATAGTCTTGAAAAGCTCCTCACCTATTTTCTCACGTAATTTTCGAATATGGACATCGATAGTCCTTCCTCCAACTACTACTTCATTCCCCCAGACTTTATCTAAAATTTCATCTCTTTTAAATACTTTTCCGGGTTTTGAGGCTAATAAATAAAACAATTCGAATTCTTTTCGTGGTAACGAGATTTCGATATTATCTTTTATGATTTTATATTCTTCGCGATTGATTTCGATTCCGCCTACATTTAGGGTATCACTTACCACCTCTTGTTCTTTTAACCTTCTTAACAAAGCCTTTACCTTACTAACAAGTAATTTTGGCTTTATTGGTTTTGTAATATAATCATCAGCACCGGCATCAAAACCAGCAACTTGCGAATAATCTTCACTTCTGGCAGTTAAAAATGTTATGATAACATTATTTAATTCCGGGATTTTCCTGATATGTTCACACGCTTCCATTCCGTCCATTTCAGCCATCATGACATCCATTATAATCAAGTCCGGTAATTCTTTCTGAGCCTTTGCGATTGCATCTTTTCCATTTGAAGCCGTTACAATCTGGTAGCCTTCCTGAGCAAGGTTATAGCCTACAATTTCCAGGATATCCGGTTCATCGTCGACTAGTAAAATCTTGGTTTGTGTTTTTTTCATAAATAGCAAAAATTGAGATTTTCACATCAAATTTTCTTTATTATATATTCGATGATATTTAATTGCGATGGTAAATATAACAATAAAACAACGGTTAAAAAGTCGTGTTAACGGTAATTTAATCTGGTAACAATTTGATAATCTTTACAACACAAAAACATAACAAGTAGCTAACACGAACTTTACAGTGTGTTTATTTCTTTGCACAAAAATAAACCAAACACAACTGAAATGAAATTCAATTTAAAATTTCTATTTATTACATTATTTATTTGCAGTATTTCGATTGCACAAAACAAAGGTACGATTTCTGGGGTTTTAACCGATAAAGAAACGAACAATGAAGCTTTGCCTTTTGCAAATGTTCTTATTAAAGGAACAAATATCAGCACTAATACTGAAATTGACGGAAAATATTCATTAAGCCTTAACCCGGGGAATTATACTATTATTTTTAGTTTTGTGGGTTATGAGTCTGTAGAAAAACCTGTAACTGTTAAAGCAAATGAAACTACAACAGTAAGCCAGTCACTTTCATCCGGAGGTTATACATTAAAAGATGTGGTAGTTAAATCGACAGCTAACAAAGAAAAAGAAACTGCTTTATTATTAGATCAAAAAAATGCCGTTGTAATCAAACAAAGTATCGGAGCACAGGAAATGTCAAGAAAAGGCGTTAGTGATGTTGAAGAAGGCTTGACAAAAATTACCGGAATTTCGAAAGTAGGCTCAAGAGGTTTATTTGTACGTGGTCTTGAAGACAGATATAATAATTTATTAATTAATGATCTTGCGGCTCCATCAAATAGTCCATTCTCAAAAATTGTTCCTTTGGATTTATTTCCAACAAATATTGTAGGTGTTATTGATGTTTACAAAACTTTTAACCCAAACATTTATGGGGATTTCGCCGGTGGAACTTTTAATATTCAAACTTCAAAAGTGAGTAAAAATGTTACCAAAATAAATGTTGGTGTAGGATATACAACTGGAAACAGTTTTAAAGATTTCTTACTTTCCGGAGATGCAGATACTGCTGCAGGATTTTTCGGATTCAACGGAAAAGACAGAGAGTTACCAAACTTTTTAGGAGAAACTGCTGGCAGAACAACTTTTACAAATGATCAGGCATTAAATTCTGTAAGCGGAAATAAAGGTTTTAATGTAAACAAAAGCAAAAGCCCATTAAACTCAAGTTTGAATTTTTTACATGCTGAAAAATTTGACTTAAGCAATGATCGTAACATCTCTTACTTATTGTCTCTTAATTTTGATAATAATTATACTGTTAGAGAAGGTGTTAGCAGAACATTACAGACACTTGGTGACAAATACAACAATGATTTTGTCAACACTGAATATCGTATGAAAACTAGTAGTTCTGCCTTAGTAGGAGTAAATTATTCGACTGAAAGATTTAAATTAGCTTTTAACACTTTGTATTTAAAAACAACATTGAACTCTATATTAGATCAATACGGAGTTTTAAGTAATAACGGAATTAGTAATAACTTTATCCGTACTAATCAATTGGATAAGACTGATTACTTAAATGCTCAATTATTAGGAGAATATAATTTGACAGAAGATAAAAACCAAACTTTAAAAGCTGGTGTATCTTATGCTAATACAAAATATGGTCAACCAGACAGAAAATTCTACGCAGGTAATCAGGAAACGGATAATCAAATCAATACTTCTTACGGTGGTAACAACTTCATACGTCAGTACTTATCTGTAGACGGAAATTCATTTGTTTCCGGATTATTAGAGTACAACCTTAAATTTGGAAAAGATGGAAAACAAAACAAATTAACAGTTGGTTATAACGGAAATACTTCTAAAATGGAGTCATCTTATCGATTTGTAGCAAGTAATGGCAGTGTTTTTTCATCATCGGACATAAACAATATCGATACTAAAATCACATCTGATATAAACAGTAATGCCGTTTACTTTAACGAAAGTTCAAATACGACTTACAAAGTAAAACTTAACGAAAGTGCAAATGCAGGATATGCAAATTTATTCTTGAAATTTGCAGAGAAATTTGAGTTAAACGGAGGTGTTAGAGTTGAAAGCACGATCAAAGAAACATATTACAGAACTTTAGGTTCTTTTGATGATCCTTTCAAATTAAACAAATACAACAATCTTTATGTTTTACCATCTGTAAACTTGAAATATCTTTTAACTGAAACGTCTAACCTTCGTTTCGCTGCAAGTAAAACATACACGAAACCAGTTGTAATGGAATCTTTTCCAATCTCATACATCAATGCAGATAACACTTCTACACAAGGAAATGCATTATTGAAAAACAGTGATAATTACAATGTTGATTTGAAATATGAAATCTTCCCAACGGCTAAAGAAATGTTAACTTTTGGTGTATTCGGAAAACATATTGTTAATCCTATCGAAAGAACTTTTATTGCTAATGCAACATCAGGAACTGTAACAACTTTCTTAAATTCAGATAGCGCAAACTTATACGGAGCAGAAGTTGAATTCCTTTTAGGATTAAACAGAATCAGTCAGGATTTAGAGCATTTCTCTTTCGGATTAAATGCTTCATTAATGTCTACGAAAGTAAACGTTGCACCAACTTACGAATCTCAGGATGAGGATGGAATTGTTACTGTTAAAAACTCAATCGAAACACACCAAACAAGATCATTACAAGGAGCTTCTGATTGGTTAGTAAACTCTGATTTAAAATACGAATTCAATTTAGCTAAAGACTGGACGAACACTATGTCACTTGTTTATGGTGTATTCGGAAAAAGAATTTATGCAGTAGGTACAAACGGTCAGGATAATACTTATGAATTACCAGTACAACAATTAGACTTTGTTTGGGGAAGTAAACTTTCAGAACATTTTGATGTGAAGTTTGCTGCAGATAACTTACTAAATCCAGCAAGACAATTAGAATTTGGTAACAACGGAACCAATAAAGTTAACGAACCATCTCTATTAGCAAACAGCTACAAAAAGGGTATTGGATTCTCATTAAAACTAGGATATACTTTTTAGTACCGAACATTGTCTAGTCCTAAATGATCTATATCGCTATTTCAGGACGGGACAATATATAAATATAAAAGCTTCAGAAATTCTGAAGCTTTTATATTTATAGGCATCTCAAAACCTCTTAACATTATGTTCACATTATAGTTGTTTTTTGATAACGGTAATGTAATATTCAGATAACACCTTAAAGAGATTTACATTATAATTTTGACAAAAATAAAAACAAACACAACACAAAAATTATGAAAACTAAAATTTTTGCTCTAGCACTTGCTACAGGTCTATTTTTAAATTCTTGCTCAAGCAGCGACGATCCAACTCCTGTTAAACAACCTGTTACCGGCGAAATTACAGGTCCAATAACAGCAAACACTACGTATGCTTACGGAAACTATACTTTAAAAGGAATTGTAAAAATCAACTCAGGTGTAACAGTAACTTTTGATGAAGGATCAACAATTACTATCGATAAAGCTACCGGAGATAACGCATTGGTTGTTTTAAAAGGTGCAAAATTAATAACTAACGGTACTGCTGATAAACCAGTTGTATTTACTGAAAAATCTAAACTTCCGGGTTCTTGGGGAGGAATCATCATGTATGGTGATGCCCCGGCAAAAGTAGCTGGTGGAGGTACTTCATCTACATCAGAAGATGGTAACAACATTGCTTACGGTGGTACAAATCCTACTGACAATAGTGGTTCATTAAAATACACAAGAGTAGAATACGCCGGATCTAAATTAGCTGACGGACAAAAAGAAAATAATGGTTTTACTTTTTATTCAGTAGGTTCAGGAACAACTTTAGATCACTTGGTATCTTACAAAGGCGCTGATGATGGATATGAATTTTTTGGTGGAACTGTAAGTTTAACAAACTCTATCTCTTACGGAAACTATGATGATGCTTTTGACTGGCAAGATGGATGGCAAGGTCAAACTAATACAAACTGGTATGCTTACCAAACTGGTAAAGGTAACTACGGAATGGAAATCGAAGCTTCTGCTAATGATAATGCTTATGGACCAAAAGTTTCTAACATTACTTTAAAAAGAGAATCTACAAACGTTCCTGAAACTGGAGACAACCAAGTTGATGCTTTCCAATTCAAAAGAGAAGGTAACGGAGAATACAGCAACATCATCATCGATGGTTACGGTAACTTCACAACTATAGACGGAACTACTACTTATAAAGGTAGTGCTGTAAGAATTCAGGATGATGCTACTAATGCTCATCAAGTAAATACATCTAAAATTAAAATTTTAAACGTAAAAATCACTAATACAACTAACATCAACCCAATTGGTGCTACTGATGCAATAGTTGTTGCTTTCCCAGCTGGAACTTTCGTTCAAAGTACTACTGCTACAGGAGCTACATTAACTGCTGGTGCTTGGGCAACTGTTGACGGAGTTAGCTTGATTAAATAATACGACTTCAAATATTATTGTTAAAAACATCCTAAATTTTAGGATGTTTTTTTTTGGCGTAATTTTTGAAAACTTTTTTTTGTATATTTACATATCTAAAACAAGGCGATGGCAAAAAATTACTTTTATATTACTTTCTTACTGGCTTTTTTCTTTACTGTACGTGTCTCAGCGCAAGACAGTAAAATATCGCCAAAAGCTCAAGATGGAACTACCATAGAGGGGCTAAGCTTATACCCAAACCCAGTCATAAATGGAAAAGTATATATTTCTTCTAAAAGTGATTTAGAAAAAGAAATTATTATTTTTGATGTTTTAGGAAAAAAAGTACTTCAAACACATTTGACCACAAAAGAGTTAAACATTCCTGATTTAACTCCCGGAGTTTATATCATTAAAATAAGCGAACAAAACAATTCGGCAACACGAAAATTAATTGTTCGATAAAAAGATAAAGATTCATATAAAGCTCCAAATTATTGGAGCTTTTTTATTTTATAAAACCACAAAAAAATTTAACAAGATTAATATTAATTATTCCTTAACCTAATAATTGATTTAGAAAAATAAGTTTCTTATATTTTTATACGAGAAAATTATTATAAATCTAAATCAAACCCCAAATGAAGATCAAAAAAATTATTCTTGGCCTGCTCCTATTAAGTGTAGTCTTCTCTTGTGAAAACAATGACTCTTTACAAGATGAGTCACAAAAATCCTCTTTAACAACAATCAAATCTGGCGACTTAGTTATCAATGAACTATTAAAAAAAGGATTTAAAAAAGATGATATTGTAGAATCGAAAGATTTCTTTATTGTGGAAGGTGATATGCTCTTCTCAAAAGATATTAGTGATTACCCTCAATCGGATCTCACAGCACGCCACAATTACGGCCCATATCTAGTCTCTGCAGAAAGAAGAATAATCACTGTAAAAATCGACCCATCAGTTCCTACAACCGCTTCAAGTTGGAGGGAAGCTATAAAATTTGCAATGGACAGATGGAATGAAATCAACAACAACTCGATTCTTTTTATTTTTTCGACAGAAAATACAGCGGATATATTTATTTTCAGCGATGAGAATACATTAGGACCAACAACAGGCGGATTGGCTTTTGGACCTTCTTCTGACGGAAGAGCCGGATCTCAAATTTCTCTTAACATTGATATTCCAGTTAATCTTGGAACAAAAGCAACTATAGTTGCGCATGAATTAGGTCATGCAATAGGATTAGGTCATACCGATGCAGCCACTGGAACCGCAATCCCAAATTCACCCGCATCAGATCCCAATTCAATTATGAATTCTGGTGGTCATGACGGATGGAAAGGTTTCTCAACTTATGACAAACAGGCAATTAATTACTTGTACCCACCCTTAGCTTGTAACGTTCATTTAAGTGGTCCTGATTTAGGTACTTGTGCATTCGACAGATACAACGATCCAATAAGATACAATGTATTTATAAATGGAAGAAAGCAAACAACTATCGAAGATGGTAACATTAAACCAATCTGGCAATTAACAAGCACTTCTTTAGAAATAGTCAATATTCTTCATGATTCTTGCGAAATAAGAGTCAAAGCCAATAATACAGTATGGCCAGCGACAGGAGTTGTTACGATGACTACTGGTTCAGGCTGTACCAAAAGTTTTAATGTATCATTAAATAACTGTATAAACACAAACTATTCAGACTAAATTTAAATACAAATACATTCAAAGCTCCAAATAATATTTGGGGCTTTTTTATCGCCGTAACTTTTCCAATTATAATTACCTTTGCAGAAAAAAAGCCTTGATTACAGCCAACGATATATTTACCATTTCGAGTCAGAAACAATTTGAAAAAACAGCACTAAAAGTGTTTCGTTTTCAGCATGAAAACAATAAGGTATATCGTGATTTTTGTGATTTCTTAAAAGTAAATCCACAGCAGGTAAAATCATTACAGCAGATTCCTTTTTTACCAATTCAGTTCTTCAAAAGCCATAATGTTGTTTCCAACACGAACCCTGCGGAAGTAACTTTTACCAGCAGTGGAACAACCGGGATGATTACCAGCAGACATTTGGTAACGGATGTTTCTCTCTATGAAGAAAGCTATCGCAAGGGATTCTCTGAATTTTATGGCAATATCGAAGATTACGTTATTTTAGCTCTTTTGCCGTCTTATCTTGAGCGCGAAGGCTCTTCGTTAATTTATATGGTCGAAGATTTAATTAAACTGTCCAATCAGCCTGAAAGCGGGTTTTATTTACACAATCACGACGACTTAATTAAAAAACTTACCACATTAGATGAATCGGGACAAAATGTAATCCTGATCGGTGTAACTTATGCTTTATTAGATTTGATTGAAACCTTCAATAATAAACAATCTTCCATTGAAAACGAAAAGAAGGTTCTTGACAACTTTAGGCAAAAAACTGAAAACTTGTCAAAAAAACATCAATTCATCCTTCAGAATACCATTATTATGGAAACCGGAGGAATGAAAGGCAAACGTAAAGAAATGATTCGCGAAGAATTGCATGAACAGCTTTGCAAAGGTTTTGGCGTTAATGCAATTCATTCAGAATACGGAATGACAGAACTTTTAGGACAGGCCTATTCTTTAGGCGAAGGTATTTTTGAATGTCCGTCATGGATGCATATTTTAGTTCGCGATCCTGAAGATGCTTTAACATATGTGAAAGACGGAAAAACCGGTGGAATCAACGTTATTGATTTGGCCAACATTAATTCATGCTCTTTTATTGCTACGCAGGATTTAGGTAAAAAAAATCCCAACAACTCTTTCGAGGTATTGGGACGTTTTGATAACTCTGATATTCGTGGTTGTAATTTGATGGTACTTTAATTTTCTTCCATCAAACCAATGCTTTCTATTCCTTCTTTTTCAGTTAATTCTTTTTCCTTTTCACCTTTATTCTCAAGGAATTTATAAACACCATAACACCCTAAACCTCCGAAAACTGCAAAAATTAAATTTAATCCCGCATTATCATAATCACCTTCACTTAGAGTATCAAAGCCATTTATAATTCCCATTATAACAACATAAATAATAGCTGTAATAAATGTGATTCCATAATACGCTAACAATCCAATAAAGAAATATTTCCATTTATTTCTATTGAATTTAATAGCCAAATTACTGAACGCTTTCCAAATCCAATAAATAAATAAAAATCCAAACATATATTTTAATTTAGATGATAAACATAGTTAAAATAAAATACTATTTGATTCTCAACACAAAATAATTTTTCTTTCCACTTTGTAATAATACAAATTGATTATTAATTAAATCATTCGCTGTCAATACAAAATCTTCCTTGATTTTTTCTCTGTTTACCGAAATGGAATTCGCAGTCAGCGCACGTCTTGCTTCTCCGTTTGATTTAAAGAAACCCGTTTTTTCGTTCAAAACAGTAATAATATCCAATCCGTTTTCTAAATCTACTTTTGCGATTTCAGCTTGCGGAACTCCATCAAAAACTTCTAAAAAAGTAGCTTCATCTAATTGTTTCAAATCTTCTGCAGTTGAATTTCCGAACAAAATATTCGAAGCCTGAATCGCTTTTTCCAGTTCTTCTTTACTGTGAACAAAAGTGGTGATTTCTTCAGCCAATTTCTTTTGCAAAACCCTTAAATGTGGAGCCATTTTATGCTCTTCAATCAAAGTATCAATTGTTTCTTTATCTAAAAAAGTAAATATTTTGATATATTTTTCAGCATCAACATCTGTAGCATTTACCCAAAACTGGTAAAATTTATATACCGAAGTTTTATCAGCATCCAGCCAAACATTTCCTCCTTCGGATTTTCCGAATTTAGATCCGTCCGCTTTTGTAATTAATGGTGTTGTTAACGCAAAAGCTTTTGCATTCTCGCCTCCCATTCTGCGCACTAATTCTGTACCTGTGGTAATATTCCCCCATTGATCAGAACCTCCCATTTGCAAAACGCAATTGTTGTTTTTGTATAAATGATAAAAATCGTAACCCTGAATTAATTGGTAGGTGAATTCAGTAAAAGACATTCCTTCTCCTTCGCCGCTCAATCTCTTTTTAACGGAATCTTTCGCCATCATGTAGTTTACGGTGATTCGTTTTCCAACTTCACGCGCAAAATCAATAAACGAGAATTCTTTCATCCAGTCGTAGTTATTCACCATTACCGGAGCATTGGCATCAGCAGAATTAAAGTCTAAAAAGCGAGATAAAACACTTTTGATTCCGGCTACGTTTTTAGCAAGGGTTTCTTCGTTCAATAAATTTCTTTCGTCCGATTTTCCGGATGGATCACCAATCATTCCGGTTGCACCTCCAACCAAAGCAATAGGCTGATGACCGAAATTCTTTAAATGAACCAGTAAAATAATCTGAACCATGCTTCCAATATGAAGTGAATCTGCCGTTGGATCAAAACCAATATAAGCCGTTGTTACTTCTTTCAGTAATTGTTCTTCCGTTCCGGGCATACTGTCATGATATAAACCGCGCCACTTTAATTCTTCAACTAGATTCTTCATTTTTTAAATAATTTGGTGCAAATATAAACAATGACAATGGCAATGTCAAAAAACAATTTCAATGTAAGCATCAAAAGAAAAACCTCTGTAACTTTGAGCCTCTGCCTCTTTGCACCTTCCAAGCAAAAAGTTATCTTTACAAAATGGTATTAGTAACAGGAGGAACTGGTTTAGTTGGCGCGCATTTATTGCTTCATTTAATTGAAAATGGAGAAAACGTCCGGGCTATTTATCGAAACCCAAATAAAATACAAAAAACAAAAGCGGTTTTTGAATTATATAAAAAAGGTCATTTATTCGAAAAAATTGAATGGATTGAAGCTGACATACTTGATGTCCCTTCACTAGAAATCGCTTTTATTGGCATTGAATATATTTATCATTGCGCTGCCTTTATTTCACTTGATCCAAAAGATGAAAATTTACTGCGAAAAACCAATATCGAAGGAACAGCGAATATGGTTAACTTTTCTATCGCAAAACAAATAAAAAAATTCTGTTTTGTGAGTTCGATAGCTGCTTTAGGAGATTTAGCCGCCCATGAAACTATTATTACCGAAGAAACCGAATGGAATCCGGAGAAGCCCCATAGTGATTATGCAATTTCTAAATATGGTGCTGAAATGGAAGTCTGGCGAGGGCTTCAGGAAGGTTTAGAGGTAATTATTATAAATCCGGGTGTAATTTTAGGACCAATTCCGAAAACAAAAACCGAAGATCAGGGAAGTGCAGAATTTTACACAAAAGTTGCCAACGGGCTTTCGTTTTACACTCTTGGAAGTACAGGCTTTATTACGGTAAATGACGTAGTAAAAATTGCATTTGAGTTAATGAAAAGCGATATAAAAAACGAACGTTTTACGCTGATTGCAGAAAATATTGTGTTTCGGGATATCCTTAATACGATTGCCGATGCATTAAAAGCGAAAAGACCGGGCATTCATGCGAAACCATTTTTAGTAAATTTTGCCTGGATAGCAGACGGAATATTTTCGGCTTTATTTTTCCGGAAAAGACAAATTACAAGAGCAACTGCAAAAGCATCTTATTCAAAAAATTTATATTCTAATGAAAAAATAAAAACCGCTCTGGGAACGGTTTTTTCAGATGTACATCATTATATAAAAGAAGTATCAAAATTATAAAACTTATTGTTTAAATCTTGTCATTCTTCTTTTTATAGAATCAATATTTATTTTTCTTGTCAAAGCCCTTTTTACCGAATCGTTGGAAATCTTTTTAGGTTTGGTTTTTGCCTTATTTTTAAGAGCTTTAGCCGCTTTTTTTTCTTCAGCTTTCACCTTTAAATCAATATTCTTTTTCTCTTTCTCCAGACGGGCATTTATTTCATCGAACATTTCTTTATACCCATCGTAATCAGAGGCATAGTATATGTTACTCTTAGCAAACTGAAGACTGTCTACCTTGTATTTTTTAAAAATAAACTTTTTAGGGCTTGATTCAACTGAATCTAAAGACAGGGGCTGTTGGTATTTTATTGCTTCTAAAAGAGTTAAATCATATATAATATTCTTCATCTTTTCTTTCTCAATAAGCTTTGCAGGTTTTTTAACCAGCTCTTTTTTACAGCTTACAGAAAGAAACAAAACCAATATTATAAATACAAAATTCTTCATTGCAGTTTTATCTATCAAATAATAATCGTTTTCCGGCACGAACATCTTTTACTTTGAAATTATTGTAAACCATTTCGCCATTTACAAAAGTATGCGTAATTCTTGATTTAAAAGTAAAATTTTCAAATGGAGACCATCCACATTTATATAAAATATTCTCCGGTTTTACACTCCATGGCAAACTTGGATTAACTATAACCAAATCAGCATAATAACCTTCTTTTATAAAACCTCTTTTTTCAATTTTAAAAATCTTAGCAGGATTATGGCACATTTTCTCCACAATTTTCTCCACACTGATTTTTCCCTGATGATGTGCTTCAAACATAGCAACAACAGCATGCTGAACTAACGGCCCTCCAGAAGGCGCATTTAGATAAGACTGGCTTTTTTCTTCTTTGGTATGCGGAGCATGATCTGTTGCAATAACATCAATACGTCCGTCATTTAAGGCTTTCCAAAGTTCTTTTCTGTCCGCGTCGGTTTTTACAGCAGGATTCCATTTTATGAAATTTCCTTTTGTTTTATAATCTTCATCTGTGAACCAAAGATGATGCACACAAACCTCAGCAGTAATTTTTTTCTCTTCTAATGGAATTTTATTAGTAAACAATTCCATTTCTTTCGCAGTAGAAAGATGGAAAATATGCAAACGCGCTCCGGTTTTTTTTGCTAAAGCAACTGCTTTTGAAGAGGAGATATAACATGCTTCCGCACTTCGGATTAAATGATGTGCCGTAACGGGAACATCATCACCATATTGCTCTTTATAAATGGTAAGATTATTCTGAATTGTTGTTTCATCTTCACAATGAACAGCAATCAACATCGGTGTGCTTGAAAATATTTTCTCTAAAACAGCTTCATTATCCACCAGCATATTACCTGTTGAAGAACCCAGAAAAATCTTGATTCCTGCAACATTTTTAGGGTTTGTTTTTAAAACTTCCTCTAAGTTATCATTAGTTGCCCCCATCATGAACGAATAATTCGCAAATGATTTTTCGGCAGCAATTTGATATTTATCTTCTAAGATTTCCTGGGTAACCGCATTAGGAACCGTATTGGGCTGCTCAATAAAAGAAGTGATTCCGCCGGCTACGGCAGCTCTTGATTCTGATTCAATATCTCCTTTATGAGTTAATCCGGGTTCTCTAAAATGTACCTGGTCATCAATTGCTCCGGGAATCAGATAATTACCTTCAGCATCAATTACGATACAATCAGAAGTCTTCAGGCTGATGCTATCTGCAACTTCAACAATCAGGTCATTTTCTATCAGGACATCTCCATCAAAAACAGATCCTTCGTTTACAATTTTAGCATTTTTTATTAAGATTCTATTCATTGTTATCTTTTATAATGAATTGACTAATTTTTTTAATCGAAGTGAAATTACACCCAGAATAGCTTCTTTAATAATGGCATTGCTCATTTTTGAAACACCTTTAGTCCTATCCGTAAAAATAATTGGAACTTCGGTAATTTCAAATTTAGCACAATACGTTCTGTATTTCATTTCTATCTGAAAAGCATATCCGACAAATTTAATTTTATCGAGATCAAACTTTTCCAACACCTTTCTTTTATAACAAACAAAACCAGCCGTGGCATCGTGGATTTTCATGCCGGTAATAAATTTCACATACACTGATGCGAAATAAGACATCAAGACTCTGCTCAAAGGCCAGTTTACCACATTCACACCCGTTACATAACGTGATCCAATGGCTAAATCCGCACCTCCGAAATGGCAGGCATCAAACAATTTTTCAAGATCATTTGGGTTATGGGAAAAATCGGCATCCATTTCAAAAATGAAATCATATTGGCGTTCCAAAGCCCATTTAAAACCATGCACATACGCTGTTCCAAGACCTGATTTTTTGGCCCTTTTTTCCAGAAACAATCTCTCCGGGAATTCTTCCTGGAGCGCAACAACCTTATTTGCAGTGTAATCCGGCGAATTATCATCGATAATTAAAAGATGAAAGGGTTTATGTTGCGAAAGCACAGCACGTATTATACTTTCTATGTTTTCAATCTCGTTATAAGTAGGAATTATGACAATACAATCATTCATTTTTTCTGCGTAATTTCACCGCAAAAGTAAACTTTTTATGGCATTTGATTCATAATAAATCTATAATAAAAGTATTGAGACAAAAAATTACTAATTTTGTATCGTTATGATTGAACAACTTCATCCCAGAATTATCGAGAACAAAGATTGGGCAACACTCTTATTTGTGTTGGCTTTTGCTGCTGTTGCTATTACAAAATCGGCTTATGAAAACAGGTTTAGTGAGTTTACAAAACTTATCTTCTCTGACAAGTATGTTAAAATTTACCGTGATATTTCTCATTTAAAAAGCAGTTTTACTATTGTCTTGTTTTTTGTGCAAATTGTTTCCTATTCCTTTTTCATTCAGCTGACAATGCATATTTTTGGATATGCCTCAAAAAGCGACTGGATGCTTTTTATACAAATCTCTACTTTTCTGACATACTTCATTTTAGCGAAGTATTTAATCGAGAAAATTATTGGTACTTGTTTCAATATTGATGAATTTGTAGATCTTTTTAATCTGCAAAAGGCAACTTATCGCTCTTATATTGGTCTTTTAATCCTTCCTGTCAATGCTGTTTTATTTTATCGCAATGATATTTCTGAAAGTCTCCCACTAGCAATAATAGGGGTTTCCGTGTGTATAAGTATGTTTTCTTACTTTATTTCAATTAAAACCTATCAAAATACAATAATCAGTAAATTATTTTATTTTATTTTGTATCTTTGCACTCTTGAAATAGCGCCCTATTATTTCCTGTATTATTGGATTACGAAAGGCGCTTAGTAAATGTTTATAATATGAAAGTGAAAACAATTTTGGTGTCACAGCCTGAACCTAAAGTGGAAAACTCCCCTTACTTTGAGCTCCAACAGAAACACAAAATTAAAATTGATTTCAGACCTTTTATTCATGTGGAGGGAGTTAATGCAAAGGAGATCAGATTGCAAAAAATCGATCTTAATCATTACACTGCAATTATTTTGACTAGTCGAAACGCTGTAGATCATTTTTTTAGGGTAGCCGATGAAATGCGCTACAAAGTTCCTGAAGGATTGAAATATTTTTGTCAATCTGAAGCTGTTGCTTTTTATTTGCAGAAATATGTAGTATACAGAAAACGTAAAATTTACGTGGGAGCAAAAGATTTTGCTGATTTATCTCCGCTTATCAAAAAATACAAAGACGAAAAATTCCTGCTTCCTGCATCTGATCAATTAAATGCTGATGCACCTGTAACTTTAAACAATTTAAAAGTAGATTGGACCCAGGCTGTATTTTACAAAACAGTAATGAGCGATTTATCTGATTTAGCTGATGTTTATTACGATGTTTTAGCCTTTTTTAGTCCAACGGGAATAAAATCATTGTTTAAAAACTTTCCTGATTTTAAACAAAACGATACCAGAATTGCTGTTTTTGGAAGCACAACTCAAAAAGAAGCTTTAGATTATGGTTTAAGAATCGATATTCTTGCTCCAACTCCTGAAACTCCTTCTATGACAATGGCTTTGGAAAAATACATTAGTGAAGTAAACAAAGGAAAATAATTTTCCAGAATCAATAAATATTAAAAGCTGCAAAATTTTGCAGCTTTTTTTATGCTTAAAATTAAAATCTATTAAATCACATTTATGATTTTTTAAATATTTTAAAGTTTTATTCCTAAATTTGATTTCTATTTTAAAGCAAATCACTGAAAATTAGTTTCAAACCACAACGGATTATGAAAATCAACTCTCTTTTAATTGAAATTGACGGCATCGACAAAGAAATTCTGCGCTATTTAATGGATGATGCCAGAAAACCTATTTTGCAAATCGCCAATAAAATAGGAATTTCAGGAGCAGCTATTCATCAGAGGTTGAAAAAACTGGAACAATCCGGAGTGATTTCAGGATCAAAATTTACTGTAAACCCCAAAGTTTTAGGCTATAATACCATGGCATTTATTGGTGTTTACCTGGACAAAGCTTCCAGAAACTCTGAAGCCGTAAAGGATTTAAAAAAAATTCCTGAGGTTTTGGAATGCCATTACACCACCGGAAACTGGTCGGTTCTGATTAAAATTATCTGTCGCGATAACGAACACTTAATGCAGCTTTTGAATACCAAAATTCAGGCAATCGAAGGTGTTTCGAGAACAGAAACGTTTATTTCATTAGATCAGCAGATTGACAGACAGATTCAACTTTAGGAATTAGAGAATGCACTAATTAGAAAATGTGCCAATTTGATAATTAGATGATTTTTTTAAATCTATAAAACAACAAACCCGATAAGCTTAAAACTTATCGGGTTTTGCGTAAATTATCTAATTAATTAATTATCTAAATTGCCACATTAATTTCTCCTGTTTCCCGAATAAATCGAGATATAATAAAACAGTGTTGCAATAGAACCGATAGCAGCTACAACATAAGTTCTTGCTGCCCATTTTAAAGCATCTTTTGCACCCGCCTGTTCTTCTTGTGTCAGCATGTGCTTATTTTCCAGCCATGCCAATGCCCGGTTACTTGCATCATATTCCACCGGCAAGGTAATAATTGAAAATAAAGTTGTTGCAGCAAAAATGATAATCCCGATAAACAATAATTGCGGAAAAATCCTGATCATCAGAATTCCGGCAATCAAAATCCATTGTACATAATTTGACGCTACACTTACAATAGGGACTAATGCAGAACGTAAGGCCAACCATTCATAACCTATAGAATGCTGAACTGCGTGGCCACATTCGTGTGCAGCAACTGCAGCAGCTGCAGCATTACGATGATTATAAACAGCTTCACTTAAATTTACCGTTTTATCAGTCGGATTATAATGATCTGTCAACTGACCCGGAGTCGAGATAACACGAACATCACGAATTCCGCTATCAGCCAGCATTTTTTCGGCAATTTCTGCACCGCTCATTCCATTTCTTAATTGTAATTTCGAATATAACTCGAATTTACTTTTTAGTTTTGAACTCACCAGCCAGCTAAACAACATAATAGCTCCGGCAAGAATAATATAAATATATGAACCTCCCATGTTTATGTTTTTTTTAGTTTGAAATTTAAATTTACGAAAGAAACTGCAAATTACGAACCACTTTAACAAAATGTCAGGATGACACAAAAACACAGAACGGTTTATAAACTAATTTTCCAGCTGTTTATTTAAAGCTTCAAATTTAGCAATCAACCCATTAATTCTGTCCTGTTCTTTTTTGATTACTTTTGGTCTAAAATAAAACCAAGAAAAAACAATCCAACCTAATGATACTCCATAAGCAAAAATCCCCCAAAAGATTGTCATTCGGGATGCGTATTCATACATGTATAAACACAAACCCAAGGCAAGCATTATATGGTAAAGATTCAATACGCTAGACTGCAAAAACTGTTGTTTTGTTTTAATAGAAACTAATTTTTGCAAATATTCAGTATTGCTTTGATTACCATCAATAGTTTTATAAAATATGGCTAGTTTATTGTAACCTAATAAATAAAGTGCCATTGCAAAAATCATTACAATAATTCCAATTTTGGTTGAAATCAATTCTGGCTTACAATTATACCAGACAGAACCTGCAAAAATACTTGTCGCAACAAGCATAACATTTGTTATAATTAATTTTCTCATACTTATTTTTTTAAAATGTTTTAACTTAGAAAGTAATTCTTCCATATTGGGTGGGCTTACGGTCTGTTTTTTCCATAAATCTTTAAAATCTATATTGTTATTATTTTCCATTTTCTTTAAATTTTTGAGTCAGTTTTTCTTTTATCCTATGAATTTTCACTCTCGTATTCGCTTCAGAAAGACCAACGATTTTGGCAATTTCAGCCTGTTTCACATCCTCAAGTTCAAGCGAAATAATGATACGCTCCGTTTCTGGTAATTCAGCAATGCATTTATAAAGAAACTGAATTTGCGGTTCTAACGAATATTGTTTTTCCTCAGCAATCTGAATCGGCAGATTTGATTTAGGAAAGCGTTTATCTTTTTCAATCTGCCTTAAGCAATTATTAGACGCAATTCTGAAAATCCAGGTTCCAATACTGGATTCATTTCTAAAAGTGTCCAGTTTCTGCCAGACAATTATAAACGTTTCCTGAGCCAGATCCTGTGCAATGTCATAATCATTGACAAAACCCATACAAAGCCTGAAGATCCTGTCCCAATATGTTTTATAGATATCTTCGAACTCCATTATTTAGATTTTATAAAGTTGCCTAATTGTTCCAAATACCATGCTGCATCATCGTACATAATAAAGTGCAATCCTTTATTGGCATATTGAAGGTTGGCCGTTTTTAAGTTTTTATACTGCTCTTCGATAGCAGGTTTTAAATTTACAAAATAAGATTCCAGTAAAATTAAGGAGGGACATTTTACAGACGAAATTTTCTCTCTTAAATCGACATTGAAGAAATCACAATACATCTGAGCAAAAGTTGTCCGGTCTGATTTTACGCTCCAGTCAACTACCATATCCAGTTTTGAAGTTTCTGCCAAAAGTCTCGGCATCGTCATTTTCTGCATATCATAAAACTGAGCATCCGTCATTGCCGTCATTTGAGTTACCATACCGGAACAGTCGTTATTTTCTTTTGATTTAAAAGAAGGATTACTCAAAGCCGCCAAACAGGGAAGTGCATCAACCACTACAATTTTACCAATCAATTCCGGGTGATCTGCTGCAATGGCAAGGGCTAACCCTCCTCCCATACTGTGACCGATTAAAATTGGTTTCTCTATTTTATTATCTTTAATGTAATTGCCAATTTCAGTTTTCCAGTTTTCAAATGAAGGATTTGGTTGTGGTTTTACTCCCGAAAAACCGGCCATTGTTAAAGAGTAGCAGGTAAAATCTTTTTCGAAAACAGCTTTGGTTTCATTCCACACATCTCCCGAAGAAGCGAATCCGGGAATAAAAATAATGGCTTGCTTTCCTTTTCCGGTTTTGACAACTTCAAAAGGATATGATTTTGTTTGTGCAAAGACATTCAAACATACTGCAGAAAATAAAAGGGCGATAATCAGGTAAATATACTTTTTCATTTTTAATAGATTTAAGTTGTTAATTAATCGGATCCGCCCTTTGGATACGGGAACTATTAAAATGTTACAACTGAAATTAAAATTTCAATAAAAAAAATCCAAATTCCAATTTGAGAATAGTTTTTTTGCCACGAATTGCGCAAATTTTCACAAATTCAATTCGTACAATTCGTGGCGAAAAAGTCAATATTGGAATGGAAATTCTGGCGTGATTTGCGTACGGAGATTCCTCGTTCCTCGGAATGACAAAAATATGAAGTTCTTGCGTTAAACCTCAACCAAACACCCAGTTTGTCATTCCGAGGAACGAGGAATCTCCACAAGTAATTCTACATAGATTGGTGCTTTTGCTTACGGAATTTCTAGTGTGATTTCTCCTTCGGCGAAATGGCAGAATTGGTTAAAAACAAAAAAAATCCAAATCCCAACATGCATTGGAATTTGGATTTTATAGAAACGTAAGACGCACTGCTGTGCGCCTCTACAGAATTACGTTTTATATTAGCCTACAAGGTTGATAATCTTCCCTGGAACAATAATCACTTTGTTTGGCGTCTTTCCGTCTAATTGTCTTAAGGTTCTTTCATCTTTCATAATGATTTCCTCGATTTGCTCTTTGGTTAGATCCAAAGGCAATTCGATGGTGAAACGCATTTTTCCGTTGAAGGAAACCGGATATTCTTTACTGCTTTCTACCAAATGTTTGGCATCAAAAACAGGAAAATCAACTATTGCAATTGATTCTGTATTTCCTAATTGAAACCATAATTCCTCTGCAATATGTGGCGCGTAAGGCGAAACCAAAATAGCCAACGGTTCTAAAATTGCTCTTGAATGACAATTCTGAGCCGATAATTCATTCACACAAATCATAAATTGGGAAACAGAGGTGTTGAAAGAAAAGTTCTCGATATCATCTGCCACTTTTTTGATGGTTTTGTGTAATGTTTTTAAGTTGTCTTTTGTTGGTTCGTCGTTGTTTACGATTAAACCGTTATTTTCA
>JBDTRA010000002.1:0-96808 GCA_039931915.1 Flavobacterium sp. | reverse complement strand
CAATGAAGTTTCTAAATATTTTTATACCAATATCAAGTTTATTATTATTAAGTTGTGAAAAACAAGATCTTTGCGACAATGGATACAAACCACACGAACAAAACGGTCAAACCACTTGTATTCCAGACTATCTAACAGGAAAAATACCCGACCCAAAACTGGAAATACATATTACCATAAAAAGTATGGCGTAATAACAATTCAAAATGGAATTTGGAAAGACGACAAAAATCAAATATATAGAAAATATCAATAAATAAAAAACCAGCCACTATCTTAAATTAAGAGACTGAAGAAAGCTCGGTAACATTTGGTCACGTGGGACATTAACGTTTGACCAATGGGGTTGATGTGCAAAATTGAAAGTTCGTACTCTATTTGACATTTATGTAGGTTGACAATTGAGTATTTCGAAACTCCTACTGACCCAGACACCAAAACGTTATATGCTCTGTAGTAGAATTAGCGTTTTAATTTGTATTTTCGTTTAGCTTAAATATTATACTTTAAAACATCCAACCTCGTTAAACGCCAGAAGGTTAACGGTAATGGCGGGACAGTACAACAACTCTTTAAAAAAATAACCAAATATAAAAAACAACCAGTATGACACTATTACCAATTATCGGAATCATCATTGCAATACTTTTATCGGGACTTCGTATTGCACAAGAGTATCAACGTTCAATTGTGTTCAGACTTGGACGGTTTAAGTCTGTAAAAGGACCTGGATTATATTGGATAATTCCATTTATTGAGAGACAGCAAAAAGTTGACATCAGGACAAAAACGGTTGACTTAGAACAACAAGAAACAATAACAAAGGATAGTGTAACAATAAAGGTCAACGCAGTTCTATGGTTTAAAATCATCAATCCGGAAGACTCAATCATTAAAGTAGCTGACTATAATAAAGCTGTGTATCAATTTTCTGTTACAGCCTTACGAAACATTATTGGGCAGCACTCACTTGACGAAGTTTTGAGAGAAAGAGAACAAATAAATGGAACGCTTCAAAAAATTGTTGATTCAATAACTGAGCCTTGGGGAATTAAAATTGAAATGGTAGAGATGAAAGACGTTGAAATTCCTGAGGCAATGCAAAGAGCAATGGCAAGAGAAGCTGAAGCCATAAGAGAAAAAAGAGCAAGGATAGTAAAGGCAGAAGCAGAATTGGAAGCATCTATTAAATTAACACAAGGTGCAAAAGAAATGGAAGGCAGTCCAATTGCACTTGAATTAAGACGTATGCAAATGTTGTCAGAAATTGGTATTGATAATAATACAACAACTATCGTTTTAGTTCCATCAGATTTCACGAATGCTGCAAAGAGTTTTACTGAACTTGTAAATAAAAACAAGAAAGATGAATAAGATACATACCGTTGACAACGGCTAAAATAAATTGTTAGTATCTCAGTAAAATTCACAAGTTTACAAAGTTCCTTGCGGTTATCGGACAAACTCTGCACCTGTTTCCACAACTTATTTTTGATAATTAGCATTTTACGGTAATTTATATTTCCTTATAAGATAAATATCATTTTTCTTTTTTTATGATAAAAAATATGGACAAAAGAATACTTCATGGTAATTGATAAGATAAATAAACGATGTACAATATTAAATATCGAAACTAATAACTTTACAAAATGAAAAAACATTTAATACTTATACTGACCGGTGTATCGTTTTGTTTTGGGTTTGGAGCGAAAACGCTTCTGTCACATTCTTCAGATAAAAATGACGAATTTAAAAAAGTCACCGGAATTGGCGGAATCTTTTTTAAATGCAAAGATCCCAAGAAAATGCGGGAATGGTATCACACTAATTTAGGATTAAACACCAACCAATATGGATCTGTCTTTGAATGGAGACAGGCAACAGACAGCACTAAAAAAGGATATTCACAGTGGAGTCCCTTTTCAGAGAAAACAAAATATTTTGAACCATCAATCAAAGATTTCATGATTAATTATCGGGTCGCAGACTTAGACAGATTACTTAAGGAGTTGAAGAAAGATGGTGTCACAATTACAGATAGTGTGCAAACTGCTGAATACGGGAAATTTGTTCACATCATGGACATAGAAGGAAATAAAATTGAGCTTTGGGAACCGAATGATATTGAGTATGAAAAACTGGGAATAAAACTTGGCCTCAGCACTACTAAATAACAAACTATGATTTATAAAGAATTCCAACCCGATAAACAATTAGCCGACTTTGTAAAATGCTATTGGTGGTTTGACAATTCTGCTGAACAACTTGAATTTACAATTTTTCCTGACGGTTGTTTTGACCTGCTCGTTCATTTTGAGAATAACATACAAACTGAAATTTCTTTGACAGGTTTGTGGACAAAACAAGTTGAAGTGCCAATTGAACCAAACACGCAGATTTTTGGGATACGTTTTAAATTATTGGCAGTTGATTACATTTTTCAGCAAAACATTGCGGCATTTTGCGACAGTGAACAAAAACTGCAAAATGATTTTTGGCAGATAGACAAAAATAACTTTTCCGATTTGGAAAAAACGACTGCCATTTTCAACAAAATAATGCTTTCCATATTGGAAAGCCAGAAAGGAATTGATCCTAAAAAACAAAGCCTCTTTAACTTGCTATATGAAACCAATGGTGAACTGACAATTGAAAAATATTCGCAACAAGTTTTTTGGTCAAGTCGGCAAATGAATCGATATTTCACAGAAAGGTTTGGGCTTTCACTAAAATCATATTGTAATATTCTAAAATGCTTTGCCTCATTCAAACATTTAAAGAATGGCAAACTTTATCCTGAGAAAAACTATTTTGACCAGTCCCATTTTATCAAAGCCTTGAAAAAACACACAGGAAATAGTCCATCTGAATTGTTTGAAAACAAAAACGACCGATTTTTACAATTAACAACGCTGACCGAAAAGTAATTTTACGCTATTAATAATTTTAAAAAGACAGTAAAATGAAATTCAGTAACATCAGACTTTTAGTGAACGACTTCGATAAGTCATTTAATTTTTATAACGATATACTTGGGTTAGAATGTACCTGGGGGAAACCTGGTGAAAATTTCGCCAGTTTTAACATCGGAATTGATTCAGGGCTGGCCATATTTAAGGCCGAACTTATGGCAATGGCAATTAACAATTTTGATGCAAAGAAAAATGAAATCCTGCAAGACAAGATTTCGATAATTATTCAGGTCGAAAATGTAAATGAAAGCTACCAAACTTTAAAAAGCAAAGGCGTAGATTTTCTAAATGAACCAAAAGATATGCCGGCTTGGGGAATTAGGATTGTTCATTTTCGAGATACAGAAAATAATTTGTTTGAGCTATATTCGGAACTGAAAAAAAACCAATAGAACCAACTTTTACTTAGACAAAAAAGAAACTTTCAAGCTACAAAAAAACTTTCAAAAAATTCCAAAGATTAGTAATTCGTCAGTTACCGATCTTTGGAATTTTTACATAAATTAATTACCGGATTCAAAGGACGAAATCTACAAGAACTTTACAGCTATCAAATAATTGCGGAGATAAATCGTATATAATATTTATTAATTTACTGATTTTTAGACAAGTAAAATATTTTATTTTTATTAACTTCGTTCTAAGATGAATCACACTGTAGTATTAAAGCTTCAACTTTATAACTATTGGGATTGCTAAACATATTTTTTTTCAAAATTCTAAAAATAATATTTCACTACTGACATAGGGTTGTCATTATGCCATTTTACTTTTACTGAATAAATTAAATTTAAAAAAATGGAAAAATCAGGAGTATTACGCGGATTATCAACAATAAGTTTTTATGCAGCTGACCTTGAAGCTGCAACAAAATGGTACAGCGAATTTTTGGGTGTTGAGCCTTATTTCAATGTTCCGGGTTACTCAGAGTTTCGTATTGGAGATTATCAACACGAATTAGGAATAATTGACAGCAAATATTCACCGGAAGGAGCAACAAAAAATATTGGTGGGGCGATTGCCTATTGGCACGTTGATAATTTGGAAGCAACACTCGATTTACTTGTTTCAAAAGGAGCAAAAGTATATGATCCTGTAACAGACAGAAGTGGCGGAAAAATGGCTTTTGTTACTGCATCAGTCATTGATCCTTTTGGGAATATCCTTGGTATAATGACCAACAAACATTATCTGGAAATTTTGGACCACAAAAAAGCCTGATATTTATGGAAACAAAAGACGGAAAACAAGCAGTATATGCCAAAACAAGAGAAAACTGGCGTACTTGGCTGGCACAAAATAGCCAAACGGAAAAATCTGTTTGGTTAATATTATACCACAAAAAAAGTGAAGTCGCAAGTGTAAATTTAGTTGAAGCAACTGAAGAAGCCCTTTGTTTTGGCTGGATAGATAGTTTATGCAAAAAGAGAGATGCAGAAAGTTATTATTTGACATTTTCACATCGTAATCCGAAAACCAGTAAATGGAGTAAACCCAACAGAGAAAGGGCAGAAAGAATGATTAAAGAAAACTTAATGACAGAATTTGGGCAAAAATTAATTGACATAGCAAAAGCAACAGGAAAATGGGAACCTGCTGATACAGCAAAATAATCATATATTTAGCAGCAAGTACAGTTGCCGTATTCCAAAAAAACACAACTTTTATAGAGAAAAAAGCTATGGAAATATTGGCAACACTTTAGTCTTCTATTCAAAATATGGCATTTTTAGGATATAATTTATTCCTTACATAAAGCACTTGAGAAAAAAATAATTTTCATCATTACACATAAAATACTATATATCAAAACATTAAATAATCTTAAAAACAATATTCAAAGAAAAAAATAAAATTGAGCAAAATAAATTTATATACTATAAGTATACTTACTATATTTGTACTTATAATAATATTTAATTCAATAAAATATGTGGACAAAATCTCACTCAATAGTAACTAAAGAGGTTACAAAAGAACAAATATGGAAGCTTTTTACTAATGTCAATAATTGGCATACCTGGGATGAAGGAATTGAATTTGCCAAATTAGAAGGAAAATTTGAAAAAGGAAATTTCTTTACTTTACGACCAAAAGGCGGGCCGAATGTAAAAATTGAATTACTTGAAACAATTGAAAACAAAATGTTTCTTGACGTTACAAAATTTCCATTAGCAAAAATGTATGATGAGCATACGTTTGAAGAAACGCCGGATGGGCTTAAAATTACAAACACAATTACTGTAACAGGAATTTTAGGCTTTTTATGGCGCAAAATTGTTGCTCAAAAAATTGTAGATGCTTTACCAGAAGATATGCAGCAACAAATTAAATCAGCAAAAAAATCATGAAATCAAATGATAATACATTTAGTGTAGAAAAAGCCGAAGACAGTTCCGGCTTTTTATTATGGCAGGTTACAAACCTTTGGCAAAGAGAAATTAAAAAATCATTGGAGCCTTTTGACTTGACTCATTCGCAGTTTGTTTTAATGGCCAGTATCCATTGGTTGACCTTGCATAATCAGGATGTGACACAAATTTTATTATCTTCTCATACTAAAATTGACCCCATGACAACCTCAACCGTTTTGAGAACGCTGCAAGCTAAAGGTTTATTACAACGTAAGGAACATTTAACAGACACAAGGGCCAAAACTGTTGAACTTACCGAAAAAGGAAAGGAAATTACCAAACAAGCAATAAAAACAGTTGAAACTTTTGATAAAATGTTTTTTGCGACACTCGGAGACAGAACACAACTGTTTAATGAACAATTATTAACTTTACTGGAGCAGAAAAAATAAAAGAAGTTTAGAATAAGTAACAAAACAGAGTCACTATTTTTTTTCAAATCAGATGATCAAATATTTTATTATAAACTATAAATCTTAATTTATACTTAATCATTACCATTTTGCTATACTTAACAGAGTCAGGAATCTAAAGCAATATTTCATCAGGAAAACACTTTTTATTCCATAACTTAGTTGTTCTTTTTAAAATAAAAACCATGAAAAAAGAAATAGCCCGTGAGTTTTTAAAACTTGCTGCAAAAGGGCACGCTCATGAAGCATTCCGTTTATATGTAAGCAACGATTTCAAGCATCATAATGTACATTTTAAGGGTGATGCCGATACTTTGATACTTGCCATAGAAGAGTCAGCAAAAACAAATCCTAATAAAATTTTCAAAATTCACCATATTTTAGAAGATGGGAATTTAGTTGTGGTACATTCTCATTTGCAGCAAACCCAAACCGATTTGGGTTTTGCCGTAGTTCATATTCTTAAATTTGAATCTGACAAAATTATTGAACTTTGGGATTTAGGCCAGCCTGTTCCTGCCAAAATGATAAATGAAAATGGAATGTTTTAATAAAAATTAAAAAAATGATCCCAATCCTAAGAACTTCCTTTTTATTATCCTTTATTTTTTTACTTTCTCACTGCAATTCGTTTTCACAAAAAAAAGACGA
This sequence comes from Flavobacterium sp., assembly GCA_039931915.1. GTDB lineage: Bacteria > Bacteroidota > Bacteroidia > Flavobacteriales > Flavobacteriaceae > Flavobacterium. The sequence goes on along the minus strand of JBDTRA010000002.1, from coordinate 90,355 downwards.
TTTCAATTCTAAAACAGACAGTTTAATTAAAGTTGCAGAGCCCAAATTTAATGGCGTTGTCCTTATTTCGAAAAAAGGAAAAACAGTTTATTCCAAAGCTCAGGGTTTTGCTTACTTTGATAAAAAGATTCCATTGACAACTAACAGCCAGTTTGAAATCATGTCGAACAGCAAACAAATTGCTGCAGTTTTGATTTTGAAGGAATACGAAAAAGGACGAATCGATTTGCAGGCTCCAATAAAAAAATATCTTCCGTTTTTAACGCAAACCTGGGCAGATTCTGTTACAGTTCATCAGTTATTAAATCATACACATGGAATTACAGATTTGAAAAAAGCATTGCTTTTTAAACTTGGAACCGATTTTAAATACGGTAATTTAAGTTTTAATTTATTGGGTAAAATCGTTGAATTTACCTCTAAGAAAAGCTATTCCGAAATGGCAAAAGCGTTGTTTAAGGAATTAAACATGAAAAACACTTTTTGTTATTCCAAAGATAAAACACAACATTTGGTTTCAGGATATATTAATGATAAAAACGTTTTTCAAATGGTCAGAACATCACAAATAACTCCTGAAAGTTTAGGCGCTGATGGAATTATTTCGACCGTAAATGATTTAGCTGTTTGGAATAATAATCTCCACAAAGGAAAAATCCTGAAACCGGAAACATATCAACTGATGATTCATTACAATATAAAAGCACAGCACAATCTTTTTGGAAAAGAAAAAGAAGGTTACGGTTACGGAATCCGAATTATAGATCAGGAAAACCCAAAATATATGGGCCACACCGGCTTAGGTGACGGGTTTTCTTCCGTAAATTTGTACTTCCCGGAAAGTGATGTTAGTTTGATTATTTTGGAAAATCAGATGAATACAAATCCGGATCTATTTTATAATTCTGAAATTAAAATCAAAAATATTCTTTTGAAAGGTGATTTACTGAATCCAAAATAATAAGCAATGGCAAAAAATAAAACAACAGAAACAGAAAGCAGTGTTACTGATTTTATTAATACTGTTGAAGATACAACAAAACGAAATGACTCGTTTGAATTGGTAAAACTAATGCAGGAACAAACTGGTTTCGAGCCTAAAATGTGGGGACCAAATATTATTGGTTTCGGCAATTATCACTACAAATATGCCAGTGGTCATGAAGGCGATGCACCGCTTGTCGGGTTTTCTCCAGGAAAAGATGCTATTTCACTTTACCTCTATACTTCTTTTGAAAATAAAGAAGCATTACTTTCAAAATTTGGAAAACATAAAGCCGGAAAAGGCTGTATCTACATCAAAAAAATAGCCGATATTGATGTTGAAATCCTTAAAAACATGATTTTGCTTTCGGTTCAATATTTAAAAAAATTATATCCTTCAAACTAAAAATGATCACAATCCTTATAATAATCGCCTTTTTAGGAATTTCTCTATTTATTTTTTTACAAGATGCACGATTTGGAAAAGCACCGTCTGGCGAAAGACTTGCACTAATTCAAAAATCACCTAATTATAAAAACGGTAAATTTGAAAATGTACACTTTACTCCAAATCTCACAGAAGGATATACAATTCCGGGTGTTTTATTTGAAATTTTATTTAAAAAAAGAGATCGAAGAATCCCTGCTGACACAATTCCTTCAATAAAAACAGATTTACTAAAGCTGCCTACCGACCAGGATGTTTTAGTCTGGTTTGGACATTCTTCTTATTTTATTCAGATTGAAGGAAAACGAATTTTAGTCGATCCTGTTTTTAGCGGTAACGCCTCGCCTATTCCGGGCACCACAAAATCATTTAAAGGTTCTGATATTTATACCGTTGATGATCTTCCTGAAATTGATTATTTACTGATTACGCACGATCACTATGATCATTTAGATTATAAAACCATTCTTGAATTAAAGCCGAAAACGAAACAAATTGTCTGTGGTCTGGGCGTTGGTTCTCACTTTGAATCCTGGGGATTTTCCACTTCAATAATCATAGAAAAAGACTGGCATGAAAAAATAGAACTTGACGGAAATATTACACTTTATACGGCGCCAACACGACATTTCTCGGGACGGGGATTCAATCGGTGCAATACACTTTGGCTGTCTTATATTTTAGAGACCAAAGATTTTAAAATGTATTTGGGCGGAGACAGCGGTTATGATACTCATTTTGCTGAAATTGGCAATAAATTTGGCCCTTTTGATATGGCGCTAATTGATAACGGACAATATGATATCAAATGGAAATACATTCATAATTCGCCGGAAGACGTAATACAAGCCGCAAAAGATTTAAAAACCAAAAGACTGTTTCCTGTACATTCCTCAAAATTTCCTTTGGCAAATCACGCTTGGGATGAACCTTTGAAAAGAGTAACTGAGTTGAATTCAGCTTCAGAAAATCCAGTGTCGTTAATGACCCCGATGATTGGTGAATTAGTGGAACTGAAAAATGAAAAACAGGAATTTCAACAATGGTGGAAAAAAATAAAATAACAATTAAAACCTTCAACTTGAAACTAAAAACCTATTTATTACTAATTAATTTACTTGCTTCATTATCTGTGTTTTCTCAGAATACATATGTTTTTCTGGGATCATACAATCAGGATAAAACCGCAGAATCCATTTTAGTATATCAATTAGACACTTTAAATGGTAAACTGACCAAAGTAACTTCAGCAAAAAACCTGATAAATCCATCATTTTTAACTGTATCCCCAAACGGAAAATATGTTTATGCCTGCACAGAGAGTAAAACTCCAAACGCAGGAAGTGTAAGCAGTTTTGAATTTAATCCACAGAACAAATCGCTTATCTTTTTAAATAAACAGTCGAGTGGCGGCGAAAATCCGGTTTATCTTTCGGTTCATAAAAGTGGAAAATGGCTTGTAAATGCTAATTATACTGAAGGAAGTGTTTCGGTTCATCCACTATTAGAAAATGGAAAAATCGATTCTATTGCTCAAAACTTTCAATATATGGATGGAAGCGCCAATAAAAAAAGGCAGACCCGTTCTCACGTTCATTCTGCTATTTTTTCACCTCACTCTGATTATTTGTTTTTACCCGATTTAGGAGCTGATAAAATAAGATGTTATCAATTTGATGAAACACAAAAGAAACCTTTAGTCGAAGCTAAAATTCCGTTTACAAAAACTGATTTAGAAAGCGGGCCAAGACATTTTACTTTTCATCCGAATCAAAAATTTGGTTATTGTATTGAGGAAATGTCAGGAACAATAAGTGTTTATCAATATGAAAATGGAACTTTAAACAAAATCCAGCGTGTCAATACACATCCTGATAATATCACAGAAGGTTTTGAAAGTTCAGATATTCATATTTCGCCTGACGGAAAATTTTTATACGCTGCAAATAGAGGGAAAGAAAATAATATTGCTATTTTTTCTATTGCCGAAAACGGAACTTTATCAAACATCCGATATCAATCAACTTTTGGAAAACATTCGAGGGTTTTTGCTATTGATGAAACCGGAAAATTCCTGATTGTCACAAATACTGAATCAGGGAATGTAGTTGTTTTTAAAAGAAACACGAAAACAGGATTACTTAAAAAAACAGAGAAAGAAGTAAAAATGGCAAACGTTTCCTGCGTTCAGATTAAAAAAATATGTCAATAATCCATCTGTTGGGTGTAATTGATTGAAACTCTTATTTGATATAAAAACAAATAGATCAAAAAGTATAAATTTGAGTAAAAACATCTTATCCCTCCGGAAATCATTGTCATCCTGAGCGGAGTCGAAGGCTTTTTACATGGAAAGGGTTTCGCCTAAGTTTATCCTGAGCGAAGACGAACGGACTCAGCCTGACACCTATTTTGATTACACGCGATGAGTTATCAACAATAAAATTCATAAAAAAATGGAACCAAATTTCAATCTTCAGCCCGAAATTTTAGAAGACGATGTAACAAAGTTAATTCCGTTGCAGGAAAATCATTTTGAAGAACTTTACAAAGTAGCATCTGATCCTTTGATTTGGGAACAGCATCCCATAAAAGACAGATATAAAAAAGAAGTTTTCAGACCTTTTTTCGATGCAGCAATAAACTCAAAAGGTGCTTTTTTAATTTTAGACAAGAAAACAAATGAAGTTATAGGTACCTCACGATACTACGATTACAATCCTGAGAAGTCCAGTGTAGCCATTGGATTTACTTTTATTGGAAGAAAATTTTGGGGTGGACTTTATAATCAATCAACTAAAAAATTATTGATTGATTATGCATTTCAAAATGTCAATTCTATATTTTTTCATGTTGGGGCAGAAAATATTCGTTCACAAAAAGCAGTTTTAAAACTGGGTACTACAAAAACAACAACTGAAATAAATTTTCCTCATAACGGAGTTGATTTGCTTCATTTTGAATATGAATTAAAAAAATAAATTACAACTAATGAAAAGGATTACTGTTTTCTGCGGATCCAGTTTTGGAACTGACGCAATTTACAAGGAACAAGCTACATTACTGGGACAAACATTAGCCAAACAAAACATAGAATTGGTCTACGGCGGTGCCAATGTAGGTTTGATGGGCGCTGTTGCAGACGGCACCCTGAATGAAGGCGGAAAAGTAATTGGTGTGCTTCCTAATTTCCTGCGTTCAAAAGAAATTGCCCATACAGGTTTAACCGAATTAATCCTGGTGGAAAGTATGCACGAAAGAAAAACCAAAATGAACGATTTATGTGATGGTGTTATTGCGCTTCCGGGTGGTTTTGGAACTCTCGAAGAACTTTTTGAAATGATTACATGGGCGCAATTAGGACTGCATAAAAAGCCAATTGCAATTTTAAATATAAATGGCTTTTATGATTCTTTAATAGAATTGATACAAACTATGACAGATAAAGGCTTACTGAAAGAAGCAAATCAAAAAATGCTGCTGGTGAGTGATAACATTGAAGATTTATTGGAAAAAATGAAAAATTATACCCCTCCAACCGTTGGAAAATGGATTGATAGAAAGCAAAATTAAAATTCCCTTTATAATCTGAATTTCTATTTTTAACACAATTTCTGGAATAACTTTCTTATCTTGGAAGTCCAAAAAAAATCCTTAAATATCTATTCTATTACAAAAATGAAACATTTAAAAGCCTGTTATTTTTTACCCGCACTTCTTTTATTTTTAAATTTAAACCTTACTTATGCTCAAAAAACGGATACTGGAAACTGGTTTATTTATTTTGGAAATCAGGCTATAAATAAAAAATGGAACTGGCATAACGAAATACAATATCGAAATTATAATTTTGCAGGAGATACACAGCAATTATTATTAAGAACGGGAATTGGATATAATCTGACCGAAAACAATAATAATATTCTATTGGGTTATGCTTATATAAACTCTCAAAATTATGTAGGAGATACGGATGAGAAAACAGATACTAATGAAAACAGGATTTATCAGCAATTTATAACGCGACAAAACTTTGGCAGAATTTATTTGCAGCATCGCTACAGAGTGGAAGAACGATTTTTAAAAGATGATTTTCAAATTCGTTTTAGATATTTCCTGGCTTTGAATGTTCCATTGAACAAACCAAAAATGGAGGATAAAGCCTTTTATATTTCGGCATATAATGAAATTTTCCTGAATGCAGAATCACCCGTTTTTGACAGAGATCGCGTATATGGCGCATTGGGTTATGTAATCAATAAAAACTTTAGGGTTGAAGCTGGTTTTATGAGACAAATTCAGGAAAAAACAGGTCGAAATCAATTTCAAATCGTAATTTACAATAGTATCCCTTTTAGTAGTAAATAATTTTAAAACTAAAAAATATGGCAACAGTAAATAACAATTTTGCAAAAGCCGAAATGCTGATCAGAAAACCAGTTTCAGAGGTTTTTCAGGCATTTATAAATCCTGAGATTACCAGTAAATTTTGGTTTACAAAGGGTTCAGAAAAATTAGAGCAGGGAAAGTCGGCTGTATGGACATGGGAAATGTATGGTTTTTCATTAACTGTTTCGACAAAAATCATCGAAAAAAACAAACGAATCGTCATTGAATGGGGAAACAAAGGTGAAGAAACAATTGTCGAATGGATTTTTACATCCTTAACCGAAAAAGAAACCTTTGTAAGTATTACCAATTCTAATTTTCAGGGAGAAATTGATAAAATAATTACCGAAGTAAGAAATTCAACCGAAGGCTTTACATTGGTTTTAGCCGGAGCCAAAGCCTATCTGGAGCATCAAATCCAGCTGAATTTAGTTTTGGACAGATTTCCAAAAGGATTAAGTTAAATTTATTATGTCAGCTATTCCAATCAAAAAACCTGCAACTATTGACGAATACATTGGCGGTTTTCCGAATGAGGTACAGGAAATTTTAGAAGAAATCCGTATGACTATTCAAAAAGCAGCCCCGGAAGCCAAAGAAAAAATAAGTTATTCGATGCCTGCCTTTGAGCAGAACGGAATTGTTGTATATTTTGCTGCTTTTAAAAAACATATCGGATTATATGCTTTGCCAAGTGGTCATGAAGCTTTTGTGGAAGAATTATCAAAGTATAAATCCGGAAAAGGTTCGGTTCAATTTCCATTAAACGAACCAATGCCATTTGATTTGATTTGATTTGATTTGATTTCTAGAATTGTCAAGTTTAGGGCTAAGGAAAATATCGAAAAAAGTAAAAAAAACAATCAAATATGAACTTATCTGAACATTATAATGAGCTTTTCAAAAAATCTTCCAAAGCTATTTTGTCTGAAGATTATACTTTAGACACTAAAATTAATGATTCTTCAGATAAACGATTTGGAATTACTTTGCTTATTCGGCCAAGTCAGGAAATAAAAGTCAACATTCAGCTGTTTATTAATGAATTAAAAAAAGTTGATCCTAATCAATATTATTATCCAGATTCTGATATTCATATTACCGTTATGTCAATTATTTCGTGCTATGAAGGCTTTTCTTTAGATAAAATTTCTTCCTCTGATTATATCGAAATTGTCGAAAAAAGTTTAGTCGATGTAAATAAAATTCAAATTGACTTTCAAGGTGTGACTGCATCGCCTTCCGCTGTAATACTTCAGGGATTTCCTGTTGATGATGCTTTGGATACTTTGCGGAATAAATTACGTGAAAGCTTCAAAAATACTGCTTTAGAACAAAGTATTGATAGTAGATACAGTATTGCTACAACTCACATGACGGTAATGCGTTTTAAACAAAAATTGGAGAATCCCGAGAAATTAATCCAGGTTATTGAAAAATATAGAAACCATAATTTTGGAAAATTTACAGTTGATAAAATTGAATTAGTATTTAACGATTGGTACCAACGTGAAAAAAACACTAGAAATTTGTGTGATCTTTATCTGAAATGTTTTTAATTATATTTCAAAAAGCGATTGAATTTTATAAAAACCATTCGATTCCTTTATCAAGTCGAACAAGGAAATCTGTAAATGATATTCCAATTTCAGTATGATATTTAGCATTCAAATCAACAAAAGGAGAAAGAATTATTTTTACATCATTATGTGAATCAAACTCAATTCCAATAAATTCTCCACTTCCATTTGTACCAATTCCAATTGTTCTTGGTAATTCCTTAAAAATATTATACCTTTTATTAGCTTCAATAATTTCTTCTAAACTCCAAAGTTTTATAAACTCAACACCAATAAATTGATCAATTCCGGAATAATTTTTTAAATAAAAAACATAATCATTAGGAAGCTTTAAATTTAAATATCTCTCCAATACCTCAACTGTAACCGTAGAGTTTTGATTATTTTTAGGAAAATCATATTTGTCAAAAATTAATTGCAAATGTTCGTTCATAATTAAAAGTCTTTCTATCCTTTCTTCAAAATATTTCCCAGTCCTTTACTAATCTGTTCGATTGCCTTAATACCTTTTCTTAATGGTGTAGATGAAAAATCTTCGTAGGCATCCATAGAAGTTTCCTTTCTGTCTTCCTGCGGGTAGACTAAAATCAGATTATTATCACTAAATGATTTCTCAATTTTTTGAGGTAATCTGTCAAATATGGATTTATATGAAACTGATCCTTTGCGCGATAAATTAAAAACAATCAAATCAGTAGTAAGTCGAATTTCATCTGAAATTGCCTCAAAATCATCCCAATCTAAAATTCCTTTAAAACTTAGTTTTGTGTTTAACTTAAGCTGATTTACAATTTGTACAATTGACTGATGCGTTTTATATTCGGAATAAATCACAATTGGAATACTTAATTCTTGTGATATCCTTGTAATCTTCTGAATCAGGAATTTAAAGCCAATCCCTCTTTCTGAAAAAGGAGGGCATATAAAAACCAATCTTTTTTGCTCGATAAAAGGTTTTACAAATCGGCAGATAAATAAATTCTTATCAACGTTGTTAATAATTGAATCTACATTTTCACCAAAAATTTTATCTAAGAAACCTGTTTTGCGCGGCCATCCGATAATGACCATATCAGCCATAATTTCTTTCGACGTTCTGGCTATTCCACTGGCCGGATTATGATCGATCCTGGCAATTGTATTAATTTTTACCTCTGTGGCCGAAGCCTGAATTATAAATTTATCTAATGTCTTACGGTATCTTCGAATATTGATTTCGGCTTCATCATTATTAGGAACGACCGTTAACAAAGTTACCGGATTTGAAGATTTCTTATCTTTAATTAACAATGCAAAATCCAATAAACTTTCGGTCGAAGATGTTTTTGCCAACGGAATTAAAATATGCTCGTCCGGGACCTGATCTTTGTTTTCATCATTCGACGAAATTTCTTCTTCGCAAATAGCAATTTTTTTAGCTGCTTTTTCAGTTGCAAAAGAAGCTACAATACAGGTTATCAGTATTAAGATAATAGTCCCGTTTAAGATATTTTCATCTAAAATTTTAGCTTTAAAACCAACCAAAATTACTGCCAGCGTTGCAGCAGCATGCGCACTGCTTAATCCAAAAATAAGCTGTCTTTCTGTTTTACTGTATTTAAAAACGATTTGGGTAAAAAATGCCGCAATCCATTTTCCAAAAATAGCGACAACACTTAATGTACCTGCCACAATTATAGCAGTTGAACCACTTAAAATCACACTGATATCAACCAGCATCCCAACAGAAATTAAAAAGAAAGGAATAAATAATGAGTTCCCTATAAACTCAATCCTGTTCATTAATGCAGAAGAATGCGGAATCAATGGATTTAATGCCAAACCGGCAACGAAAGCTCCGATAATAGGCTCTACTCCTGCTACTTCGGCTAAAAAAGCAGCAAAAAATACTACCGATAAAACAAAAATATAATGGGCATGTTTTTCGCTTTCTAATTTTTTAAAAAACCATTTGGCAATCCTTGGAATTACCAGAAACATAATGGCTGAAAAAATAGCCAGCGAAACACCTAATTTAATCCAAAAAGCCTGGTTTAAATTTCCCTGACTGCTTCCCATTATAACGGCCAAAATAATCAAAACAGCTGTATCAGTCAGGATTGTCCCTCCAACAGTTATGGCAACAGCCTGATTCTTTGCTATTCCAAGTTTACTGACAATCGGATAAGCAACCAAAGTATGTGTAGCAAACATACTGGCGGTTAAAAAACTCGCATTAAAGTCATATTGCAATAAATAATAACAAACCGGAAAGCCAATTGAAAGCGGAAAAATAAACGTAAAAAATCCAAACAGTAAACTTTTATTTTTGTTGGCTTTAAACTCATTCATGTCGAGTTCTAAACCCGCAATAAACATAATATAAAGGAGGCCAATAGTTGAGAATAGTTCGACTGCTGAATTTTTTTCTAATATATTCAGTCCATGAGGACCAATTACAACACCGGAAATTATCAATCCGATAATACCGGGAATATTTATTTTTTTAAGTAAAATGGGAGACAGTAAAATAATAAAAAGTATCAAAGAAAAAATCAATACCGGATTATGCAAGGGTAATTCGAATTCACGAAATAAATGTTTAAAAAATTCAATCATAGTGTAATTTTAAATCTTAGCATTCTAATTTCCGAAAAAAGTTCTAAATTAAAGACTCTCAGTATTAAATTACATTGGGAGTTTTGTTTTAAGCCTCAAAATCAATTTTCTTCAAATATTTGCCTCTTTACAAAAATACCTAAAAAAACTACGAACTTTTTACGAAACATCTATATTAAGCAATAAAATTTATTTCATTGCTTAATTACTAGAATTTAATATTATTTTTAACAAAAAATGTAATATTAACAATTCAAATTTCAAATTCATTGCATTATTCAATTATCTTTGTACTACTAAATTATTAGAAAAATGGAAGAATGTATATCGGTTTTTGATATGCTTAAAATTGGTGTCGGCCCATCAAGTTCACACACACTTGGCCCTTGGCGTGCCGCAGAACGTTTTTTGGAAGAGTTAAGAAACAAATCAATTTTGGAACAGGTAATTCGGGTAAAAATCGATTTATACGGTTCACTTTCACTAACCGGAAAAGGTCACGCAACAGATCTTGCAATTATGTTAGGATTAAGCGGTCAGGACCCGGAATATATTCCTGTTGAAAACATAGCAGGAATCATCAAGGTTATCGAAACTTCAAATGAAATTATTTTGGGAAACCAAATTGCGGTACCATTTTATTTTCTTCAGGATATTGTTTTTAATAAAGAGTTCCTTCCTTTTCATGCCAATGGCTTAAAATTTACCGCCTATAAAGCAGACGATTCTGAATATGAATCTACTTTTTATTCTATCGGCGGTGGTTTCGTAGTTAAGGAAGAACGTACCAATGCAAAAATAAAAGAGGAAATAAAATGTGCTTTTCCGTTTCCTATTCAAAATGCTGTTGAACTATTAAATTATACTATTTCAGAGAATAAATTAATTTCGGAAATTGTGTATGAAAATGAAAAGTCAATGCGAACTGAAGCCGAAATTGATTCGGAATTAATGCGTATCTGGCATACAATGCTTGAATGCATGTATATTGGATGTCATTCTGAGGGAATTTTGCCCGGCGGATTAAATGTACGCAGACGGGCTTTTGATATGCATCAGAATTTAATTGGTTTATCAAATTATTCCGATCCACAATCCTGGCTGGAAGAAATCAGAAAAACTGAGGTGAAATTTCGCCAAATCTTAAAATGGGTAAGCTGTTTTGCACTTGCCGTGAATGAAGTAAATGCTTCTTTAGGCCGCGTAGTTACAGCACCTACAAACGGAAGTGCCGGTGTAATTCCGGCAGTATTGATGTATTATCTGGTAATTGAAAATCATAACGCCGGCGAAAAAGAAATCAAACAATTTTTGATGGTTGCCGGTGAAATTGGAAGTATTTTCAAAAAAGGATCTACAATTTCAGCTGCAATGGGCGGCTGTCAGGCCGAGATTGGTGTTTCTTCATCAATGGCTGCAGCAGCGCTTTGTGAATTAATGGGCGGTACTCCTGCCCAGGTTTTAATGGCTGCCGAAATTGCTATGGAGCATCATCTGGGTCTAACTTGTGATCCAATTGGCGGCTTAGTTCAGATTCCGTGTATCGAAAGAAATACTATGGGAGCCATAAAAGCGATAAATGCTGCCGAATTAGCTTTAGAAACCGATTCAAAAAATGCAAAAGTTCCTTTAGATAAAGTAATTAATACCATGTGGCAAACTGCGAAAGATATGAATTCCAAATATAAAGAAACCTCCGAAGGCGGTTTAGCAATTGCCGTAAATATGGCGGATTGTTAGCATAATAATGCTTAATTTTGCAAAAAAAAAATCGTTTTAAAGAAAAATCAGCTTTAAAACTATTCAAAAAAACTAAAAACCAGGTATAATGTCAGTTGCGAAAAAAGATTATAAAAGAATCACTACCAAATCATTAATCGAAATGAAAAACCATGGAGAAAAGATCTCTATGCTAACCGCTTACGATTATACTATGGCCAAAATTGTAGATACAGCCGGAATCGATGTAATTTTAGTGGGTGATTCTGCATCAAATGTCATGGCGGGTCATGAAACGACATTACCAATTACTCTGGATCAAATGATTTATCATGCATCATCTGTAGTCCGTGCTATCGAAAGAGCTTTAGTTGTTGTTGATTTACCTTTTGGAAGTTACCAGTCAGACCCAAAAGAAGCTTTGCGTTCTGCGATCAGAATCATGAAAGAAAGTGGTGGCCACGCAGTAAAGCTTGAAGGCGGAAAAGAAATTAAAGAATCCATCAAAAAAATATTAAACGCAGGAATCCCGGTAATGGGCCACTTAGGTTTAACACCACAATCTATTTATAAATTTGGAACTTACAGTGTTCGTGCCAAAGAAGAAGAGGAAGCAGAAAAATTGATGGCAGATGCTAAAATGCTGGAGAAAATTGGTTGCTTTGGAATAGTTTTAGAAAAAATACCTGCAGATTTAGCCGAAAAAGTAGCCAAAAGTATTTCAATCCCCGTAATTGGAATCGGAGCCGGAGGAAACGTTGATGGTCAGGTTTTAGTAATTCATGACATGCTTGGAATGAACAATGAATTCAGTCCTCGCTTTTTACGCCGTTACCTGAATCTATATCAGGAAATGACAACGGCTATCAGTCAATATGTTACTGATGTAAAATCGAGTGATTTCCCTAATGAAAGGGAACAATATTAATTTAGATTGTTCGATTAATTAGATTGTTCGATTAATTAGAAAATTTTCTATCTATTCCTATAAAAATCAATTAAATACAAATTATTAATAAGACATAATTAAAATGCATCGATTTAAAGATTTAGAAATATGGAAATTAAGCAGAAAGTTTTGTTCAGAAATTTACATAATTACTTCTGATTTTCCTGATTCCGAAAAATTCGGATTAATAAATCAACTTCGTCGTGCATCAGTTTCTATTCCTTCCAATATAGCTGAAGGATGTTCAAGAAGTAGTAATAAAGATTTTTCCAGATTTCTTGAAATAGCTATTGGTTCTATTTTTGAAATTGAAACTCAGTTATTAATTGCTTTTGATTTAGGTTATATAAATCAATTAAAATTAGATGAACTATGTTTTAATCTGGACAAAATTGTAAAAATGACATCCAAATTCAAAACAACTTTATTATAATCTAAAAATCCAACAATCCAACAATCCAACAATCTAATAATCTAATAATCTGCTTTGAAAATCCTTTCCGATAAAAATAATCTCCAGATCCTGCACGAAGACAATCATATTATTGTGGTGAATAAACGTGTGGGCGATATTGTACAAGGTGACAAGACCGGTGACAAGCCTTTATCTGAGGTTGTAAAAGAATATATCAAAAATAAATATAACAAACCCGGTGAAGTTTTTCTGGGTGTGATTCATCGTCTGGACAGGCCTACAACCGGAATCGTGGTTTTTGCCAGAACAAGTAAAGCCCTATCGCGAATGAATGAAATGTTCAGTAATCGTGAAACTCAAAAAACCTATTGGGCCGTAGTTAAAAATAAACCTCAGGAAACAAGTGCCAAATTGGTTCATTACTTAAAACGGAATGAGAAAAACAACACTTCAAAAGCACATTTAAAAGAAGTCCCGGACAGTAAAATTGCCAGTTTAGATTATACGGTTTTCAAAGAGCTTCAAAATTATGTAGCGCTTGAAATCAATTTACATACAGGCCGCCATCATCAGATTCGTGCACAGCTATCCGCAATTGGATCTCCCATAAAAGGTGATTTGAAATATGGTTTTGACAGAAGTAATCCTGATGGCGGGATTCATCTGCATGCCAGAAAATTAGTTTTCACTCATCCGGTTACGAAAGAAAACATCATTCTGACAGCTCCAACACCGGATGAAACCATTTGGAATGCTTTATGATTTTTATGATTTAATTGTTAGATTTTCAATTTATATCAAGTAACTTGCATAGTCAAAAATGTAAGATTGAAGTAAAATGGATTATAAAAACGACATAAAATACAGAAAAGAAACACTTAAAAAATTACTCTTTAACATTCAGAAATACGAGGATTTAATCATTCAAGCGTTATATGACGATTTTAAAAAACCAGCATTTGAAGCCGTTTTAACAGAAACTAATTATGTTATTTCAGAATTAAAAAGCACTATAAAAAACATTAGTAGGTGGGCAAGAAAAGAACGTGTTTTTCCATCTCTGTTAAATTTTCCTTCTACAGATTATATTTATAAAGAACCTTACGGAAATGTTTTGGTGATTGCCCCCTGGAATTACCCCTTCCAATTAGCCTTATGCCCATTGATTTCTGCCGTTGCTGCAGGAAACAAAGTTGTTTTAAAACCATCAGAACTTACTCCAAACACTGCTGCAATTATTGATAAAATCATCGAAAAATCATTTCATATCAATCATGTTGAAGTTATTCAGGGAGGCATTGAGGTGTCGGATAAATTACTGGCAAAACGCTGGGATTATATTTTCTTTACCGGAAGTGTTACTGTTGGAAAAATAGTAGCCAAAGCTGCAGCAGAAAACTTAACCCCAATAACTTTAGAATTAGGAGGTAAAAATCCTTGTATTATTGATGAAACTGCCAATTTAAAACTGGCTGCAAAACGTATTGTCTGGGGAAAGTTCATCAATGCCGGACAAACGTGTATCGCCCCTGATTATCTTCTGATTCAAAAAAGTATGAAAATCAATTTTATTACTTTTTTGATTGAAGAAATCATAGAGGCATATGGCAAAAAAACAGAAAAATCCCCGGACTATGCCCGTATTATCAACACGAAAAACTGGTTACGTCTGATGGGTATGATCAAATCCGAAAAAGTGCTTTTTGGAGGAGAATCCAATGCCAATGAACTTTATATCTCACCTACACTTATCGATGAGCCTGAGTTGGAAAGCCTTGTAATGCAGGAAGAGATTTTTGGCCCGCTTTTACCTATTTTGACTTATGAAGCTGAGAATGACATTGACAAAATAGTAAGCAAATATGAAAAGCCCCTTGCCTTTTATATTTTTAGTGAAAACGATTCGTTTACTAAAAAAATGATTTTGAAATATTCTTTTGGCGGTGGCTGTATCAACGATACTATTATTCATTTCTCGAATAAAAGATTACCTTTTGGAGGTATTGGCCACAGCGGAATTGGTGCTTATCATGGAAAATTAAGTTTTGATACTTTCTCGCACCATAAAGCAGTTGTCAAAAAAGCAAACTGGCTTGACCTGCCTATGCGTTATGCTCCGTATAAAGATAAATTAAAATCTATTAAAAGATTATTAGACTGGATGTAAACTGCATACTATTTCCACAGATTATGAAACAAAATTGATTAAAAATATTATATTTACGTTTAGATATTTAACTTAAAGTCAAGAAGTATAAAACAATTCTACTAAATATGAAACCTACACTTAATCAAATCGAAGACATAAAAAATAACGGGTACTCCTTAGATTTTTCGAATGTTTTTAATCACGCATTCGAAAATTATAAAAAAATTGCTCTCTATGCCGGACTCATTTTATTGATTATCTCCATAATTTGTTCTTTTCTTGGAGGAGGAATATTAGTTGCCTTGTATGGTGTAAATCATTTTAATAAAGAGTTTTTCGAATCATTACAAAATCAACAGCCCGAGGAAACGACTTTTATAATTTATATGGTAGTTGTAGCTGTTTTAACTGCTATATTCAGCCCTTTTACAGCCGGTTTTTTAAAAATGGCTGATTGTGCAGATAAAGATGAGGCCTTTAATTTTTCTACCATTTTTACCTATTACAAATCGCCTTACTTTTCCCGAATATTTATAGCAACATTATTAATCAGTTTTTTAAGTGCATTGATCTCTATTGGATTTTACCTAATAAAAGTCACCGCTATTGACACTTTGCTGACGCTTATAATTTCCTTATTCACCTCATTAACCATCCCATTAATTATTTTTGGTAATTTAAATGTAACTGATGCTATAAAATCAAGCATTATTATAGTGAGCAAACAACCTCTTATTCTGGCTCTTCTGTTTATTGTAGCAGGATTGGCTTCGGTAGTGGGCTTTATCGGCTGTTGTATTGGTGTCGTATTTACAATTCCCATAACATATTCAATAAAATATGCCATATACAGTGCTATTTTGGAAATCGAAAATACAGACTCTATTGACTCTATTGGTCAGTCTGATTTGGAATAAATAAACCCTAAATCAATTTATTCCCTAAAAAGAATAATGAACCGAAATAAATTCAAATTCTATGGTAATCAGCTATAGTTTTTTCACCTCTTTTATTAGCGGTCTTACTTTTTTTAGTAACGCCTTAAGATCGCTTGGAGAAAATTGGTTTATTTTTAACTCAAGTATTATATTTTACAACAATCCTAAGCTAATCATGTTAGGATTATGCTTGTTTGGCTTCCTTACTTTTCTGGTATATCAGTTTTTTAAAATTAAAACCAAGATTGGTTCCTTTATTGAAAAAAATAAAGAAAAAGAAACGTCGAATAAAGAATATCAGCTTTATCTTTTGTTCTTCGGAATTACTATTGTTGTAGTCGAAATCATCAATGAAATTTTTAAAATAAGACCACGCAGCCTTTTAATTATTAATTTGTCAATTGGTTTTTTGATATTGCTGCTTTATTTTTTAACAAACAGAATCGCCTATTTAAGGAACAAAGTTTCCTTAATTTTCATATCTATATTTTTATTATTTACCACATATATAGCCCGCAATATTATCCGGCTTCCTAATGATATTGTTCCCGTCATTTCTTTTTTAATCACCTTTTACTTTTCTTACAGTATCTTAAGACCAATAAAAGTCTATTGGTATTTTGTCGGAACTGTATTCCTTTATCACATAATTAACGTAAGTTTTCAATTAATTCCATTAAAATCAAGTGTCTTACTGCTTACGTTCAGTCTTGTGGTTTTTGTTATCAATCAGGTAAAATATGCTATTTTTTTAAACACCCGGGATAATTTCAGATTTACAAATGAAATTGTTCATAAAGGAAGTTCATTAACTGTTGCATCAAATAAAAAAGGTGAAATTATTTTTTGCAGCGAATCCGTTAATGAAATATTAGGGTACTCAACTGATGAAGTCATGGGAATGGGTTTTTGGACACTTACTGAAGATCCTGATTTTATTGGAGAACACTATTTAGATCATTATAAGGATAATGTTTTGTATACCCGTAAATTAAAATGCAAAAATGGGGAATACAAATACATTCAATGGAAAGACAAACGTTTTTCTGAAGATTTAATTATCGGAATCGGTCAGGATATTACGGAACAAATCAAAATCCAGGACCAATATAAAAACCTGATTCAGACAGCAGCAGATATCATTTTTGAAATTGATATGGAAGGCAATTTTACTTTTATCAACGAATTTGCCTTTACAGTTTTAGGCTATACCGAAAAAGAAGTTATTGCAAAAAATTATTCCAAATTTATCCATCCTGATTTTATAAAAAAGATTGCTGATTTTTATAAAACTATGGAAGAAAACAAATCCAGTTATGCTACCATTGAAATTCCAATTCTGAAGAAAAATGGTGGTGAATTATGGATTTCCCAAAAAGTTATTATCCGTAAAAATGATTTAGGCCAAACTATAGGTTTTGCTGGTATCGCAAGAGATATTACAGAACTGAAAAACAATGAAAATGAGAAAAAAAGAAGGCTCGAAAAAATTGAAGCCTATAATGATTCTACCAAAAAACTATCAATAACTGACTTCAGCCATTATAATAATTTAAATAATGTAATTGATTATATAATTGAAGAAGCCAAGGTTTCAAAAGCAGACAGAATTAGTTTCTGGAAATATTATAATGATACCATTACCTGTAAAAATCTTTACAGCAAAAATAAATCTGAAATTTATAATAAAATAGTACTCGATAAAGCTACTTTTCCGATCTATTTTGAAACCTTAAGAAATAAAGCGGTCATAAATGCTTCGGATGTTTTTAAAAAGCTTGAAACCTCAGAATTTCAAAAAAGCTACTTTATCGAAAACAAAATCCTGTCGATGCTCGATGTCCCGGTTTTTTTTAGTGGACAATTGGCGGGTGTAATCTGTTTTGAAAGCACCGAAAGAGAGAGAGAATGGGACAATGAGGATATTAATTATGCCCGTACTATTTCAGATGTTATTTCGCTGGCTATTTCCTCACAAATGCGTTTAAAAGCCGAACGAAAATTAGAATTTAAAAGTCAATTACTTTCTGCACTGGCACTTTGTACCGAGAAATTCCTATTAAGTAAAACTTCTCAGGAAATGTTTCAGGAAACCTACAACATCATAGGAAAGGTAGCAAAAGCAGATCATATTTATTATTACGAGAAAGATTTTGATACGAATACCATCAGTCAAAAATACAAATGGTCACGGGAAGAGACAAGGGAACAAAACAGTCCTAAACAGCACTTTACAGAATCTGATTTAAAAGAGATCATTGAAAAAGCCCAAAACAAAAAAATATTAAATACACTTACCCGTCAGATTGATGATGACAGTTATTTTAAAAATTTACTTATTTTAAACGATATCAAATCGATATTAATCCTGCCTTTGTATATTCATGATGTTTTTACAGGTTTTATTGCTTTTGACGATTGTAAAAATGAACGCAGATGGTCTGAAGAAGAAATTTATATTTTCCAAACCTTAGCAAACAATATTTCATCTGCCCTGGAACGAAACCGAAATCAGACTAAAATTATAGAGAGTGAAGAAAAGTTCAAATTAATAGCAAATAATATCCCCGGGACGGTTTATCTCTCCAAATTTGATGCTTTTTCTACCAAGATATTCCTTAATGATGAAATTTTAAATCTTACAGGTTATCCAAAATCCGAATTTCTGGAGACCAATCTATCCTTTTTATCCCTTATTCATCCGGACGACAAAGAAGAAGTGATCAATAATCAATTCCGTAATTTACAAAACGGAAAAGCTTTGCATGATACTTATCGGATCAAAAGAAAAACTGGCGAATACATCTGGATTGAAGAATTTGGAGATGTTATTAAAAAAGGTGATGAAATTGAATTTGTTGGAGGTATATATTTTGATATTACCAATAAAAAATTAACAGAAGATGCCATAAAAGCCAAACAACTGGCTGAAGCTGCTAACAAATCGAAATCCGATTTTTTAGCTAATATGTCACATGAAATCAGGACTCCTCTTAATGGCATTATTGGTTTTACACATTTATTAATGAAAACGGATCTTGAGGAAATTCAGGAGAAGTATATGACCACAATTAATCAATCGGCACATTCCTTATTGGAAATCATAAATGACATTCTTGATTTTTCGAAAATTGAAGCAGGAAAATTAGAATTATTTATCGATTTGTACGATATAAAAAAAGCATTGAGCCAGGTATTTGACCTGATTGTATATGAAGCCAATTTAAAAAACCTTCAACTTGAACTAAATGTAGCCCCTAATGTCCCAAAATACATCTGGACAGACACTGTACGTCTAAAACAAATTTTAATTAACCTATTATCCAATGCTGTAAAATTTACCCAAAAAGGTTCGATAAAATTAAATGTTTCGGTTTTAGAAAAAGGAGAAGATAACAATTATACGATTCGGTTTTCTGTAATTGATACCGGAATTGGTATTTTGGAACAAAACCAGGAGAAAATTTTTAAGGCTTTTTCCCAAGAAGACAGCTCTACTACCCGAAAATTTGGCGGAACCGGTTTGGGGCTCACGATATCAAACCAGTTACTGGCACTGATGGAAAGCAGCCTGCAGCTTGAAAGTAAGATCGATGTAGGAAGTAATTTTTATTTTGACCTGAACCTTAAAACCAGTGACCAAAACATTAATGAAAAATACAAAGCCGATTTCAGTCTTTTTGAACGTGAATTGAGCTACATTCCTAAAAATTTAATTCATGATAATTTTACTTTTTTAATTGTAGAGGACAACAAAGTAAATATGTTACTTTTAAAAACAATCATAAAAAACCTATACTGCAATGCTTTTATCTATGAGTGTGAAAACGGTTATGAAGCCGTAAAGGAATTTAAAAACATCAACCCTGATCTTGTTTTTATGGACATCCAAATGCCAATAATGAATGGTTATGAAGCCACTATAGCAATAAGGAACACTATAAAAGGCAAACAGATTCCTATAATTGCTGTAACTGCGGGCACGGAAAAAGAAGAACGAAATAAATGTATCGCTTCCGGAATGAACGATTATATCCCAAAACCCATCATGAAAGGAGCTGTAGAAGATGTTCTGATAAAATGGTTAAAATAATTATTAAACTAATTTTTTTTATTCCTAATTTATTCCTAAAAAAAATATAAATTCGTGTTGAGTAAACATCTTAATAAACTTAAATACAATATCATATGAAATGGCTAGGCAGAAGACAAAGTGACAATGTCGAAGACAGACGCGGAATTTCCGGCGGAAAAGTAGCCGTCGGTGGCGGTATTATTGGTATTATCATTTTATTAGTAAATGTATTTGGCGGTGAAAATGCACGACTCATAACACCAGTGTTAGAACAACTGCAGGGCGGTCAAACCCAAAAAGAAGCTTCTGTTCCACTTAGTGCAGCAGATGAAGAAATGGGTAATTTTGTTAAAGTAATTTTAGCAGACAACGAAGACATCTGGGCACAAATTTTTACTGAGAACGGAATGACTTATGAAAATCCAAAATTAGTACTGTTTAGAGGATCAGTACAAACAGCCTGTGGCGGAGCTTCTTCTGCATCCGGTCCGTTTTATTGCCCCGGTGATCAAAAAGTATATATGGACCTGAATTTTTTTGATGAACTAAAAACGAAATTTGGTGCTAAAGGCGGAGATTTTGCCATTGCGTATGTGATTGCCCATGAAATTGGCCACCACGTGCAAACCCTGTTGGGGACCTCGGAAAAAATGCATCAGGCTCAAGAAGGAAAAAGTGAAACCGAAGCCAATAAACTTTCTGTTGCCTTAGAATTACAAGCCGATTTTTATGCCGGTGTCTGGGCACATTACAATCAGAAAAACCTGGATGCCGGGGATATTGAAGAAGCCTTAAGTGCTGCAAATGCAGTTGGCGATGATGCTATCCAAAGTAAAATGCAAGGTCAGATTGTTCCGGACTCTTTTACACATGGCACCTCTGAACAGAGAATGTACTGGTTTAAAAAAGGTTTTAGCTCAGGTGACATCAAACAGGGAACTACTTTTCAGGAAATATGACCATTTTTAAAACCAACCAATAATAACCAGAAAAGCATGACCCTAAAAGTCATGCTTTTTTTATGTTTTTAAGATTTTAAATGCAATTAATCTTCAATAAACAATCGATATGGAAACACATTTGAAGATTTGTTTTTCAGGTTTTTCATAAAACTCTCACACAAATACTCCCATTCAGTAACTGACAAATAATTTTTTTCAGCTGAATCCACTTTTAAATGAATATCTACTGTCCGGCTGAATCCTGCTTTTACAGAAATTTCTTTTCGTGTGCCTTTTTCAATTCTAACATCCAAAATATAATTTTTAAAATGATTAAAACTGAATGCTTTTATATCTGCAAAAGTCACAATACGGCCTCTTGTCAATAAGGCATTACGATAAGCCAAAATACGGTCTTTATTATTTTGCTTGTTCATCCCTCCAACAGTATTCGTAACCAATACACCTTCCTTGCTTACAAAATACAAATCATCTTTAGATTCTAAAACAGTACCTGTTTTTAAATCATTTCCTTCTTCTGCACAGGTTGACCAATAATTTATTGTAAATGATTTTCCAACTGATTCATCATTTTTAGGTTTGATCATTAAATAGGGGGCGTTATTTTTTGAGAAACTATTCTCTTTGGCCTGTTGCTCAACAGATGCTAATAGCTGGTTGATTTCAACCAGGGAGCTATTCATGAAATCTTTCCCTAATCCGGCAAAAGAAGAACTTTCGTCTTTTAATAAATCCAATACATTCTGAAGCAATTCTGAAGCACTTCTGGAATCAAATCTCGAAACACCACCCATTCGTAATACTGCATTTCCTTCTTCTATCACACCATCTTTAAACTCTTTTACTTCGTAACGATTATTAAATCCGTCAATAACAGAATCTACATCCAGATAGATATTGTTGTCGGTTTCCAGTGCTACATAAGACAGAAAATTTCCGAGTGTTTTATTTATTGTGTGTCTTTTTTTATTGATTACAGGAAAGCAATTTGCAGTAAAAGACACATTATCTAATATTTGAGGAATCAAAGATTCCGGAAAAACCATTTTTATCCAAATAACAGGGTTATCATTATTATTTGTTACTTCTTCAAAATATTTATACTCGGCGCTGTACTCTTTTATTGATTTATGTTTTAATGCTCCTTTTAGTGTATAAAAATTATCAAAATAAAATTCATTCACCTCTTGCATTACTTCACTAAGATGTGTATAGTTGCGATTGATTATACTCTCTACATCAAGGCTGGTTACAGGCACATTATAACCTTCCTGGACTGTAATTTGTATGCCATCATGAAAGCATTTCATTTGCTTTAAATAGTAATGAAACATTTCTTTCTGATGCGTATTTTTAATATCGATATATAACATTAAATCTTCCAACTCCAATACATTGGCATTTTTTAATTCGATTCCCAAAAAAACTTCCCCTGAAGGTAAGGAATGCTTATAATCGTAAACAGCATCTTTGTAAAAAAGATTAGAAACTTCATATAGGTTTCTTTCATAAGCAATATACTTCACCTCAGCAGAAGATAATTTTACCTCCAGTGTTGGGGAAAGTGCTATCTCTTTAGTAATTGGCGCTAATGGATTATAAATATTATGAATTCTCCTGTTTACTGTCATTTGGTTCTGCAGGGAAACTTTTATATTGTTATCGATAGGCAAAGCATGCAGAATTGCCCTCGCAGGTTTTGTTCCTACAGTAACTTCGGGAAACATAATTTCCAGTACTCTTTCTACAACACGGGTTTTAGAATCTTCAAGCTCATGCGCTACTTTTTCCAATTCATAAGATAATGCATTAAGCATCATTGATACTACAGGATCGAATGATGTTTCCATTTCAACATCTGAAAAGCCCCACGATCTTGCCGCTCTTTTTAATACTCTGTCTTTTATTCGCTCTTGTCTCATTTATTATTGGTCAAAACTTAAAGATTTATTTTTTTTAGGTATATCTTAATTTAATGTACCTTTTTATCTGTACATCCTTTGTCATTCTTAAAGTATCATTTTCATTTCTTAAAAAAAGATAGTTCCATTCACTTCCAGCTGATCCTCCACGTCTTACTTTAACACTATCTGTTTTCTTAATCTTCCTAAAATTCTATCATTTTCTAAAAACCATAGACTATCTACATGCTTTAGTATAATTTTCTCTCTGGAATTTGCAAAAGGCCCAGGATTTTGCTGGATGATCTCAATAAAATTATCTCCGGCTTTGCAAATAATAGCAACATGTCCGTACGAATTAAATAATGATTTATCATAAATAACAATATCGTTTTCTTTTGGCTTTACAGAACTTGGATTTGAAAATTGCAATAAATCCCTTTTTACATTAACACTCCCATCTTTAAGTACTTTGTCATAAAAATCAATCGCATTTCCGTAAGCATCAGGCATTTTATGATTTAAATATTCATAATAATACCTTTTTATAAACTCTACACATTGGTATTTCATACCTATATTATAGCCATCGGCAGATAAATTTCTTCCTTCAGAATTGCTTACTCCTCCATTATAATAGACATTTATGCCATTAAAACTATCCAGTACTTCTCCAACTTCATGTTTATGATTCCAGTTTATTTTTTTAATTACAAGTACAAGAGCATATAATATTATTAGTGCTAAAATTGAAATTATAATCTTTTTCATCATATTTTAAATTCCTTTATCTCCAAACTTCCTAGCCCAGGCTACGGATTCTATGATTGGATAATTTGGCTGTTTCTTTTTTGATCCGAATTTAGTTCCTTCAGGATTATTAATAAGTTTTTTATAACCATCATAAACACATTGATAATTGGGACAATACGCTTTTTCTGAACCTATCGAAAAAACGAATACAGGAATGAAACAAGTTAGATAAGTATCTTCTATAAAAGTATATTTATATTCTAATTTTTGCAAAAACTCTTTGTCAGTAAATTGTTTCAATTTTAAAAACAAATCTTTCTTATCTTTTTCTGAAAATCCTTTTATATTATTAACCGCCCAATTGGGTAACTCATTTTTTATCTTTTCTAACTGGGCTCTATTGAAGTGATTTGGTTTTTTTTCTATAATCAGACTCTCACTAATACATTCACACTCCCCATTATTTATTGGTACTGTCATATCAATAGGAGTACGCCCCCATACCTCATACCATCCATTTTCTGATTTACACCATATATTTTTGACATAATATTTATTTATCAAAAAAAAACCTAAAATGATAATAACTACTGAAATTATAATCTTTTTTTTCATTTCAATATTGGTTTAAATGTTTGCATCTCAGCAGGAACACCTACATGTGATGGAGTTGCTTTAACATTATGTCTTGCCCCATCTGGGTCAAGAAAGGCATCATCAATTTTTTTTATATTAGACTCCTTAATTTCCATTCATCTATCTTTTAGTTTCGAATTGGTTTCAAAATATTTATTTAATATTAAAGTAAATAATAAATATAGAGAGATGCATATTAAAATTGGCTTATATGATTGTATAAAAACAAAGGATTCAATATCAGCATTAGAGAATGTGCTCCAACCAGAAACTCTCGTTTCGAAAACATCACTATTAATTACTTTTAACCAAACAAAAATTAAAAAGAATGCAATTAATATTGTAATGATATATTTCTTTTTAAAAAACTTGTCAAAAATAAGCTGAATTAAAAAAGTAGGTAAAAATATTAATATCACTGCATATTTTATTAATATTTCATTAAAAGAGCATTCTAAACAGCCTGAAGATATTTCATTAGCATATTTTCCCATTGAAAAATATCCTTGAACAATCGTTAAAATGGCACAAAAAAAACCTATTAAAAAAGACTTATATATTATTTTCATTTTTAATTATTTAAAATTGGTTTTTTTCCTTTTTCAAATTTATACATTCCATTAGGTAGAATGCCTCCAGGAGAATCACCAGATCTTGGTAAAGCGTAAGCTCCATCGGGATTCCATAATGCATCATCCCATCCAGTCCTAAACCAATCTATAGGTTTTAGAGGATTACTAACTTCTTCATCATCAATTTTTGTATACTTTTTCTTGTATGCTTCGTCTTTTCCTTCAATCCAAGTTGGAGTATAATTACTTCTTCTTAAATATGCATACACTGTTGCATTTAATTGCTCAGATAATTTTTGAGCTAAACTTTCTTCAGGCTTCACTAATTTTATTGAAGCTTCATCATATTTATAATTTGGAGCATAGGCAACAAGTCTATTATCACTATTTCCTGTTCGGCAAGCGTATGAGTAAATAATTGGTTTATCAACAAATGAATTTATTTTTAATTCTGCAATATTACTTATATTAAACTGTTGGACAGCACTATTTTTGCCATCAAGTCCAAAATCCAGAATACTTGGCAATCCATGAGAAAATATCTTCAATATTTCTATTTTCACATTATCTCTTTTAACCTTATCATTCCCTTCATTGATATATTTTATTAATTGCTTTATTGTATTAATTTTCGTTAACCTTACATTTTTATTATGTCTTTTAGCATCATTTTCAATTTTTGTTAGTTCTTGAGTATTAAAACCATCAGTAAAAATTAGAATTGTAATGTATTTATTTTTAGAATAATTCTGTTTAATCTCTCTAACGGCTTGTGCCGGAAACATTAATTTATTACCATAAGTTTGTGAATGCTGTTCTGTACCTACAATAAGAACTACTTCTTTTAACTGCAAATTCAAATCTACACTTACTTTATCATCAGCTTTTTGGTAAAAAGCATAAACCTTTGCTTTTTCAAAATCATGATTAATTTTAAAAGCAATAATAATTTTATCACCTTCTAATTTGTTAAGAGATGCGACACCAGCGATAATATCTTTTCCATTATCATCTAGTTTTATAGCCCATTTCAACAATTTAAGTTCAGTAACTTTAGGCTTTCTTGTAGGTGTAGCTTTAAAAATATACGAAGTTCCTAACACAATTTTATCTACTAATTTTCCTTGCGCATCAAACGGCCCTTCAACTTTTGTTATACGGATGTCTGTTGGAGGTTTTCTATCTATATTTTTATCGTAATTAACTCCTTTTTCACCATTTTGAACAACTTTTTTGGCGGATTGTGTAATAATTTCAGCTGCATCGTCTCTAATACTTCCTGATGCATTTTCAAAAAAATTATTAGCTAATATCGTTATTTTGCCCATAACTTATGCATTCAATGATTTTTCTCCCGAAAGATTTTCAATCTTACCTTTACTGTTCTGGATATGTTCATCTACAGAAATCGCTTCAATTTTTCCCGATGCATTTCGGGATATATCTTTGGCATCTGCCGAATAGTTATCGCTTGCAATTTTGGTAATGTTTTTTGCCGTCAGCATAAAATCCGCGGTAGCCATTTGATTTATATTAATTCCTGCTGAATCTATCATATCCATAGCCGCACTTGAAGCTATATTCTCCCCTGCATTTACACTCACATTTTTCCCGGCTGTAATACTAACATTCTCTCCTGCATTTAAAGTAAAATTCTTTGGAGCATTAACATCAATATTTCCCTGACCATCCATTTTCCATGTATTCCCACTCGGATCTTCGATCAAGATACTTCCTTCGGCATCGTTAAAGAGTATTTTTGTACCAGAACGGGTATGGATTACTTTCTTGTCGTTTTCTCCGGAATTGTACCCCGAACTTTCCAGACCATTATATTGTGTTCCCAAAACATAAGGATTCTGTGCATTCCCCCCTTCAAAACCTACCAAAACTTCTTCATCAATTTCGGGAATGAAATAAAATCCCTTGCCTGCACCCGAGTGTGGCTGTATCATACGCATCCAGTCACTTGTCGTGTTTCCGTTTGTCCAGTTGTACTGCACTTTTACACGTCCGAGTCCTTCAGGGTCGTTGTTGTCCTTTATTTTGGCTGGCTGTGTTTCCGCTTTGGCAAACACATGCACATCCGTATAATGCGGAGCTGCAACATCAGCCGGAATGGCTTTGAAATTGCAGGAATAATTCCCGTGTACCTGCGAAACATGTGACACTTCTATCACAATGAGTTCATGCTCCACGGTTTGGTTCTGTATCGTAAAAACCTGTCCAAGCCCTAACGGAAAATAAGATATCCCGCTGTAATACACACTGTTGGCATCACTGCCTGCAGTCTGCAGCTTGACCATTTCCTGAATTTCATCGCTGTTCTGGGCATTGGTTGTATAGGCACCAATAGTCAGTTCTGACTGTGCTACGGTTCCCTGATTATGACCCACAATGGCGGAGAAACTGTCCTTGCTGCCTGTAGCAGTTCGGGCGGAAGCGTTACGAATATTGGCTGCGCCATTATAATCATAACCTCCCAGGGAAATTTTATGCGCAGACATATTGGCCTGTATTTTAAAGCTATGAAGCGAAGCTCCGTTGACCAATTTTATAGTACTGGTTTTGGTCTGTCCGAACTGCATGCGCATCCCGTCAAAATAAAACCATTGTCCGTAACGTTTCCCCAATCGTTTTAAGAATTCAAAACTGGTTTCATTATACTGGGCCATGCATTTAAATTCCTGAAGATAAGTAGACCTTATAGAATCCCTTTGGTAAAACTCTCCCGGTCCTTCGGCTAAAATTCCCAGTACGATATCATCCATACCACGCTGTTGGAAAGTCCTTGATTTTTTCATATCGTCCAGGACAATAGTATGACTGATGCCTTTTACGTGCAGGCCAACGGCACTCCCATGAAGGTCTACAGAGGAAAGTTCGGTAATGATTCCTTTGCTCATCAGCTTGATTCCGGTAAGGCTTTTGAAGGTAAAGATAACCTCGTCACCCAGATAGGTTCTCAATGCTTTTGCCTGGTCTGCCGGATTGATGATGGCCTTGCCCGTATACTGCCAGACAAAGGAAAAATGATGATGATCGGCCATCTTTTGGGATAGTTCCAAATCATAATAAACAACATTCTGGGTAAAACTTCCTATCGTTATATGTACCTGTTCAGAGAAATGTGCCATAATAATATGTACTTATTTTTTAATTAAACATTAATTTAATCTAAGGCAATCCAGTTATTAGAGAATTTAGCATCACCAAAAGTCAATTCCTTTGCTACTAATTCCATTGTTATTTTCATTGGAACTTCTGTAGTACTTGTAAATTGTTCGTCATAACCAATACAAAATGCCTTAACAAATTTCAATTCTTTCATTTTACTCAAAGCATCTCTTCTGTAAAAAACAATTTTTCCGTCTTTGGTCAAATCACCATTTAGCATCCATGATAAAAAATGGCTGTTATGAGTTGCTTCAATGATCATTTTAACGACTCCGCCTTTGGCGTTTCCTGTAGGCTTACTTGTAGTGTCTATTTCCTGCTTAAAGCTGACATTAAATTCAAGTACATTATATTCTTCTCCGTCTATATGTAATTTAGATAAAAAACTCATTTTGTTGATTTATTAGGTTATTAAAAGTTATTAAAAATAGATTTAAGGCTTGTATCAAACAAAAAAGGAAGTCCAATAGCAGGACTTCCTTTAATAGTTTCAAGCTTAATGAAGTTTGATAAAGTCCAAGTATTTAAACCCAAGCATTATCAAATTCTCCTCCACCCATCGAAATTTTTCGAGCAGAAATCATAAAAGTCTCCGTTAAAGGATTTTCACTGTTATGATCAAAGTTTTCTTTGTACTTAACCATGTAAGCCTCTGTAAACTTTAACTCTTTTAAAGTAGCATTAGAATCACGCTTGATGAATTTTACTGAACCATCTTTTCTTTCGAAATTGTTGGTCATCCATTCGAACAATTCGGTACTACCTGTTGACTCTACTTCGAGCATGATTCTACCTCCACGGGTTACCGTAGATGGACGCCCGGAAGCATCTGTTTCCTGAGCTAAATCATAACTCACATTTAATACTTTGTAATCCTTTCCGGCTACTGATAACGATGTTAAAAACGACATAATAAAATTTTTTTAATTATTAATTTATTTATTCATGTGGTAAATATATAAAAAATTTCTTGTTATAATAACTTATTTAATAAAATTTTACTTATTTTATACAAACAGTTAATCTAAGTAAACATAGCGTCACATTACTCATTTATAGGATAGCGGCCCAACAAAGAAATATCCTCTGAAATCAAAATTTCTATTGGTACTTTTTATTGTAGCTTCAATAATAATATCTACCTTTTTTTTGGCCCTGCTCACATCATCAACCAGATACATTGTTTCTGATAATTCAACTTTAAGCTCATTAACTTTTATTCTTTTTTCATGAAAAATTAACGATTGCTTCATTGTTTTTGAAATGATTTCTTTCAATGTATTTTCATTCATGAGCAAATCAAAATCAATTTCCCAGATTTTAGAACCAAAGGTTTCATCAAATTTGCATTCACCAAATGTAGTAGTGGCCAACAATATTATTTGTTGCGCAATTGAATGCTCTATTGAGGTCTTTTCTAATTCTTTTTTCTGTATGACACTATTAAAATCAATAGGCAATTTGTAAAAAGCTCCTTTCATCTATTTATTATTTAAATATAAATCAACCTGTCTGTGCGTCCTTGTTTATTAGTTTCCATACCTTTTGAAACCTGCTTTCTCTTAATAATATGCAGTTTTACATTTGGGCTAAGTTTTAAAAATTTTTCACGATACAAAATATCACCTATAAATCTTTGTCCCTTTTTTTCATCTACTATAATAAAGTAACTGGTTCCTTTTTCAACCTTAAGTGTATTTATGTCCCCGGCAAAAATCTGAATATTTTGTTCTTCTTTCTGAAAAGTATACGTGAGTTCTTCCTGATTTAATTTCCTGTATTTAGAAATATCAAATATTTCCATATCCTCTTTTAAAGGTTCAAAAGGAATATTTTCGAAAAGAAAGTTCTTTGGTGCTAAAAATTTCAAACCTAAAAAGCTCCACAATCCTTTTTTAGCAGTTTGTTCTTTATAAAAAAAAGTATCCCGTGTTACTTTATAGACTTCTTTTTCATTGGTTTTATCATCAGTAACAATCATCTGATAAGTAGGGACTTCAATTTCTGCAGGAATTTCTACTCCTTTAAGATGTGTTTTCAAATTTACTGACCCTATTTGCTGTTCAGAAATTACTATACTGATGGTATGCTTTTTTAAAGCAGAATCGGTCCGGACAATAACCTTGCCTTCACCGCTTCCGGCATAGAAAACAGAACCGTCGTTATCTGTGAGTCCCAATGAAAGATTCAATTCTGGAAATGGCATATTTAGATTTTTAAAATGAATTAAATTTTAGTTTTGCTATCGGATAAATCCTTTATACTCTTTGGAATATAGGTCTGATTATCTTTTCTTTTTAATCTTATACAATTTCAAACAATTGAGATAAAATTTTATATTTTGATTATCAGCATCACTGGGATTAAATTCGTAATCTTTTTTAAGTGTATAAAACTTTATGGTATTAATATTATTCGCCATCATTTTTTTTATATCCCTTCTTGTCAGTTCCAAAGCTGCTGTACCGTCACAGTTTACCTTAAACGTATTTTTTAATACATACATTTCTCCATTTTTGAAATAAAGTTCCAGTGGCTGTTCCTGTTTTACACAAACATTGTCTGTAAAAATTTTAAAATATAGGTATATGCTGCTTTTTCTTTTCCCAAGCTGAAATACGGCATATTCATATTCTTCATTAAAAACCCGCATTAAAATAGGCGGTGCACTGGCAAAAAGTTTACCATCTAGCAATAAATCTTTTTGAGTAACAGGGCAGCTTACATCACTTGATGCATTTAATTTTTGAGCTTTTATTGAATTTGAAATTGAAAACAATACAATTAAAAATAAAATTTTAAGTATGTTCATGAATTTGAATTATTTGTTTTGATCATTCAAAAGATCAATGTTTGTTAAAAAAAGGAAACACATAATGTATGTGCTTCCTTTTGGAATTTATTATAACTTATTATTTTTGTTCGTAATCTGTATCCCATTCTGTTCCGTCATCTCCTTTGTGACCATCCATTTTTATAAGGAAGTTTTTAGCCGGGAAATAAGGTTTCATATGGATATCCATATAGATTCTGTCTTTCTGAATTGGATCTTGTTCGAACCTGCGGATTTCAAAATTCTCAATCAATTTGTCAGGACCTGTGATACCGTCAAGGAAAGCAACGATCTGATTCATAATCTCTTTACGTGTTTTAGCTGTAAAGTTTTCGAAAGCACGACGATTAAGGAAATCCATTAATACTTTAGTCACATAATCAAAAACACGAACTACTGAATACGTTTGTAAACCTAAGTTATCACCGCTAAACAATGTTTTTGCAGAGAAAGCCATTACTTTTCCGTACTCATTTACCATAGGTACCAATCCTAAGTTTTCAAGATTTGCGATTTCACTTTTCTTAAGATCAAATTTCACTCCGTCAACTTCATTGATTCCACCGAATTTTTTACCGGCTGTAACCTGAGACATCAACGTTTTATAAATTTTTCCGGCAAGAGCTGCAGATGGTGCAATATGCAAATCATCATTTTCACCAATCTGCTCAAATCTTCCACGACCAACAAGCCAGTTGCAAGTCATGATTACATTAGAACGGTAAACATCACCTCCGGTTAATGAAGCTGCGTCAAACATTTCCAATACATCATCCGGTTCATCAAGATGTTCAAAATCAGTAACCAGCATTACTTTGTTTTCATGCGCAATCTTTGCCCATTTCTCGATTACTTTGTTAGATCCTAAATACCCCGGAATAACCAGGATACCGTAATTGTTTTTAAGATCTAAACGGTCATAATTATCTACTAATTCAGAGTGGATTGCATCGATAAAACGAGTATTGTCAAGATCTTTTAATTGCTCTAAATCAGCATTTACAATCGTAACATTTTTAACTTTATCTGTTTCTGTGTTTTTGAAAAACAAAGCAATAGTTCTGTATGCAGCTTCTATTTCTCTTGTATCTTCAACAGCTTTGATCAGGTTTTTTTTCAACAATGCTTCAGATTCCTTGCATTTGTCTTCGCTTTGCGCCACCATATCCGTCAAAGCCTCATTATTTCTTAAAACGGAAGCCCAAAGCTCTAATGTCTTTTTAAGGGTTTCTCTTTCTTTAGCTTTATTAATTTCTCCAAGGAAGATTTTTCTTCTCGCTTTTCTTTCCGGATTAAGGTTTTGGATCCCTTCGATCGACATTTCCAATAAATCGAAACCGCCATATTTAGCCAGTTTTTCAATGTTCTTCTCAACCGAACCTCCGGCTACTTTACGTTCTAATACTGCAGTATCACCTTCATTACCTTTGTATACTTCTTTTGTTGACATCTCTTTAATTTTTTAAATTCTTATTTATTATCTTTTAATTCCCCAATTAGCAAATCAAGACTTTCTAATAAAGCTTTTTTAGCCTCTCCATCTTCCAATGCAGCTTTCAAAATCTTGTTTGATTTTAACTGACGGATGATTTTTTGATATTGGTCTTTTTCTGTTTCCAGGTCCGATAAGAAACTACTTTGTGATGTGATTCCTTTTATACCAAAATCCCCTAAACCTTTAAAGTTCAGCGCTTCAACTTTGGTAGCTCCGTCAACAGTTTCAAAATTTACTTTTACTTCCGGTTTAAAGTGTTCAAATGCTTTTTCAACACTTGTAATCCCTTCAACCAACTCTGGTTTTATTGGTGCGTCAACAGTTAATTTTTGCGCAACAAGCGTTCTGTTCTGAGGGATTGCAATGATAGCTTCATCAGCATCTAATTTTACTTCATTACCTCCAATTCCATAATTTGATAACATAATTTTAATTTTTTAAGTGATTATTTTATTAGTTCTTTTTATTCTTATTCTTATTATTGATTTTGATAAATCTGACGGCATACATCTAAATCCCTGCTTACTTTTTCTAACTCTTCTTTATACGTTTTAGCCGATTGGTTCAGGCTGTCTATTAAATGCGAATTATGCGTAAGACTTCTGATTTGCTTTTTATAGTCAATTATATTCTTATAGGCCAGAATTACATTGTTATATAATTTTTTGTTCTCAGTAGTATCTTTTGGTATTTTCTGATACATATTCGCAATCATGACATTTGCCAGACGCTGTTGAAAATCATTATCCACTTTTGGTGAATTAATAGAGTCGATCGTCATTCTGATACTATCCACTTTTACCGAAAAATTGGTTTGATAATCATATTCCCTTTTCATCATTTCATTCTCTGCCTTAAGCATTTTATTTTCTGCTATAGGCATATAAAAATTAAATGAGATTGCACTTAACATCACCAAAAAAGTGAGAATAAAAGCTATTAAAAAAGCGATAAAGGCTTTCTGTCGTTCTGATTTGTTTAATACTTCCATAATTTATTACTATATATTTTTAATCTTTTATAAAGAAACCATGTCGTTTCGGATTATGAATAATGTCTTTTTTATCCGTTTCGGCAACAAAAAGTTCGATATTTTCTTTTTTCTTCCCAATGTAATCGAGCTTGTTCAGTGTTTCGAACAACTTCTCTATTCTGGCAAGGGCTTTCATAGCCAGTGTGGCTGTTTTATCTATATGCACATGGTCGTAACCTGCGTTAATAAGGGATGTGAACAATATTTCAAAATCTCCCTGTGAGATATCACACCATTCGGCAAAATAATTCAACAGTTCTTCTTTTCCTGCACCTGATTTTGAATCAATAAAATTCTTCATCACCCTCGCAAATGATACTACTGAACTTAACATCGCAGCCGGGTGCTGGTATAATGAAAACCAGCGAAACTGAGTGAGATGAGTCCCCAAATAGTACCCTGTATTATCCGTCAATTGCATAACCGTCTGAGGCAGCAGTCCCGTTTGTTGGGTTCGGTTTATCTTTTGAGAAATCTGTACTGCATAAATTTCTATCTGACCAAACGAACGTGCAATTTGTGTATGCATATCCACCAGTTTTGGATGACAGGCCACAGTAACTGATGGAGGAATATAATCTTCATCAAGGACCGTAGTATCGCCTACCAGGACTTTACCTATTGCCAGATAAAACCCTCCGTATCCTATCCCTGAACGAAATTCCTCGGCCTTGATCAGGTGAAGTTTATATTCCGGCTGTGTATAGGGATATCTCGGCGGAACCTCATCTGGGTCCGGCTCACCAAACGGAATCCTTTTTTTAGAATTAACCGATATGCAGGCCAGTAATACCAATTGTTCCCCTACTTTAATATCATAAGTATCTTCCGGATACGGAACCTGAAGATCTAATGTATCCGTATTACTCTTACTGATTTCAATCCTTGACCCGTTTGGGGTAATAGCATGACATTCTTCTACACGTACGCGAAGGAGTTTGTGATTATCAATTGCCAATGTAATTTTTGTCGATTCCTTATTTTGATTTCCGGAATCCAGTAAACCATAACTCATAGGTGTTGTATGAATACCTATTGCATCATTTACCAATTCGGAAACATTATCCTGAATCGATAAAAAATGACTCTTGTTTATCTTCATCCCATCAATCCAGTTAACGGGAAAATGACTTAATTTTTCTATCATAGTTCTATATTGTTTTTATTTTGAAATGAGATTTATCCTTTTATATTTTGGTTATTCCTGATACTTCCTTTTTTCTAAAAAAGATATTCAGAAAATTTATTTTTATTTTTTACTATTTACTTTACAAAAATATTTTTCTTGGTTTTTAAAATAAGCTTTTTCGGGTTAAACACCAACAATGGCGCACACTGAGCCCTTTTTTAAAGAAAATATTTACATTGTATTTTTGGTTCTATTATTAAAAATTGTTTAATTTTTCAAC
This sequence comes from Flavobacterium sp., assembly GCA_039931915.1. Taxonomy (GTDB): domain Bacteria; phylum Bacteroidota; class Bacteroidia; order Flavobacteriales; family Flavobacteriaceae; genus Flavobacterium. Next base: position 55,340 of record JBDTRA010000002.1, on the reverse strand, counting down.
GCTTCAATCAATTATTATTACCCATGTTTATTCTGTTTTTTTAATTGATAAATTATCATTTCCGGGATTAACAAAATAGATTGGTTCTCCTGAAACAGTAAATTCATCTCCGTCTTTTTCCAGAAAAATGACACCCATTTCTTCATAATCTGGGTTGAAATTTATTTTCAGTTTTTCAGGATTTTCTAATTCCCCAGCTATATGATTATAAACTTCCGGTTTATTATCATCACTACTATATTTTACAGAAATATCATTCAGCTGTTTTATACTTATTTCGAAGCTTGTCTTTAAATCGTCTTTATTTATAGATTCAAAATAATATTTCCCTTTCCATATATCTGTAGAATCCTGATTTCTTATATTAATATCCTCTGATTGAACATTTTCAGTACTATCTTCTTTAAATGTTTTCTTAAATGCTGCATCATCACTCAATGGTTTTTTATTTGATTCTTTTGAAACAGGGTCTTTACAACCGATCAGAAGTAATAAAACTGCTAAGGCTATTATTCTCATTATTTATAATATAAATTTATTTTAATCGTTTATTGATTTGAATATTTCACCAGCTGTCAACAGTATCTCTGCTCTTGCTAGCTGGGGCTTTTTTCTTTTCAATATTTCAAGGATCTTATTGTTATTTATCATATTTCTTTTAACATAATAAATAAGTCATATTCTAAAATCTATTTTTTATTTAATGCTTGCCATTTAAAATCATTGAATCTTTTACTTTTTATATAGTATTGATTAGTTTCTTTTTTAATTAAAAAAGTACTTTCATCTTCATCTGAAGTACAGGTCCCTTCACCTGTATATTTTAATTTTAAAACATCATCATTTTTAGAAATACTATATGTCCCTTCACAATATGCTTCAAGAGAGTTATTCGCAGCTATACTTAAAACTGCATTTGATACATCAAAAGAAAAGTAAAAACTAACATCAATCGGATCACCAGTTTCAATACTGGAAACTTTAGTCTTAATAAAATAATCTCCTTTGAGATCTGAAGTTATATCTTGTCCTGACTGATTAGAGTTTTTTAGTTTTTTTGCTTTCCAATCATTATATTGAGAATCTTTTTCATTCTTTATATCAAGGATTAGAATATTTTTATATATACCATCAAGGTATTTATAAATTATTTGCTTATAAGGATAATTTGGATAATATGCCACATCCATGTTAACATTATGTGTTAAATATTTTTTATCTATTATGAGTATATATACATCAAAAAACTTCTTTAAATCATTAATATTCATTTTTCCAATCTTGCTTTCTTCTTTTTCAATATCAAGATTTTCTTTTAATTCTTTTTTAGGAACAAGATATACCTCCGCATTTCCCAATTTATTTATTGTACTAGGTTGATAAATACATCCATAATCGGCAATAGTAAAATATCCATCCATGTATGAATAATCTCCACATTTTAAAAGATCATCAAGTGCTTCATTTGAATAATCTGTTTTACCAACTACTGAATTTGTAGCTATATATTTTTTCTCAACTTTTATCGAATCCTGCTTATTCTCTTTAGATCCAAAAAAGATCAATAAAACTGTTACAGCCATTATTCTCATAATTTTAAATATATTAATTTGCTTTTCTTTTTTTACAATCTTAAATATTCCACCAGCTAACAATAACATCCACTCTTGCTAGCTGGGGCTTTTCTTTTCAATATGTCAATGAGCTTTATTGTTTTATTTTATATCTAAATATTACTCTGACTTTATTTTAGTTTTATACACATAACCTTTTTTACCAGATTTAGTTTGTATTAACCACCAATTACCCGAATCATCTAAAACCTCAATTTTTTCTCCTGACTTAATTTTCTCCACAATATCAGATGTGCTATTTTTATCTTTTCTCAAATTTGTATATCCATCTGGATCTTGAATTTTAAAAACCACACTTATTTCATCTGAATCAGAATCTTCTCCATAAACATTCTCTACATAATCTTTTAATCTTTGAAAATTAAAATAATTGTTCTGTTTTAAAAAAGATTTATACTTGTTATTATTACTTAAATTAGATTCAACATGTCCAACAATACCTACTCTCAAATCTTTTTCATATAAAAAAGCAATATATTTTTCCGGATCAAGATATTTATTGGGGTTCTCTCTAATTTTTTGAATTATTTCAGAAAAGCTATTATAACCATTCCCTTCTTTTGCTTCTGTATAACCTTCAATCGTTCCTTTATAAACTAAACTTTCAATATCATTTAAAATGCTTTCTCTTAAAACAAATTTTTTGGTTTTAACATTGTTTGTAAAAATTAAATCATGAAATAAAACACTGTCATCAAAATCAAAATCTTTAAAAACAAACTTTATCAATTCCTTATCAGAATCATAACCATATTGAACTACTAAATCTATTAATTGCTGTTTGTTTCTTGACTTCAGCCAATTAAATGCAATTTTATCTCCATAAAACACATAAGAATTATAATAATATTCTAAATTATCATTTATTGCATCTTTACTGTTGTCTGTTTCTGTATCTTCAATTAAAATAAATTTATCTTCTTTAATTGCAATTTCAGTAAACATTGCAGTTCTTAAAACAACAATTTTATTTTTATAATCATATACATTTATATTGAAGACTTCAAATACTTTATCTTTAAATTTTTGCTCGTCAGGAAATTTAAAATTCTTATTTAAAAGACTTATTTTTACTTTTTTAATATAATCTGCAGACAAAGTATCATAATTATATTTAACACCATCTTCTGCAAGTGCTGTGTTGTAGGGAGCTACATTTATTTTGGATATGTTTCCTTTATTTACTCTATCGACAGTATCATTTTCCTTACATCTCGTAAATATGAAAATCAGACAAATTATAATTAAAAAATATTTCATAATGATTTTTTAAATTTTCTAAAGCTTATTATTTATTTTAATTTTAACAATTTAGAATATTCCACCAGCTAACAATAGCATCCCACTCTTGCTAGCTGGGGCTTTTCTTTTTCAATATTTCAAGGATCTCGTTGAATTTTTCTTTCTTTAATATTTTTATATAAAAAGATTATTCTTTCATACCTGGCTGCCATCCAGCGCCATATCTTGTTTCTTTATACAATTCTTTAAAATCAGATAAATTATAATAGTTGTTTTTTTTAAATTCTTCTTCTGATTCTTCATCATTAAGTCTTGGAAAAAAAGAATAAACATCTAATATGTCAATACTTCCTGAAAATTTTGTAGAGTAATAACAATACAGTGCCTGAATTTTTGTTTCATCACTAAAATTATTTTTGTCAACTTTTGGAAAATGTTCTTTCAAAAAAACAAGATATTTTTCTTTATTACTTTTATCTGCTTGGTTCATAATCTCAAAAATTTCTTTATGAAATACATATTTATTATCGCAAGCTTTGGTAAATAATATCTTATCGAACTCTTCCTCTTTTAGATTTCTATTCAAAACCCATTTCAGTAAATCTTGATCTTCAACATAACCAAAAGTTTTTACTAGAGATTCTAAAAATTCTTGATCATTAAATTTTAACCAAACTAAACTTGCTTTGCTATCATTAAATAAATATTTGTTACGATTAATTAAAGTTTCACTATTTTTTTTTCGTTGGTCTTTTATGCTATAAGCCAAATCTTTATTATTTTCAACATCTTTCCATAATTCAACTGTTATTTCCTCTCCATCTTTATTCTTATAACTTTTAAGAACATTATTTTCACTTTCACTTGCTTTGGGAAATTCATTTTTATAATCAATTAATTCGGGTATGTAAAAAAATTCAGTGATAAAATTCTCATTTTTAATAATATATGCCCCTTGGTAGTCTATTCCATTATTTGGATAAAAATTTATTTTTTTATCACATTTATCAAAATAATTAATGTACAAAAAGTTTTTATCAGAATTAGGATCTATTACTCTATTAAAAATTAATTTACATTTAGAATTGAACTTTTCATTAGACAATGAAATAAAACCACTTCCCGTTAATATTTTTTTGCAAATCTCTACAGTCGCTTTTATATCCTGAAAATCAATTTGATCATTAGGTAATTCTATACCAGCGTCCTTATAATATTTTTTTGATCCATTTTTGAGTTGACTCACTAAAACTTCTTCCATAAATTTATTACTCTCTTTTTCTACAATGGTTGAATTATTATCTTTTTTTTGACAAGCCATATAAAGCGGTATCAATAAAAAAATAAATATTTTTTTTATTTTGACTTTCATTTCTATTACTATTTATGTTTTAGTACTAACAAATCCATTTTTAGCTAATAAATCGCTTTTATTTAATTTTACGGGATCTAACTTTAATTCTTCATCTTTAAACTTATCATTTGGATTATCGGCATAATCTTCAGGTAAAAAATATCCAACAATTTTTTGTCCTCCATCTCCATTTGGTTTTCTATTACTAAATTGTAAACTACTACCTTGGTTACCTCCAATAGGAATAATATTGCCAGTTGCAGTTTTACCATAATAAAATGCGACATGTCCTCCTCCTCCTTTTGTGTTTTTCCAAACAATTATACATCCATAAACAGGCTCTGATATTTTTCTCATGTGTGATAATTTTTTATCTTCTTTTCCCTGTCCTTCCTGTATATAGTTTGGATCAAACTCTAGTGCTCTACATGTACTTGGATTTGCATATCCCTTTTTCTGTAGACACCAACTTGCAAATGCAGCACACCATGAAACTTTACTAGGATCAGATTTAGAATTTGTTCCTTCATTTTTAATAGAAAAATATTCATTTTTTATTCTTTCATTAAGGACATTTTTACCTCCTTCTGTATACCCTCCATATTTTTTTGCTTCTTCTAAGACTATTTCCATCCAAGGCGCTCTTTCACCATTAGTTTCTTTTTTCTTTTCTTCTACAACATCATCACATTTACCTTTAAATAGCTGTACTGCACCAGGCTTGTAATGTTCATTTCGCAAAACATCATCAATTTCTTTTATTGTTGTTTTTCCTCCTATTGTACCATATCGTTCTTCATATGCTTGTCTTGTATAAACCCACCTTTTTCTTTTTACTTTTTCATCCTTTTCGGTCATAAAAGTAGGGTTTGACGCATAGCCATATTTAGTAACCCAAGGCTCTTTATTAATGTTTTTATCTCTTTGTTCTTTGGTTGTATTACTTCCATCTCCATCAGGTACACTTACGCTTTCATCAAAAACAGCATGATTTGGTTTATCTCCCATACCTACATCGCCAGGTTTTAAAACTTGAAGATAAAAATCAACTAAAGTTTTCATCTTATCTTTATTTTGCTTTAGGTATATTTCTACATACTTCATCTGTTCGATAAAAGTCATTTTCCCTAATTCCTCATATGTTGTTCCAATACTTTTGGCTGTTACAGCACTAAATTGTACCAAACCAATAAACTTTGTACCACCTGAGCTGACTCCTTTTTTTGAAGGAGAAAAAGTTTTAATCGTTTCAAGATGCATAATAGCCATCAACTCGCTTGCTTTGTCTTTCTTTTTGTCTTCTCCCCAAATGTTAGCACAAACTTCAAGGACTTTTTTACGCTCATCACAAGTTAATTTATCACTCCAATAAAAATTATTCTCTTTACAAACACAAGCACCTTTTTTCTCGTCCTTCTTATCATCCTTCTTATCAGGTGTAAAAATCTTTGCAAGACTATTAACCACTTCTATAGGATCTGGTAAAATTATGGGTATGGCTTTCAATATAGTTTCACCCCAATCGTATATTGTACCGCTTACCGTTTCTGCTATTCCTTTTTCTTCTTTTTTAGACTTTCCTTTTTTAGCTGCCGGATCTGTAGGTCTTGGTGAAGGTTTTTGAGGTGTTGCTTGTGCAGCAGTCCCATTTTTTTCGGGATTAATTACATTTATATTATTACTGCTTTCGGTTTTTTGTCTGAAAACTTCTGCCGTTACATAATACTCATGGGTTTTTCCTTCGCTTTTATCGCCTTTGGCTAACTGGGCGTTTGCTATTTTTGCAAAATCAATTGCCAGCTTAAATTTAATATTTGCAATGCCATTCGATATCCGTTCAGATTTCGTTACGGCTTTGTTATTTTTGTTTATTTCACTGTGTCCTGCGCCCGGAGCATCGTCTTCCCATAATGTTACATGCACAGTACAGTCATTAAGATTTAAACAATGTACCTTCGCCAAAACGGTTTGGTTATATGCAAAAGGTTTCGTCTGCAGATTTCCCAAGGCATCGCATAATTCTACTTTTACTATTCTGCGTTCAATAGTATCCTGAGGCTTAATATCCAGTATTGCTTTTTCTTCGCCTAAACGTGCAACAATACGGATTCCTTTTCTTTTTAAACTTTTTTCTGTAAAGGTATAATTGGCAGTAGGTCCTGTTTTATTATTTTTCTCTTTTAAAATCCACTTTCCAAATTCTAAGATATATATAGACCACTTAACCTGTTCAACAAAAGGGTTCATTCCAACAGGAGTTATTTGTCCAGGCAATAAACTGACATGATCAGGATTACTAATCTTGTAGATTATTTCTTTGCCTATCTCAGGATTAGGATTTCCAATTATTTTAAAATTTGACATACTTTATATTTATTTTCAAATAACATCATTATCATCCAAAATCACCTGAAAAACAGCCATGTCAACCAAAGGATTTATCTGATTATTCACCTGTGGCTTAGCTTCTTTTGCATTTTGTTTTCCCGGTTCTGCTTTTTGTCCGTGTTTGTCCACTGTAATACAATCCGGCCCTCCGATTGGACAGGTTCCTTTACTGCTTTCCAATAAAATTTTTCCTTTATTAGAGAGTGTAACTTTGTCATAAAAACCGCTCCATTTGGTAATAACAGCCTGACAAGGCAGGTAATCTCCACTTCCGTTGGGCTGCATTTTGCATTTACCAAAAGTGTTTTTCTCGAGCGTTTGTCCAATTTCTTTATCGGTAGCAATGAGCTTTTTTTCAGCATCTTTGTCATTGGCATAATGCTTACTATGCGTTTTCACCTTTAGTTTATCCAACTTAGGCTCTACGCTAAACTTACATTTTACAGTTGCTCCTTGTACTACTATATGTTTTTCACTCATGGCTTTACCGTTTTTGAATATTAAACATTTTTATTAACACCTTTCTTTTTTATAATCTTAAATAATTATTATTTAATCATTATCCGAACTCGTTTGTTTTATACTATCAATTTTAATTGCAATTTTAATTGGATTATCATAATCGATACTACACTCCAAATTCATTTTTTCTATATAATAAGAATCAGCATCTAAAAAATAAGCAGTGCTATAATTTCCTCTCCAAGGGGCATGTCCCAAATCAATTTCTAAACCGGAATCTATATAATCTCCTTTTTGTTCTACTTTAATCAAACCGTCATCATCTAAATGAGTGGCCACTTTTTGTTCCACCTTAAATACCAATTCCTTATTTTTTTCTAATGGAAAAGTAAGTTCATTCTCAAACGAATAGTTAGTTGTATAGGCAACATGAATCCCATTGAAAAAAGCTCTCAAAAAATAATCCGACGCAAGTAATTCAAATAATGTATCTGAACTTTCTAATGCATAATCGATGTGTTTAATATAAGTTTCAGCTACTTCGCCTTCATAATAATCTAAAATTTCATTTTTTATTTCCTCCCAGCGGCTTTCAATTTCATCATAATTATAAACAGCTGCCCATTTGCCAAATTGATCCACAACAATTTCTAACGGATACAAAACTTCCGCAGTCTTTGCTGCCAATTCGTTCATCTTTGTATCCGGTACTTTTCCATTAATATAAATATCTGACGCCCGGTTAATCTCGAAGAGATGATATTTATTTTTATCAACAGCAAGCCATTTTACATTTATATTCATTTCTGTAACATCAACTTCATCACCAACCTCTGAAGTATATTGTACTTTATAATTTTTATTAGTTCTTTCCGGTAAAAAAGGCAGTCTGTACTCATTTCCAAAACTTACTTTTTTAAGCTTTTTCTCTATTTCAGCATCTGTTTTAGCCTCCTTTTTTTCGGGAGCCAGAATCACTAATTCTAAATGGCTTTTAAAATCGGCTTCAATCAAATCCGGAATCCTGCAATATATATTATGGTATCTTCTGAGTTCCTGAGCATCTATACCTAAATCACGAGCTACACTTTGCAGTGTATCCCCCTTTCTTATCTTATAAGTACGGTGTTTGTCGTATTCCGACATCTCAGATTCCTCTATATAATACATTTAATATTTTAAAATTTATTTTTTAGTTAGTTACTTCTGCTTCTTGCTCTTTTTTCCCAATCTTAGGTTCGAACATAAAGCCTTCTTTTTTCTTTTCTTTTTTGTTGAATTTAACTTCTTCTTTTTTCTGTCTTTTACAGATAATTACCGAATTCTCTGTAATACCGTTCATTCCCAAAGTATATTTGGCATCTACATATTTAGCGACCTGATACCATTTGGGCTGCAGAAAGAAAACCCAGTTACAGTTTACTCCATTCTCCTTCAATTCAATTTTATTTTCGGCATTATGCACGTTATATCCTGAAACCGTATGATAAAATAGATTTCCAAAATCAATTCGAACCGGGCCTTTCGATCTTATAGAAGTATAGTCTGTACTGTCCGGATCTTTTTGAATTAATAAAGTAATAAGCAGTAAATCCTTCATTTCTACGTTATCAATTTCAGGAAAAGGATTTTCCCCTGCCGGTATTTTCCAGGTAACGTATTCTTTAGGAGGGATCTGCATCATATAATTAAATACGGCATAAACACCTGTTGGTATGATAAATATCAGAAAATGAGAACACATCAGGAAAGTAAGGCCAATCCCGTTTAGGGCGGTGTAAATTATAATAAAGAGTACACTCGAATAAAGCATAATCAGAAGAGAGAATAATAACTCAATGCTAACTGCTTTCAGATTAAATTCATCAAAATACCATCTGTATAAATAGACATTAAGAATACCGAACAGTAAAGAAGCAATCTGATAAAAGAGAAATTCATCAGACAGTTCTGTAAACAATTTATTGTATCCTAAAAACCCCACCAGGGCATAAATAAGTACGAATGAAAAAATATAGATATAAAATTTCCTTTTATATTTTACGGCGAACTCTTTTATTTTATCGCTAAATACCATTGTAAGTATAACGCTGACCGCTATAATTACAACTAAAAATACTATAAGCCTAATATCAATAAGGGCTCCTAAATGCTTTTTTATCATTTCTAAATTCGTGTTGTATACCCTAACACAGGTAGTTTACTAAAATTAAACTCTTCGGTTTCCTGATTCATTATTAAAACTGTCCTTACCTCAACTTCCATTGGAAAAAAATGCTCGCAAAAACAATCTATAAATATTTTTATCTTTCCATTATTAACATAGTCCATAAAAGGTTTATTTGTGATCGGTCCTATTTCCATCGTCAGGTTCATTGAATAATCCATGTAATCTTTTCCGGTAATAAAATCGACCCCCAATCGGTTTTCCCCTAATTTGACCTGCTCTTCTTCGGCGCTGTACTCTTTAGAACTCGTTGTTTTATAGCTTATTTTCTCTTCTATAATACTTTCGAGACAACGGCATGCCAAATCAATATCACCAACAATTTTATAAGCATACGGTAATAGCTGAATAAATTTTGATACTAAAACTGCCGGATAAATATGTGTCAAACCCCAAAAATCATAAAAAAAATCTAATGGTTTACTTCCGTTCAGCTTGTATAAAAAATCCCTTTCGACGCTTTCTATTTTAGTCCGGTAATGAAAAATTTCGTTCTCAAAAGGAGTAAAAAAATTACGGGCTTCGGCTTCCTGTTTTTTCTGATGCTTATGCTCCTTTATCATCTGACTCACCGACTTATCGGCGTTGTTCTCACTTAAACTATGCACAAAACCTTCCGGAAGCGCATCATACATACTGTCCCTGGACAATTTTATGTTCAGATATTCCTGCTTATCATAATTATCATCCTGAATTGATGCTCCTAAAACATCATTTCTGTACGCCCTGGAGAATTGCCCATGATTAGAAATCGTAATTTCATCCTGTACAACGGCATTGCTCTCAAGGAGTTCATTAGTAATAACTTCGGCTCTGATATCATATGAAATATTCTCTATTTCGTATGCAAGCTCTACAAGACTCTTTTTATTTTTTCTTTGCATCTTCATTGATTCGTCCTGCCCCTATGTAACGTAACTGAAAATATTCGTCATTAAAATTATATATCGCGAGGCCTTTTTCTGTACAGGCCAAAATTCTGTCGTTGTGCAGATATAGGCCAACATCGGATATAGGATGATCTTTATCGTATCTAAAAAAAACCAAATCCCCTTCTGCAAGGAAACTTCTTCCGGTAAAAATCTGAATGTCTTTAGACTTCCACATTCCGGCAGGGTCTTTAGGGAGTGTAACCTGGTAAACGTCACTATACAAAGACTGCAGGAAATAAGCGCAGTCAATTCCTGTCTTTGAAAAGCTTTTTTCTTTGTATGGCGTATTAATCCAGGGGTCTATGTAGGAGTATAATCTGTAGTTCGTAATTTTATTAGGCATTACAGCCAGTACAATGGAGTATTTTTCTTTTAAAACCAGAATATCGTCACTCAGGTTTTCTGAATTATCATCAACAACGGTTTTATTCTTTAAATCCGTTTCTCCTATTTTGGACTGTTTCTTTAACTGGTCTAAAGAATAATCATATTTAAACGGAATCTGTGAAATATATTTCTGGGCATAACATGCTAAACATAAATGCATCATTATAATTAATAAAACTGCCTGCCTCATAAAAAAATGTAATTATATAATCAATATTTAAAATTTAATGGTAACACTTAAGAGATCAATTTTAATACCTGATTGTGATAGAATAAATTTGAGTTTATCTTTCTTTAAAAAAAACCAGCCCTTTTTTATCATTTTCCAGCTCAATCATTTATTATGAATTTATTTACTTTTATAAATTATTCAGGATACAAACGTAATAAAATATTTTGTAAGAATTACAATTATTTTCATAAAAAATATCATATAATATTTACAATTTTAAAATAATAAAAACTATTTTTGCTTTTCATTTTTCATAAAGTTTATCTTAATAAATATCAAACAAACATGGATAAAAAAAATATTGACATCAGGGTTGTATTTTTCTTCGTAATCCTTCTATTAATTGGAATTGTTACTTTTATAATTCAATTTTTCAATCATGTTGACTGTGACGATGTCAAATTTTATATTTTCTCAGAACATTCCCAAAACCAGGAATCCATTGAATTTTATGACAAAACACCCAATGCAAAATCGTGGGAATGGGATTTTGGGGACGGGTCTGCACCTGATACCAGAAGACACACCTTTCACGTATATAAAAACACCGGAAAATATATGGTAACACTGACTGTAAATGGTGATTGCTTACATACCCGGGAACTTAACATTACTGATAAATATGCTGCGGATAAACTGGGAACTCCCAAAATTATATCTTCGAAAGTAATTACTGTTGGGCAGCCAACATATTTCAATTCGATCTCTGAAGATGCAAAAACCTGGGAGTGGGCTTTTGGCGAAAACAGAAGTATTGATGACACATCACCAAATCCTGTATATACTTTTACCACTTCAGGAGAAAAAACAATTACGCTTGTTGTCAATGGAGATTTTAGCCGTGTCGCCAAAAAAATTATTTATGTACATCCTAAAGTCATAAAAAAAATAAATCCTCTTGATATAACATCCTATGAATATGAGAAAAAATCCGAAGCTTTTTCACTTCCAAGAGGTAAAGCAAAAAAAGATCCTTTGGAAGATATGCTCCAATATGTACCTGTAGCCCCAAAAACAAAAACACAGAAAGACAGCACCGGCGTAATTAAAAAAGCACCCAAAATATCTGAAGATCAATTTGAAATATTACTAATCAAGGTTGCTGAAGGCAGTAAGGTAAAAGATGATTTTTCAGAATATTTATGTGATGATCTCGATATTCCAATTGTGAAAAATGACAATGAACTACTAACCTTCAGTCAATTGTGTTCATCGATTAAAGGAAAAAAGATAAAAATAGAGTCAATCCGATTAAACAAAGACAAGCAAAATAATTGCATAAAAGGATTAAACATTACCTATAAAGTTAAAAAATACCTGATCTGGTATAAAGATTAAATTAGTATGGAAGAAGAAAAAAACATTTTCAGCATAGAATTATTAAATGCGCTTGAAATTGCAAAAAAAATTGCAAAAAACAATTTAAATAAATATTACTCTGCATCTCATTTACTAAAAGCCATTTTAAACAGGGATTTATCACTTTTAAAACGTCTCGAAACAATGGGCAAAGATGTTTATTATCTTGATGAGTGGGCAGAAGTCAGAATGGAGGAAGAACCTAAAACTACTCATGTCCAGGACGCAGAGCCCAGTGACGTGATTGACGAAATCATAAAGGAAGCAGAATCTATAAGAATTGCATTAAATGAAGATGAAATTAGTCTTTATGCAATTATAGTCGCTTTAAGTTCTCCGGGTGTTGGTTTTAATTTCGATCAGATGAAAACCTACCCTATTTCCAGAAATGAATTACTGGAAGACCAGATGATTATTCCGCAAAATGACAACTTTGCTAAACAGGAAATCAAAAAAGGTTTTTTGGGTAAATATTGCATCCATAAAAATCTTGAAAAAAAGAGAAAAAAAGTAATTGCAATTGGCCGTGAGACAGAATTAAACACCATAAAAGAAATCCTTTGCCGATTTTCTAAACCAAATGTGCTGCTAATTGGCGATCGTGGTGTTGGTAAATCAATATTAATAGATACACTTGTTCAAAATGTAATCGACAATCAGGTTCCTGATGCTTTAAATAAAGTACAGCTTTTTGAACTGGATTTATCTACGTTAATCGCCGGAGCATCATACAAAGGAGAAATAGAGGACCGCTTAAAAAATTGTATCCAGGAATTAAGACAATATCCAAAAGCAATTCTTATTATTGAAGAAATCCATACTTTATTGGATAAAAATGGTGGTGATTCCGGAGTTTCCAATGTTTTAAAAGGGGAACTGGCCAAGGGATTAAATATTATAGCGACCTCAACAATAGATGAATATACGAAGAGAATCGAAAAAGAACAAGGTTTATCGGGAATGTTTGAAATTGTAAAACTGCAGGAATCCGATGATGAAACTTTATTCAGAATGATTAGGGAATCAATCAAAACCTATCAGGAACATCATAAAATACAAATCGACGACGAAACAATAACGGAATCAATTCGTTTATCAAGAAGATATTTAAAAGAAAAAAGCCTTCCGGAATCGGCAATAAACCTTATTGATCATACGATGTCGGTATTGAAAACATCCGGTGAAACTTTTTTAAAGGAAAAGCAATCTATTCTGGATAAATTAACTCTTTTGAAGAATAACGAAAAGAATTTATCCGAAGAACAATTAATAAAAGAATGTCACTGGTTCCTAACGGATTTAATCAATAAAACTACATTTTTAATGATTGTAGAGGAAGAAAATCAGTCAAAAACTTTTGAAAATTCCGGATTACTCATAAATCATATTGAAAATCTCATCACTGTAATTGAAGAAAGAGCATTAGACAAACGACTACACATTGAAGCTTTTGATTTATCTCTTATTATTGCTCAAAAAACAGGTATTCCGGCAGGAAAGTTAAAAGAAGAAGAAAAACAGAAACTGAATAATATTGAGGAAGTCTTAAGCAGACGGGTTATTGGCCAGGATCATTGTATTGCAACTGTTGCCGGATCTATTTTAGAATCAAGATCAGGATTAAGCAAAGCAGGCCAGCCAATTGCATCATTCTTTTTTTTAGGGCCAACCGGTACCGGAAAGACAGAGTTAGCCAAAAGTCTAGCCGAATTTCTTTTTCAGGATGAAAATGCTATTATCAGATTTGATATGTCTGAATTTAAAGAGGAACATTCGGCCGCATTACTGTATGGTGCGCCTCCGGGATACGTAGGTTATGAAGAAGGTGGGTTATTGGTGAATAAAATAAGACAGAAACCCTATTCTATTGTATTATTCGATGAAATCGAAAAAGCCCATGCTTCGGTTTATGATGTATTCCTGCAGATAATGGACGAAGGAAAATTACATGACCGCCTTGGAAAAGAAGGGGATTTCTCGAATGCTATTATACTTTTTACCTCAAATATCGGTGCAGACCATATTGTAGAAACATTCAATAAAGGCCAAATCCCAACCTCGTCTTCTTTGATGGAAATCATGGGTAATTATTTCAGGCCGGAATTTTTAGGAAGGCTTACCGAAATTGTCCCTTTTGCACCAATCAGTAAAGAAAATGCCATAAAAATATTTGAAATCCATCTTAAAAAAGAGTTTTTGGAATTACTGAAAAACATCAATATAACAGTTGAAATTCCGATGGAAGCCAAACTCTATCTTGCCGAAAATGGCTATAATGCCAAATATGGAGCGAGACCGATAAAAAGCATAATAAGAAGCCATTTAAGAAGACCATTGGCAAAGAAAATCATTTCGGGAGAAGTAAAAGATGGGGATAAAATGATTGTAACAATAGAAAATGGAGAAGTAAAATGGATGAAAGAAAACCAATTGATAAATTCATTAGACAATTAAATTGAAGTATCCTGAGTCCATTTAGCATCGCTTAGGATAAACTTAGTCTAAAGCTTTTTACATAGAAAGGGCTTCGACTCCGCTCAGCCTGACACCTGTTAAATTACACCTAATGGGTATTAAATTCAGGTAGTCTAAAGATGTTTTACTCAAGTTTTATACTTTTTCATCTATTTGTTTTTATATCAAATAAGAGTTTCAATCAATTCAGCCCGTTGTGTTAAATTGATTGAAAGTCTCATTATTCTTAATTCCCTATACACCTGATTATCCCCAAAACTCTTTTAAAAACGTTATTGGTCGAAATTGTGCTGCAAAAAATATTGATTTGCTTTAAATTTATATTTTAATTCGCTTTGCAACCTCTATCCTACTAACGTAATGAAAAACATTTTTTTACTACTGCCTTTTTTGTGCCTAATGACACCTGCTGACAGTCAGGAATTAGTAAAATCACCTGAACCATTCGGTCCTTTGCCAACACAAAAGCAGGTTGACTGGCAGGAAATGGAGTTTTATGCATTTGTGCATTTTTCATTAAATACGTTTACCAATAAAGAATGGGGTTATGGAGATGAATCTCCGCAGCTGTTTAATCCAACTGCTTTAGATGTGCGCCAATGGGCTCGTGTTGTGAAGGAAGCAGGTATGAAAGGAATTATATTGGTAGCAAAACATCATGACGGATTTTGTTTATGGCCTTCTGCCTATACCGAACGTTCCGTAAAAAATTCTCCCTGGAAAAACGGCAAAGGCGATTTGGTTAAAGAATTGGCTGCAGCCTGCAAGGAATACGATTTAAAGTTAGGTTTATATCTTTCTCCCTGGGACAGAAATCATCCCGAATATGGCAAACCCGAATATATTACTTATTTCAGAAATCAGTTAAAAGAACTCCTGACCAATTATGGCGATGTTTTTGAAATGTGGTTTGATGGAGCAAACGGTGGCGACGGCTATTATGGAGGTGCAAATGAAACCCGAAAAATAAATACACTTGAATATTATAATTGGGATGAAACCTATAAATTAATTTATAAAATAGCACCAAAGACACTGGTTTGGGGGGTTGGACCTTCTGAAGCGAGATGGATCGGAAATGAGGAAGGCCGTGCAGGCAAAACAAATTGGAGCCTTTTACGCCAAAAAGATGAACTCGCAGGAAAAGTACATTATACCGAGTTCATGTCCGGGCATGAGGATGGCGAAAAATGGGTTCCCGGAGAAGCAGATGTATCTATAAGACCCGGATGGTTTTATCACGCCGTTGAAGATGATAAGGTCCGTTCCCTGGATGAGATGACTGATATTTATTATGAATCGATAGGACGAAATGCCAACTTATTACTTAATCTGCCTGTTGACAGAAGAGGACTGGTTCATGAAAATGATGAAGCAAGACTAAAAGAATTAGTCGCTACCATAAAAGCTGATTTTAAAACTGAATTATTATCCAAAAGTAAAACAAGTGCTGACAATGTAAGGGGTAATAGTATTGAATTTGCTACCAAAAATGTAACTGACGGAGATAAAAATACCTATTGGACTACTGATGATGATATCAGAACTGCTTCAATTGCATTTGAATTTGATAAACCTGTCGCAATTAACCGTATTCTTCTTCAGGAATATATAAAACTGGGACAACGTGTTAAGGCTTTTACTGTTGAAGCCAAAATTGATGGAAAATGGGTGACTGTTGCCAACGAAACTACTATTGGTTATAAAAGAATTTTGAGAATAGACAGAGTTACTGCTTCAGCACTTAAAATAAATATTACTGACTCAAAGGCGAGTCCGGTTATTTCTACTATCCAGGCATACAACGCCCCTACCCTTGTGCGCATTCCCGAAATTGAACGCGATAAAAACGGAAAGGTTACTATGAAATCCAAAAACGGAAACAGTATTTATTATACTCTTGACGGAACTAATCCGACGGTAAAAAGCAAATTATACAAAGTTCCCTTCAATTATAATAAAGCCGTTCAGATAAAAGCCATTGCATTAGACACAAAAGAAAATATAAGCAGTGCTTTAAAAACAGCAAAATATGGCGCCTCAAAAGAAAAATGGAAAATAATTGGCACTTCAAGTGGTGACCTGAATACCGTAAACAGAATTATAGACGGCAATCCAAATACCGACTGGGCTTTTGGCGGTGATACTCATAAACTCCCCCAGGAAGTGTCGATTGATATGGGGAGCATTATTAAAATAAATGGATTTACCTACGTTCCGCAACAAACAGGCAATACACTGAATTTAATATCCAATTATGAATTCTATACCAGCACAGATAATATTAAATGGACTTTGCGGTCTAAGGGTGAATTTTCAAATATCAAAAACAATCCGATAGAACAAATTAAAATGTTTGGTGCAGTGAAAGCCAGATATCTTCGTTTTGTTGCCAAATCAGCAGAAGGAAAAGGACAAACGGCTTCTATTGGTGAAATAAATATAATCGAACAGCAGTAGAATCAGTCTTAATGAATATTGATTTTTTTTTAACATTTCCAATTATGTCTTTTGCCGAAGGTAACAAGTCATTAGTCGAATTTTTAATTTCATAAAGAACGTAATACCTTAATTTTATACTATTAATAAAATGAAACTACGGGAAATGATTAGAGAAGGCATAAATTTTAAAGAAGCAGGAAAATTCGAAGAAACGCGTTTTGAGAAAATTCACAATGTAATTTTCGAATCGTCTCAGGAAGCTTCCGTATTAGTAGCACAAGAAATTGCTAATATAATTCAGAGAAAAGAAGAGCTGAACGAACCTTGTGTTTTAGGATTGGCAACAGGATCTTCGCCTATAAAAGTTTATGAAGAATTAGTACGCCTACATAAAGAAGAAGGTTTAAGTTTTGCAAATGTAGTTACTTTCAATTTGGATGAATATTACCCAATGGATAAGGACAATATCCAGAGTTATCATCATTTTATGCATGAACACCTTTTTAATCATGTAAACATTCTTCCTGAAAATATTAATATTCCTAACGGAAATATAAGCAATGAGGATTTACAACAATACTGTATTGATTATGAGATGAAAATCAAGTCATATGGCGGATTGGACTTTCAGCTTTTAGGAATCGGCAGAACCGGACATATCGGATTTAATGAGCCCGGATCTCACGTAAATTCGGGAACAAGAAGTATTACTCTGGACCATTTAACCCGTATAGATGCCGCATCTTCATTTTTAGGTATCGATAATGTACCCCGAAAAGCTATTACAATGGGAATTGGCACTGTAAAGAATGCCAAAAGAATTGTACTTCTTGGATGGGGAATCAGCAAGGCTGGTATCATAAAAAATACTATCGAAGGAGAAATCTCTTCCAGAGTACCGGCTACTTATTTACAAGAACACAGCAACACCACATTTGTTTTAGATACAGAAGCTTCATCAGAATTAACAAGAGTAAAAACCCCATGGTTAGTTAAATCGGTTATCTGGACAGAAGAATTAAAGCTTAAAGCGGTTGCATGGTTAAGCGAATTAACCCAAAAACCTTTTCTTAAACTAACCGATAAAGACTATAATGACAATGGTATGTCGAGTCTTTTGACCGAAGAAGGAACTGCATATGATTTAAACATCAAAATGTTTAACAAAATGCAGCAGACTATCACAGGCTGGCCGGGAGGAAAACCTAATGCTGACGATACTTATCGACCAGAGCGTTCAACTCCGGAAAGAAAAAGAATTATTATTTTCAGTCCACACCCTGATGATGATGTTATTTCGATGGGAGGAACTTTTGACAGACTGGTAGAACAAGGACATGATGTACATATTGCGTATCAAACCTCAGGAAATATTGCTGTTTCTAATGAAGAAGCTTTAAAATTCGCTGAAATTTCGATGGCATTGAATACTAACTCCAGCGAATCTGAAAATATCATTAACTTTTTGAGGAGTAAAAAGGATAATGATATTGATTCGCTGGAAGTTAGAAAATTAAAAGGGCTAATCAGAAGGAGCGAATCGCTGGCTGCTACGCGATATTTAGGTTTACCGGATTCTAATGTTAATTTTTTGGATTTGCCTTTTTATGAAACCGGTACCGTGAAGAAAAATAATCTGGGAGAAGCCGATATTGATATTATGTGCGCTATTATTGAAAGAATAAAACCGCATCAAATTTATGCAGCAGGAGATTTAGCAGATCCGCATGGAACACATAAAGTCTGTCTGGATAGTTTGTTCGAAGCTTTAAAAAGATTGAAGCACAATAGTTATATGGATGATTGTTGGGTTTGGCTGTATCGCGGAGCCTGGCATGAATGGGAATCTTACCAAATTGAAATGGCGGTTCCTATGAGTCCGGACCAGGTTCTTAAAAAACGTCATGCGATTTTTTATCATCAGTCCCAAAAAGACGGTGTTATGTTTCAGGGTGATGACAACAGGGAATTCTGGGTAAGGGTCGAAGACAGAAACAGGTTAACTGCAGAAAAATATCATGCTTTAGGATTAGCTGATTATTCGGCTATTGAAGCATTCAAACGCTATTATTTTTAACACGTTGGTTTGTGATTTTCAACACATAGAACATAGATTTGTATGCGCTCAAAAGCAGGCATTTCACTTATTTAAATACACATAGTAATTTATGTGAAAATATTCTTTTTTTAAATAATATAATATGTCTCTATGTGTTAAATCATTTTTTTTCAGAATTACCCTAACAGGTTATTTTTAGTTTATTCTATATATAAAATACAATAAATTATATTTTCATGTAATTTATTTTGGTTAGTTACCTGTATGTTGAAATGCAACCTTAAACGGTTGCATTTTTTTTTGAAGGAAGTATAAATTGACAAACTTAGAGTAAAACATTTTTATACTTCTGGAAATAGGTGTCACCCTGAGCGAAGTCGAAGGCTTGTCAATTAGAATGAGGCTTCGACTCCGCTCAGCCTGACAAACGTTATTCATTAGAAGCCTACCAAATTCCAGTAAACTAAAGTGTCATCCTGAGCGAAGTCGAAGGCTTGCCAATTGGAATGGGACTTCGACTCCGCTCAGCCTGACAAACGTTATTACTAAATATATCATTAACCCACCTCATCCTGAGCAAAGCTGAAGACTTTGCATTACAGGATCCGTCGGTTTTTATCAGATGATAATTTAAATAGAAGAATTTAAAATTCTCTGTTTTACGTGATCAATATAAGATCTTCCTATCACATACCTTAGGCCTTCAATTTCTATACTATTTCCTTCAACGGCATCAATTTTATCAATGGCTATGGTATAAGATCTGTGAATTCTTAAAAAATTTCTTTCGGGTAATAAATCTGTAAAATCAGAGAGAGTACTGTGAATTATATATTTGCCTGTTAATGTATTTATTTTTAAATAATCCTTCAGACTTTCAATAACCAATATTTCATTAAAAAAGATTTTCTTCATTCTCTTTTTATCAATTTTAACGAAAATAAATGGATGTTCCTGAGTGCTTTCCTGACTAGTACTGCTATTCGCGTTAAACCTTTTACTGACTTTGTTCAACGCTTTCATAAGCCTCGAAAACTCGATGGGTTTTACCAGATAATCCAAAACATCCAATTCGTATGTTTCAATTGCAAATTGGCTGTAGGCACTGGTAATAATAAGCAACGGAGGGTTTTCTAAACTTTTTATAAAATTTATACCATCCAGGACAGGCATATTAATATCCAGAAAAATTAGATCAACTTTATTATTTTTTAAAAAATTTAAACCTTCAATCGGATTACTAAAGGTGTCTATTAATTCAAAATCTTCAATAGGCTCTAAGAAATTTTTAATAACATTAATAGCCAATGGCTCATCATCTATAATCAAACACTTTATTTTCATTCGGTTTATTGTTTTAGCGAAAATAATTTAGCAGGTATAATTAAAAAATAAGGAATTAGTTCTCTTAAGATACTTTAATTACAAGCTTTACGACAAAAATATTCTTTTTATTTTTAAAAGAAAGCTTATAATCATTTTTATTATAGCCTAATTCAAGTCTTTTTTTGACGTTTTCAATTCCTATACCGCCGGACTTGCTAAAATTGTCTTTATGCGTCGTAATTTCAGGCGTTGGGTTTGAAATAGTGAAATGAAGATAATCTCCTTTAATCTTAAAATTAATATCAATTATTACATTTCCGGTGTTTTTGTTTACACCATGCTTAAATGCATTTTCAACAAAAGTCAGTAATATAATGGGACCAATTTTCTTGTCGTGTATATCTCCGGAAATAGACATGTTTATTTCCAGCCGATCATCATTTCTGATTCTTTCTAAATCCAGATAGTTCTGAATACAGAGTATTTCATTTTTTAAGGATTGTCTTTTACTCTTTGTTTCATAAAGCATATAGCGCATCAGCTCAGAAAGTTTGAGAACAATTTTTGGCGTTTTATCTGATTTCTCTACAGATAAAGAATAAATATTATTAAGCGTATTGAAAAAAAAGTGCGGGGAGATTTGAGATTTCAGAAAAAGCAATTCGGTTTCAAGTTGCGATTTCTCAAGATCTGTTACTCTTTTTTGTTCTTTCAAAAAATCAAATGTGATCTTGATTGCCGTAACAAATGTGATTACATAAAGTTCACCCATCATCATATCAATAGTATAATTGAGTGTTAGTTTATCTATTGTTTCAGGTCCTTCAGGCCAGACTTCATGGGTTATCAGCAAATAAGTCATGTTGAATTTTATAACCACCATAATAAATATGGCCGCTAAAATAGAAATTACATACAGCAGGTATTTTTTTCGGTAAACCAAATACGGCATAAGAACCAAAACATTCAGATAACATAACGTCATGTGAATAGGAAAACCTAATAAATTTGTTTTTAACGAGTAAAAATAATCATTGAAATAACTGCCCCATCGAAAGGTATTAAACAAAAAATAAGTCGACCAGAATATGATGTGATAACGTAATGGTATTCTATACAATTTACCTGAATTTGAAATCATGATATTAGCTATGTTTTATGATTTTTTTGATGTTTATCTAAGTTTATACGTTATCCGTCTAAATTAGTTTTAATAAAAACCAAATTTATCTAAATTTAAAGTTAAATTAAGATTGTTTAATATGAAGAATTTTATCCTGCTTATTTTATTTGTAATTTCTATTACAAGTTGTAAAATAAAGCTAAATAAAAATAACAGCCAAAAAACTGTTTTTACTGATCGTGTAGATCCTTTTATCGGGACTGGCGGTCACGGACATACTTATCCGGGCGCAACTGTTCCTTTCGGGATGCTTCAGGTAAGTCCTGATAATGGTATTTCGAGCTGGGATTGGTGTTCAGGATATCATTATTCAGATTCAATCGTAACAGGTTTTAGTCATTTACATTTAAGCGGAACAGGAATCGGCGATTTGGCAGATATTTTATTTATGCCTATTAACAAAAAAGTAGATTTAACCGCCAAAGCCACTTCGCGCGATTTCCTTCCGTATAAATCAAAATATAGTCATGCTAACGAAAAAACAACACCGGGTTATTACCAGGTTTTTCTTGAAGATCCTAAAATCAATGTAGAGCTAACCTCATCACAACGTACTGCTTTCCATAAATACACATTTGCAAAAAATGACAAACAATCTGTTGTGATCGATCTTGGTTTTGCTATTAACTGGGACAAAGCCTTAAAAACAGCCTTAAAAATTGAAGATGAATACACCATAAGCGGTTACCGTTTTAGCACCGGATGGGCAAAAAACCAAAAAGTGTTTTTTGTGGCAAAATTTTCAAAATCTATTTCAGAGACTACATTAGTTGCTGATAAAAAGGTAGTTGAAGGTAAAACAGCAGAAGGAGAAAATACGTCATTACAATTATTTTTTAATTCAAATGACAGCCCTGAATTACTGGTAAAAGTGGCTTTGTCTTCGGTAAGTGTAGAAAATGCAAAAGACAATCTGGATACCGGGGATTTTAATTTTCAAGGTATAAAATCACAGGCACAAAGTATTTGGAATACAGCTTTAGATAAAATCGTAGTTGAAACTCCAGTAGATTCCCTTAAAAAAATCTTCTACACAGCCTTATACCATTCACAATTAGCACCGGTAACTTACAGTGATAAAAATGGACAATTCAGAAGAGAAGATGATAAAATAATTACCGCAAATAATTATACCGCCTATTCTACCCTATCGTTATGGGATACTTTCAGGGCCGAAAACCCTTTGCTTACTTTAGTTGCTCCCGATAAAGTTTCTGATTTAGTAAATTCTATGTTAGCCTATTATGAGACTAAAAAGATATTACCGGTCTGGACACTTTATGCCAACGAAACCAATACAATGACAGGTTACCATTCAATTCCGGTAATTGCCGATGCTTATCTGAAAGGCATTAAGGGTTTCGATGCCGAAAAGGCATACGAAGCCATGAAAACAACTATGATGCAGGACGAACGCGGGTTAAATTTTTATAAAAAGTACGGTTACATCCCATACAATTTATTGGACGAATCGGTTACCATAACTTTAGAATATGCTTATGATGATTGGTGTGTCGCACAGATGGCGAAAGCTTTAGGAAAAAATGATGATTATGAATTATTTCTAAAACGTTCTAAAGCCTACCAATATTTATTTGATCCGAAAACAGGATTTATGAGAGGCAAATCGGAAGACGGAAAATCATGGAACGAACCTTTCGATGCTAAACATTCAAATCACAGAGAACATACCGATTATACGGAAGGAAATGCATGGCAGCACAGTTGGTTTGTACCACAGGATGTTGAAAATCTTATTAAGTTACACGGAAGTAATGAAGTTTTCGCAAGCCGTTTAGAGCAATTATTTACCGAAAGTTCGGAGATTACAGGAAATAATGTTTCTGCTGATATTTCAGGATTAATTGGTCAATACGCACACGGAAATGAGCCAAGCCATCACATCGCCTATATGTTCAACCATGCCAATCAGCCGTGGAGAACGCAATATTGGGTACGTCATATTTTAGACACACAATACAATACAACGCCAAATGGCCTGAGCGGAAATGAAGACTGCGGGCAAATGTCAGCCTGGTATGTTTTCAGTTCAATGGGATTATATCCAATGAACCCTGCTTCCGGCGAATATGAAATAGGAAGTCCAATTTTCGAAAAATCAACCATCAATCTTCCGGGTAAAAAAACTTTTGTAATTGAAGCGGAGAATGTTTCAGATAAAAACTTTTATATCCAATTGGCAACATTAAACGGTGTTGCATTTAACCAGACTGCAATCACACACCAGCAAATTGTAAAGGGAGGAGTTTTGCATTTTGTAATGGGTCCGGAACCTAATAAAAAATGGGGCAAAAAACAAACATACCAAGTAACTAACCAAACTAATAAATAAAATTAATGGACATCATTGACGTATCAATCATCGTAGCTTATATTCTGCTCTCTGTAGGTATAGGAATCTGGATTTCGAGAAAAGCATCAAAAGGTTTGGATGACTATTTCCTTGGCGGGAAGACAATTAAATGGTATTTTCTGGGTCTGAGCAACGGATCAGGAATGTTTGATGTTTCGGGAACTTCGTGGATGATTGGAGTACTGTTTTTATATGGTGTAAAAAGTTTTATGTTTATGTGGCTTTGGCCCATTTGGAATCAGATTTTTGTAATGATGTTCCTGGCAGTCTGGATAAGACGGTCAAAAGTAATGACAGGTTCTGAATGGATTTTGACCCGTTTTGGAAGTGACAGGGCAGGAAAAGCATCACATATTATAGTAGCCATTTTTGCAATCATTTCTACAATTGGTTTTATAGCTTACTTTTTTGAAGGAATCGGAAAATTTATAACCATCATTCTTCCTTGGGATTTATCGCTTCATTACGGAGATTTAATTTTACTGACTTCAGAACGTTCTTATGCTCTTATAATCATATTTTTAACTACTATTTACACCGTTAAAGGCGGAATGTTTTCGGTAGTGGCTACAGAAGTTGTGCAATACTTAATTATGATTGTAGCTGGTGTACTTATTGCGGGCTATGCTTTTATCAATTACACAGATATTCAGATTAATTCGGTCATTACAGAGGAATGGAAAAATGTTTTCTTCGGATGGCAGTTTGAAACCCAGTGGAGTGATAAATTTAATAACTTCAATCATTTAATAGATTCTGAAGGCTACAAAATGTTTGGCGCCTTTATCGGAATGACATTGTTCAAAGGATTTTTTGCAAGTGTTGCCGGTCCTACGCCAAGTTATGATTTACAAAGAATACTTTCTACCAAATCAGTAAAAGAAGCGGCATATATGAGTGGTTTTACCAACTTAATATTATTCATTCCGAGATATTTATTAATTACAGGGATTGTGGTGATTGCTTTGGTGAATTTAGCACCGGAATTGAATGCCAATACAGGTTTAACAGGAGCTGATTTAGAACTATTAATGCCAAAAGTCGTTAATTTATATATCCCTGTCGGAATCAAGGGAATATTGTTAGCAGGTTTATTAGCTGCATTTATGTCCGGATTCTCTGCTTTTGTAAATGCAGGACCGGCATATATCGTAAATGATATTTATAAAAAATACTTCAAACCCGTTGCAACAAATGCACATTATATAAAAGTCAGTCAGATCTCTTCTTTTATTGTTGTTGGTTTAGGAGTTTTTATGGGATTCTTTGCAGACTCGATTAATTCCCTGACGTTATGGATTACCAGTGCATTGTACGGAGGTTACGTAGCAGCTAACTTTTTAAAATGGATATGGTGGCGTTTTAATGGATGGGGATATTTCTGGGGAATGTTTGCCGGATTGGTAGTTGCTTCTTTACAATT
Source organism: Flavobacterium sp. (assembly GCA_039931915.1). Taxonomy (GTDB): domain Bacteria; phylum Bacteroidota; class Bacteroidia; order Flavobacteriales; family Flavobacteriaceae; genus Flavobacterium. The sequence continues at coordinate 29,841 of JBDTRA010000002.1, read as the reverse complement.
TATTTTAGGTCAGAATAAAGGAAACTTTCCTATTGGGACTTTCCTTTATGATTTATCAGAAATGCAGGCAATTTATTTGTTTCCGGTAATATTTGGATTCTCTATTTTGGGCTGCCTTTTAGGAACTTTCCTAAGCGAACCAACAGATATGGAAGTTTTAAGATCTTTCTACACCAATGTAAGACCTTGGGGTTGGTGGAATCCGGTTTATAAAACATTAAAATTAGAAGATCAGTCTTTCGAAAAAAATAATGATTTCTATAGAGATATGCTGAATTGTCTTATTGGTATTGTATGGCAGTCCAGTATGATTTTGCTTCCAATATTCTTCATTATCAGGGATTATCCAAAAGCAATAGTTGCATTAATTGTGTTTTTGGTAACGACAACTATTTTAAAATTCACCTGGTTAGATAAAGTCCGAAAAATAGAAGATTAATTTTAACCATACAACAGTTTGTCAAAGTTTAAAACTTAGACAAAACTTTACGTTCAAGTTTGTCATTCCGAGGAACGAGGAAACTCCACAAGGAACTCGACAAAGATTGGCGAATTTAGGAAAGGAGCTTCTTGCGGAGATCCTTCCTTCATCAGGATGACAAGATTGTGCGTAATATACAGAGTGATATTTTTAAACACATAGAAACATAGATTTGTATGTGTTTAAAAAAAAAGAATACAAAAAGAAACTAGTTTCTCACACATAGCTAGCTATGTGTATTAATGCAAAGTGAAACGCCTTTTACAAGCTATGGAACCTATGCTTCTATGTGTTAAAAAATGAAGACAAAGTTTCGAACAATAAACAGCAAACAATAAACAAACTATAATGAATACAATTCCCTGGCAAGACAGACCCGAAAACAGCAATGATGTAATGTGGAGATATTCTAACAATCCTATTATTGAGAGATATGCCATACCTTCATCAAATAGTATTTTCAACAGTGCAGTTGTTCCATTTGGTGATGGATTTGCAGGTGTTTTCAGATGTGATAACAAAGCGGTACAAATGAATATTTTTGCCGGTTTCAGTAAAAATGGTATTGATTGGGACATTAACCATGAACCAATCGTAATGGGAGCAGGTAATACGGAAATGATCGAGTCTGCTTATAAATACGATCCGCGTGTTGTTTTCATCGAAGACCGTTACTGGATTACCTGGTGCAACGGTTATAACGGACCAACAATTGGTATTGGATATACTTTTGACTTTAAAGAATTTTTCCAATGTGAAAATGCTTTTTTACCTTTCAACAGAAATGGAGTTTTATTTCCGCAAAAAATAAACGGAAAATATGCGATGTTAAGCCGTCCGAGTGATAATGGGCACACTCCGTTTGGAGATATCTGGATCAGTTACAGTCCGGACATGAAATATTGGGGAGAACACAGATTGGTGATGAAACCAACACCTTTTGAAGACAGTGCGTGGCAATGTACCAAAGTCGGTGCGGGACCAATTCCTATTCTTACTGATGAAGGATGGTTAATGATCTATCACGGCGTTATCAATACCTGCAACGGTTTCCGTTATGCAATGGGATCAGCTTTATTAGAAACAAATGCACCGGATCAGGTAAAATACAGAACACAGCCTTATTTATTAGGACCTGCTGAACTTTATGAAATGGTTGGAGATGTACCGAATGTTGTTTTCCCATGTGCCGCTTTACATGATACAAAAGAAGACAAATTAGCCGTTTACTACGGAGCAGCAGACACTGTTGTTGCTATGGCATTTGGTAAATTAAGCGAAGTAATACAATTTACAAAAGATAACAGTTTATAAAAAAAGGCATGCGTTTAAAAATTCAAGGGTTAACAATCGCTTTAGGGTTTATTTCGATAATTGGTTATTCACAATCAAAAAACCGAATTACGCCTAAAACTTACGTGGCATCTAAAACAGGGAATCCAATTGTAATTGATGGGGATGAATCTGATGCCTCTTGGAATAAAGTCGATTGGACAGATCTTTTTACAGATATTGAAGGAATTGATAAACCTAAATATGGCACAAAAGTTAAAATGCTCTGGGATGAAACCAATTTTTATATATTAGCGAAACTTGATGAGCCTGATGTATGGGCAAATTTGAAACAACGTGATACCATTATCTTTTACAACAATGATTTTGAAGTTTTTATTGATCCCGACAGCGATACTTTTAACTATTATGAATTAGAAATTAATGCTTTAAATACTGCTTGGGATCTGTTTCTGTCAAAACCTTACCGGGAAAATGATAATGTTGTTTTAAATGACTGGAATATTCCGGGCCTGAAATCGGCAGTAAAAATCAAAGGAACGCTAAATAATCCAAACGACAGAGATGAAGGCTGGGTATTAGAAATGGCGATTCCCTGGGCATCTTATAAAACTTCTTATTTCGACAAAAATGTACCCGCAGATAAATTCTGGAGAGTAAATTTTTCGAGGGTAAATTGGCAGCATACCGTAACCGATAAAGGTTATGAACGTAAGAAAGGCACAGATGGAAAATTTTTACCCGAATATAATTGGGTCTGGTCGCCAATGGGAGTCATCAATATGCATGAACCCGAAAAATGGGGTTATGTTTATTTTTCTTCGAAAGAAGGAAAAGACAGTTTTACAATTCCGCAAGATGAAAAAGTAAGATGGGAATTATATACGCTTTACAGAGCACAAAAAGAATATTATCAAAAACATAATGTATGGGCTGCGTCTCTCGCAAATCTGACTAAAGAAGTGATTAGTGTCGATAATAAAGTTTTAAAACCGATACTCGAAAATCATGCAGCAGGATATAATATTTCAGTAAAAAGTCCTTTTTCTAATAAAACATTCATTATTAAGCAAGATGGTAAAATTATAACTAATGATTCATTTTAAACCACACAATATGGCAATAAAATCAGTTTTCTCAATCCTGATTATCAGTATGTTTTTTGCTTGTTCTTCATTAGAAAGAAAACAAAATCAACCGAAAGAAGAATTTAAAACAATTGGTTATATTGCTGGTTATGAGAATTTTGATCCGGCAAAAATCGATGCGAACAAGTTAACTCATATTAATTATGCTTTTGCTAATATTATTGATGGTAATGTTCAGTTTGAGTTGGCTACAGATAAGGCTAAAATAGAAAGTATAATGGCTCTTAAAAAGCAAAATCCTGGTTTAAAAGTATTGTATTCTATTGGTGGCTGGGTTTGGTCAGATCAATTTTCGAATATAGCCGCTTATGCTGAATCAAGAGAAAAATTTGCTAAAAGTGCTGTTAAACTACTGAAAGTTTATGGTTTTGACGGGATTGATATCGATTGGGAATTTCCCGGACAACGTGCAGAAGACAATGCTTTCAGACCTTCAGACAAAGAAAATTTTACCTTATTATTAGGCGAATTGCGTAAACAATTAGAAATTGAAACTAAAGTGGATAATAAGCATTATTTACTCACTATTGCAGCAGGAGCAGATCAGGAATATATCAATCATACTGATTTAAAAAAGGCACATCAATATCTTGATTTTATAAATTTAATGTGTTACGATTTTTATAACGGCTGGTTTTATCAAACAGGGCATCATGCTAATTTATATCCTTCAAAAGAAGAAAAATTTGGAGGAAATAGTATTAGTGAGTCAGTAGATAAATTCTTAAAAGAAGGTGTTCCTGCTAACAAGCTTATTTTAGGAATTCCTTTTTATGGAAGAAAGTGGGAAAAAGTAACAGCAACAAATAATGGCTTATACCAATCAGCTCTAACGGGAAGTTCTATTGTGGCATCCTGGGAAATTGCAGCAGAATTAAAATCAGGAAAATTTCAGGAATTATATGATGATTCGGCAAAAGCATCTTATTTATGGAATGCTCAGGATAATATTTTTATTTCTTATGAAACTCCAAAAGAAATTGCTTTAAAGGTGGCATTTATTAAGCAAAAAAAATTAGGTGGTGCTATGTTTTGGGAATATAGTTTAGACAATAACCAAGAGTTATTAAACAAGCTGTATCAAAGTGGAAATAATACAACAGAAACAAAAGCAAGTTTAAATAAATAATGAAAAAACGGTATCTGATATATGTACTATTTGTATTGTTTTTATCTAATTGTGGGCTACAAAAAAGTGAGATTCAATTAACTGATTATGTAAACCCATTTATTGGTACGGCTGGTCCCGGGAATACGTATCCTGGCGCCACAGTTCCTTTTGGAATGGTACAACTAAGTCCGGATATTGGAATACCCGGTTGGGATAGAATTGCCGGATATAACTATAAAGATTCTATTATTTCCGGATTTTCTCACATGCATTTATCAGGTACCGGCGCAGGCGATTTATATGATATTTTAGTGATGCCAACCAATAGCAGATTTACAAAACGGATTAAGGACAATAACTTTATACCGTTTTCGAGATTTTCGCATAATCAGGAAACAGCAGTTCCGGGTTATTATACTGTAAATTTATTAGATTTCGGAATTAAGGCAGAACTCACTGCAACAGCACGGACAGGTATTCATAAATATACTTTTCCTAAAGATGAGGGATCACAAATTCATATCGATTTGGGCTATGCCTTAAATTGGGATACTCCTGTAGAAACCTATATCAATGTCGTGGATCAGACCACTATTGAAGGCTATAGAAAATCAACAGGCTGGGCCAAAGAACAACGGGTGTATTTTGTTATAAAATTGTCAAAACCTTTTAAATCATATCAGATTTTTAAAAATGATTCGCTTACAACTAATCCGTCAAAAGCAATTAAGACCAAAGTCGTTTTAAATTATAATACAGTTGATGAAGATGAAATAATTCTAAAGACAGGACTTTCCACAGCTTCTGTTAAAGGAGCTTATAAATCTTTAGAAGAAGAAGCTCCCGATTTTAATTTTGAAAATTATAAGGCTAAAGCCTCTGCACTTTGGGAACAAGAATTACAGAAAATTAATATCGTAACACCGGACGATACCAAAAAGAAAATCTTTTACACCATGATGTATCAGTCAATGTTGGCTCCCACATTGTTAAGTGATTGTAACGGAGATTATAAAGGTGCCAATGGCAGTATTGAAAATGCGAAAGGGTTTGACAGATACGATACATTTTCGTTGTGGGATACCTATAGAGCGGCGCACCCATTGTATACCATTTTACATCCAAAACGTGTTTCCAGTATGATTAATTCTTTATTGGCACATTATAAAGAAACAGGTTTATTGCCCGTTTGGTCTCTGCAGGGAAATGAAACCAATATGATGATAGGCAACCACGCAATACCCGTTATTGTCGATGCCTATTTTAAAGGAATTGAGCATTTTGATACAGCATTAGCATATAAAGCCTGTGTAGAAAGCTCGATGGTTGATTCAAGACAATTAGACAGTTATAAAACATCAGGCTATGTTCCTGCTGATGAGGATAATGAAAACTGGTCGGTTTCGAAAACGCTGGAGTATGCCTATGATGATTGGTGTTTGGCGCAGTTTGCAAAAGCATTAGATAAATTAAATGATTATGAATACTTCTTAAAACGTTCTGAGAATTGGAGAAACCTGTACGATTCGAAAAGTACATTTATGCGTCCAAAATTGAAAAACGGAGAATTTATAAAAGAATTTGTCCCAAAAGAATATACCCCTTATTTCTGTGAAAGCAATGCATGGCAATATTTTTGGTCAGTGCCGCAAAATATTGAAGGGTTAATAAAAGTGGCTGGCGGAAATTTGGCTTTTGAAAAAAAATTGGATTCAATGTTTAGCTTAAATCCATTATCTGAAGACAAATTACCTATATTTAGCACAGGTATGATTGGGCAATATGCGCATGGTAATGAGCCTGGCCATCATGTGGCTTACTTGTATAACTATATTAATGAACCCTGGAAAACAGAAAAGCTAGTGAGGGAAATTTTAGAGACTCAGTATAAAAATACTCCCGGCGGACATTGCGGAAATGAAGATTGTGGGCAAATGTCGTCTTGGTATATATTTAGTTCATTAGGTTTTTATCCTGTAAATCCTGCTCAGGGAATTTATAGTTTTGGGGCACCATTATTTGACACAGCTACAATTAACTTAGAAAACAATAAAATATTCGTTATTAAAACAAAGAATAACAGCAATGAAAATGTATATATCCAATCTATTGAATTGAATGGAGAAAAAACAGACAGAAACTATATCACACATAAAGAGATTACACAAGGAGGAACCTTAATTTTTACAATGGGTAAATTCCCTAAAAAAGAGAAAAATTACATGGCATTATCTTCGAAAATGTTTCATTAAAAAAAATAAGTATATGTCAAATAGAAGAGATTTTATAAAAAAAACAGCTTTAGGCACACTTGCCGTAAGTTCTGTTTTAGGTTATAGCGGATTTGCTAAGAATACGAAAGATGAAAAAATTCCGGAAACCGAAGACTTAGGAAAAAAGCAAAAAAAACCTATTATTATTTCAACATGGAATCATGGTTTACCCGCTAATGAAGAAACATGGAAACAATTAAAAGACGGAAAACCAGCCTTAGATGCTCTCGAAGCCGGTATGAAAATTCCGGAAGCAGATCCTAATATCCGTAGTGTTGGTTATGGCGGATATCCGGATCGCGATGGGAAAGTAACTCTGGATGCCTGCATTATGGATCACAATAGCAATTGTGGCTCCGTTTGTTTTCTGGAAGGCATTATGCACCCTATTTCGGTGGCAAAAAGAGTATTACAAAATACGCCGCATGTTATGCTGGCTGGTCAGGGAGCACTTCAATTTGCACTTTCTGAAGGTTTTAAAGAAGAAAACCTGTTAACTCCTGAATCTGAAAAAGACTGGAAAAAATGGCTGGAAGATTCAAAATACAAACCGGTAATAAATATAGAAAACCACGATACGATAAGTATGTTAATATTAGATAAAGACGGCAATCTTTCAGGCGGCTGCACAACAAGTGGTGCTGCCTGGAAAATGCATGGTCGCGTCGGTGACTCCCCAATCATCGGCGCGGGTCTTTTTCTTGATAATGAGGTTGGTGCAGCTGCAGCAACCGGTTTAGGAGAAGCTGTAATCAGAACTGCCGGAAGTGCAATGGTGGTTGAATTAATGCGTCAGGGAAAATCTCCTTTTGATGCGTGTAAAGAAATTACAGAACGTATTTACAACAAGCATAAAAATCATAAAGACATGGAATATCTGCAAGTCGGTTTTATTGCATTGAATAAAAACGGTGAACATGCAGGTTACAGTTTAAGATCAGGTTTCAACTATGCGGTTTCTGATGATGAAAAAGGACACCGAATGGAAGATGCAAAATTTAAAATGGCTTGGGAAAAATAGTATGCACCTTTTTGTCATCCCGAGGAACGAAGGATCTTCGTAAGTAGCTCGACAATTTAGGAATATACTTTGAGGAGTTTCTAGTGTGATTTCTCCCTTCGTCGAAATGACAAACTTTGACAAAGTTGAATAAAGTATAATTTTTAACACATAGAAACATAGATTTTTTTTGTCTCATAAGATTAAAATAAATGACATGTCATTTTCACATAGCTATGTGAATTTTACAGAAGTGAAACACCTTTTCTAAAACTTTAAAGCCTATGTTCCTATGTGTTAAAACAAAATTTTACACATAGAGTAAAAAAACAAATAATGAAAAAAACAGTATTCATAATAACCTTTATCATAACATCAATACTAGCTGTTCAGGCGCAGGAGAGCACTCCTTTCTGGCAAAATGAAAAAATAAATGAAGATAACAGAGAGCCGATGCATGCTGCTTATTTCGTTTTTGAAAATGAAACATTGGCCGCTAAAAATGACTGGAGGCAATCTAAAAATTATCTGGATATAAACGGAGCATGGAAATTTAAATATGTTAACAGTCCGAATGATTTACCAAATGAATTTGAAAAAAGCACTTTTGACGATACGACCTGGGACAACTTTAAAATTCCGGCCAGCTGGGATGTAAATGGTTATGGATATCCTGTTTATACGAATACAACTTATGATTTTGATTATCTGATGGCGCCAAACCCTCCGTTTGTTCCCACAAAATATAATCCGACAGGAGTTTACAGAAAAGAAATTACAATTGATAAATCGTGGGAAGGAAAAGATATTTTTCTTCATGTGGGTGCCGCAAAATCAAATCTTACGGTTTGGGTAAACGGCGTTTATGTTGGGTATGGCGAAGATGGAAAACTGCCATCTGAATTCAACTTAAATAAATATGTAAAAACTGGTAAAAACAGTATCGTTCTGAAAGTAATGAAATGGAATGACGGCTCGTATCTGGAATGTCAGGATATGTGGAGAATGAGCGGCATCACAAGAGATTCGTATTTGGTTGCCAGAAATAAAGCACATTTAAAAGATTATGAAATTATTCCCGATCTGGATGCTTCTTATGTAAACGGAACTTTAAAAATTTCAACTGAATTTTCAGATTTAAATAAAAAAGATAATTATACTTTAGAGGTTCAGCTTAAAGATGGTTCAACAGTTGTTACTTCAAAAACTATCCCAGCGCTAAACGAGAAACAAACCCTTGATTTCGCTGTAAATAATCCTAAAAAATGGAGCGCAGAAATTCCGAATCTGTATCAAATCAGTTTTCTTTTAAAAGATAAAAAAGGAACTGTTACAGAAGTTATCAATCAGAATGTTGGTTTTAGAAAAGTAGAAATTAAAAACGGGCAGCTTTTGGTAAACGGTAAAGCAATTTACATAAAAGGCGTTAATCGTCATGAAACAGATCCCGTTACCGGACAAACGATTTCGAGAGAACGCATGGAAGAAGATATTAAACTGATGAAAGAATTTAATATCAATGCAGTAAGAATGTCGCATTATCCAAATGATGAATATTTTTATGAGTTATGCGATAAATACGGAATTTATGTAGTTGACGAAGCCAATATAGAATCGCACGGAATGGGTTATGATATTACCAAAACACTGGGTAACAAACCAGACTGGGAACTGGCACATTTACAGCGTATGCAGCGTATGGTTGAAAGAGATAAAAATCACACTTCAATCATTATTTGGAGTATGGGGAATGAAGCAGGAAATGGTTATAATTTTTACAGAGGTTATTTGTGGATAAAAAACCGTGATAAATCAAGACCTATTCAATATGAGAGAGCTACTGTTGGCGGCTGGGACGGAAAAACCTTAAAATTTGACTGGGACTCTGATATTATTGATCCAATGTACAGTGCTCCAAATAAAATGGAAGAATACATTCAGGCAAATCCAAATCCGACACGTCCTTATATCCAATGCGAATATGCACATGCGATGGGGAATTCTATGGGAAATTTTAAAGATTATTGGGATGTCATCAGAAAACATCCAAATTTTCAGGGAGGTTTTATTTGGGATATGATCGATCAATCCGTTTATAAAACGCTACCTGACGGAACCCGTATTTTCGCGTATGGAGGTGATTTTGGTCCAAAGGATGTACCAAGTGATAATAACTTTCTGGACAATGGTGTTTTTAGCCCGGACAGAAAACCGAATCCTCATGCTTTTGAGATGAGAAACGTACAGCAAAACATTCATACTTCATGGGAAAATGCAGCAATTGCAACTATTAAAGTTTATAATGAATTTTTCTTTAAAGACTTAAGTAATATTAGTTTGCACTGGAAATTGGTTTTGGACGGAAAAGATGACATCAGTGGTATTATTGATAATTTAGAAATCAATCCGAACGAATCTAAATCGTACACACTTCCGATTAATTTAGAAGGGAAACAATTTAAAGAAGCGTTTATAGATGTGACCTATCATATTAAACAAGACGAACCATTTTTACCAAAAGGCTTCGAAATTGCGACAGAACAGCTTGCCTACAAAGGAAGTTGGAAAAATGATATAAAAATTGAAGGTGCGGCAAAAATATCAGTAGAGAAAAAAGAAAACAGCACCATATTTAAAAGTGATAAAACTGAAATAGTTTTTGATAAAAAAACAGGATTTATAAACGCATATTCGTTTAATAATCAACCGATTTTAAAAGAAGGATATCAATTACGTCCAAACTTTTGGAGAGCGCCAAATGATAATGATTTTGGAGCGAATCTTCAGATAAACTTAAGAGCATGGAAAGAAGCTACAGATAATCCAACATTGGTTAGCTGGACATATTCTGCTACAAAAGACAATAAAATTTTGGTAAAAGCAACGTATAATTTATCTCCCGTTTCTTCGACTTTAGAACTAAATTATGAGCTAAACAGCAACGGGGAATTAGGCATAAAAGAACAGCTGAACATTGATAAAACTAAAGAGCAGCCGGTACTGCCAAGATTTGGAATGGAAATCGTCCTGCCTAAAGATTTTAGCAATATCAATTATTACGGAAGAGGGCCGCATGAAAATTATATCGACAGAAATTATAGTGCCCAGGTTGGTATTTATAATCAAACCGTTTCTGAACAATATTATCCGTATATCCGTCCACAGGAAACCGGAAATAAAACAGATATCAGATGGTATCAGTTGTCAAATAATAATTTAAAAATAACAGTTAAGTCTGATGATTTACTGGCGGTTACAGCTTTGCATTTTTTAAATGAAGATCTGGATGATGGACTGAAAAAAGACCAAAGACATGCAGCCGAGCTTAAAGAAAGAGATTTAACCAGTTTAAAAATCGATTACAAACAAATGGGCGTAGGCGGTATTGACAGCTGGCAGGCATGGCCAATGGAAAAATATCTGCTGAGAGACAAAACCTATCAATACCAATTTACAATTACACCATCTATAAAATAATTCATTATGAGGATATTAAAACCATTCCTTGTCGTATTCTTCCTGACTGTTCTTAATTTCGGCTACAGCCAAAAAATATATACAGAAAAGGACATTCAGATTATTCCGAAACCAACACAGTTGTTAATTACTAAAGGCGTTTTTGAATTTTCTAAAAGCACAAAATTTATTGCGGTTTCCGAATTCCAAAAAGAAATTTCGAATGTTTTGATCAACAAGTTTGAAAAAGCAGCGGGATTCCGTCCTGAATTTTCGACAGCAATACCACCAGGTAATTATGTACAATTTAAGGTTGATGAAACGCTGGAAAAAGAAGCTTATATATTAGATGTAAACACTAAAAATATTACGATTACGGCTAAAGGAAAAGCAGGTTTTATTTACGGATTAGAAAGTATTCGTCAATTGCTTCCGGTGGTAATTGAAAGTAAAAACGTGCTGCCCAATCAAAAATGGCAAATTCCGAATCTGGTGATCAATGATAAACCTCGTTTTCAATGGCGCGGATTGATGCTGGATTTATCTCGTCATTTTTTTGATAAAAATTACGTAATCGAAACCATAGATCGTTTGGCGATGCACAAAATGAATGTTTTGCATTTGCATTTAGTTGATGATCAGGGCTGGAGAATTGAAATAAAAAAATATCCAAAATTAACCGAAGTTGGAGCCTGGAGAGTCGATCAGGAAAATCTGGCATGGAATGCAAGACTTACCGTGAATCCGGATGAAAAAGGAACTTACGGTGGATTTTTAACTCAGGAAGAATTAAAAGAAATTGTAAAATACGCTGCAGCCAAAAACATAGAAATTATTCCGGAAATTGAAATGCCGGCACACGTAAGCAGTGCCATCGCATCATATCCTGAACTGGCTTGTTTTGATCAGCATATTGGAGTTCCGTCTGGCGGATTATGGCCTATTACAGATATTTATTGTGCAGGAAAAGAAACTACGTTTGAATTTCTGCAGAATGTAATTGACGAGGTAATTACCATTTTTCCTTCAAAATACATACACATTGGAGGCGATGAAGCGACAAAAACCAATTGGGAAAAATGTCCGAATTGCCAAAAAAGGATGAAAGACAATGGATTGAAAAACACCCACGAACTGCAAAGTTATTTTGTAAAACGAATGGAGAAATACATCAATTCTAAAGGCAAAAAAATAATTGGCTGGGATGAAATATTAGAAGGCGGACTTGCTCCGGATGCAACCGTAATGAGCTGGAGAGGAACACAAGGCGGTATTGATGCAACAAAACAGGGACATGACGTAATCATGACACCGGAATCGCATTGTTATTTTAATTTTTACCAGGGACCACAAAACGAAGAACCTATTGCTTTTGACGGCTATACACCTTTGAGCAAAGTATACGAATTTGATCCTGTTGTACCTACAATGACACCTCAGGAAGCAAGTCATGTATTAGGTGGACAAGCCAATTTATGGGCAGAATATTTACCCGGACCAAAGGATTCAGAATACATGATTTTTCCAAGATTAGCCGCTCTGTCTGAAGTTTTATGGAGTACAAAAGAAAGCCGCAACTGGAATGATTTTACATCAAGATTAACTTATTTATTGCAGCGTTATAATTATTTAGGCATCAACTACGCAAAAAGTGCTTTTTTAGTCACCGCTTCTTCAAATGCAGATTTAGTTCAGAAACAGATTAATGTTACTTTAAAAAATGAATTCCCAAATCCGGATATTCGTTATGTTTTAGGAAATAAAAACATAGATCATAATGCGATAAAATATACCAGCCCAATTCCGTTTAAAGAAACTACGATTCTAAAAGCTTCTTTATTTCAGAATGATAAACCAGTTGGAAGGACGTTTACAGATACCATTGTTTTTCATAAAGCGGTGGCACACAAAGTAAGTTATCTTACACCATACAATCAAAATTATAAAGGTGACGGCCCTTTTCAAATGGTAAACACGATCAGAGGATCTAAAAACTTCCATGATGGGCAATGGCAGGCCTGGCTGGTAAACGATATGGAACTTGTTATTGATCTTGAAAAACAGGAAAGTGTAGAACAAGTAATCGTTGGAACTCTAGAAAATCAGGGCTCCGGCGTTTATTTCCCCATACAAATTAAAGTGCTGTTGTCGACTGATGGCATTACTTATAAAGAAGTTGCAAAAATATCACGTCCTTTTGCTGTAAATGCCAGTTCGGAGTTGAAAGATTTTAAAATCAATTTTCAAAAACAAGGCGCAAGATATGTAAAAGTAATCGCAGGAAATTTAAAAAAGAGCCCCAAAGGAGAGAGTTCATGGCTTTTTGTAGATGAAATTTCAGTGAATTAAAACCCGTTGAGGACAATTATTTTTAACACATAGGAACATAGATTTATATTTAGAATTAAAAAAAGAATATAAAAAGAAACTCGTTTCTCACACATAGCTATGTGTGTTGATGCAAGTGAAATGCCTTTTTAAGCTATGAAGACTATGTCTCTATGTGTTAAATAAGATTTTTTACAATCAAACAAAAAACAAAAAATAATAACAATAAATAGAGTAAAAATGAAAAGAGGAATATTCATAATCGCCATTTTATTTTCAGTTCAAATGTTTTCTCAAGCCATTTATGAAGATGAAAGATATGTTCCGGAAACAGATCCGTTAGTTTTGAAAAACTTAGAGGAATGGCAGGGCAAAAAGTTTGGTTTGCTAATGCATTGGGGAACTTACAGCCAATGGGGAATTGTAGAATCATGGTCCATTTGCCCTGAAGATTATGGATGGTGCGAACGTAAAAAAGGAAGTAATCCGGCTAGTTACAATGATTATGTAAAAGATTACGAAGGCTTGAAAAAAACATTCAACCCTGTAAAATTTGATCCTGCAAAATGGGCAAAAGCAGCAAAATATGCCGGAATGAAATACATGGTTTTTACCACGAAACACCATGACGGTTTTAATATGTTTGATACAAAATATTCAGATTATAAAGTAACGGACAAAGATTGTCCTTTCAGCACAAATCCTAAAGCAAATATTGCCAAAGAAGTTTTTAATGCTTTCAGAAATGAAAATTTAATGGTTGGGGCTTATTTCTCTAAACCGGACTGGCATAACGAAAATTTCTGGGATCCTTACTTCCCTCCTTTTGACAGAAACGTAAATTATGATCCGACATTATATCCTGAGAAATGGAAAAAATATGTTGATTTTACACACAACCAAATTTTAGAATTACTGACAGATTATGGTAAAGTTGATATTTTGTGGTTAGATGGCGGATGGGTAAGAAAAAGAGACCAGCAAAATATTAAAGAAAACTACGAAGAGAAATTTACAGAAAACGAATCAAAAAACGGATTTATCAAACACAGAGTGGTTGAGCAAGACGTTAAAATGGATGAATTGGTTGTTGAAGCACGCCAGAAACAACCTGGTTTAATTGTAGTTGACAGAGCGGTTCATGGTAAAAACCAAAACTACTTAACTCCGGAAAACAGAGTTCCTGAAAAAACATTACCTTATCCTTGGGAATCTTGTATTACTTCCGGCGGAGGCTGGTCCTATACTCCTGATGCTAAATATTTAACAGGCAGAGAAGGTATACACATGCTTATTGATGTAGTCGCCAAAGGTGGAAATTTATTATTGAATGTAGCTCCAAGCCCGGAAGGAGATTGGCAGCAAGGCGCATACGATTTGTTAAACGCTTACGGAGACTGGATGAAGGTAAACAGCACAGCAATTTATAATACAAAACCAATTGCTCCTTACAAAGAAAACAACATTTGTATGACTCAAAATAAAGCCGGAAATGTATTCTTGTTTTATTTGGCTAAAGAAGGAGAAACTAAGATTCCTGCAGAAGTAGTGGTAAAATCTATCAACCCTAAAAAAGGAACCAAAATTACCATGTTAGGTTCTAAAACAGCATTAAAATGGACAAAAGAAGCAGAAGGATTAAAAGTTGTAATTCCGGAGAGCCTGAGAAATAATTTACCGGCAAAAGAAGCCTGGACTTTAAAAATTGAAGCTATTAACCGATAGACAAAATAATATGTTTTTAGATAAAAGGATGACCATACAAACAGCATGTTTATTTTGCATGCTGTTTTTTAGCGTAACTATTTTTGCACAACAGCCGGCTGATTATGTGAATCCGTTTATAGGAACATCTAATTACGGAGCTACATTCCCCGGGCCTATTGCGCCAAGAGGAATGGCCAGTATCAGTCCGTTTAACGTTGCCGGACCTCAAAACTTACCCTTAGAAAAAGATAGTCGATGGTTATCTAATCCTTATGTAAACGAAAATATATTTTTAACAGGTTTCAGTCAGGTAAATTTAAGTGGCGTTGGCTGTCCGGAATTGGGTGTTATTTTATTGATGCCAACTACCGGAGTTGTAGAAACTAATCATTTAAAATATGGTTCTGCTTATTCAAACGAAATTGCGAAAACAGCCTATTATAGCCTGAACATTGATAAATACAATATCAAAGCAGAATTTACGGCATCTAAAAGAGTTGGTGTAAGTAAATTTACTTTCCCGAAAGGACAATCTAATATTTTATTAAATCTCGGTTTAGGTTTGACAAATGAAGAAGGCGCTATGGTAAAAGTGGTTTCTTCATCTGAAATCGAAGGAATGCGTTCTGTTGGCTCCTTCTGTTATAATAGTCCCGAAGATGCTTATCCCGTATATTTTGTCGCAAAATTTTCTAAACCCGCAGACAAATTTGGCGTTTGGAAAAAACCATCAAAATATGCAGGCACAGAAGCACAATGGATGACGTATAATGGAAAAACCCGAATGATGGACAATACAATCAAAACGGTTGTTGGTGACAGCATCGGAACTTATTTTTCCTATCAGTTTGATAAGGAAGAAGTTGTTGAAGTAAAAATTGGAGTTTCGTACGTAAGTATTGCAAATGCACGTGAAAACTTAGAAAAAGAAACCGGAAACAAATCATTCGAAACCGTATATAAGGAAACGTATAACGAGTGGAACCAGGAACTTTCTAAGATTTTGGTTGAAGGCGGTTCAAAAGATGATAAAACTATTTTTTACACGGCCTTATATCACACGTTGATTCATCCAAATACGCTCAATGATTATAATGGAGAATATCCTGAAATAAAAAGAGGCAAAATTGGTAAAACAGACGGCACGCGTTACACTGTTTTTTCACTTTGGGATACCTATAGAAATTTACATCAGTTAATGTCATTGGTATATCCGCAGCAACAATCAAATATGGTTAAAAGCATGTTGGAAATGTATGATGAAAACGGCTGGTTACCAAAATGGGAGTTAAATTCTACAGAAACATTTACAATGGTTGGCGATCCTGCAAGTATTGTTATTACTGATACTTACCTCAAAGGAATTCGTGATTTTGATGTTCAAAAAGCATATAAAGCGATGCTGAAAGGTGCCGATCAAATCGAAAATAATCCATTACGTCCGGGACTTGCAGCTTATATCGAAAAAGGATTTTTAACAACCAATGATCGCGGGCCCGTTTCTACAACACAGGAATATAACTCATCTGATTATTCAATTTCACTTTTAGCAAAAGCGTTAGGAAAAACTGCCGATGCAGAGCGCTTTAAAAATCGTTCACTTTCCTACCGAAAATTATTCGATAAAAATTTAAAATTACTTCGCCCAAGAACAGCTGACGGAAAATGGTACGAACCTTTTGATCCGGTGTCCGGAGCCAATTTTGAAGAAAATATTGGTTTTACAGAAGGAAATGCATGGCAATATGCTTTTATGGTTCCGCATGATATTAAAGGCCTTATAAAATTAATGGGCGGTGACAAAGCTTTTGCCAATCAGCTGCAAAAAGTATTCGATATCAAACAATTTGATATGGCGAACGAACCTGATATTGCTTACCCCTATTTGTTCAATTATATAAAAGGAGACGAATGGAAAAGCCAGGAAATGGTAAAAAAACTGGTTTCCGCCTATTTTCAGAACAAACCAAAAGGATTACCCGGAAATGATGATACCGGAACGATGTCTGCCTGGTTAGTATATTCCATGATGGGAATTTATCCGATATCTCCGGGTGATCCAATTTACACGATTACTACCCCAATGTTTGATAAAATAACGATTCAATTAGATTCAAAATATTATAAAAATAAAAGCATTGTAATTGAACGTAAAAAAAATAATGATGGCAAAATCAATAAAATTGAATTAGACGGAAAAAAGATTAATAGTTTTTTTATCTCTCATGAAGATTTTGTGAACGGAAAAACACTGAAAGTGATTCAAAATTAAAAAAACACGATTATGTTACAATTAAGAATGAAAAAGGCAGCCATTATTTTCGTAATGGCTTTAGGTTTTTTTAACCAAACCTCAGCACAGAAAAAATATCTATATCAGGATGCTAAAATGCCAGTTGAGGACAGGGTAAAAGACTTATTGAGCCGAATGAGCCTGGAGGAAAAAGCCCGCCAGATGGATATGTACAAAGGGGAATTCTTTAAAGAAAAAGAAAATTTTTCTAAATCAAAATCAGATGCTAAAATCGGTAATCTCGGAATTGGAGCAATCCACGATATATACCCGCGTTCGGCAAAAATGATCAATGATCTTCAGAGTGAGATTATTAAAAACAATAAATGGGGCATTCCGGCACTTATTATGTGTGAAATGCTTCACGGATATTTAGATGACGGAAGTACAGCTTTCCCGATGAGCATAGGTTTAGGAGCTACTTGGGACACGAGCCTGATGGATAAGGTTGGAAAGGTAATCGGAACTGAAGCCAGAGCGCATGGAGTTCATTTTGGTTTAGGGCCAAATCTTGATGTTGGCCGCGAGCCACGTTGGGGAAGAGTTGCAGAAACTTTTGGGGAAGATGTTTACCTGAACGGAGAAATTGGGCTTGCAATGATCAAAGGAATGCAGGGTGAAGATTTAAGATCTGATCGTTCTATTATTGCAGAACCGAAACATTTTGCAGTTCACGGGATTCCGCAGGCGGGAGGAAATTCATCTCCGGTGTTGGTAGGAGAACGTTCTGCACGTGAAGATTATCTGCCTTCATTTGAAAAAGCATTTAGAAAAGGCGGTGCTTTAGGAACTATGTGCGCCTACTCAGAATTAGACGGAATTCCTTGTGCTGCAAATCACTGGTTATTGACAGATGTATTGAGAAAAGAATGGGGTTTCAAAGGAATTGTGGTTTCAGATTTGGGAGCTATCAAATACCTTCAGACAACACATTACGTTACAGATTCTCCAAAAGAAAGTATCAGAACAGCAATTCAGGCAGGTGTTGATATGCAGTTCTACGATTTTACAAATGAGTTTTGGCAAAAAACAATCATTGAACTTGTTAACGAAAAGAAATTAACGATGGAAGATATTGACCGTGCTGCGGGCGGGGTTTTGCGTCTGAAATTTTTATTGGGATTATTCGAGAATCCGTATACTGCAGGCAACTTAATCAAAGATCGTTTCCATACAAAAGAAAATCAGGATATTGCCTTGGAAGCAGGTCTAAAATCTATGGTTTTATTGAAAAATGAAAATAATACTTTGCCATTAAATAAAGATATAAAAACGGTTGCCGTTATTGGTCCAAATGCCAATGCTTCAAGATTGGGCGGATATTCGGTAAAAAACAAAATCGGAACTACAGTTTTAGAAGGTGTTAAGCAGGTGGTTGGTCCAAATACAAAGGTGCTTTATGAAGAAGGTGTGCCTTTGATCGTAATGGGACAGGTTATTCCAAAAGCATATTTACTTACTCCCGACGAATCTCAAAACGGATTAAAAGGAGAATATTTCAATAATAGAAATTTAGAAGGAACTCCTGCCCTAACCCGTATAGACAATCAGTTAGAATTCGATTGGCCATGGTCTCCGGGAGATGGAGTTAATGATGATGATTTTTCTATCCGCTGGACGGGTTACATAAAATCAGAAAAAGCATTTGATGGCTGGCTGGGTTTGAGTTCTGATGACGGAATCAGAATGTGGATTGACGATCAGCTGGTGATTGACAACTGGACAAAAGGAGCCACTAATATGGTTACAACTCCTAAAAAAATTGAAGCAGGAAAGAAATATAAAGTCCGCATCGAGATGTGGGAAGGCGGCTGGGGAGCAAGAGCCCATTTGCGCTGGAATCTGGAAAAAGTAAATTTTCAACCGGCAATAGATATCGCTAAAAAAGCAGATGTTGCAATTGTAGTTTTAGGGGAATCTAATGAATTGGTTGAAGAGAACAGAGATGTAGCTACTTTAGATTTACACGGCATGCAACAGGAACTTATTGAAGCGATCCAGAAAACAGGAACTCCTGTAGTTTGTGTATTATTAAATGGCCGTCCGCTTTCAGTAAATTGGATAAACGAAAATATCCCTGCTATCGTAGAAGGATGGTTTCCTGGTGAAGCCGGAGGAAAAGTAGTCGCCGATGTGTTGTTTGGAAACTACAATCCAGGAGGAAAATTACCAATTACCTTTCCCAAATCTGTTGGACAGCTGCCTATATATTACAATCAAAAACCTTCGGCGATACACAGATATGTCAGCGAAAGCGAAAATCCGCTGTATACTTTCGGGTATGGACTGAGTTATACAAAATTTGAATATTCAAATTTTGCTTTAAGTGCCAAAGAAATTAATGCAAACGAAGAAGTAAAAGTTAGCGTTGATGTTAAAAACACAGGTAATTATGATGGTGATGAAGTAGTACAATTATACATTAATGATATTTACAGTAGTGTAACGACTCCCAGAAAAACATTAAAAGGCTTTAAAAGAATATTTATTAAAAAAGGAGAAACAAAACACGTAGAGTTTGTATTAATTCCGGAAGAACTGAGTCTTTGGAACAGAGAAATGAAAAAAGTGGTAGAACCCGGTGATTTTGAAGTTATGGTGGGAGGAAATTCTGTTGATTTACAAAAACTAAGCTTCAGGGTTTCAAATTGATTGCAAAAACAGATAATTTATGTTTTTGAACAAAAAACAGATAATACTCTAAAAAAAATATAATTGTTTATAAGTTAATAAGTGATAAACATTCAAAAGTCAAGATTTTTATTTTAACGCAATACCAATTTAAATAAAAATCTCCCTACACCTTTCCAAAATGGTCATTTGTCGAAATAATGATTTATTTAACAAAAGGGCATGTAAATTTAACATGTTATTAACTCACAAACAATTAAACTATGAATCAAAACGTATTAAAATTATTGTTTTTGTTTTGCTTGTTAGGATTTCAAACTCTTCAGGCTCAAACATCAACAATAACAGGAACAATCACAGGCGGCGACGGAATGCCAATCCCGGGAGCAAATGTTGTTGTTAAAGGAACAAAAACCAGTACATCATCAGATTTTGATGGTAAATACAGTATTACGGTTACAAATCAATCAGCAATTTTGGTATTTTCTTATGTAGGGAGTGCTACAAAAGAAATTCCTGTTGCAGGATTAACTACTATTAATGTAGCTTTAAGTGCTAACAACCAACAATTAGGAGAAGTTGTTGTAACTGCGTTAGGTATTAATAGAGAGAGAAAGTCTATAGGATATGCTACCAGTATGATTAAGTCTGACGCACTTGTTAAGACAGGTTCACCTACTATTGCTAACGCTTTATATGGTAAAGCACCGGGGGTTCGTATCACTTCTACTCCGGGCGGAGCTGGAAATATCAATATCCAGATTCGTGGAATTAACTCTATCACAGGTAAAAACCAACCGCTTATTGTTTTAGATGGTGTGCCAATTCGCGATGGAGCAGCTACGAATAATGATTATTGGACTGATCAGCGTATTAGAAGCAATGGTCTGGCAGATATCAATCCTGAAGATATTGAGAGTATCTCTATCCTTAAAGGAGCTTCGGCTGCTGCATTATATGGTTCTGAGGCTGTAAATGGGGTTGTATTGATTACATCTAAGTCCGGTAAAGGAAAAAAAGGGCTTGGTGTAAATTTCAGTACCAGTTATGCAAGTAACAAAATTGCATACTTGCCAAGATTTCAATATGAAAGAGGTCCAGGGTATTCTAATAATAATTATGCTTCGTCAGGATTTGTACTTCCAGATGGTTTTGCTCATTATGATACTGATGGTGATGGTATCAAAGAAACGAGAGGTGTTTCGGGTGCAAGTCAATCTAATTTCGGTCAGTGGTTTGATGGTAAGCCTATTATGTCATGGGATGGTGTAATTCGTCCTTATTCGGCTCAAAAAGACGGATATAAAAATATGTTCCAGGATTCATGGGATGGAGTAACAAACATCGCACTTTCTAACAATACTGATAATAGCAGTATTCGTTTTTCTTATACACACAATGAATCACAAGGTCTGAGTATGGGGAACATGAATAAAAAAAATACACTAAACCTGAATACATCATTCAAAACTGGTGAAAATTTGAAAACTGATGTGATTGTGAGTTATATGAATCAAAATGTTCATAACCGTACTATTGGTACAGATCGATTGATAAATAACTTTGCTGGTATGATAAGTCCATTTGATAATGGCGATTGGTATAGAGATAAATACCGAACTAGTTTAGGATACAAATATGTTACTGGGGGAAATCAAAGTTTGACTCCGGATGAAAATATTATCCGTAATGGCTTCAAGGCAGATATTGGTGATTATTTTTGGAATACAAATGCAAATCAACAAAGCGAAATTACAAACCGTCTGATTGCCAGTGTTACTGAAACATATACTATTTATAAAGATTTGAAATTACGTGGTCGTGCTTCTACTGATTTAACTTCAGTAAATGTAGAAACTAAAAATCCGGTTGAAAGACCTTTGATTTATGGAGTTGGTCCCGGTTCTTATCAAATGGATTCCAAAGATTATAATATTCTTTATGGGGATGTGATGTTGACTTACAACAAAAAAATTAATGAAGCTTTCGAAATTGGTGCTACAGCAGGTTATACTGCAACAAAAGAAACCGGATCTGCTTTATCAAGATTTACTGATGGTGGTTTGAGTGTTGAAGGCTGGTATGATATGAATGCTTCAGTAAACACTCCAAAAAGTAGTGATACAAAATATAAAGTTGTAAAAGACGCTGTATTTGCAACTGTGAACGGTAACTACAAAAATTACTTATTTCTTGAGGGAACAGTAAGAAGGGATCGTACTTCTACTATGAACCCTAATAATAATGCATTTACGTATCCTTCTGTAAACTCATCTTTCTTATTGTCTGAAGCGGTTACACTACCAGAAGTAATCAGTTATGCAAAACTACGTGCTTCCTGGGGTATTGTGGGTAACTATCCTGAGCTATATAAAGCTAACGTAGCTTTCAATCAAACTACACTGGGAAATCAGGGGACAACTACTCCGGTGTTGATTACAAATTCTATGGATAAGTATGGTAATGAAGGAATAAAACCTGAGATGAAAAATGAATATGAGTTGGGTTTTGAAACCAAATTCCTCAATAGAAGGCTGGGATTGGATTTTTCGTACTATAATGCACACGTTTATGATCAAATTTTAGATTTGACATTGGCACCTACAACAGGGGCATCGTCAATCTTAGCTAATGTTGGAGAATTGAGTAACCAGGGATTTGAAATTGCTTTGACTGGTACTCCAATAAAAACGGCATCTTTTTCCTGGGACGTTACTTTGAACTGGGCCAAAAATATAAACAAAGTTGTGAAATTGGCTAACGGTGCATCTGAATTATTACATATGGACTATGATGGGTCTGCTGCTCAATTAAAATCAGTAGTAGGTGATCCAATGGGAGGTATTTATGCACATCCCCTTAAGACGGATGCCAGTGGTAATAAAATGGTTGACTCTGATGGGTTTTATATGATTGATGGAGATAAATGGGAAAAATATGGTACTGCTATGCCTCAGGGTGTGGGAGGTCTGTTGAACTCTTTCACTTATAAAAATTTAACATTAGATGTTAATATTGATTATTCTTATGGAGGATATTTAATGCCGACAGGCATCAACTAGATGACTGCCAGAGGATTAACAGAAGAAAGTTTAAACTACAGTACTAATGAACGCGGTGGTCTGACTTATTATATGGATAATGGTAAGGGGGTTCAGGTTCCTAATAGTGCTACAAGTGGACCAGGTGGTCAAACATTATATCGTGATGGTATGTTGATGAATGGTGTGACAACAGATGGTGCAACAAATACTAATGTAATCTCTCAGGCAGGTTACTATAACATGACTTATAACTGGGGAGGTCCTCAATACAGCAGCTCACGTTATGAATTGTATATTAAGGAAAATAACTATATAAAAATGAGAGAAATATCCTTATCATATAGTTTGCCAGTTTCCTGGATCAGTAAAATGGGTGCTTCTAAAGTTAGTTTTTCTGCTTATGGACGTAATTTGTTCTTTATCTACAGATCAATTAAGGATATGGATCCTGAGGCAACTACCGCAGGCTCTAAATGGTCTCAAAACATAAGCAATGCGGGAACGAATCCAGCTACCAGAAGTATTGGATGTATGTTAAGAGCCTCTTTTTAATTTGATATTCATAATTTTAAAAAATATAACATGAGAAAATTATTATATATATCGCTAACAACTGCAGTTGTTTTTTTAAATTCTTGTTCGAAAGACGATTTTGCAGATGCGTATAAAAATCCGTCTACGGTTGAAACAACTACTGTACCTAAACAGTTTGCCGGATTCATGAAAAGTAACTTTGAGGATGTAATTCCTTCCTATTGGAACTATTTTCCGGTTCTGGGATCTACTTCTCTTACCTACACTCAGGGGCACGGATTTACAAACACACCCGGGCGTTATGTTTCGGGAGCTGCAACAGTTTATAGATGGGATAGATTTTATAAATTTATGGCCCAATATAGAGAGTTGGAAAAAGTGATGGCTTCTTTGCCTGCTGCTATGCAGACCGAAAACAGAATCTATACCATTACTTCAACTATTTATTTATACGATCATACTCAAAAGATGATTGATAACTTTGGAGACATTCCTTTCTCTGAAGCAGGTAAAATTAGTTCAACAGGAGGTAATTATGCTGCTGCATCAGCAAAGTATGATAATCAAACTGAACTATATACCATGATGCTGGATCAATTGAAAGCTTTTTCTGCTGAATTAAATTCGATTACTTTGTCTGCTGGTGTGGCATTAGAATTCAAAAATCAGGATTTAATCAATAAAGGAAATCTGGTAAGTTGGAAAAACTATTGCAATTCCCTACGTTTAAAAATGCTAAACAGAGTTTCTGCAGTTCCTTCTTTTGCAGCAAGAGCAAATACTGAAATGGCTGCAATCATTGCTGACGGGCAAATTGTAGATGAAAATTCTGAAAATATTGCTTTCAAAGTTTATACTCAGGATGGTGATTTAGATACTTCCGGATTTATTGATGCTATGGAGGGAGGAAACAACATTGCTCCAAAACCAATGATTGATCACATGAATGCGAATAATGATCCTCGTAAACCTTGGCTGTTTGAAAAAGGATCACATGTAGATGAAAATGGAGTAGTAATAGTAGCTCCTACTTATGAAGGGCTTGATCCAACGTTGCTATCCGGGGATCAGGATCAATTATTAATTGATGGTAAGATTGCTATCTACAATCGATCTGTAATCAGTAGAAATAAATGGTTGCCAGGGACATTAATCAATGCTGCCGAGGTAAACCTGATTCTTGCGGAGTATTATTCAAGAACCGGAAATGCTGGTTCGGCAAAAACTTATTTTGAGAAAGCAATCAGACAATCTGTAGAGTATTATGTAAGATTGGGTGATAAAGCAGATGTTTTGGACTGGAAACCAACTACAGAACCAACAACTGCTGAAATTGATGCTTATATTGCGGCTATAAACTTTGCCGGAGCTGTAACACCTGCAGCTCAATTGGAATTAATTGCTTTCCAAAAGTATATTCACTACAATATGATGCAAGTTGATGAATCCTGGGCTGAACAAAGAAGATTGAAACTTCCCGCTTTACCATTCCGTGATGACGAAACAAGCAGTGTGAGAAAAACACCGCCAACACGTTGGACATATCCAACTTCAGAGAGTGTTTATAATACGGATAATTATAATGCTGTTAAAGCAAATGATAATTTAAGCACCAAAATATTCTGGGATATAAAGTAATAATTTATAGATACAATAGAATGTCAAATATGGAAACAATATCAATGTATTAATAAGAAAGAGAATTAAATACAAAGAAATTCGTTACTTAGAACAGCAAAAGGAGAGGTAACACTCTCCTTTTGTTTTATATAAACATTTAATAATAAAACTATGGCAAATAGCAATATATTATTTTGTCAAAACAGCGATAATACATTAATATCCATTATAATTATAGCCGGACTTTTCCTTATTTTTGGATTTATAGCCTGGATAAGCTTGTCCTTTAATCCTGTTTATGAAAACTAAAATACAACAATAAATGATTGTTTTAAGTTGATTTGAATCTGTAACAGATTTTTGTGACTTAATTTAATAAAGTACAATGAAACTTTAAAATTATAAAAAACAGAGTATGAGAATTTTTAAATTTATAGTAGTTTTTTTTCCTTTAATTCTTGCTGCTCAAAATAAATCAGAGGCGTTTAAAATTAATTATGATCAATTTAGCAATGGAAAAAAAACAAATGAGAAAATATCCATTTATTTTCAAAATCAAATGGTTTTTTTGTCAAAACCAGAGGATAAGGTTCAACAATACACTGATTTAAAGAATAATTGTAATATTAGCACAATTAATTATGAGGGGAAAGTATTTAAAAAAGTAATTCCTTTTGATAGTTTGCCTGCTCCTAAAAAAGAAAATGATACTCGTGTTATACTGGGCTATGATTGCCAGCATGTTTCTTTTTCTTATTTCTCAAATAAAATTGATGTCTGGTATACTGAAAAGACTGTGGCTAAAGGAACTCCTAATAGTAGTTTTTTGCCAAATAAAAATGCACTTGTCCTTGAATTGGTTTATAATGGGAATGAAACTTTGACAGCCAATTCTATAACGAAAATTAAAAATTATAAACCATTTGTTAATTATGATGATAAAACAGTACTGGTTGATAAGTCAGAATTTGAAGAAATTATCATTAATTCCAGATATACTAAATTGCATATTTTTGAAAATGAAGTTATAAACTTCGGTCCAAATTCTGTAATTCCAAAGGAAAAAGACCTTATTACAGACAAGGTCTATCATTTTTCTAAAGGAAGTGTAGTTCTCAAAAAAATAAAAATTACACCTGAATTAAAAAATAGCAGTGCCATTTTTGCAAAACTAACCTGTAAGTCAAATGGGGATGCTTATGACCGAACTGGTTCTGTGTTTATTATTCCAACAAAGAAAAAAGGAATAACGACTACACCATTAGACGCTTATTTGTATGGTTTAGAAAAGTTACCAGTCTACACAGACAATAAAAAAAACAAATACCAGGGAATAATAAAAGAAAAAGAGTATTCTCCTTCAATTGAAATACTAAGTTTTTTTACGCCATTCGGAGTTAATTATTTTAATGATAAGAGAAAAATAAATAATTATAACTGGGCTGAAAATGTCATTTATAAAGAAGAAGTAACTTCTTTGATTCCAACAGATGAAGATGAAATTTGGATTGGCGTTTTTGTTGGTAATTATGATGCAGGTGGTCATATAATAAGTCTCGAGCTGGATTCTTATCCTTCGATGAATGAAAAAGAGAATACTTCTAAAAAAAAATATATAGCACCATTGTTTTCAACAGTAAATACTTTAGAAATGTCAGGACAAAACTATGGAGGGCTTTTTGCTAATGATACTTTGAAAGTAGATTTTGAAATAGAGGAAGATGTTGAAAATCTACAACTTTTGTATACTACCACAGGTCATGGAGGCTGGGATAACGGAGATGAATTTACTCCCAGAACGAACAAACTATTTGTTGATGGCGAAGAAGTATTTAAAATTATACCATGGAGAACAGATTGTGCATCGTATCGTTTATCTAATCCTGCTTCAGGAAATTTCCCTGACGGCCTTTCTTCCAGTGATTTAAGCCGGTCAAATTGGTGCCCGGGAATGTTGACTTCTCCTTATATTATTCCTTTAACTAAGTTTAAAAAAGGAAAACATGTCCTGGAGGTTGTTATTGAACAAGGTCCTAATGAAGGTCCCAGTATCAATCATTGGAATATTTCGGGAGTACTTGTTGGAAAATTAAATAGCTTAGATGATAAAAAATAATATTTATTACAGCATTTAATCATCATCTCAGGTAAAAAACACGACAATACGCATTAACTCTTACAATTAACAATGATCTTTAAATCAAATTATCTATTGGCAGTATTAGCTTTAGCGCATTTTTCCTGTGCCTCCGTTTTAAAGGAAAATCCAAAAGCAATTAATATCACTCAAGGCTATATTTCCAATGAACCAATAACAAATAACAGTCATGCTGCAACATTAGTTGAACTTCAGCCAAATCAATTGATGGCTGCCTGGTTTGGCGGAAAATATGAAGGAGCTAAAGATGTAGGGATTTATTTTTCGACTTATAAAGATAAAACATGGTCATCACCTCAAAATATTATTAAGCCCTTAATAAAGCAAGGCGATACTTTACCTTGCTGGAATCCTGTATTGTTTAAAAGTAAAAGTAAAAAATTATATTTATTTTACAAAGTTGGAAAAAATCCGAGAGAATGGTTTGGTGCCATGATTACTTCAAATGATGACGGCACTACATGGAGCGATCCTGAATACCTGCCTGACGGAATCCTGGGCCCCATTAAAAACAAACCTATAGAAACTACTCCGGGAATTATTTTGTGTGGAAGCAGTACAGAAAGTACAGAAAATAATCAATGGAGAAGTCATGTTGAAACTTATGTTGAATCAACAGGTAAGTGGACTAAAATAAACATTGAAAACAATAAAAATTTTGATATTATCCAACCAACATTTTTAGTTCATTCTGATAAAATTATTCAGATGCTGTGCCGCAGTAAACACAATAAACTAATTACCAGCTGGTCTAAAGATAATGGGCAAAACTGGAACCATACCGATACCCTGAATGTAGTAAACCCGAACTCAGGTGTTGACGCACTAACCTTATCCAAAAAATCTTTTCTGTTGGTGAATAACCCTCTAAAACAAGGAAAAGACTGGTTCAATGGACGGAATATCCTGGACGTGGAATATTCTAAAGACGGGCTGCATTGGACAAAATTATTTGATCTTGAAAACCAAAAAGCAGGCGAATTCAGTTACCCGGCAATAATTCAGGCTTCAGACGGAAAAATTCATGTTTTATATACGTACAATCGAAAATATATTAAACATGTTGAATTTGACATAACCTATTAATTTCCAAAAGTTACATCAAAGGCGAAATCAAGAACAAAAAAGGTTTTCCTTAATCACTAAATAGAATATCTGATTATCTTAAATGAGTAAATAAAGAAGTCTGTCTTAATTTTTTGAAAGAGGATACGAAGCACTTTTTTTTACAACCTCAGTAATTTTTTCATCCAACTGATTACAAGATGTAAAAAGATGTTCTAATAATTCGGCACTTTCCGGAGTATTAAGATCCATTTCTTTAACCAGATTTATATGCCCATCATATTAGTAAGTGGCGCCCTGATTATATGGGAATGATTGAATGCTATTTCCTGCAACTTAGAATTTTGATCCTCTATTGCCTGAATATAGTCCAGGGTTTCTGTTATATCATTCGCAAGGACAAGTCCATATTTTACCTTATCAATATAGATTATATTGCTTACAACTTCAACATACATTATGGTACCATCTTTCTTTTTATGTCGGTAAATTCCGTTCGTGAAGAGTTTTTTATGTTTTCGTACCATGCCTACAGCTTTTTCCAACTTTTCTAAATCTTCCGTAGGCCGTATATCTTTTAATGTCATTTCTTTAAATTCATCTCTTGTATATCCATACTTACGGACAGCAGCATCATTGACACGCCAAAATTTTAAAAATTCTAAATCATAAATCCACATAGGAACAGGATTCATCTCAAATAAATTACTGTATTTACGCTCCAGGCTTTTTAACTTAATATGGAATTTACTTTTTTCATTAATATAAATAACACTTTTAAACAGCAGCAAAGAACTTAACTCGCTTTTTGGCAAATAATCAAATACATTAGCGCTGTTATCTGTATTTTTCGAATCAATAATGTCCGAAATTGCCATAATATCCGAAATGACTATTACTCCTACCCTGTTTGTGCTCTTTTCAATAAAATCTAATATTTCGATACCGCTGTCTATATGATTTATACCTAATAAAATCACATCAAACTTAAAAGCAGAAATTATTTTGCAAACACTTTTAAAATTTGCAGCAATAGTGATTTTAGGAGAAGAAATCCTGTCATGAATCAATTCGCTCATATGTTCAATTTCCTGAACATCACTATTGATTATAAGAATACGATATTGGGGAAAATTTTTCTGCATAACAATTTGGGGTCATTAATTTATAAATTTCAGCAAAAAATATGATTTTATCTTTACATAATTAATTATATATATTACAAAATTGGGCTTTGAGTTTGTTGTCTTCGTTTTTAATAAAAAACGGCTGGTAATTTTTACATACAATTTTTCTAATACTTACTCCTGTGAAAATTTTGTCATCAAATTTTGACAAATAGCTATAATAGTATTGCGTTTTGACAAAATAACACCATATTATGGAGTTAAAGATAACTATTTTTGAGGAAAATTTTTACAAAAAAGTTTTGCTCAAAACCCCTGACAATTCATGATCAAAAAATTACCTTTCCTTCTTCTTGTCCTGTTTTTATTTCAAATCGAACTTACTTTTAGCCAGGCAGATACAAATACTCTTATTGATAATTTTGTAACCTCCATGAACAATGCCGGCTTATCAAAAAGCCAGACTGCCAAAGTCAGGGATTTAATCATAGAAAGAAACAGACTTATTGCCGAGGACACAAAACTGCAAAACGAACTGAAAGCCAAATACCCTTTTGTATTTCATGATGAAG
>JBDTRA010000001.1:0-212069 GCA_039931915.1 Flavobacterium sp. | reverse complement strand
TCTCAAAAGTTGTGAATAACTTTACGATGCTTTACATAGGAACGGCTGTTAGCGGTAGTTTTTTTAATTTAGTTAATTTTTCTTCCGTAAACTGTAATTTTTATATTTGGGATAATTTGCATTTGAATACCCTTTCCTAATCCAATACTAAAGCTTTTATTATCAACTCTTCTTCCATTTTCATCGTAAAACGTTCCTAAAGAATACGCTGTTCTTCCGTTTGAATGATAAGCAGTTCCTAAAGAATATGCAGTTCTTCCATTTGAATGATAAGCAGTTCCTAAAGAAAGTCCCGTTCTTCCATTGTCATGATAAGCGGTACCTAAAGAAAAGGCTGTCCTTCCATTTTCGTGATATGCAGTACCTAAAGAAAATGCTGTTCTTCCATTGTCGTGATAAGCACTTCCTAAAGACCATTTTACTCTTCCGTTTGGATGATATGATGTTGTCATAGTTAATTAATTAAATTTTCTATTAGTTTTTGCGTCAACGGTAAAATTACCGCTAACGTCTTGCTACTAGGCGCTGTAGCGGATTAAAAATCAATAAACTTTGGAGTATTCGCCTAACTCTCCAAATACAAAACCAACTCTCAGAAAACAATCAACCCGCTATGGCGCTTAGTAGCTGTTAGCGGTTGCCGTTCATCTTATATATTCAATTGTTAATTGTTTTGGGTGGTATTGGGTATTGAAAAGTTGTTTCAAAGGTTAAGCTGTCCGTACTTTTCAAGTTTGCTTTTGAAGCTATGTTTATGAACCAATATAAAATGTCTAGGTCGTTTTTTTTCATTTTGCCTGTATTTTCATTGAACCTTGTCCTGTGTTTTCGTGACCCATCGTGGATGAAAAATTCTACACTAGGATGGTCTGTCTTTTCGTGTTCAGTAGTGTCAATGCCTTTAACTATAAATTTGTCAAAACGGACTTGAATACTGTCCCAAACAGCTTGAGAAACTCTTCCCTTAAAGTAACCTTTCCTGTCTGTAAAATGTCCACCGTAAAATGTTGCGTTCAATTTATTGTCAATACTAAGTACTTGATATGGACATTCACTTTCGCAACCAATACCCGAGAATGCCACAGTTACTTTAGATATTCCCTTACAGTCAGATTGTGTCCGACCGCAGGCTATTAAAGTCAGTAATATTATCAATGTCAATATTTTAGATGCCTTCTTCATAATGTTCGTTGTCGTCTACATACGGTTACCGCTAACGTCTCGCGGCTTGCAGAAGTGGCGAACTTCGTGATCGAGATCTTTCGGCTAAGATAAAATATCTTGCGAAAGATAAACGTGAATTTACCACATATTTCGCCATTTATGCAAACCGCTGTTACCAGCAGGTTTTTTATGCATTATCTAATTCCAAGTTTATTTTCTCAATGATTTCTTTTGTTAGTTTTTTCGGCGATTTATTTACTTTAACTTTTGTTAAACGCAATAATTTATATTCTTCTTTTTCTAAAGAACTTTCATATTCAGCAATTTCTTCGATTATTCCATTTTCTGAATATTTGTAAATATATTTTGTTTTGCCATAATCTATGACTTCTGTAGATATTTTTCGATTATCATTGTCAAAAACTATAATCTCTTTTTTTGAGTTTTCTTTTCCATCGCCATAATAAGTTTGAAAATTTGCGATTCTACGATTATCTCTATATTCATATAAATATTGCCATCGTATTTTGTTCGTTTCCTCAAAAATTTGATTGCATTCGATTATTCTTTTTTGTTCATCGAATATTTTTTGAATGTAGAAATTTCCTGAATGAATTTCTATTTTGTTCTTTTCATATTTATAGACAAATGGTTCTGATATTGGATTTGAAGAAATCTCTTTAGTTAATAAGTTATTCTCATCATAAATAAGTTCTGTGTTGTAGTCTGAAAAACTTTCATTTTCACAACTTGAAATCCAATGTTTTTCAGATATTAACTTTCCATTTTCATAAGAATATTGTTCAATATCCCCAATTACATTAAGTTTATTATAATGTTGTCTTCCGTAAGATACTTTTTCAAGAATCTTTCCAAAATTATCAAAATAAAATTCTGATTTCGATACCTTTCTTTTTTTTGACTTTAAATAATCTTCAAAGTAATAACCTTCTTGTGAAATTTTGATTTCGCCAAGTTCTCTCGCTATTTTTTGAGAATAGATTTTTGTAAAAAAAATCAAAAACATTAAAGTTATTTTCAGTTTCATTTTGGATAATTTCCTTTGTTTACGGTTAGTTCAGGCAAACTTGCTGGTAACGTCCCGTCGCTACACGAGGTTTGGGATTAAAGATGCGAGATTTTTCCATTATGCACAAATTTTCCAAGTACAAAAACATTTTTAAATTCAGCCTAATGCCCAAATCTCTTGTAACGGCTGTTAGTCGTTCGGTTTTATATTCCGGTAAAATATTCAAAATAACTTTTTTCTGGAGTTATGCTTTTTCCCTTTCCAATTTCAACATATTCACCACGTGAATCTTTCTTCTTATGCTTATTTCATTGCTGTTTTTTCGCAAAACATCTCCAACAAATAGTTTAACACCACTATAATCTTCTAAGTAAAAATAATTTTCAGTATTGTAATCTTGATAATAAACTTTTGTACCACGTCCTTCAACAATTTTTTCGACTTCTGCATTAAAACTCTTATTGTTGAATTCAATACTCTTTTCGTAATATTCTTTTTTCGAATTGTAAATTGTAAAAGCAAAAATTAGTACTAGAATTATTGGGAGAATTACTTTTTTAATCATTTTGTATTATGCTTTTAGATTGGGTAAACTGACGACTAACTATTTTATATCCGAAAAACTAAACCATTTTTGTTCCAATCTGGTATGTTATGCGAAAGTTTTGTGTTAATTTATTTCAATATATAAATTAATAATTTGAATCTTAATAAAATGCGTTTTTCAAAACTAACTCGTTTTAGTCTCAAAACTTTACGGAAAACCATAAGCCCATTCTTAAAACAAACATCGACTTTAAATTCTACTAACAACCACGTAGAAACACCTGATTTTCATTTAAAGAAATTTAATAATTGTAAATATTCTTATGAAAACAATTGCACCTAGCCCTGATAGAAGCGTCATCCTTTTTTGGCACCTTAAAATATCTTCTTTTACTATAAATAACCTGCCAAAAAAGATATAGCGGATAGCAGGAAACAGCTCCTAAAAAACTTGAAACTTGAAACATACAACTTTCAACAAAAATTTCGTAAATTTGCACTCCAAATAAAAGGGATTATAAAATGTTAGATAGACTTCAAATAGTAAAACAACGTTTTGACGAGATTTCGGATTTGATTATCCAGCCGGATGTTATTTCTGATCAGAAACGTTATGTGCAATTGAATCAAGAGTACAAAAACCTGAAAGCATTGGCGGAGAAGCGTGATGAGTACGTGCTTTTGATGGCTAATATAGACGAGGCAAACGAAATTATTGCTGATGGAAGTGATGCAGATATGACCGAAATGGCCAAAATGCAATTGGATGAAGCAAAAGAAAGATTGCCGGAACTGGAGGAAGAAATCAAATTTATGTTGATTCCTAAAGATCCTGAAGATGCTAAAAACGTGATGGTCGAGATTCGTGCCGGAACGGGTGGGGATGAAGCGAGTATTTTTGCCGGTGATTTGTTCAGGATGTATACTAAATATTGTGAAAATCAAGGCTGGAGAACTTCGGTTGTGGATATGAACGAAGGAACTTCGGGAGGTTTTAAAGAGGTTATTTTTGAAGTTACGGGAGAAGATGTTTACGGAACTTTGAAGTTTGAAGCGGGTGTTCACCGTGTTCAGCGTGTTCCTCAGACAGAAACGCAGGGTCGTGTGCATACATCTGCAGCTACGGTAATGGTTTTACCGGAAGCGGAAGAGTTTGATGTACAGATTGATATGAACGATGTTCGTGTTGATTTCTTCTGTTCATCAGGACCTGGAGGACAATCGGTAAATACTACAAAATCGGCAGTACGTTTAACGCACATTCCAACCGGATTAGTGGCGCAATGTCAGGATCAGAAATCACAGCATAAAAACAAAGATAAAGCGTTAACGGTTTTACGTTCCCGTTTGTACGAACAGGAATTGGCGAAGAAAGAGGCTGAAGATGCTACAAAACGTACTTCTCAGGTGAGTTCAGGTGACCGTTCGGCTAAAATCCGTACGTACAACTATGCGCAGGGTCGTGTGACTGATCACAGGGTTGGTCTTACGCTTTACGATTTAGGAAATATCATGAATGGTGATATTCAGAAGATTGTTTCTGAGTTACAATTGGTAAACAATATGGAGAAACTTAAGGAAGCGAGTGAGGTATTCTAAAATTTTAGAGAATAGAAAATAGAATAAAGATAAAAGCCGAGCGAATGTTCGGCTTTTTTATTTGGGGATTGAAAGAAGCTTCTGAGGTTTTCTGAATATTAACACTGTAATGGCAAAACTTAACTAATCTACAGTTAGTTAGGTTTTTTTTTGTGTTTTTTTGTTTCATATTTGCGTGCCTCTAAATCACAAATTATTAACTAACCAATCACTTAATAATAATTTATGAAAAGAATTTTGCTATTTTATTGCTTTTTAGGAAGCGTTTTTTATGTTCACGGACAATCTTATTTTGGATTTCGGGATGATAATTATGCAGGAATTCAGGGAGTGTTGTTTAATCCGTCTTCTATTGTGGATTCAAAATACAAAGCCGATGTTACGGTGTTTTCAGTGAGCGCAACAGGGCAAAATGATTTGTATGGTGTTAATTTTGCCGAGGCATTAGGCAGTGGATATGATTTTGAAACACAGGCTCACAAAAATATCAAAACGAATAATAGCGGGAATTTTAATGTAGATATTCTAGGACCTTCCTTTATGATGAATATTACACCCAGGCACAGCATCGTTCTTTTTACCCGGGTAAGAAGCGTAACCAACCTTATTAATGTAAGCGGTACCCTAATTAATGAAGTTAATCAGGACATAGAGGCATCGAACAGTTTTTCGATAACGGGAGGAAACCCTAATGCAGTCAGTAATTCCTGGGCAGAAATTGGAGCGGGGTATGGTACTATATTGTTGGATGATGATGAGCATTTTATAAAAGGCGGTATTACATTTAAATATCTAATTGCGGGAACAAACGGTTATATCAACGGAAATGACCTGAATATTACTTATAATAAAAATGATATTGATCCGGCATTGAGTGAATTTCACTCAACAGGTACATTAAGAACTTCTGCAAGTTACGATTATAAAAATGGGCAAGACGCGAAGTTTAATGGTTCATCAGCAGGCTTAGGGGTTGATATAGGTTTTACCTATGAGTATCGTACCAATTGCCATACCTGCGAAGGAAACAGATATAAATTTAAAACTGCAATAGCTGTAACGGATATTGGTAAGCTTAACTATAAAAATACTATTGAAAACACTTATGATCTAACAGGAACTGTTACTCACGATAATGTTGATAATGCAGGTGATATTTTTGAGTTTTTTGACAAAAACTATACAAAAATTGCTGCAAGAAAAGGGGTGAAAGCAAATTTACCAACCGCTTTGCA
The DNA here is from genome assembly GCA_039931915.1 of Flavobacterium sp. Lineage (GTDB taxonomy): Bacteria > Bacteroidota > Bacteroidia > Flavobacteriales > Flavobacteriaceae > Flavobacterium. The sequence goes on along the minus strand of JBDTRA010000001.1, from coordinate 206,495 downwards.
TACTAACTTTGACTGGAACGTAAACAATAAATTTTATTTGAATTTAAGTGGCGATTTTGGATTGGTGAATGCAGAAAAAATAAATGGAACAGCAATTGCCAATTCGGTTACGTTTACACCTCGATATGAAATCAGACAATTTAGTTTTTATGTCCCGTTGACCTGGATGGAATACAGCGGCACTCAGATAGGTGCCGGTTTTAGGGCTGGTCCTTTATTTATTGGTTCCGGTTCTGTTGTTTCTAATTTATTTTCAAACAATTCCAAAGCTTGTAATCTTTATGTGGGTTTGAAGCTTCCAATTTATCAAAATTATTATAAGTAATAAACTGAAAGACCGACAATGTAATTTAAACACAAAAAGCAAAGTTTACTAATGCAAACTTTGCTTTTTCTTCTAAGGCTCTAATTGAATAATTAGATTTATAGTGAAGTATTAACTGTTTAACCGTTTGTTATAGTAAAAACGTATAAACAAGTTAGATACCTAAAAATACTCTTGTATATTCAAAACATTTATAGAAATTAGAGTAAATGTAAACACCATTTTTTATTATTATTTCATTTAACTTTTCCATAATATTTCCAATTTTAGTTTAAACAATTACTCTTCCGATGAGTCGTGTTGTGATGAAGCCTCGTGAGAATGCTCACTTGGTTTTGAAATTAACGTTGTTACGGCCAGTTGTAAAACTGATCCAATGATATTCTTAAACGTCGAATGGGTTTTTCCTATCACCAGTTTTTTAGCCAGGTAACCTATTCCAATGCTTATCGCTGATTGGGCAAGATCACTCTTAAAGCCTACGGCTTCATTGACTTCCTGAACCGTATTCCGAATGAGATTGAGAGGTTTTAAATTCTCTTTAATGTCATCAATTTCGTCTTTAATTTCACACCATTCTCTGTCTTGTTGAGCTTCTAAAAATTTAATTTTTTGATTTAATGAATCAATAGTGTAAATAGTTTCCATAACAGTCTTTTTTATGTATCAATTATTAAATCAGTTTTTCGAATCATTTAAAATACTGGAAACAATCATATTTCCAATTGGCGTTTTGATAAGTTTATGCTGTGTTTTGTGAAGTACAATTGCAACAATTAAATAAAATAACGCTATTATAAAAAAACCGTAATAATATTCACCAAGTTCTTTTCCAATCCATAAACTAAGCCCAATGTTAAGAAACAAGGTAAAAAATGCAACAACAGCTCCAACTGCTATTCTGGATGTTACTGTTGACAATGCGTCAGCAGAGGCTAATACTGTTTTGAGTTTAATTAATTCTAAACTCGTTTTAGTATAATTTTCTGCCTTTTCATACAGATTCAGATTTTCATTTGTTGTTGCATTTGATTCCATGGTATTAATTTTTATAGTTTTAAAAATTCACTTAGTAGTTCGTTTTTACAGTTTTTGCTTCATCTTTAATAGAATTGAAGTCGTCTTTTACAGAGTTGAATTTGGCTTTTCCTTCTTCAATAATATCTTTACCATTTGAAGTAATAGTACTTAGGATGCCATCCACTTTGCTTTTTAAATTATCTCCGTAATCTTTTGATTTATCTGAGATTTTTTTTCTTGTGTTTGTCCCTTTGTCCGGTGCAAATAAAACTCCTAAAAATGCTCCTGCAGCTGCAGCTCCTAAAATTCCTAAAATTGTGCTACTCGTTTTCATAATATTTAATTTAATAGATTAATATAATTATTTAATGTTGATTTCTAAACTTCACGACCTTTAATAAGTCTGAACAATATTGCGATAATGGCAATTACTAATAATATGTGGATTATACTTCCGGCGCTATATACAAAGAACCCAAGAGCCCAAAGAATAACTAAAATAACTGCAATTGTGTATAATAAATTTGACATGGTCTTTTAAAATTTATGGTTAATAATTAATTGTTTTAATTTAACTTGTAGGAAAGGTATAAAGACAGATTACTATTTTTTAAATCTGATGAATCATCTCCATCTTTTTCTATAGTTGTCAATCCGTAATTATAACGTAATCCAACACTTAATGGACTAAAATCTACTCCAATACCCGCAGCTAATCCTGCATCAAATTTGTTAAAGTTATCAGTATCATATTGATCATCGAATTCGAAATCTCCATCGCCCGTTGATTTAGCACTAACCAGATAAGATGCGTAACCACCGGCATGTATATTGAAATTCTTAGTAATGTTCACTCTTACTAATAAAGGAAGCTCAATATAATTTAATTTCAATTTTACATTTCCCTGAGCTATGGCATTATTATACTCTAATTTTGAACCTCTTGTAGTGAATAATAACTCGGGTTGTATTGCAACAAAATCTGATACAGGTAATGTAGCATATACACCGGCATTAAAACCGAATAATACATTTTCATCATCTGCATCGTCTGTATATAAATTAGACATGTTTAATCCTCCCTTTACACCAAATTCAGTATTTACATTATTGTCCTGAGCGTGCAGCATTCCAAATGAAGCTGTTAAGAAAAGTGTTAAGGCGCATAAAATGTTTGATAGCATTTTCATAATTTCAAAATTTAGTTAATAATAATTGTAGGCTTTTAATTGTTTTCGTTTTTAATTTTTTTTGTCTCTCTTAAAAATTCATATTGTTTTGGCAAATAATGAGCAACCAGATTTAAGAGTTCCATATCTTGGGTTTCTTTTGAAACAGATTCAAATAATTCTATTTGCTCAGATAAAGACTTTATGATAGAATTGATATATAATTTATCAAAACCGGCTTCTCTTTTATCAATTAGTTCATATAAATCTTCACCGGTAACCGTTGAATTTATTTCATTGATTATAATGAGTTTCTTGACAGCTATTTTGTTGATTTCCTGTAATAACAAATTTTGATTATTTTCAATTTCAGCGCTAACCTCTTTTATCGTGTTTTTTAAACTTTTATGTTGTGCCAGCTGACTTTTCGAAATAATTGATTTTGTTATATTTGCAGTTGCTATTAAAAAATAAGCTTCAATTTCTTCACTATTTTTTGTAAGAACGTATTTGTTGTTTACCTTTTCAAGACTTTCATTTTTTTTGCAAGATGAAATAGTTGTCATTAAAATCACTATACATATTGTTTTTAAAAATGATGATTTTGATGGAGGCATTATTTAAATTGTTACTTCATTACTACATTACAAAGATGCTAATCAATAGTAAGTTTTAGTTTACAGCATAAAAAAGAAACGTTATATAATTCCCATAATGAAAATTATATAACGTTTAATAAGGTTTTTTTAAAGAAACTATTCGGGAAGAAACACAGTAAATACTGAGCCTTTGTTGGGTTCGCTGTCTGCAGTAATGTGGCCTTTGTGGTTCTCAACAATTTTTTTACAAATCGCTAATCCGATTCCCGTTCCCGGATAATCAGTTTTCGAATGTAAACGCTGAAACAATATAAAGATGTTATCCTTAAACTGTGGATCAAATCCCATTCCGTTATCAGTAAAGGTGATTTTGTAGAATTTTTTAAAAGGCTGCTCCAGGATTTCCGGATATTCATTAGATAAAATTTTGTCACATTTAATAGTAATCTGCGGTGCTATTTCAGACTGGCTGTATTTTAAGGAATTTCCGATCAGGTTGATAAAAAGTTGTTCTATCTGATATGGAATTACTTTTAGTTTAGGTAACTTATCAACTTCGAGCTGTCCTTTCTTTTCATCGATTATGACGGCTAATTCTAATTTGGCATTTTCAAATAATTCATTCAAATCAGATTTAATGAATTCTTTCTTGGTCGTATTGGTTTTTGAAAATAATAATAGATCATCAATCAATACCCGCATTCTTTTTGCCGATGTTTCAATTTTTACAATATAATCTTTAGCATTGTCCGAAAGAACCGCTTTGTCTGCATCAGAAATCCTGGAGATAAAAGTTTGGATTTTACGAAGCGGCTCTTGTAAATCATGACTGGCAACATGGTTAAATGAAGCTAGCTCCTGATTGCTTTTTTCAAGTTCATTATTGCGCTCCTTAAGTTTGATGTTCAATAAATGTTCATCAGTGATATCAAAATTAATTCCCAGTAAAATTTTACCGCCTTGTTTATCTATAAGTAATTTGCCTGTAGACTTAAAATACCGGATTTCTTTATTGGGCTGAATAATTTTATAGTAGATAAAAGGCAGTTCCTTATTATTGATTATACCTTCCATCGATTCTGCAATTGCTTCTTTATCTTCAGGGTGTACAAAGTCCAGGAAAGTATCTTTATCAGGTATAAATGCATTTGGAAGAAAGCCAAGGAGACGAAATTGATTTTCAGAATAATCAATTTTATCAGTATCCAAATCCCATTGCCAGGTGCTGAATTTACCAATTGCTTCTGATTCGGCCATTAAGCCTGACGAAATTAAGAGCTTTTTGTTATATACTTTCAGACGTTCTATATCGTTGCTTATTTGTCTGTAAGCCAGTAAAATAAATGTCAGTGCTGCCAGAAATAATGAAATTGAAAAAATAGGACCAAGCGAAATTTCTTCGTCATATTCTTTTAATCGCTTCTCTAAAAATGTTTTCTCGATGTCATTCATTTCATCGACCTGAAAACGAATGTTCTCCATTAAGATCCGGCCGCCAAACATATGGTTATCCAGTTTTCTTTTATTGTAAGTTTTAGGCTCACTGTATTTTAAGCAATTCTCAAAAGAAACATAACGCTGAATAACTAATTTAAATAATTTTTTGAGATTTTCTTTTTGCTGTGGATTATCGGCAGTAAGCTTTTTTAAGATAATAAAAGAGGTATTTACCTTGTCGCGTGAAAAAAGATAGGGCGTAAGAAATCGGCTGTTTCGGGTAATCATATACCCACGCTGGCCTGTTTCAGCATCTTTAATAGCCGACATTAATCGCTCAAGCTGTATGTTTATTTCATACGTATGCATCAATAGCTTACTGGATTCGTTTAAACCACGATTGTGTTTGTAAGCTATAGATGAAAGAAAAATTAAAATGAAAATAGCTATTATAAAAATAACTCTCAAATAATTTGAGGAATTAAACTTAGGTATCCATTTCATTTTATTGCAATTTATTTGAGGCTCAGCAGGAAGTTATCACGATTTAATCCTGACGTATGATAATGCCAGTTTAGTGTTATAACTTCATTAATAATTTTTTTAAGCGCATTAAAATCACTCGGCTTTTTGATATAAATATTAGCTCCTTCAATAAAAGTATCTTCAATATCTTCATCTGAAGATGATGTGGAGTAAATTGCAATTATTATGTCTTTTAAATGTTCTGTTTTTTTTATTTCTATCAAACATTCTTTACCGGTTTTTTTCGGCATGTTTAAATCCAGAAACAAAATATCAGGTAATTTAGTATCAGGATTCATAAGATGTTCCATTAATTGTAAACCATCGAAAACAAATTCGACTTTTGTCTGCACTTTGACTTCTTCAAAGGCATCCTTAAAAAAAAGTCTATCATCTTCGTCGTCATCAGCTAGTAAAATGTGTAATGCGTTTTTCTGCATTGAATATAGTGTTTGGTTTTATTTTAAATTCTCTCTTCGTTTCTTAATAATTCTGAGAAATGCTGAAGGCGTTATTCCGGTTGTATTTTTAAACTGAGTGCTTAAATGAGCAACACTCGAGTAATTAAGTAAAAATGCAATTTCGGTTAAACTCATTTCATTCACAATCATTAATTGTTTTGCCCTTTCTATTTTTTGAATAATAATAAAATTTTCAATAGAAGAATAAGTTACTTCTGAAAATACATTGGACAAATAACCATAACTGTGATTTAATTTATCAGCTAAATAGGCTGAACTTTTAAAATTGTTGTTGTCATCAGTATAAACTAATTCTATTATGGCATCTTTAATTTTTTGAACCAAAACGCTTTTTTGGTTTTCTACGATTTCAAGGCCTAAAGGGCTTAAATTATTTTTCAGGTCCTCTAATGTTTCTGCGCTCAGATTTTCCTCCAGTTCAATTTCTCCAAATCCCAAGGTCGAAAATTTTAAATTTTGTTCCTCCAATTGTTGCTTTAGAAAAAGAGTACAAATTGTATTAATATCAAATTTTATAAATAACTTCATTTTGTAAAAAAATATGGTTAAAGATAATTAATTTATTTTTGGTTTTTAAATTTAAAACAACTTTTGCATAATGTAAATCTTTAAACTTTGAAAATCAAAAAAATACCGCCTAATTTAAGTTAGGCGGTATAACTGGTTTAATTTGAAAGAATTTACAATTCTGACAAAATTTGATGCAATTCTTCTTTTGTTTTACCTAATTTTTGCTGAAGTTTTCCGTACATTTCGTCTTCTTTTCCTTCGGCAAACATCAAATCATCATCAGTCAGTGTAGCATATTTTTGTTTCAATTTCCCTTTCAATTCATTCCAGTTTCCTTTTATCTCTGTAGTATTCATCACTATAAATTTTAATTGTTTTGTATATGTAAAATTGCGAATTATGTGCCAGTTTTGTGTTATACATATTTTACTGACTGTTGTATAATTCACATGTAATATTTTATATTTTTTTGAATTTAATGTATTGATTATTAAGTTGTTAGTTGAGTAAAAAAAAGAACTTGTTTTTTTATTCTACATAATTTATTAAAGATGTTACATCAAATCAATGCTATGGTACCACATTTATAAATCAATTATTGTAGTTTTGCCCCCAATTTGAAACCCTAAAAGTAAATCTTAAATGAAAAAAACATTTTTAATTTTATTATTCTTAATTTCCAGTTTAACAATTACAGCCCAATCTTATGCAGGCTATTTTCAGGACAATTATGCTGGTGTACAAAGTGTCCTTTTTAACCCGGCATCTATAGCTGATTCCCGCTTTAAAACCGATATTAATTTGTTTTCTATTAGTGGAACGGTAGGAAATGATTTGTACGGCGTTAAGCTTTTTGATGTTTTTAAAAATGGTTATGATTTTGACAGTGAAGCCAAAATGACTCCGTCAAACGCAAATAATGCCCGTATTAATTTTGATATTATGGGGCCGTCATTTATGTTTAATATTGCACCAAAACATACATTGGCTGTTTTTACAAGAGCAAGATCTATAACTAATTTAAGAGATATTAACGGAAACCTTATTGATCAGGTGAAAGATGGTCTGGATGAATCAAGCAATTTTAACCTTAATGCAGGTAACGCAAAAGGAGCTTCAAATACATGGGGAGAGCTAGGCATTTCTTATGCTGCTGTTTTATATCAACATAACCAGCATTTTTTAAAAGGTGGTTTAACAGCCAAATATTTGCAAGGTGGTGTAAACGGATATATTCAGGGAAAGGATGTTCATCTGACGTATGTCGAAAATACAGTCAATCCTGGAAACAGCACTTTAGTTACAAATGGAGAACTTACCATTGGTGCAAGCCAGGATTTTGAAGCCAATGAAGATTATAAGTTTGATGCTAAGTCAAGAGGATTTGGTTTTGATTTAGGATTTGTTTACGAATGGAGACCTGATTATGCGGATTATGATTTAAATAATGCAAAACAGGCGGATAATAACTTTAGGGATCTAAATAAATACAAAGTACGTTTTGGATTGTCTGTTACTGATATTGGATCGATAGATTATAAAAATGCAAAACAGGATACTTATAATGTAAATGGTGTTGTAACGCAGCAAATGATTGATGATGCTGATAATTTGTATGATTTTCTAAACCAGCACTATACTAAAACATCAACTTCAAAAGGGGCAAAAACCAATTTGCCAACAGCGCTTCATGCTGATGTAGATTGGAATATGTACAAAAAATTCTATCTGAACTTAAATGGAGACATTAATATGGTTTCTACTAATAAACTTAACGCTTACGGAATCGCCGACAGGGTATCTTTGACACCTCGTTATGAAAGCAGATGGTTTAGTTTTTATGTGCCAATGACATGGATGGAATACAGCGGAGTGCAGGTAGGTTCAGGAATTAGATTGGGAGCTTTCTTTGTTGGTTCAGGTTCGGTGCTTAGTAACGTGGTTTCTAAAGAATCAAAAGGAGCTGATTTTCATATTGGTATGAAGATTCCGGTTTATGAAAAGAAATTTAAAGATACAGACGGTGATGGTGTTATTGACAAAGAAGATGCTTGTAAAAAAGTAGCCGGACCGATTGAAAACCATGGTTGCCCTTGGCCAGACACTGATGGGGATAAGGTTTTTGATAAAGATGATTCTTGTCCTGAAATCGCTGGTCCGGTAGAAAATAAAGGTTGTCCATGGAAAGATTCTGACGGTGATACTTTACTTGATAATGCTGATGCTTGTCCTACAGTGGCAGGTCCTGTAGAAAATAAAGGATGCCCTTGGAAAGATACTGATAAAGACAGTGTTTTAGATAAAGATGATGCCTGCCCGGAAGTTGCCGGTTTAGTTGAAAATAGAGGATGCCCGAATTTGGATGCTGACAAAGATGGTGTTTTAGATAAAGATGACGCATGTCCTGCAATTGCCGGTCCTGCAGAAAACAAAGGTTGCCCGTTAGTTAGCAAAGCTGTATTAGAACAGTTAAAAGTAGAAGCTAAATCTATTTTCTTTACATCAGGCAAGGCTGTTTTAAGCAAGGCTAATAATGATGAAACTTCAACAAGATTAGATGCTATTAAAGAAATTTTGAAAAACTATCCAAATGCTAAATTTGCAATCAATGGCCATACTGATAATGTAGGAAATGCTAAAGGAAACCAAAAATTATCAGAGGTAAGAGCGAAAGTTGTTATGGATGCTTTAATTGCAAAAGGGGTTAATCCTGCAAATTTAACTTCTCAGGGATTTGGAGCTTCAAAACCGGTTAAGTCAAATAAAACTGCTGCAGGAAGAGCAGAGAACAGAAGAACCGAGATTATTTATTTAGGTAATTTTTAATCACAATTGAATATAATATCAAAAAGCCATTCTTAATTGAGTGGCTTTTTTTATTTTTGCATACTTTCCAAAAAAACAAGAATGACAACACAACAACTGCACGAACAAATTCTTCAGAAAAAATCATTTTTATGTATCGGATTAGACCCCGATTTATCAAAAATTCCACCACATTTATTAGAAACCGAAGATCCTATTTTTGAATTCAATAAAGCTATAATCGATGCAACACACGATTTAACTGTGGGATATAAGCCTAATACAGCTTTTTTTGAGGCTTATGGCATAAAAGGATGGCTTTCGCTTCAAAAAACAATTAATTATATCAACGATAATTATCCTGATATTTTTACGATTGCCGATGCGAAACGTGGCGATATCGGAAACACTTCAAGCATGTATGCAAAAGCTTTTTTCGAGGATTTGAATTTTGACAGCGTAACCGTTGCACCTTATATGGGAAAAGATTCTGTTGAGCCATTTCTTGCTTTCGAAAATAAACACACAATTATGCTGGCTTTGACATCAAACGAAGGTGCTTTCGATTTTCAGACGTTGACTACAAACGGAAAAGAATTGTATAAACAAGTTTTGGAAACTTCTAAAACATGGAAGAACAATGAAAACTTAATGTATGTTGTTGGCGCAACAAAAGCGGAATACTTTGCAGAAATCAGAAAAATTGTCCCCGATAGTTTCTTGCTAGTTCCCGGAATTGGCGCTCAGGGCGGAAGTTTGTCTGAAGTTTGCAAATACGGAATGAATGATAAAGTTGGTTTATTGGTAAACTCAGCAAGAGCAATTATCTACGCTTCAAAAGGAACTGATTTTGCCGAAAAAGCAAGAGAAGAAGCTTTGAAAGTGCAACAGGAAATGGCGCTAATTATTAGTAATAAATAAGTATTCAGTCTCAGTTTTAAGTCTCAGGATTAAACTGCGGCTGAAAACTGAAAACTGTGACTAAAATCATGAAACAACTAATCGATCAACTCGGTACTTCACATTCTTTTGAAACGGCCCCAAAACGTATTATTTCCTTGGTTCCTTCTCAAACAGAATTACTTTATGATTTAGGCTTAGAAGAAAAAATCATTGGGATAACAAAGTTCTGCGTGCATCCGTATCATTTAAAATCGACCAAGAAAGTTGTCGGCGGAACTAAAAAGATTCACTTCGAGAAAATAAAATTATTACAACCCGATATTATCATTTGTAATAAAGAAGAAAATACGATTGAGATTGTGGAACAATTGAGTCAGATTTGCCCGGTTTGGATAACGAATATCATTACAATTGAAGATAATTTCCAGATGATTTCAGATTTCGGTCAACTCTTTAATTGCAGGACCGAAGCCCGGAAATGGAATGACAAATTAGCTTTCGCTTTAAGCGATTTCAAAAAATATGTGCAGGATATTCCGGAAAAAAAAGCCGCTTATTTTATTTGGAAGAATCCTTATATGGTTGCAGGAAAGGATACTTATATCAATGAATTATTAAAACTGAATCATTTTCAGAATATCTACGAAGACAAAGGACGTTATCCTGAAATCGAACTTAAAAAAATGCGTATTGAAGGTGACCCGGATCTGGTTTTACTTTCCTCAGAACCATATCCGTTTAAGGAAGAAGATGCTTTCGAAATTGGAAGATTTACACATCATGCTAAAACTATTTTTGTGGATGGCGAAATGTTTTCCTGGCATGGAAGCCGATTGCTGAAGGCTTTTCCGTATTTTAAATTACTACATGAAAGATTGAAAAATTAGTTTCAGGTTTTTCTTGTTTCAGGTTTTTAAGTTTGCTGAATTGTGTTTAATCATAAAGTTAACAAAGCAAAGCAACCTGAAACTTTAAACAAAGAAGACTTGAAACAAAACTCTTTAAATAAAAAATGCCGGCATCTATAAGACGCCGGCATCATTTAACTAACCAAAACCAAAATAATAAATAACCAGTTTATTACATTACAAAGATCATATATATATGAATCTTTTGCTGTTAAGGTTTTGTTATTACTTTGTTGGGCATAAGTTAAGATTTTTAAAACGCTTTTTTTGAGCCTTCAGGAGCATGAAAATAGCCTCTGGTTAGATTCGTCAAATGTTTTAACGACTATTTAATTTTGCCTTTTCTTTCATGATATCAGCAATTTTTCTGTTTTCTATTTTACTTTCTAACCAGGAAATAATATCCAGGTATAGAAAAGCCCTTTTTTCATACGTGTTTTTTTCCAATTCAATAAAACGTTCACGCATCTTAATAAATTCTTTTTTAATATCGCTCGGATAAAAATTATTCAGGTTTTTCAGGAATTTAATGATTTCTTTTTGAACTTCGTGTAGATCATTCATTTTTAATAAAAACTTGTACGTGTTTTTTAGATGATTTTCTAAATAATAATCTTTCCCAAGTTCATAATGTACAATCAATGACAAAATACGGGCAAAGCACATTAAGTCTTCGCGCATTGTTAAGTTTTTGTTATTAATGATTTTATCTAAATAATAAATGGATTCATTATACTTTTCATTTCCAAAATAAATACAGGCAATTTTATAATAAAACAACATTTCATGATGTTCATCGAGGTGTTCGCTGTGTAATTTTATTTTGTCTAAAATCTCAGGAATCAAATATTCACTTTCAGCAAAAGTTCCTTCCAGAATATGATAATTTAACTTGTTATTATACACATATAAGAATGATAGTGAGGCAATGTTATCATTCACAGGAAATTTGGAATCCTCGATTGTTTCTTCTAAAAGCGTTAAATATTTCTTGAAATTTGATTTGTATTTCAACATATAAAGCGACTCTAGAAAATAATGGTTTCCTTTTAGGAAAAACACAGGATTTTGATAGATCATATTGGGGTTGTCATAAAAAAGCCTAACCCATTTATACGCATATTTATAACTTGCCAGGAAATCCTGAACAAGGAAACTACGCCAAAGATTAGCATTATAGAACCAATATTTCTCCCTGAAACCAAATTTGCTTTCGTCTAATTTTGAAATGTGTTTATTAAAGTAATCATCAATATACTTGTATTCTTCATCACTTTTTACATAGCCGGTTTTAAGCATGATTCCGTATAATTGAAGCGATAAATTCGATAATTTACTTGAAATTGTATTTCGATAATTTAATTCTTTTGCCTGGATAACCAATTCATCTGCACGCCCCTGAATACTTCGTGTAATATATTGTGATTCGATAAGTTTTTCGAATTCGACAATTTCATACGCCATATATTTTTCATCATTTTCGAGTGCTATTATTTTGGTTTTATCCAAAATTTTCAGGCTTTGTTTGTACAGGCCTTTATTGTATAAAATAACAGCAAAATCGATTTGTTCGCGCAATTGATATCGAATGTTCTGACTGGGAATATTCAAACGTATACTAACTAAAATCTGTTTGTATAAATATGATTTTAAATTAGATAACTGTACTTTCTTGATGATTCCGCTTTTTAAAATAAGTCTTTCATCATAGGTTTCCGATTTATCTAAAATATTAAATAGTTCAATGAATTTAGTGTTTGAACTCGTTTCTAATCGGCTTGCAAAAATTTTAAACTGTCTTTTTTCAGATTTTGAAAGAGATTTGATCAGAACAAATAAGAAATCTTTTTGATGGTTAGCCATTGTAAAATATAATAATGTAACTTATTGATTTTTAGTTATTTAATACGTTATAAATTGTGTTATGAACAGTATAATTTCATTAAAATGAATTTCGTACTGAGGAAGTACAATATATATTTGTTATCAAGATGTGAAATTACATTAAATAAATGAATATGAATAGAGAGAAAGTTCAAATTTTTGACACCACTTTGCGTGATGGAGAACAGGTCCCGGGATGTAAGTTAGATACTAAACAAAAATTAGTTATCGCAGAAAGACTAGACAAAATGGGAGTTGACATCATCGAAGCAGGTTTTCCTGTGTCAAGTCCGGGCGATTTTTTATCGGTCTCTGAGATTTGTAAAATCGTAGAGAATGCAACCGTCTGCGGACTGACAAGAGCCGTGAAAAACGACATTGATGTTGCCGCAGCTGCCTTAAAGCATGCAAAAAGACCCAGGATCCACACCGGAATCGGAACTTCCCAATCTCATATTCTCCATAAATTAAATACTACTCCTGAAGATATTATCGCAAGAGCGAAATTTGCAGTAGCTCACGCAAAATCGTATGTAGAAGACGTTGAGTTTTATGCAGAAGATGCCGGTAGAACTGATAATGCTTTTTTAGCGAGAGTTTGCGAAGAAGTAATCAAATCAGGGGCAACAGTATTAAATATTCCGGATACAACAGGATATTGTTTACCTGAAGAATACGGAGCAAAAATTAAATATTTAAAAGAAAACGTAAAAGGCATTGAAAATGTAATTCTTTCATGCCACTGTCATAACGATTTAGGAATGGCGACTGCTAATTCAATTTCGGGTGCTATAAATGGTGCAAGACAAATAGAATGTACAATAAATGGTATTGGGGAAAGAGCTGGAAATACAGCACTTGAAGAAGTAGTGATGATTTTTAAACAACATCCATACTTAAATTTAGATACTAATATCAATACCAGAGAATTAAACGAAATGAGCCGTTTAGTTTCTGAAAGCATGGGAATGATTGTACAGCCTAATAAAGCTATTGTTGGAGCAAATGCTTTTGCCCACAGTTCAGGGATTCACCAGGACGGAGTGATCAAAAACAGAGCTACTTACGAAATCATGGATCCATTGGATGTTGGTGTTAATGAATCTTCGATTATCCTTACTGCAAGAAGTGGCAGAGCTGCATTAGCATATCGCGCTAAAAAAGTAGGTTATGAACTTACAAAAGTACAACTGGATATTGTATATATTGAGTTCCTGAAATTTGCGGATATTAAAAAAGAAGTCCTGGACGAAGATATTCATCAAATTATAGAAGCTTCTAAAATTCAGGGAGATTTAATAAGAAGTTAAATTAGAAAAAATAAAGTTTTAAATACATAAAGAACGAGGCATTATGAATTTGAAAATAGCAGTTTTAGGGGGAGATGGAATTGGACCAGAAGTGATTTTACAAGCCAAAAAAGCTTTATATGCAATTGGCGAAGTGTATAATCATGAATTTGTTTTTGAAGAAGCCCTAATGGGAGCTATTGCCATTGACAAAACAGGAAGCCCGCTTCCGGAACAAACATTAAATCTTTGTTTAAATACAGATGCAGTTTTGTTTGGAGCTATCGGAGATCCTAAATATGATAACAATCCGAATGCAAAAGTTCGTCCGGAACAGGGATTATTAAAACTGCGTAAAGAATTGGGCTTATTTGCAAATATCCGACCAATAAAACCATATAAATCACTAATTGATTCTTCTCCATTAAAAAGAGAAATTATTGACGGAGCTGATTTTACTATTTTCAGAGAATTAACAGGCGGTGCTTATTTTGGAGCAAAAACATTAAATGAAGAAGGAACACATGCTTCAGATTTATGTGAATATTCAGAAGAAGAAATTACCAGAATTGCACATTTAGCTTTTAAATCGGCACAAAACCGACGCAAAAAGCTAACAATGGTAGATAAGGCAAATGTTTTGGAAACCTCAAGATTGTGGAGAAAAGTAGTTCAGAAAGTAAGCGAAAGTTATCCTGATGTTGCTTTGGATTTTTTATTTGTTGATAATGCAGCAATGCAGATTATCTTAAATCCAAAACAATTTGATGTGATTTTGACAGAAAATTTATTTGGGGATATTTTATCAGATGAAGCAAGTGTTATTACAGGTTCTATAGGTTTATTGGCTTCTGCATCTTTAGGTGATAAAAATGCATTGTTCGAGCCAATTCATGGATCTTATCCACAAGCAAAGGGAAAAAATATCGCGAATCCAATTGCTTCTATTTTATCTGCTGCAATGTTGTTAGAACATTTTGGGTTATTTAAGGAAGCAAATGTTATTTATAAAGCAGTTGAAAAAGCAATCGAATTTAAAGTGGTTACTGTTGATTTAAAAGCAGATTCAAAATTCGGAACTAATGAAGTAGGGGAGTTTGTTTCAAACTTTATTTTTAGCAAAGACGATTTGCTTTATTTTAATAATGATAACGTTCATATCGGACAATCAACGATTGTTTAAGATTTTTTGTTAAATGTTGAAATAAATAACAAGAAGTATTTAAAATGTTGAGATTTATTTTTTTAGTCCTATTAGTTTTTATACTTTTGTGACACCAAAAAATAAATGATGCAAATCTCAATTATTATTACTTCTGTCATTGTTGTCAATGTGTATAGCACATCTGCATCGGGAATGGTATAAATATAATTGAAAGATATATATTACAACCTCCCACTTAGTTGGGAGGTTTTTTTTAGGAATAAAATTAAAATTACAAATAATACATAATGGAATTAAACAAGTACAGCAAAACAATCACGCAAGACGAAACACAACCAGCTTCACAGGCCATGTTCTACGGAATAGGCTTAACGGAAGAGGATCTTAAAAAAGCGCAGGTAGGAATTGTGAGTATGGGTTACGACGGAAATCCTTGTAACATGCACTTAAATGACCTCGCTAAAGATATTAAGACTGGCGTCTGGAAAGAAGATTTGGTTGGCTTGATTTTTAATACTATTGGTGTAAGCGATGGTATTTCTAATGGTAATGACGGAATGCGTTTTTCTTTGGTTTCACGTGATGTAATTGCAGATTCTATCGAGACGGTTATGGGAGCACAATGGTATGATGGTTTGATTGCCGTTCCGGGTTGTGATAAAAATATGCCGGGAGCCTTAATGGCCATGGGTAGAGTAAATCGCCCTTCGATTATGGTTTACGGAGGATCTATTCATCCGGGAAAATGGAAAGGAGAAGATTTGAATATTGTTTCTGCTTTTGAAGCATTAGGAAAAAAAATCAGCAACAAAATTACACCTGAAGATTTCAAAGGAGTAATTCAAAATGCTTGTCCAGGTGCCGGAGCTTGTGGCGGAATGTACACTGCAAATACAATGTCATCTGCAATTGAAGCATTAGGAATGAGTTTGCCTTACAGTTCTTCTAATCCAGCTTTGAGTGCTGAAAAGAAACAAGAATGTGTTGATGCTGGTAAAGCCATCAGGATATTATTAGAAAAAGACATTAAGCCTAGGGACATTATGACTCGTAAAGCGTTCGAAAATGCAATTACGATGGTAGCTGTTTTAGGAGGCTCTACCAATGCAGTAATGCACTTAATAGCAATGGCCCACTCTGTAGGGATTGAATTGACATTAAAAGATTTTCAGGATATCAGTGATAAAACCCCATTATTAGCCGACTTGAAACCAAGCGGTAAATATTTAATGGAAGATTTGCATAATGTAGGTGGTGTTCCGGGAGTAATGAAATATTTATTAAAAGAAGGTTTCTTACATGGTGACTGTTTAACTGTAACAGGAAAAACAATAGCAGAAAACTTAGCTTCAGTGCCAGACTTACAAGATGGCCAGGAAGTAATTTTCGAAATACAAAAAGCTTTAAAAGCTACCGGAAATATTCAGATTTTATACGGAAACATAGCAACAGAAGGTTGTGTGGCCAAAATTAGTGGTAAAGAAGGAGAATTTTTTGAAGGTACAGCTGTAGTTTTTGAAGGTGAAAAAGATGTAATCAGAGGAATACAAGCAGGTGAAGTGAAGCCAGGAAACGTAGTGATTATTCGTTACTGCGGTCCAAAAGGAGGTCCGGGTATGTCAGAAATGCTAAAGCCAACCTCTGCAATTATGGGAGCTGGTTTAGGAAACACTGTCGCTTTAATTACTGACGGACGTTTCTCCGGAGGTTCACACGGTTTTGTAGTGGGTCACGTTACTCCGGAAGCTTATGAAGGAGGTGGAATTGCATTGATAGAAAACGGTGATGTTATTACAATTGATGCTGTAAACAACACCATTAATATGAAGATTTCTGAGGAAGAACTGGCAAAACGTAAAGCCAATTGGAAAAGACCGGAATCACCAATCAAACAAGGAGTTTTACTTAAATATATGCGTTCGGTCTCCAGTGCCTCTGAGGGATGTGTTACGGACAAATAATTAAATAACAATATCAAGAAAATCAATTGCAATATCAATGAAAAGATAAAAGTCAGTTTAACTTAAAAATTTGCAAGTACGCTTAATTTTTTAATATTGACATTGATTTTTAAAATTGCCATTGACATTGATTTTTGAAAAAAAGACAAACAATGAAAATATCAGGGGCGGAAGCCGTTATTAGATGTTTATTAGCCGAAGGAGTAGATTTGCTCTATGGTTACCCAGGTGGTGCTATTATGCCGGTTTATGACGAATTATATAAATTTCAGGATCAATTGCACCACGTTTTGGTGCGTCACGAACAAGGTGCTGCCCATGCTGCACAAGGTTTTGCCAGAGCTACTGGTAAAGTAGGGGTTTGTATCGCAACTTCAGGACCTGGTGCTACAAATTTAGTTACTGGTATTGCTGATGCTCAAATCGATTCTACGCCATTAGTATGTATTACAGGTCAGGTTGGAAAACACTTATTAGGTTCTGATGCTTTTCAGGAAACGGATATTATTGGAATTTCAACTCCGGTAACCAAATGGAATTACCAAATTACAGAAGCTCACGAAATTCCGGAAATTATTGCAAAAGCATTTTATATTGCGAGATCAGGTCGTCCGGGTCCGGTTTTAATCGATATTACTAAAAACGCTCAGTTTGACGAGTTTGATTTTAGTTATGAAAAATGTACCGGGATAAGAAGTTATCACCCAAAACCAGTGTTGAATATTCAAAAGGTACAAGAAGCTGCTGATATTATTAACAATGCAAAAAAACCATTTATTGTTTTTGGTCAGGGAATTATATTAAGTGAAGCAGAAGAACAATTAAAAAGACTGGTTGAAAAATCAGGAATTCCAGCAGCCTGGACCATTTTAGGTCTTTCTGCATTACCAACAGATCACCCTTTGAATGTAGGTATGGTTGGGATGCATGGTAATTATGGACCTAATGTTCTGACTAATGAATGTGATGTTTTAATTGCACTTGGAATGCGTTTCGATGACCGTGTTACTGGAAATTTGGCTACTTATGCGAAGCAAGCGAAAGTAATTCACTTTGAAATTGATCCGGCTGAAGTTGATAAAAATGTAAAAACTGAAGTAGCCGTTTTGGCAGATGTTAAAGAAGCATTAACTGCTTTGATTCCATTGATTGACAAAAAATCACACGATTCCTGGCATAATGAATTCAAGGAAAAATATAAAATTGAATTGGATAAGGTTATTAACGAAGAGTTAGCTCCAACAAATGGAAAAGGAATTTCCATGGGAGAAACTATAGAAATGATTAACAAGCACTCCAATGGGGATGCAATAATGGTTTCGGATGTAGGTCAGCATCAAATGTTTGCCTGCCGTTACGTTAAATTCAATTCAACTAAAAGTAATGTTACTTCCGGAGGATTAGGTACAATGGGGTTTGCTTTGCCTGCTGCCATTGGTGCCAAAATGGGAAGACCGGATCGCGAAGTTGTAGCTATAATTGGTGATGGAGGTTTTCAAATGAATATACAGGAATTAGGTACAATTCATCAAACAAAAGTCCCGGTGAAAATTGTCGTGTTAAATAATGAATTTTTGGGAATGGTACGTCAATGGCAGGAATTATTTTTCGACTATAGATATGCTTCTACAGTTATGATAAATCCAAATTTTTGCGCTATTGCTGAAGGCTATTATATCAAATCAAAGAAAGTAACCAAGAGAGAAGATCTTGATGCTGCTGTTGCAGAGATGATGGCTTCTAAAGATTCATACTTTTTAGAGGTTATGGTAGAGAAAGAAAATAATGTATTTCCAATGATTCCAACAGGAGCTTCAGTTTCTGATATCAGATTAAGTTAAAAAAGCATGGAAGATAAAACATTTACCATTTCGGTATATTCGGAAAATAATGTGGGCTTGTTAAATAGAATATCAGGGATATTCTTAAAGCGTCACATCAATATATTAAGTTTAAACGTTTCAGAATCAGAAATAGAGAATGTTTCAAGATTCATCATAGTAGTTGAAACTACTGAGAAATGGGTTAAAAATATAGTAGGACAAATAGAGAAACAAATTGAGGTTATAAAAGCGTTTTATCATACAGATGAAGAGACAATTTATCTGGAAAATGCGTTATTTAAGATAGCATCAGGCTTATTGTTTGATGAGAAACAAATTCAGAATATAATCAAAGACAGCCAATCTACGATTGTGACTGTTTCTCGCGATTTCTTTGTGATTTCAAAATCAGGAAGACGTTCTGAAATTGAAGAATTATATGCAAAATTCAAGCCCTACGGCATTATGCAATTTGTACGTTCAGGAAGAATTTCGGTTTCTAAAGAGAAAATGGAAATTTCCTCTTTATTAATTAACGAATTAAAATAGTTACAAGCATTAAAATTAAACATCATACTTATTAAATATTAAAAAAAAATGGCCAATTATTTCAACACATTACCACTTAGATTACAATTAGAACAATTAGGGGTTTGCGAATTTATGGATCAATCAGAATTTGCAAATGGAATAGCAGCATTAGCAGGAAAAAAGGTTGTTATCGTAGGTTGCGGAGCCCAGGGTTTAAACCAGGGCTTGAACATGAGAGATTCAGGTTTGGATATTTCTTATGCTTTGCGTGCAGATGCAATTGCTGAAAAAAGAGCTTCTTATAAAAACGCTACCGAAAATGGTTTTAAAGTTGGTACATATGAAGAATTAATTCCAACAGCTGATTTAGTTTGTAACCTTACTCCGGATAAACAACATACTGCTGTTGTAACTGCGATTATGCCATTAATGAAAAATGGTTCAACTTTAGCATATTCTCACGGATTTAATATTGTTGAAGAAGGAATGCAAATCCGTAAGGATATTACTGTAATCATGTGTGCTCCTAAATGTCCCGGATCAGAAGTGCGTGAAGAATATAAAAGAGGTTTTGGTGTGCCAACACTTATTGCGGTTCACCCGGAAAATGATCCTAATGGTTTAGGGTTAGATCAGGCAAAAGCTTACGCTGTAGCAACTGGCGGGCATAGAGCAGGAGTTTTAAAATCATCATTCGTTGCTGAAGTAAAATCAGATTTAATGGGTGAGCAAACTATCCTTTGTGGATTATTGCAAACAGGATCTATTTTATGTTTTGATAAAATGGTTGAGAAAGGAATCGATGCTGCATATGCTTCAAAATTAATTCAATATGGATGGGAAACTATCACTGAAGCTTTGAAACATGGTGGTATCACAAATATGATGGATCGCCTTTCAAATCCTGCAAAAATTGAAGCTTATGAAATTGCAGATGAATTGAAAGATATTATGCGTCCGTTATTCCAAAAACACCAGGATGATATTATTTCTGGGGAATTCTCAAGAACTATGATGATCGACTGGGCTAATGACGATGTAAATTTATTGAAATGGAGAGCTGCAACAGGAGAAACTAATTTCGAGAAAACGGCTCCAACTACTGCAGAAATCTCAGAGCAGGAATATTTTGACAATGGAGTTTTGATGATTGCAATGGTTAAAGCTGGTGTAGAATTGGCTTTTGAAACTATGACAGAAGCAGGGATTATTGAAGAATCTGCTTATTATGAGTCATTACATGAATTGCCATTGATTGCTAACACTATTGCAAGAAAGAAATTATTTGAAATGAACCGTGTTATTTCGGATACCGCAGAATATGGTTGTTATTTATTTGATCATGCATGTAAGCCTTTATTGACTGAATTCATGAAAAAAGTCGATACAAACATAATAGGAAAACCATTCTCAACTTCAAACGGGGTAGATAATGCAGTTTTAATTGCTGTAAACAAAGAAATTCGTCAACATCCTATCGAAGAAGTAGGTGCATGGTTGAGAGAATCTATGACAGCAATGAAAAAAATTGGATAATATAAATTAGAATTACACACCACGTTGTGTGTGGGGATTTTGCACTGTATCTTTGTTTTATATAATATTTTGAATTAGTAAGCACTTATTACGATAATAACAGATATAGGCATGTTACATTCACTTAACTTCCATTTTTTGGTCAAGTTAAGTGAAGTAATCCCTAATTATTGAAGTATGTTTAGTTTAAATATACTTGTAGAGAGATTTCTGTTATGATTAATAATGTTGCTGCTACTTTCAAATTAATGAATTCAGCAGATAGTGTTAAGAAATTAATTGTTATTGAAATTGTTAAATTTAAAAAGGCATGGTATTTATAATATCATGCCTTTTTGCATTGCATATATTTTTGATAAAATCTAAAAATTATATTAAATTTACTAAAAGTGGTTGTTTTTTTTAAAATATGTTTTTTTTTAATGAAATTTATAAATTAAATAATTTTAAGAATACATTGTTATTTAATATATTTATAAAAAATTACAACAACCATGAGTTATTATAAAATAGAAAATTTAGAACAATATTTTAAACATTACAATAAGTCAATACGAGAGCCAAGAAAATTTTGGGGCAAAATTGCCGAAGAAAATTTCACATGGTACCAGCAATGGGAAAAAGTTGTAGATTTTAATATGGCTGAAGCCGAAGTAAAATGGTTTACTGAAGCAAAAGTTAACATTACAAAAAATTGTATAGACAGACATTTAAGTAAAAGAGGAGAAAAGACGGCAATTATTTTTGAACCGAATAATCCGGGTGAGAGTGCGTTACATATTACTTATAATGAGTTATACGAAAGAGTTTCTAAAATGGCAAACGTTTTGCGCGAGCAAGGTGTTGTTAAAGGAGACAGAGTTTGTATTTATCTGCCAATGATTCCTGAGATTGCAGTAGCAGTTTTGGCTTGTGCCAGAATTGGTGCTATACATTCGGTTATTTTTGCCGGATTTTCAGCTTCTGCAGTTTCTGCAAGAATCAATGATTGTGAATGTAAAATGGTAATCACTTCAGATGGAGGCTACCGAGGGAATAAAACAATTGATCTTAAAGGGATCGTTGATGAAGCTTTGGATACCTGCCCATCAGTTTCTAAAGTTTTAGTTGTAAAAAGAACCCAGACAGAAATAAAAATGCAGGAAGGCCGTGACATTTGGTTACAGCCTTTATTAGATGCTGCTCTTGAGTACAATGTGGCAGAAATCATGGATGCTGAAGATCCTTTATTTATTTTATATACTTCAGGTTCAACAGGAAAGCCAAAAGGAATGGTGCATACTACAGCCGGATATATGGTTTACACTGCTTATACTTTTAAAAATGTTTTTAGTCATGAAGAAAATGACATTTTTTGGTGTACAGCTGATATTGGCTGGATTACCGGTCATTCATACATTTTATACGGACCGTTATTGAATGGAGGTACAACTGTAATTTTTGAAGGTGTCCCATCTTATCCTGATTTTAGTCGTTTTTGGGAAATTATCGAGAAACATAAAATAACACAATTTTATACAGCACCAACTGCAATTCGTTCATTAGCGAAAGAAAGTTTAGATTATGTTCAAAAATATCCTCTAAAATCACTTAAAGTTATTGGATCTGTTGGAGAACCAATTAATGAGGAGGCCTGGCACTGGTTTAATGACCACGTTGGAGATAAAAGATGCCCAGTTGTTGATACCTGGTGGCAAACTGAAACAGGTGGAATTATGATTTCGCCAATTGCTTTTGTAACACCAACAAAACCAACATACGCAACTTTGCCTTTACCTGGAATTCAGCCAGTTTTAATGGATGAAAAACGCAATGAAATTGAAGGAAATCAAGTAGTGGGAAGTTTGTGTATTAAGTTCCCATGGCCTGGAATTGCCAGAACTATCTGGGGTAATCATGAACGTTACAAAGAAACTTACTTTTCAGCTTTTCCAGGAAAATATTTTACAGGAGACGGAGCCTTAAGAGATGAAGTAGGATATTACAGAATCACGGGTAGAGTAGATGATGTTGTAATTGTTTCAGGTCATAATTTAGGAACTGCACCTATTGAAGATGCTATTAATGAGCACCCTGCAGTTGCTGAATCAGCAATAGTTGGTTTTCCTCATGAAATAAAAGGGAATGCTTTGTATGGCTATGTAATCTTAAAAGAAACCGGAGAAGTTAGAAATAAGGAAAACTTAGCAAAAGAAATCAATCAATATATAGCTGATCATATTGGTCCAATTGCTAAATTAGATAAAATTCAGTTTGTTTCAGGATTGCCGAAAACACGTTCAGGTAAAATTATGCGTAGAATTCTGCGTAAAATAGCTGAAGGAGATTTTTCTAATTTTGGAGATACTTCAACTTTATTAAATCCTGAAGTTGTCGAAGACATTATGAATGAAAGAATTTCATAAAAAAAGCAATAAAATTTTAAAAGCCTTCTGAGAAATATATTTCAGAAGGCTTTTTTATTTTACAGATAACCCGTTGGATGTAATTGATTGAAAATCTAATTTGATATAAAAAATAGATCAAAAAGTATAAATTTGAGTAAAATATCTTTATTCTTTTAGAAATCAATGTCACCCTGACACCTATTTTGAATTACACCCAACGAGTTATAATAATGAACTAGTGTTAAGTTAGCTGAATTTGCTGATTAATCCTTCTTTAAACTTAATCCCATCGGAACCATCAGGATTCCTTTTTCATAAATATTCAAATAGAGTGTGACTGGTTTTTTTTGTCCTTGCCATTTCAATTCGTAAACATTTAGGAATCCGGCTCCCATATCGCTTCGTTTGGTAGGAAATGGACAACAGGTCTCTAATCTTGTATATGTTATTTTTTCGCCGTTCGGCCCTGCCAAAGCATTTAAAAAACGGGTTTCATTGAGCGCTTCATCTTTAGTGTTTCTGTAAAAGATATTAATTGGATAATCAGGATTGTAGCCGTACTTTTTGTCTTTGCTGAAAAGTGTAATGACAAACGTATTATTTTTTGCTAAAATTAAATCCGGAGCATTATCATCAACATTCTTCAATGTTGATTTTGTACTTATACAAGAAGTTACAGTAATTAATAAAAAGATAAAAACAGCTATTTTTTTCATGGTTTAATGGTATTGGTAGTACAAATGTAAAAGGTTTTTATAAATACAAACAAGTTTTAAATTATTTTAAAATCAATGACAATGTTTTTAGCCTGATTTACCAAATGTACTCAGATATTGTGCCACACATTAGGCAGTATGATAAAAAAAGAATTTATTTCTATATAAGATTAAAAAAGTTATGGGTTAATTAATCTTCCTAATTCTTCTATAAAAAAGCATTCTATTTTACTCGAATATAGAATAAAACAGAATGCTTTTTGAATATTTACAATTAAACAATTTCGGCACTAAGTCCAGCTTCCAAAAGTTGTGTACATTGTGGTTTTAACTTATCCATTGGACCTGTTTTTACCGTGCATTTTCCATTATAATGTACAATTAAGGAACATTGTTCTGCTTGCTCAGGAGTGTGGCTGCATACACGCATTAAGGTGTCAATTACGTGATCAAAAGTGTTTACATCATCATTATAAACAATTATTTCGTTATTGAAACCCGTAGCTTCCTTTTCGCGAACTTTTTCTCTTACTTTTTCTTTAGTACTCATTTTTTTTTAGGTTTTTGTACTGTTTGTAATAAACTATCTAATTTACGTATTTTAATGAAACCCAGTTATTTCTTTGAAGCTTTTTTATATATGTCAAACCTTTTTCAGTGCAGGAAGCATTAATAAAAGGAATGTCTTCTTCATAAAAACCGCTTAAAAGTAAAGTTCCTTTTGGGTTTAAACAATCCACATAGCTTTGCATATCGTTCAATAAAATATTACGGTTTATGTTGGCAATAATCAAATCGTATTTCTTGCCTGCCAGTAAATCCGCATCACCTTCATAAACTGTAATGTGTTGACAATTGTTGCGTTCAGCGTTCTCAATAGAATTCAAATAACACCAATTGTCAATATCAATAGCATCAATAGGCTGAGCACCTTTCATTTCTGCTAATATAGCTAAAATCGCAGTTCCGCATCCCATATCAAGAGTTTTGAAACCTTCGACATTGGTTTCTAATAAATGCTGAATCATCATATGGGTAGTTTCATGATGACCCGTTCCAAAACTCATTTTTGGTTCAATCACGATATCAAACTCGGCATCGGTTTTTTCATGAAAAGGAGCACGAACATGACATTTTCCATCAACATCGATGGCTTCAAAATTTTTCTCCCATTCTTCATTCCAGTTTACCTGATCGATTTCTTCAACAGTATACTTAATTTTAAATTCTTCTGATTCCAAAATATAAATGTCATCCAGAATATTTTCATCCCATAAATCTTTTTTCACAAAAGCCGAAATTCCATTCTCAGTTTCTGTAAAACTTTCGAACGCTTTTTCGCCTAATTCAGCGACTAAAATTTCTGATCCCAATTGCTTTGCCTGTTTGCTATCGCTCGGGTTTTTTGGTTCAATTGTAAAATGGTACCCTAAATATATATTTGACATAAATGATTTTTTTTGCAAAGGTAAGAATCGAAAGTTGAAGTTGTTTATAAATAATCAATATCCTTAAAATATTAATGTTAATTTTGAGTAAGATTGCTAAGTGATTTATAATATGAAGAATGTCCTTTTTGTTTTACTTTTTGTGGTACTGAGTTCAGGGAGTTGTGAGAAGGAACACGAAGCCCAAGTCATTAGGTCATTTTGTTATTGGAAAACTGATTTATCTTTCGATAAAGAAGACGATTCTGTTATTAAAGAGATGAAAGTGAGTCATCTGTATGTTCGTTTTTTTGATGTAGATTGGAACCCTTTTTTAAAACAACCGCTACCTGTAGCTACGATTCGTGACATCAGATTGAATGAAAGCAATCCTGAAATCACACCAAGTATTTTTATAACAAATGAAGTTGTTTTAAAATCTAACAGGAAGCAATTAGATTCCCTGGCAATCCAAATTACCAAACGCATTGAGCAAATTGGTAATAAAATGAATGAGATTAAAGCAGAATCAATAACTTATAAAATTGTATATCCGGAAAACTATTATAACAAGAAAGATTTTAAAAAATTGAATTATGATTCTGTAAAATCTGTTGAATCAGCTAAATTAAAAGTTGACTTCAAAGAGATTTTGCTTGACTGCGACTGGTCAGAAAAATCAAAAGAAAATTATTTTTATTTACTTCAGAAAATAAAAAAAGAAAATCCAACTTCAAATCTTACCGCTACAATTAGACTATGGCAATATAAATATGCTGAAAAATCCGGAATTCCTCCGGTTGATAAAGGTTTGCTGATGTGTTATAACTTGTCAAAACCGGATGATTTTCAAATTAAAAATTCTATAGGGACAAGTGATGAGTTAGGGCAATATATTACACACAATCAATATAAACTTAAATTAGATATTGCTTTGCCTTTGTACAGTTGGGCGGTTGTTTTCAGAGGAAATAAGTTTAAAGGAATTTTATCTGATTATGAACAATTGAGGAATGATACCATTAAATTAAAGAAATCAGCATCTGATAAATATATTTTACAGGATGATATCCTTGTTGGACAAACTTATTTGAGGAATGGAGATGAGATTAGGATTGAAAAGATTTCGGATGAAGAGTTAGATAAAATGATTTCTATTATAAAAGATAAAATTCAGATTGACAATCAAACCCGAGTGACGTTTTTTTCTTTTGATAAAAAATACATAAACGATTATGGAATTCAAAATATATCCAGCTATTATGCGCGTTTTTAATAGCTTAATTTTATTGCTGAGTTTTCAGGTTTCTTTAGCCTGTGGATGGAGCGTTTCTCCGGAAACGAGCAGATTGGCCTTGTTCAAAGCACAACGCGAAGGTTTTTTTAAGCTTACTCCTTTTTATTACTCAGCGGATTCTTATTATTCGACAAACACTATTTCTGATGTTGATAAGAAAATGAATTGTTTAGAATGGAAAAAAAAATTAGGAAGCCACATAAATCCTGAGGATGTCAATTTTATTTTATATGAAACTGATTCGGAAGTTTTTCAAAATGCTTATGAAAACAAGACTTTAAAAGACGTTTTCGTTAAAAATACTTTTATTGAAGCTTTATTGCAATCTAAAAACAAAGCTTTTTTAGAATATATTTTATTTGCTAAAAAGCTGGAATATGATAAGAGCCCGGTTGAAAAATGGGAATCCTGGGAAATAATAGGCTCAGAAAGTAACGGAAAGAAGTGGTTGGATTTAGGAAATTTTGAGCAAAAAATTACGTCTGCAAAAGATGCTTTTTTAAAACAGCGTTATGCCTTTTTAATTCTAAGATATAGTTTTTATGGTCAGGATCCAAATGAAGTGATTCGCTTATATGACACTTATTTTTCAAACAATAAAAATACTATTTTAGAGCCCTGGGCCTTATATTATAAAGCATTATGTGTTGATAACCTTCCTTTACAGAATTATCTGCTCAGTAAAGTTTTTGCTTCTTGCGAAGAAAAGTCGTTTGCAGTTTTACAGCATTATAATTGGAAATTAACTCAGGAAACGCTGGCTTTAGCTAAAAATGATGAAGAACGAAGCATAATTCTGGCTATAGTAAGTCTGCGAAATCCGGCACCTGATTTAAAAACAATAAAAGAGGTTTACAAATTAAGACCAAACAGTATTTATTTTAGTTTTTTGATTGGAAGAGAGGTCAATAAATTGGAAGATTGGATTTTTACTCCCCAATACACAAGCGATGGTCCTTCAGTAGTAATTAACGAAGAACTTTGGTCTGAAGATTATGCCAATGCGAAAGAAAAAAATTATACAAAAGATATTTTGTATGTAAGGGAATTGAAAAATTTTCTAATTAGTATTCTGGAACAAACTTCCGGAGAGCAAAAAGATTATATAACAACAGCGATTGCCCAACTTTGTTTTATTGATGACGAAATAGATTTGGGAAAAAAATATACTTATATGATTTCTGAGAATGCCAATTCATCCATACAAATGCAAAAGAACATCCAGTTGGCGTTGGTTGCTTTAAAACAGGATGATTTACATAATGAAAAAGTTCAAAATCAGCTTTTTGATTATTTTAATGCTGTTGAAAATTTGGTAGAAAGTGATACAGGCTTGCTTAAAAATCTATACAGTTTATATCGAATTGCCAGCAGCGAATTTTTTAAGAAAGGGGACAGGGTTACTGCAGGTTTATTATTTATGAAATCGGATATTAAAAATGGCGGAGAATATTGGATGTATAATAATCCTTATTTTTATAGTTATCTTGGCTATTTCGAACGTTATGCTACTGTAGAAGATGCTGATCAACTGATTGCTTTACAACAGAAACATAATAAAACATCTTTTGAAAAATATATTTGTTCAGGAACATTGGCTCCAAACGTAAATTATTACAGAGATTTAAAAGGAACCCTTGCTTTTAGGGATAATAATTTAGAACTGGCTTATGCTGCGTTTTCGAGTATGCCGAAAGATTTTTGGGAGAAAAATTATTCATTTAAGGATTACCTGAATGAAAACCCATTTGTCCCTAAAATTTTGCAAAAAACGCCAGAGCGTAAATTCAATTATCGTTTTAATAAAGCCGAATTTATTGCAAAGCTTATTCGTTTAAAAAAACAAAATACAGCCAGTAGTAATTTACAATTGGCACATGCTTATTTTAACGTTTCGTATTTGGGAAATTCCTGGATGATGACAGCTTACGACTGGACTTCGGGAGATTCTTATATTGATTATATTTACGGGGATAATACTGAAGTTGAAAAAAAATATCAAAATGGCAATTATTATAATTTGACAACAGCCAGAATGTATTATCAAAAGGCTTTGGAAATGTCTAAAAATAAGAACGAAAAAGCGTTGGCCAGTTTAATGATTTTCGAATGTGATTATTATAGCTATTATGCTGATTATGTATCTCCTGATGAGGGGAATATTCCTTTTAAAGCAGGGCATGAGCTCATTAATTTTTACTCAGTTTATTCAGGGACGACAAGTTTTAAAAAATACCACTGTCCTCTTTTAGAATCTTATATAAATTAAAAAGCCCAGCCATTAGGAGAAGAGAATATTTAGCTAATATAATTCCAAATATTTTTTTTCTTAGTTAATTCAATGAAAACTGCTTTTAAGACAGCGTGTTCAGGTTTTTGCAGTGGAGCATCTTCCTTTAAAATCTTCATGGCATAATTTCGGGCCAAAAGCAGGATATCACGATCCCGGACAATATCAGCAATTTGAAGGTTTAAGACACCACTTTGCTGAGTACCCATCAAATCACCGGGACCGCGTAGTTTCAGGTCGACTTCGGCAATTTCAAAACCATCATTGGTCTGGACCATCGTTTCCATTCTGGTTTTACTGTCAGAACTCAATTTATGGCTAGTCATTAAAATACAATAACTCTGTTCTGCTCCACGACCAACACGCCCACGTAATTGGTGCAGCTGAGATAATCCAAAACGTTCTGCACTTTCAATAATCATTACACTCGCATTAGGAACGTTTACACCGACTTCGATAACAGTTGTTGCAACCATAATATTGGTTTTTCCTTCAGAAAAGCGTTTCATTTCGGCTTCTTTATCAGCCGGTTTCATTTTTCCGTGTAAAATTGAAATAGAATATTGTGGCAAAGGAAAATCGCGGGAAATACTTTCGTAGCCATCCATTAAGTCTTTAAAATCCATTTTTTCAGATTCCTGGATTAAAGGATACACGATATAAATTTGTCTTCCAAGAGCGATTTCGTCACGCAGGAATTTCCAGACTTTTAATCGGTTGCTGTCAAAACGATGAACGGTCTGAATGGGTTTTCTGCCTGGTGGCAATTCATCAATAACCGAGATATCCAAATCACCGTACAAACTCATTGCTAAAGTCCTTGGAATAGGAGTTGCAGTCATGACCAAAACATGCGGCGGAATTTCGTTCTTCTTCCATAATTTCGAACGTTGTTCTACGCCAAAACGATGTTGCTCATCAATCACGGCCAATCCTAAATTCTGAAATTTCACCTTGTCTTCCAACAATGCATGTGTTCCGATTAAAATGTGTAAACTACCATTTTCAAGTTCTTCATGAATAATTTTTCTACCTGAAGTTTTAGTTGATCCGGTTAGTATTTTTATATTGATATTTAATGTTTTAGCTAATTCTGATAATCCAATAAAATGCTGGTTTGCCAGAATTTCTGTAGGCGCCATCAAACATGCCTGAAAACCATTATCGATAGCCAAAAGCATACTCATAAAAGCCACAATCGTTTTGCCGGAACCCACATCTCCCTGTAATAAACGATTCATTTGAGCATTGCTTCCCATGTCGGAACGGATTTCTTTTACCACTCTTTTTTGGGCATTTGTAAGCTCAAAAGGCAAATGATTTTGATAGAACTCATTAAAATATTCTCCTACTTTTGTAAAAGGATGCCCTTTTATTTTGTGCTTCCGAATCAGGTTTTTGGTAATTAACTGCAATTGGATAAAGAACAGTTCTTCAAACTTTAAACGAAATTGTGCTTTCGCTAAAGCATCAGCGCTTTTAGGAAAATGAATATTGAATAGTGCTGCTTTCTTCGAAATTAATTTTAATTCTTCAATTAAATAAGAAGGAAAAGTTTCAGTAAATAAAGCCTGTGTTTCAATAAACAATTGCTCCATTAATTTATTTATTGTCCGGTTTGAAATGCCCCGATTAGTCAAAGTTTCTGTTGAAGGATAAACGGGCTGCATCGCTGACCGAAGACTCTTCTCATGTTCGCTTAATAATTCTATTTCAGGATGTGCCATGCTAAACTGACTTCCGTACAGAGAGCATTTCCCAAAAACGACACAAGGTTCATTCAGTTTTAAACTTTCCCGAATCCATTTATGTCCCTGAAACCAATTCAAATCGATTTGTCCGGTATCATCCACGAAAGTGGCAACCAAACGTTTTTTATTTTTGGCAAATTCAACTGTTTTGATGTTGATGATTTTACCTTTAATCTGAACCTCTGTACCGGTATTTTGAAGTTCATTTATTTTATAATAACGTGTTCTGTCAATATACCTGTTTGGGAAAAAGTTAATTAAATCTCCATATTTATGAATTCCCAATTCCTTACGAAGCAACTGGCCACGGCTGGGACCAACGCCTTTAAGATATTCAATTTGAGTTTCCAGGAGATTATTAGACATTTGTTGATTTAAGAGTTTAGATTGTTGATTTTAGAATAAGGAATATAGAAAATAGAGTATAGATTTTCGTTTTTGGCTTCTTTTCTCTTTCAAAAGCGAAGATAGATTTTAATTGGGAAATTTGAAAATCTACACTTTTCATTTTCTGATAAACTTATTATGAATGATTTATTAATAATTTTTTACATGCTTTGTTTTGTAAAGAAAAAACTTATGTTTGCACTCAGATTTAAATTTAGGATCGGATAATAATAATCTAATGCAATTAATCAGCAATTGATCATATTAACCTTAAAAAAATAAAGATGTTTATTTTCGTTTATCAAATAATAACAAAACCTTTAACTTCCAGAATACTTTCTGAAGAAACTTGCCCTGTTTGTAATAAAAAAGGTGACATAGAATTAACGCTCTATATGCGATATATAGCAATGGGAATACCTTTATTTGGAATGGGAAGGCATACCGGAGTAACTTGTACTAATTGCGAAAATGTGTTGAAAAATCCGTATGCTTCAATATTTGCAAAGAAAAAGTATTCAAATACAGTAGCTGCAGCTATAAAAAATATTCGCGCCAATCATAAAAGAACCATATGGCAATTATTATATCCATGGTCAATTTGGTTTGTTTTGCCTTTTTTAATTTTGTTTTTATTTGCTTACGGTTCTATAATTAAAGAAAACCGCAATGACAATGCTAAAAAATACGCGGAGTTAATTAACCATCCGCAACCCGGGGATATTTATAAAGCAATGTGGTCCGAAGAAAACAGTATCTCACAAGGAGCATTAATAAAATTAATGCGTATTAACGGCGATACTATGTATGTTGTTCGAAGTAAGCAAATGATTCCGATGAGTTTTTCTGAAGAAGAGTGGAATAAGCTTTCATCAGATCCTGGTGCATTTAATTCTAAAGAATATAAAGTAAAGAAATTTTCGGACTTGAAAAATAATAATCTTGGCAGTTTTTTTATGTATAATAAAGACGAAAATGGTAAAGAGTATCCTATATATTTAGGAGGAATACTAAACAGTAAATCTGAAATGGATTTAGATTTTGAAACTATAGAACGTAAAAAATAATAGCTGTTTGTATTTCTGTAAATAGTGATTAAGGATTCAACCAAACTTAAATAAATTTATACTTTGAATTTTAGATATAATGTTAAATTTAGTAATAAAGTAATTCGGATTTAAAGTATAGAAAATAATATCTTTGAAGCATAAAATTCTATTTAATGACAACACATTTAGCACTTTTAAGAGGGATCAATGTTTCCGGACACAATATGATGAAAATGGAAGTATTAAAGCTGATGCTTGAGAATATTGGTTTTTCAAATGTTAGAACTTACCTACAGTCCGGAAATGTTTTTGTGGATACAAAAGAAGAAAGTGCTTCAAAAGTTGGTTTTATGATCAAGCAGGAAATTTTTAAGGTTTTCGGACATGAAGTTCCTGTAATTGTTATTACAAAAGAAGATTTAGAGGCTTGTTTCAAAAATAGCCCATTTTTAAAAGAGAAGGATCTGGATACTAAAAAATTGTATGTAGCTTTTATTTCTATTGCTTTAAAAAGTGAAAATATAAATGATTTAAAAATCAGTCAGTTTAAACCTGATGAGGCCAGCATTGATGGAAACCGAATTTTTATTAAATATGCTGTAGGAGCAGGAAAAACCAGATTTGATCAGAAATATATAGAAAAAAAGCTGAATGTAACAGCGACTATTAGAAATTGGAATACGGTAACAAATTTGCTAAAAATGTTCAATGAAGAATAAAAAAAGCAGAACTTAAATTAAAAATTTGAGTCCTGCTTTTTTGTTATTGTAAAAGTATCCTTAGATTCTGAAAATCCCCCCAAACGCAACAATTCGCTGAAAGAAGAAAAAGTCCTGCGAGGCACTATCATCTTTACTTGTTGTAGTTCTGATATCCTGCATGTTAATGTAACCTCCTTTTAACTCACCCTGAA
The DNA here is from genome assembly GCA_039931915.1 of Flavobacterium sp. Taxonomy (GTDB): domain Bacteria; phylum Bacteroidota; class Bacteroidia; order Flavobacteriales; family Flavobacteriaceae; genus Flavobacterium. Next base: position 173,406 of record JBDTRA010000001.1, on the reverse strand, counting down.
TATAAAAATATTTATAAAAGGTAAAATTAATTCCTGCTTTGGCAGATACACCATAACCCGAAACGTGAAAATCATCGTGACGTTCTTTACCTAAAATTTTTGTATTTGTTTTAGGATATAAAAGTCCGCCACCAACACCTTCGGTTAAATTAATTTGAAATTTATCTGTATTTGGAAGATGAGCCCATTTCGAAATATCATCATGTCTTGAAACTTCGGAGTTAACGTAGTTTAAACCGTCAGTATGCTCGTAAGTTAGAAATTTCTCTGTCAAAAGTACCTGATTTGGCTTCCCGGGAATTTGTTCATCATAAGTGCCAGGATTTGGATAATAACCATTAATGTCAACCGCACGGTTTTGGTACATAACATATTTCATGTGATCCCAACCAATTGCAATACTGTAATGATCATTAATAAAGTACCCCATTCTGAAATTAGTTTGAGGAATGGTCATTCTGGACGGGTTAAGATAGTCAATATGCCAACCTTTTGGTTTATCGTGAGCTGAAATATCATATAAGGTAAAATTGTAATCTTTTCCTCTGAAGTTTACATCCGATTTTGTGTAGCTGTCTCTGTTTCCTCCCCAGGAAAAAAAGACTTTTCCTTTATTATGTGCTGTATATCTTTCTACTGCAATTTCTTCTTGTGCAAAAGTGTTTATTGAAAAACCCAATAAGAAGAAAAATAAAATTTTTATTTTCAATGGAATAATATTAAAATTAGAATGAATTAACTGTTTTTCTGATAGCAACCAATTTGGTCATCAGGCCTTCAAAATAGTCTAAATGCAGCATATTGGCACCATCGCTTTTAGCATTTGCAGGATCAAAGTGTGTTTCGATAAAAATACCGTCTACACCTACAGCAATACCTGCTTTGGCAACAGTTTCTATCATATCAGGTCTTCCGCCCGTAACACCGGCAGTTTGGTTAGGTTGTTGTAAGGAGTGTGTAACATCCAGAACTGTAGAAGCATATTGCTGCATAGTAGGAATTCCTCTAAAATCAACAATCATGTCCTGGTAACCAAACATAGTACCGCGGTCAGTAACTATTACATTTTCATTATTGCAATCCAACACTTTTTGTACAGCGTGTTTCATGCTTTCAGGACTCATAAATTGCCCTTTTTTCAGGTTTACCACTTTTCCGGTATTTGCAGCAGCCACAACTAAATCAGTTTGGCGTACAAGGAAAGCAGGAATCTGCAAAACATCAACATATTGAGCCGCCATATCAGCATCTTCATTGGTATGAATATCTGTGACAGTAGGAACATGGAAAGTTTCTGAAACTTTTCTTAAAATTTTTAATGCTTTTTCATCTCCAATTCCTGAAAAACTATCAATTCTGGAGCGATTCGCTTTTTTAAAAGATCCTTTGAATACATAAGGAATCTGAAGTTTGTCGGTAATACCAACTAATTTTTCAGCAATTCTAAGGGCCATTTCTTCTCCTTCTATAGCGCAAGGTCCCGCTAATAAAAAGAAGTTACCACTATCAGTATGCTTAATTTGTGGAATATGTTGTATGTTCATAGTATGAATTTTTTGACAGTGCAAATGTAGTTATGATTTATGAATCGCAGATGAAGATTTAAGTTTTTTTTATGAAGCTAATCCTGCTATCCGCCTCAAACGAAGTTCACTGAACTCCAATTAGAATATATGTTTCAGTGAAGCAATATTTTTCTCCAAATCCTTATTTTTCAAGACTGCTCAGGAGCTTCCGTTGGCCGCTCTGTTCAGTCAGGAAAAAACAGGCTTTCTCAAAAAATGATTTCAGCTGCTATCAGGGCTAAATCTTTAGTAACTCGTTGGGTGTAATGGACTGAAACTTAAAAACAAATAAATCAAAAAGTATAAATTTGAGTAAAGACATCTTTATACTTCAAGAAATTACTGCCACCCTGAGCGGAGTCGAAGGCTTTTTAGATAGAAAGCACTTCGACTCCGCTCAGTCTGACACCTATTTTATAATAATTTCAAAAATATAATAGTGTACAGATATTTTTTATTAATAAGAAAAGTCATTGAATTTTATTATTTTTGATTTATAACAATTTTACCTGAAAATTATGCAGTGGACTATTTTTGAAAAACTTTGGAAACGGGCTCTGGATCCTCATTCCAACAATGATACTTCTACATGGAATGAAGAAATAGAAATGCTTTATCGATTAGGAATCAGTATGGAAGACACGCTTCAATATCTGTATTTTAATAAGCCTGATTTTGAGTCTTTTAAAAATTGGGTATTGCAAAATAAAAATGAAATTAAAAATGTAAAACAAGCTGATTCTGAAGATGTTCTTTCAAAAGAAGACCTCGATTTTTGGAATGAAAATGGATACATAATAATAAAAAATGCTGTCACAATATCAGAATGTGAAGAAACTCAAAAAGCAATTTGGAATTTTCTGGAAATGAGTCCTGATATAAGAGAAACCTGGTATAACAGGCATAGGGAACAAAAAGGGCTTATGCTTAATTTTTCTAACCATCCAACTTTAAATCAGAACAGATCCTCTTTACGAATACAAAAAGCTTATGAACAGCTTTATAAAACAACAAATATTTATAAAACTATTGATAAAGTAAGTTTTAATCCTCCTGAATCCAAACACTTTAAATTTTTAGGAAGTCCGCTTCATTGGGATGTTAGTTTAAAATTACCTATTCCATTTGGTTTGCAAGGACTTTTATACCTTACAGATTGTAGTGAAAATGAGGGTGCATTTCATTGTGTACCAGGATTTCATAGAAAAATTGAGCAGTGGCTCGGAGATTTAAAACCAACAGATAATCCCAGGACAATAGCTGTTGAAACATTAAAACCAGTTGCAATAACAGGAAATGCTGGTGATTTTATTATCTGGCATAAAGCTTTACCTCATTGTGCTACTCCAAATCATGGCGAATTTCCCAGAATGGTACAGTATCTTACATACCTTCCTGATAATTATAAGGAAGCTTCAGAATGGATTTAATTATTCAAAAGTTATGGACATAATAAAAAAAGCTCTGGAGAATCCAAAGCTTTTACATAGAAAAAGATTCTTCTCTTTCAATCTTATTCATACTAAATAATTAAAAAGTTTTTTTGAATTGCAAAAAGACTTGTTGAGTAAATTATTTGTTTTGACCAGGAGCATATGCTTTTGCACTTTTGCTGCCGGACATTTTTTTAGCCTGACCCGGAGGTATTCTTTTTGAGCTATGATTTGAATTCGAGTGTTGTACGACACAACTTAGCATACTCACCATTACAAATAATAGAACCATAATAATTACGGCAAATTTAGTGTATTTGGAATTTTTCATATAATTAGTTTTATTTTTGAATTGCAAAGATAATAGTTACCAGCATATCTGCTCATACTATGAATTTGTTTAAAATCATTATAAACAAAAAACCCTGGAAATCCAGGGCTTTAGTATTATCAGGAAGAAATTACTCTTCTTTCATCGTATGATAAACGTTCATTACGTCATCATCTTCTTCTATTTTTTCGATTAATTTTTCCACGTCAGCAATTTGAGTTTCAGTAAGTTCTTTGGTAATTTGCGGGATACGTTCAAAACCGGAAGATAAAATTTCTAAACCTCTGTTTTCTAATTCTTTTTGTAAAGCTCCAAAGCTTCCAAAAGGAGCGTAGATTAAAATACCGTCTTCGTCTTCAAAAACTTCTTCAGCACCAAAATCAATTAGTTCTAATTCCAGTTCTTCAGGATCAAGATTTCCTTTTGCAATACGGAAATTACAAGTATGGTCAAACATAAATTCAACAGAGCCTTGCGTTCCCATTGTTCCGTTACATTTATTAAAATAGCTGCGAATATTAGCTACAGTTCTGTTATTGTTGTCAGAAGCAGTTTCAATCAAAATTGCAATTCCGTGAGGAGCATATCCTTCAAACAAAATTTCTTTATAATTGGCAGTATCCTTATTACTTGCATTTTTTATAGCACGTTCAACATTGTCCTTAGGCATGTTGGCTGCTTTGGCATTTTGTATAACAGCTCTTAATCTGGAATTGGCATCCGGGTTAGGGCCGCCTTCTTTAACAGCCATAACGATATCTTTACCAATTCGGGTAAATGTTTTAGCCATTGCTGACCAACGTTTCATTTTTCTTCCTTTCCTAAATTCGAACGCTCTTCCCATTACTGATTTTTTATTTTGTGATGCAAAAATACGGTTATTCCTTATTTTTCCAAAAACAAAGCTATTCTTTTTTAAATTATGTTTTTAGGATTGATTATAGGAAAAACTAAGCTATTTCTTAACTTTAAAAATGTATTATTTCGAGGCGTTGAATTCATTAATGATATTCACGGCTTCGTTCAGATACGGATTGGTTTTGAGGTTATCAATTTGATATTGATTTATTGTTTTTTCACCTGGATAAACTCCTAAAAAAAACTGATTGACAGTTGAATTATAAACATCTAATGGATTGTTTTCATCATTAAAAGTATTAATTTCTGTCCATAATCCATTTCTGGTCACCTTTTGTTCAAAAATTGCATCCAGGGTCATTGGGACTTCAGCTTTTGGGACATTTACCATTTGATCAATTTTTAGATTGATTTTTTTAATTTCATTAAAGTAAAAATTATCTGCCAGTCTTGCTGTGCTGTTTTTTGCAATTTTATCAATTAAGTTTCTCTTTACATAAGGTCTGTATTTTAAGAAAGAATCAATGCTGTCGTTTTGAATTGCTGTCGGGAAATTACTTTCTTTCTGGAAAACACTTTCATAAAATTCTGGAAGGACAACATCAGGTTTTACGCCTATGTTTTGATGACTTTTACCTGTGACCCTGTAGAATTTATTAACAGTGATTTTTAAAAAATCGGTAGCTGTATTTTCGTCAAGCGGAACAATGGTTTGCATAGTCGCTTTCCCTAATGTAGTACTTCCCAGTAGTAGGGCACGATTGTAATCTTGTAAAATGGAAGAAAAAAATTCACTTGCCGAGGCTGTATTGCTATTGACCAAGACCACAATCGGACCTTTGTAAATTAATCCTTTGTACGGATCATTTATAACCGACTGGTTTTTTTTGTTGTCTACAACAATAGAAATAGGGCCATAATCAATAAACATTCCTGCCAGTCTTATGGCTTCTTCCATCGAACCACCCCCATTATCAATCAAATCAATTACCAGGCCTTTTACATTATCTCTTTCTAATTTTAAAACCTCCCGGGCCACATCATCTGCACATCCTTTTTGCCCGGTAGACTCTAAATCAGCATAGAAACTCGGTATTTTTATGTATCCAATTTTACTTTCTTTACCAATTATAAAACTGAAAACCGAATTATCCTCGTCCTTCATCAATTGTTTCTCAATATAAACATCAAAACTTTTACCTGAATTTCGCTTCAGCGTAAGAGTAATATTTTTGTTTGATTCAGACAAAATCATGGTAGAAATTGATTCTAAAGAGGAACAGGAAACTTCTAAAGTTTCTTTTTGATTAGAAATAGAAACGATCTGATCTCCTTTTTTAATTTGCCCTGTCTGGAAAGCAGGTCCATTTGGATCTAACTCTTCAATGATGATTTCGTTTTTATCATTTAATTTTACACTCATTCCCAATGACAAATGTTCTTTTGATAATGAAGCTACAAAACTGGATTTGGAATCATCGCTAAAATAGGTTGTGTGTGGATCAAAATAGGTACAAAAAAGGTTATATAGCTTTTCCTGTTGTGTATCTTTTCTTTCTAAGAGTGTATTAATTCTACATATCTCATTTGATAAAATTGCATTTTTTGATATTGATTCTATCGATTTAAAATTAGTTTTAAGAGAATCCAGACTGTTACTTTTTTCAACAATATCATCTAAAATCTGATAACGCAATTTTTTCAGCCACACTTTTTCTAAATCTTCTTTTTTGAGGTAAAAGGAAAAAGCTTTTTTGTAAAACCGAATCGTATCTTTTTTATTGTAATCAATTGCTCCGGCTTGAATTTTTTCTAAAACGTTTTTGGTTCTCGCAAGACCATTTATATATTTAGTGGTGATATCAGTTAAAAAATTACAATCATTCCCCAAGATTAAATTATCTAAATTCAAACGATATTTCTGAGACATTTCATCATATTCCGACTTAAAGAAAATATTTCTGGATGGGTCCAAATCATCAATAAGATTGTCAAAAACAAAAACCGATAAACTGTCATCTACTGGTTTAGGCCATAGATGGTCACTTTGGATAAGCGAATTTATTTTGGTCAGTATTTCGCATGTCCGATCACTATTCTGACTAAACAGAGCATTTGTAATTAGTAAAAATACCAGTAATTTTTTCATAAATCTAATCTTCGCTTATACTAAAATTACATTTATTTTTCGATAAAAGCCAGTAATATCCCTAAAATGTCAATGCTATCTTTATACTTATCAATGTCACCCAGAGCGGAGTCGAAGGCTTTTTACATTGAAAGGGCTTCGACTCCGCTCAGTCTGTCAACTATTTTGATTACACCCAATGGGTATTGATAATTTGAAAATGAAAAGAAATGATAGAAACATAGCTTTTTTGACATATTACTACATGTTTAGATTGAATTCACAGCAAAAAAAAATGCATTGCAACTTTATCAGTACAATGCATTTTGAGGTATTTAAAAACCTACTATTTTTTATAAAATGGCAATTTTACCACTTTCGCAGGAACATCATTTTTCCTGATTCGGATAAAAATATCGCTGTCAATCGCGCTGTTGGCAACAGTAACATATCCTAAACCAATTCCTTTATTCATAGAAGGAGACATAGTTCCTGATGTTACCACACCAATTACAGCGCCAGAAGCATCTACAATTTCGTAATCATGCCTTGGTACTGCACGTTCCTGCATTTCAAACGCGACTAATTTTTTAGAGACACCTTCTTCTTTTTGTTTTTTCAGGTTATCAGAATTTGTAAATTCTTTATTGAATTTTGTTATCCATCCTAAACCGGCTTCAAGAGGAGAAGTGGTATCATTAATATCGTTTCCATACAAACAGAATCCCATTTCTAAACGCAAAGTATCGCGTGCAGCCAATCCAATTGGTTTGATTCCGTAAGCAGCACCAGCTTCAAAAACTTTGTTCCAAACCTGTTCTGCTTCATTGTTTTTGCAATAAATTTCAAATCCGCCAGAACCGGTGTAACCAGTCGCAGAAATAATTACATGCTCGATTCCTGCAAAATCAGCCACTTCAAAATGATAATAAGCAATTGCCGATAAATCGATAGAAGTCAGGCTTTGCATAGCTTCAACTGCCTTTGGTCCCTGAATTGCCAATAACGAATAATCATCAGAAAGATTTTTCATGTCAACACCCAAATCATTGTGTGACGAAATCCAATTCCAGTCTTTTTCAATATTCGAAGCATTTACAACCAGCAAATATTGCTCTTCTTTCATTTTATATACAATCAAATCATCCACAATTCCGCCATCATTGTTAGGTAAACAAGAATATTGCGCTCTGCCAATTGTCAATGTCGAAGCATCGTTTGAAGTCACTTTCTGAATCAAAGCCAAAGCATTTGGTCCCGTAAGTAAAAATTCGCCCATATGCGAAACGTCAAAAACGCCCACACTATTACGAACCGTTTCATGTTCAGCATTAACACCTTCGTAAGTAATCGGCATATTATAACCGGCAAAAGGCAGCATTTTTGCTCCCAAACTTTCATGTATGTGCGTAAGCGCAGTATTTTTCATTGTAATGTTTTAAAAATTGTGTCGCAAATTTATTCAAAAAATATTGAAAATAAGTACTCTAAATTATAAATTTCGCAATGATTAGGAGCTGTTTCCTGTTATTCGCTATATCTTTTTGTTTTATAAAGAAAAAACAAAAAGGATGCCGCTACTACCAGGGCTAGGGCTGTAATGTTTGCAATAGCATTCTTGTATTCAGTTTTTTATGTAACTTTAATTTTATAAAACAGCCCAAATGAAAACTCCATTTTTAATCACCAAAGAAGAAATTCTAAAATTTTACAAGCCTGTAAATCCACACACACACAAAGGACTTCAGGGCCACGCTGTGATCATTGCCGGAAGTTATGGTAAAATAGGAGCGGCAGTTTTATCCTCAAAAGCCTGTTTAAAATCCGGTTGCGGGCTGGTTACTACTTTTATACCAAAATGCGGTTATCAAATCCTGCAGATGAGTATTCCGGAAGTTATGGTAATTACCGATGAGAATGCAAATTTTATTACCAATATTAATCTGCCATTATCGCCGCAAGCGATCGGAATTGGTCCGGGAATAGGGAAGGAGCTCGTCACACAAAAAGCATTATTTGTATTTTTAAGAATCAACAAATCCCCTTTAGTTCTGGATGCTGATGCTTTAAATATTTTATCCGAAAATAAATCCTGGCTGGAATTAGTGCCGGAAAATACCATCTTAACTCCGCATCCAAAAGAACTCGAGCGTTTGATTGGCAATTGGAATTCGGAATCCGATAAGTTTCAAAAAACAGTCGCTTTTTCTGAAAAGTATAAAGTCATTATCGTCATGAAAGGCGCTCCAACATTCATTATCAATAAAAATGAAATCTACCAAAATACTACAGGAAATGCTGCTTTGGCTACTGCAGGAAGCGGTGATGTGCTTACAGGAATTATCACGGGTTTATTAGCGCAAAATTACGAACCAGTACATGTGGCACAATTAGGTGTTTTTCTTCACGGACTAACTGCGGATATTGCATTGCCACAAACAGGTTATCAATCTTTCATCGCATCTGATATTATTGAAAATCTTGGAAAAGTTTTTTTGAACCTTGAGAACTGAGTTATTTATCAATACGATTAATTATATATCGTTCTAAACTTTCTTTTTCAATCTGAGCAATAAAAAGAGTAAAATCTTCTTTGTCGGTTTTTATTTTGTCTGCCTTCAACGATTGGTAATTCTCATAATCTTCTTTTTTTATAGTAGCAATTAGATATCCTTTTTGCATTAGAATCAGGTTCAATATTAATCTTGAAACTTTTTCGTTGCCATTAGAAAAAGGTTGAATTTTTAAAAGGCGTTGGTGCATTTCTGCAGCTAAAACTATCGGATGAAGTTTGTTTTTATTGATTTCACACCAAATAAAGCACTCTTCAATTTCTTTAGCAATTAGTAATGGAGGTGGAGGAATACCAATATTTTTATCGGTTATGTCTTGTTCTTTTCGGTAACATCCTGCTTCATCCGGAATAATTCCTCTCAGGATTAAATTATGGATTGATAAAAGATCCCGTTCATTCAAAGAATTATTTTTTTTGATTAAATCTTTTATAAAACCAATAGCTTCCTGATGGTTGATTATTTCAAGATGTTCACGCATGCTTTTTCCTGAAATTGTTAGTCCTTCATTAATGACCATTTCAGTTTCGCGAAGGGTCATGGTATTTCCTTCTGCACGATTACTTTCAAAAGTATATTCCAGTTCAAGGGGTTTTACATTTTTATAATTATCATTTTGACGAAAAGTTTCTAATTTGCTTTTTAGGATATCGATTTCTTTTAGTATTTTTTCCAATGCATGGGATAATTCTATTTTAGAAACAGATTTTTTATATTTAAGTTCTTGTTCAACAGCAGCAAGCGCCTTTAAAGCAAATTCCTCATGTTCAATCTCATTTAAAATTTTTTCCTTAAGCCAGGCAATTATTAAAGTTTCATAATCAATTTCTAAAAGTTCGGCTAATTTAATGACTTGTTCTTTGGTTGGCTTTCGTGTACCACTTTCAAACTTACTTATTAAAGCCTGGTCAATATTAAGTAATTGTGCAACTTCTCTCGTTTTTAGCCCTTTTTTCTCTCTGCCATTTTTAAGAAGTGATTTCATAATTTAAAGTTTCTAAATTGTCTTGACATATTTAGTCATAAAATTTAAAATAAAAAAAGCAATATCAAAAATATTGCTTTTTCAAAATTCTATTGTTTGAATTAAATTACCTTTAAATAGTAAGGTTTTAATTGAATGCTTTTTTAATTCGGTCCAAATCACGTTTGGTATCTTGCTCTTTTAAGGATTCACGTTTGTCGTAGTTTTTCTTTCCTTTGCAAAGACCAATTTGAAGTTTGGCAAGTCCTTTTTCGTTTGTAAATAATTTTAGTGGAACGATAGTTAAACCTTTTGCCTGAACACTTTTTTGAAGATTTTTTAATTCTTTTCTATTTAAAAGTAATTTTCTTTCGCTTCTGGATTTATGATTAAATTGGTTTCCAAAAGTATATTCTTCAATATAAGTATTGATTGCAAAAAGCTCATTATTACTGAATTCACAAAAACTCTCTGTAATATTTGCTTTTCCTAACCGGATAGATTTTATTTCAGTTCCTGCCAAAACAATTCCGGCAGTATAGGTGTCGATTATTTCATAATCAAACCGGGCTCTTTTATTAAGTATATTGACAGTTTTTAACATAGGACGACAAATTTAGTAACAAATAAATGAAAGAGCAATTGTTTTTGTATAAATGATATAAATTTGCAGTATGGAAAAGCAAAAATCAAAAGATCCGTTACACGGAATTACACTTCAAATAATAGTCGAGAAATTAGTAAATCATTATGGTTTTGATACTTTGGGAGAATTAATCCCGATTAAATGCTTTAATGAGAATCCCAGTGTAAAATCAAGCTTGACTTTTTTAAGAAAAACTGATTGGGCCAGAAAAAAAGTTGAAGAGCTGTATTTAAATTCGCTTTCTAAATTTTCTTAATTTAATTTATACGAAATCATAACTCCGCCACGATAAGGCAACCATTCACCACTTTTATCCCAATTCCTTACCTGTTCGTAACTTCCGGGAGTTCCGTCATTATAATGACCTTCATAGAATCCCTGGTGCCAGCCGCCACCTACAAAAATATCCAACAGCAATTTATCACTTAGCTTTTTATTATAACCTATTGTAGCACCAAGCCTGTATCCAAAACCTGTTTCGTACTTATTTGTATCCCAATAGTTCCATTTTTGAAGTTCATAGGTATCAAATCCTGTATTTAGACCTGCGTAAAAACCATTGTATTTTTCTTTAAAATGATAACGGACCTCTGGTGTTAAAAGGCAAAATTTCATTGGTTTTTTACCATCAAAAGAATCCCAAAAAGAAGCCATTACATCAAAACTAAAAGTAGTTTTTTCTCCAATACTTGTTTCTATTCCAACATTTGGAACAAGGACTAATGCTGTAGCTGCATTAAATTTTATATAAGTTTGACTCTGTAATTGAATAGAAAATATAAGTATAATTATAAAAAGTGTCTTTTTCATGCAGTTTTGTAAATATGATTTTGCGTGCAAATATAATGCAAACATATACTTACCTATTGCCGAAATGGAATTATTTATAGAACTTATTTCTAAAAATTATTTACTGCTTAATAATGAGTAAATTACCTTATCCAGAAATTTCCCTTCGTAAAAATCAGATTCTTTAAAATGTGCCTCTTTAACAAAGCCACATTTTTGTAAAACCTTTTCAGAAGCAAAGTTTTGAGGATCAATTACAGCTTCTATTGAATGTAACTTTAAATCATCAAAACCATAGGTGATTAATCGATTTACTGCTTCGGAAATAATTCCTTTACCGTGATGTTCCGGTAATAACATATAGCCAATTTCCGCACGATAATTTTCAGGCTGTATTCTGTAATATCCAATAATACCAAGAATTTCAGGACGCCCCTTTAAAGTTATCCCCCAATTAATACCCACATTCTTAACAATCTTTTCTTCAATCATTGCAATATGCTCCAATGCATCATCAGTAGTTTTTACCAAAGGCCTCGGAATGTATTTCATTGTTTCCGGATTTGAACGCAACTCAAAAATTTCTTTTACATCCTCATTTGTGATTTGTCTTAAAATGAGTCGTTCCGTTTCTATGACCGGAAATGGATTAAAATTAAAATTTAGCATATGTTAAAGTTTTAAATGAATTTATTTTTATCTAAATTATAGTTCATTTACCTCATAATTATTTCTGCTAAAAAAAAGAATCTGCATAAATGAGGCTAATACAATTGTTAACATTGCACCAATGAAATTCAGCCATAAATAGCCTAATTTTTCCTGACCGCTTGGATATATATAAATCATAAAGTAATAAATGATAAAAATAGTAATCTGGCTAATAATGGCACTGTAAAACATAGGTTTGGCCTGAACACGTTTTAAATAAAACCCAACTAAAAAGATACCCAAAACGGTTCCGTAAAATATAGAACCAATAATGTTTACCAGCTGAATTAAATTCTCAAATAAAGTACCAACACAGGCAAAAAGTATGGCAATAATTCCCCAGAAAAGAGTAAAAAATTTAGTAGCATTCAGATAATGCTTCTCCGACTTTTCGGTTTTGAGATTACGTTTATAAATATCAATTGCAGTTGTAGAGGCTAATGCATTTAATCCTGAAGCTGTTGATGACATTGCTGCCGAAAGAATCACAGCGAGTAATAAACCGATAAGCCCTTTAGGTAAATAATGCAGAATGAAATGAAAAAAAACATAATCTTTATCATTAGTTTCACTGTTACTGTCAGCTTTAGAAATAATTTCTTTGGCACGGTCACGTAAATCTTTTTCTTTGTTTGACAGGGTAACCAATTCTTTTCGAAGAATTGGATTGTCATAATCCTGGTTCAATTGTTCAATATACAAGAGATTGATTACTTTTTTATCTTCAGAAAGTTTATTCAGTTTATTTTCTAAAGCATGATACTCATTTTTATAAGCTGATTTTTCAATGATAATTTTATTATTCGGATTAAAATTCAGCGGAACCGGATTAAATTGAAAAAATACAAAAACCATAACTCCTGTCAGTAATATAAAAAACTGCATGGGAACCTTTAACAGCCCGTTCATGATCAGGCCCATCTGGCTTTCCTTGACTGATTTTCCGGATAAATAACGCCCAACCTGTGACTGATCGGTTCCAAAATAGGCAAGTGCAAGAAAAAAGCCTCCTGTAATTCCGCTCCAGATCGTATATTTTTCTTCCGGATTAAAAGAAAAATCTACAATATTCATTTTGTCATTTGCACCGGCAATATGCATTGCGCTTGAAAATGTCATGTCCTGGGGCAAATAATGAAGGATTAGGAAAAAAGTGATAAACATTCCGCTCATAATCACGAACATTTGTTGTTTTTGAGTCACATTTACCGCTTTTGTCCCTCCGGAAAAAGTATAAATAATAACTAAAAAACCTATAATAATATTCATGAAAGTCAAATTCCAGCCTAAAAGTGCCGATAAGATAATTGCCGGGGCATAAATAGTCAGCCCCGTTCCGAGCCCTCTTTGAACTAAAAATAAAATGGCAGCCAATGAACGTGTTTTTACATCAAATCGTTTTTCTAAAAACTCATAGGCGGTAAATACTTTGTGTTTGTGATATAACGGAATAAAAGTTACACAAATAACAATCATGGCAATTGGCAATCCGAAGTAGAACTGCACAAAACCCATTCCGTCATGATAAGCCTGGCCCGGAGTAGACAAAAAAGTAATTGCACTGGCCTGAGTTGCCATAACTGACAGACCTACAGTATACCAGGGAGTTTCGTTATTTCCTAAAATAAAATCTTCAACATTTTTACTTCCTTTTGTTTTCCAGGAACCATATCCTACAATAAACAGCAGCGTAACAATCAGTACAAACCAATCAAATATTTGCATAAGTTAAGAGTATAATTGCATGATTAAGAAAAAAATAACGATGTAAATTGCATTAGCAACCAATACATAAGTGTAACTTTTTTTCCATTTTTTTTGTTTTTTAGCATCCATTTTATGATTGTTTTTAAGGCTTTAATTCTTGTTTAGGAGCTTCTATAGGTTGTTTTAGCGAAATGATGTTCGATAATAACCGGTAAGCACCGGAAACTCCTTCAGGCAATTCCCTAAAAAAACTTAGACCAGTGTAAATATAATATCCTTTTCCATAAGGAGCGACTAATAAAGCACCATCTTTAGAAGATTCACCTTTATCATGCGAAGAAATAACAGGTACGAAGGCAGAGTCATATTGATCCGGATAATATAGGCCTTGTTCTTGCGTCCAGCCTTCAAAATCTTTTGTACTGATTTTGTTCGGTGTATTTAAAACAGGATGGTCAGGGGCCAAAAATGTAATTTTTGCATTCTCTTCGGTTACACGATCATTTGAAATTTTAAGCGGATATGGCGCAATCTTATCCGTTATAAGTTTTCCATTTGTATTGTATTGCACAATCATGGTTTTGCCTCTTTTTACAAAATCAAAAAGAATCGATTGTTTGTTAGCCAAAGCATTTACAGTGTTATAGGCGCGTATTCCTGTTATGACCACATTAAACGAGTCTAATTTTTCAGGCGTGATTTCCTCCGGTTTCAAAATAGTAACCTTATATCCCATCTGTGCAAGACTTTCCGGAACTTCATCGCCTGCACCCATCACGTAACCAATCGCATCTCCGGAGACTTTTAAGTCAATCCTGATGCATTTTGACTCTGCTGATTTCAAAACCAATTGTTTTGTAATGTGATTAAAATCAATAATAGTCTGATCTTTATCAAATCTCTGATTGTCAATAATAACGATACTTTTAGCAATAGCCTCTTCTGGATTTGATGGTGGGGTAACTTCAAAATAAAAAGTTTGTTCTATTCCTTTTTTATCTAAAGCAAACGGGATTTGTTTTGGGGAAACTACCCAGCTTTTAGGCAGTTCCAGTTGTAAATTTCCCTTAATACCATCTTTACCGGAGCGGACTTTTACCGGCACCATTTTACTTTTAGTATCTTTAAAAATTAAAACTTTTTCAAGAATAGAAGTCGTTATCTCCGGCACAATATCAAGAAAATTATACATTTCGCCTTTTACGCCATCATTGTATTTATAAACGACAGTACGTTCAAACGGAATCTCGACACTATCAATTTTAATATTAAAAACCACTTTTACTTCTCTTATAATATCGGGAATTCCGATGTTTTCTTGGTTAGAAACCGTATACATTCCTACGCTGGCTTTCTCTTTTAACCAATAAGGCTGCGTGTATTCAATAGTATTCGGAAGCTGGATTTCAAGTTTTAATTTTTGGTCATTATTATTTTTCAGAATACTGTTCTGAGAAGTTGTTTTGTTATCCGGTAATGAAGTCACGCTAACCAATTGCATTTCAACAGGACTTCTGTTAATGGCTTCAAGATTTAATTTGATAGTACTTCCCGGTGTAGCTTCCTGTTCTTCGGCAACAGCTTCTAAATATAAACCTGCACTAGATGCAATGATATTTTTTATAGCTGTTGACTTTAAATTTTTCCAATGTACATCTTCCAAAGCTTCAATCATCGTGTAGGCTTTAATCAAATCAGGAATGCTTGCAGATGGATTACTGAAATCATATTTTGCAATAATTTTAGAAATCAGTTCCCCAATTGGTTTTCCATTTTTTACACGGTTCCATGAAGTATCAATTCCATCAAATATATCGTTACGGTTTTTTGGATTTTCACCATTGATGAGTTCTAAATATTCCGATTCATCACCACGGCTTCCTGTGCTTCCAAAACCCTGAGATTGATGACGACTGCGGCTTAAAGCGGCAATTTCCTGATTAGATTTTCCTGTTCCGGAATAGTAAACACCTGTTTTTAATGTGGTAAATTTGGACTTATTAGCAGCATCAAATTTTTCCTGACTTCCGTAAAACCACCACGAAGTATTAAAAAATTGACGTTTAACCTGCCACGGAGTTACATATTTTAACTGTTCGGGATATATTTTAGCATCATTTGTCAAATCAAAACTCTCCACACTTAACATTGCTGATGAAGTATGATGTCCGTGGGTTGTTCCGGGCGAGCGATGGTCAAAACGGTTGATAATAACATCAGGCTGGAATTTCCTGATCGTCCAGATTACATCGGCTAGTACCTTATCCTTATCCCAGATTTTCAGGGTTTCATCTGGATTTTTTGAATAACCAAAATCATTTGCACGCGAAAAAAACTGTTCCCCGCCATCAATTTTTCTGGCTTCTATTAATTCCTGCGTTCTGATAACACCCAATAATTCACGCAATTGCGGACCAATTAAATTTTGACCGCCATCACCTCTGGTTAAGGACAAATACCCCGTTCTGGCATTTACTTCATTCGATAAATACGAAATCAAGCGTGTGTTTTCATCATCAGGATGTGCTGCAATATATAAAACCGAACCCAAAAAGTTTAATTTTCTAATTTGATTATAAATTTCAACCGAATTAGGTTTTTGCGGCTGTTGTGCAAAAGAAATTTGAATACTGATTAAGAAAACTAAAAATGCCTGTATCTGAGTTTTTCGCATAGTGTGATTCATATTTTTGAAAGAGTCCCAAAAATACTAATTATATCCTTGAACAGTATTTAAATGAAATGTTAATGTTCAATTTTATTTCAGATTTTAAAGATGCGCAATTTATTTTTCAGGAGCTTTTTCCAGCTGTACACTATATCTTTTGTGGTCTCGTAAAAAAAACGAGACCACAAAAGGATGTCGTTTCCATCTGGGCTAGGGCAGTGGTTTTCATAGGGTATTTTGAGATTTATAAATACTTTTGAAACATATATAGAGTGGAGATTAAATAACATCGAAATTATATTAGCTTATATCCAAAAGTATCTGATAAATAAGAAACCGTTTTGACAATTTGTAAGAAAAAATAAATATATTTGGAATAGTAATATTACTAACAAACTTTCGCCAATCTGGCCGATTTTGGGTAGATTGTCGCTACCTTGTAGCGAGTATATACAAGTTGGTGGCAATTCAAAAAAGAAAGAAAAAATCAAAATAAAATGT
Source organism: Flavobacterium sp. (assembly GCA_039931915.1). Lineage (GTDB taxonomy): Bacteria > Bacteroidota > Bacteroidia > Flavobacteriales > Flavobacteriaceae > Flavobacterium. The sequence goes on along the minus strand of JBDTRA010000001.1, from coordinate 156,532 downwards.
AAAAATTTATTTTGATTCATATTTAATTCAAAATAAATTAAAGGATGACAGAAATTCCATATAAAGAAATATCGCTATTAATTTTAGGTACATTAAGTACATTTTTGATTTGGAGAATTCAGTATCAAAAGGATAAAATTAAGAATATTGAAAGCCAACTTTCAGATAGAAAATACAAAATGTATTCAGAACTTATTTACTTAATTTTTGACATAACTAATGCTGAAAAATTAGGCGAAGAAATAACCCAACAAGATATATTAAAACGAATTTTAGGTATTAAAAGAGATATGTTTTTATATGCCCCAGATGAAATGTTCAAAACATTTACAAATTGGACACTTGAACTCAAAAATCAAACAAATGGGACAAGACATTTTAAAACATATTTTGAGTTAATGAAACTAGCAAGAAAAGATATGGGGCAAATAAAAACAAAAATAAAATTAGACGATTTTATGCTTTTTTATATGCAAGATGAATTAGCATATAAAGAATTTAAAAGAATAAATGGTTGGTAAAGGAACTGCCACCAATAGCCGTTACACAAGATTTGGGCATTAGGCTGAATTTAAAGATAGTTTTGTGCTTGGAAAATTTGTGCATAACCAAAAAACCTCGCATCTTTAATCCCAAACCTCGTGTAGCGCCAGAACGTTATGTGACAGCTATGAAAAAAACCAAACGTAATCAAAACATTTAAAATGTTTATGTCTAAAATTTAGATTGAAAAGCACAAAACTGAAAGTTAAAATATATTTATGAATCTGTTTAAAAATAACATAGAAACACATTTTAAAAAGATTTCAATTAATGGAAGAATGGCTTTTGGTATTAAATGTTTAGAAGAATATTTGATTGAGAATAAAATAAAAAACATTTGGACTGAAAGATTAATAAATACTTTATGGGAATTCACATCAAGCAAAAATCTTTCTGAATGGGATACAAAAATTTCAGATTTAACTCCTGAATGTATTTTAGATACTCACCCGAAAAATATTGCTGAAAATTATAAATCTCTAAGCGAATCTGAATTTAAAAGCCTAAAAGATTTTTATTTAGAAGTTGATGATAAACTAATTTTTTTAATAAACTTAGTAATTGATATTGGCACAACTGATTTGTATGGAGCAACAGGAAAACATAGTAAAAATACATTAAAATCAACGATGGAAGTATATAAGTTTGCTAAAAAAGAGCTCAGAACATTACCAGATTTGAATAAATTTGATTTTACAAAGTTTTCCGAAAATAAAGGTTGGGGAAACCGAATTGATAAGGAATTATTCAAATAAAAACTTGTGTTAACAAATTGGATTCCAAAAGCAGAAAACTTGGAAATTGGATGTGGAAAATGAAATGGTATTTAACAGAAATAAACACGTAAATAACCGTCACATAACAGCCGTTACACGAGATTTGGGTATTTGACTGAATTTAAAGATGGTTTTGTACTTGGGAAATTTGTTTATAGCCGAAAAATCTCGCATCTTTAATTCCAAACCTCGTGTAGCGCCAAGACGTTAGTTGCTATTTTTATGAAAAAAATGAACTACGCTAGAGAATTCGGTTCTCTTATAATAATGCTATCGATAACTGGAGTATGCATTCTTGTTTCCGTTGGTGCAATGTCATTGATTGATTATATCGGTTCACTTAAATATTCAAGATATTACTTTTCTATCTATTTCTTATTATTCGTAATTTTGTACTTCCTATCCAATAGAGTAAAAGGTAAAATATTGCAACTGTTATTTAAAATAGTTGCTTTACCATTTAGTATATTGTTTGCCATAATCACAATTGGAATTCCATTTATTTCGTTATTCATGCACATAATTTTGTATGTTCTAATTTCAACAATTTTACCCTTAACATTCTTTTCATTACAGAGCAGAAATTTTTTTCCTACGATAAGTCTCCAATTGGCAACTTACATCGCTTTAACATTGACATTTATTTCAAGTGTTCTATTTCATAGACAAATAATATATCTGGTTCACGCAATTTCACCTGCACGACTAAAAACATCAGAAAAATTGCGACCTTATAATATTGAAGAGCTATCAAAGTATTTACTATCTGAGAGCAACATAAAGTTTGTGATCTTCTCAATTTATCTTTTGTTGTTGGCATTTATAAATTTTTCTAATCTTCAAAATGACCAATATTTTTCAAGTCAGGATGTTGACAAAGCAGTTTTGCAATCATTTGCAACTTTCTTAGCATTTGACCGGATTATTTCAAACTTAAAGCAACTTGAATTTAAACCATCTGAGATGTTGGACAAAATTCGAAAAGGAATTGGAAATAAGATTGACTCAAAACCATAACAGCAGGTAACCGCCGCTTTAATAAATTGCCGAGTTTTCGGTAGCCGGAAATTGCTTTTCCACGAAGAAGCATTATCTTGGCAGAGAAATCTCAGTTCGCTTTCATCGGCAACTTCTCAAAGCGGCCAAACGTTAGCAGTAATTCTTCAAAAAAACCGAATAACCATGAAAATATTATTCAGATATTTTATTATAATTCTCTCAATTGGAAAAGTTTCTGCGCAGAAAACTGATAAAATAGAATTGATTAATTTCAATCAGTCAGCTTGCGACGAAACTTCTGACGCTTCACGCATTAAACCAAGAATAATATCATTTAAACACTACAAAGACACGTTGGACATTGATATTGGATTTGCTACAACTTGCTGTCTTGAATATATTCCAGATATTAAATATTCCGCTGACACTCTTTATATCAGTTACAAAGCAAGAGATGAAAATTTAGCGTGTTCTTGTAATTGTTGCTACAATTTCAATCATAAAATAAAAGGAATCTATTCATCAAAGTTGACTGTGAAACTTTATGACCAAATAATCGAATTATCAGACGAAAAATATAGAATCTACAAACCTACATTTACCATTATAAAAAATGACACAATAAATCTAACAGATAAGTATGGACAAAAGCAAGGTGTTTGGACTACTTATCGAAACAATTATGGAAAATATAAAGATGATAGAATTGTTGCGACGATTACTCTTTTCAAAAACATGAGAATAAAAGATGAATTTGAATTTAGAACAAGATTGCTTAGAGAATTTTATAAAAATGGTAAACTAAAAAAAGAATGTTATAAAACGGAAAATTTAGAATTAATAAATTGCAGAAAATGGAAAAAAAATGGGCGAGAAATTGAATAGAAAATAAGCTTGAACAACTGCTAACAGGCGTTTGGCAAGATTGCGAATTTTGTTGTAAGTTCACATTCACATTTTGCAAGAATTTTTATCTTTAACAGAAAATAATTCGTTCCGAAGTTCGCAACTGACGAGAAGCGCCAAAACGTCAGGCTGTGAAAAAACTAAGTCAAAAAGAGAAACTATTCGGATACCTGTCGAAGAAAAATTTCATACAGCCGATTCTCAGAGGTTCTTTTTGAGTTTATTCACAGAGTGATGTTATGGGCAAGCTAACCGAATCGTAAATTCAACAGAAAATCTATATGAAATATCACTTCTTGTTTTTATTGAGTTGTATGTTATTATTTTCTTGTGAACATTCAAAGAAGAAACTTATCACTGAAAAAATCAAAGAAAAAGACACTTTAATTTATACTGTATCAGCAAAAATATTAGACAATACTTATCGTGCAGATTACAGAAGCAATATGATATTATATGTTATAACCAAAAATGACACTTTAATTACTCAAAAGGAAGAAGGACTTTCCCCTGTTCCATTAAAATTCGAGGATTATAACAAAGATGGAATGTTAGATATTCGATATGGTTATAACAGTAATTATTTTTTTGAAACTATTATGCTGTTTAATCGCAAAACTAAACAGTTTAGAAAGATTGAAAACATTGATAATCCAGAATATGCATACTCGAAAAAAATAAAAAATACTGACTTGTATTTTTCATATTCTCCAAATGGTTGTGGAAAAAATAATTGGGAAAGCTATTTATTCTCAATCGAAGATTATAAAGTTGTGCCTAAAGGTCATATAGAATACAAACAATGTGCAGATGATGAAAAAGGAATGTATGTGTTTAGAATAAAGAATGATGAAAAAATCTTAATTGAAAAAGTAGGTTTGAAAGAAGCTGATAACAAAGAACTTGAAAATCTGTGGATTAATTATCTGAAGAAAATAGCCAGCCCATAACCGTCGTTTGGCAATATGGCGGATTAGGCTTAATTTAAAGTTGGTTTTGTACTTGGAAAATTAGTCTTTAACCGAAAAATAAATCTTAATTTAGTCCCAAACCTAGCTGCGGGACGTCATGCTGTGAAAAACTAAGTCAAAAAGAGAAACTAATTCGAATACCTGTCGGAGAAAATTTTCATACAGCCAATTCTCAAAGGTTCTTTTTGAGCTTATTCACAGACTGACGTTGGCAGTAAGTTTAGACAGATGACACCGAATAAAAAAAGAAATAAACATTAAAAAATGGCAGAATATACATTACCACATTTCGGAAAATTATCAATAGAAAATTTGGAAGAATATTATAATGTTGACATTGAATTCAATGGAAACGAAATCCAGATAGACCTAAATTTTGAAGACAAAACCATTGGCACGTCAACAATGGATAAAGTAAAAAACTTTATTCAGAATATTGATAAATTTGACACGTTAAACAAGACATATATTCATAATGACTATAGGGACGAAGATGGTGACACGGTAAAATTTTACTTGGAACATCATCTTGAAGAGATTAGTGAAGAAGAAATTTCATTACTTATAAACTTTGACGACATATCAAAAGAGCCTGAACAGCAACTTTTGACAAAATTGAAATTAGTAAGAGTTGGACTTTATCCTCACGATGAAGATAATTTTGCCATATTTGATTACACTATTGGACGTGAATTGACCGACTATTTAGTTGTAATAAAAACTGACGAGAACGGGCAATTGGACTATATGACAATGGAAAGCTAAGAAAAACCTACTGCCAACCGTCATTTGGCAATATGGCGGAATTAGGCTGAATTTAAAGATAGTTTTGTACTTGGAAAATTAGGCATTAACCGAAAGATTAGGCTTCCTTAATCCGCCGTATCACCAAGCGACCAAACGTTGTGCGTCATTTTGCCGGAACGAAACGGAAAAACTAAAAAAAAAATGAAATCAAAAATTATAAGTTATTCAGCAATTATATGCTTCTTATTAACTTTGAATAGTTGTCTTAACCAATATAAAAAAGAAGTTGTTGGAAATTATGAACTTTATAAATATGAATTAAGAAATTCAAAATTTTTGCCAGATGAATTTACAAAACTGACTATAAAAAGCGACGAAACATTTGAAATAAAACACAAAAATAAAATTATAAATGGAGATTGGAAAGCCGATGATAATGGAGATTGGACTTATATTGAATTAGTATTTAATGAACAAAAAATTGAAGGTAGAATTTCAGGAAATTCAATATTTTTTGAAGGACAAAAATTCAAAGAATTTGAAAAATATAAGTCTATGGAATTTGCAAGGATAAATGAAAATATTAAATTGAAAACTGAGGTCTCGATTAAAGAACTATCTAAAAAAGAATTCGAAAAAACTTTCTCAAATAAAATGATTGATGTGACAAAAACAGCCGAACCGATTGTAAATATTTGGGAATATGCGAAAGTTTTATCAAATCAAAAATTAATTCCATCAATCGTTTACAACAAAGAATTAGTTGAGTTTGTATATAGAAATAGTGAAAATACATTTGACCATATTTTATTGCCAACTTCCGAAAAAAATGTCTTTATCATAATTGTAGTCAACATAATCGAAAAGAAAATCGAAGGACATTACAAAATAGACATTGAAAAAGAATACAGTTTGAAATAAAAAAAACGAACGCACAACCGTCGTTTGGCAATATGGCGGGTTTAGGCTTAATTTAAAAATGGTTTTGTACTTGTAAAAGTAGTCATTAACCGAAAGATTAGGCTTACTTAATCCGCCACATCGGCAAAGCGCGGGAATGTCAGGCTGTGAAAAAACTAAGTCAAAAAGAGAAACTAATTCGGATACCTGTCGAAGAAAATTTTCATACAGCCAATTCTCAGAGGTTCTTTTTGAGTTTATTTACAGACTGACGTTAGCGGTAATACGCCTAAAAAATCGAAAAAAATGAAAAAAATAATAATATCATTATCTGTTTTAGTATTTGCATCTTGTCACAATAAAAATGTATTAGACGGAAAAAAATTTATCGGATTTGAAGAAGATGTATATTTTGATTCTCCAAAAAGAACTTTTCAAACAATATTAACTTTCGAAGGAGATAGTGTATTAGTCGTCAAAAACTTAATTTCCATAGTTGACAAAGATACTTTGAATTTTAAAAAAAAGAAGTCTAGTTATCAATATAAAGGTGTTGTTAAAAAAGAAAAAAACAATCTAGAATTTGTTGCATATGCTTATAATTGTAAAGGTTGTAGTGTGTTTTATTCAGTAGATAAAAAAGGAAAGCAAAAAAAGTCTTTAGACAAAAAAGCTTACAAAGGCTCTGTAACTAAAAATGAACTAAATTTAAATGGAATTAATTTTAAATCAGAATAAGTACTACCGCTAACAGCCTACACGAGATTTGGGCATTAGGCTGAGTTTAAAGATGGTTTTGTACTTGCAAAATTTGTGCATAATGGAAAAAACTAGCATCTTTAATCCCAAACCTCGTGTAGTAACCCTGACGTAAGCCGTAATATTACCAAAAAGTCGCGCAAAAATGAAACTAAAAAAAATTGCATTCTTATTTCTAAACATCTTTATTATTAGTTGTGGAAATTCACAAAAAAAAGATGATACAACTTACTATGAGCAAAAACTTAATTCACCAACGAAAAACTCTAAAGCCTTAGATTTTTATACCGAAGGTTATAATGAATTTCAAAATGGAAACTACGAAGAAGCGGTTATTAATTATAAAAAAGCAATAGAAATAGATTCAAACTATACTGACGCAATCGATAATTGCGCGTTAGCATATAGAAAATTAAACAAATTAGACGATGCTGAATTTTACTATAAATTATCACTGAAAAAATTGCCTAATAATGATATGGCTATGAGTAATTTGGGTTTAGTCTATATGTTTAAAAACGATTATAAAAATGCAAAATCAACTTTTAAAAAATTATTAAGGAAAAATCCAAACTATGGAGACGGATTATATAGTTTGTCCGAAGTGTATTTGAGAGAAAATAATAATGATTCTGCAATAGTTTATAGCAAGAAAGCATATGAAGTTTGGAAAGATAATAATAAAGAATTTTCAGCAGACGCCTTATACTATACAGGACTTGGTTATCTTCAAAAAGGAGATAAGGAAAAAGCAATGGAATATTTTTTACTTGCTAATAAACTTGGAAAAAATATAAGTCCTGAAATACAAGCCAAACTGAAATAAAAATACTATGGCTAACAGCGTTACACAAGATTTGGGTATTTGGCTGAATTTAAAAATGGTTTTGTACTTGGAAAATTAGTATTTAACCGAAAAATAAATCTTAATTTATCTCAAACATCTTGCAGTCATAACGTTACCGCAATTTTATAAAAACCCTAATGCATAAATCAAACTTAAAACAATTTCTAATAATCCTTTTTCTGACTTTAACCACAAACTTCACTTTTGCACAGAAAAAAGAGTTCCGGGAAACGACTGTTGATAGTGTAACTTTCGTAAATAACAGAAAAATGGAGGTCTTTGAAAAAAAAATATTTGCTATAGAAGACATACAAATTCCATACAGGCTCCTAACGCCAAAAAATAATAGTAATAACCAAAAATATCCTTTGGTAATTACTTTCCACAATTCTACCCGAATTGGAAATGATAATCAAAATCAACTGGAACCATTTGCGAAAATTTGGTTGAGACCTGAAATTTATACTAAATATCAATGTTATGTAATTGCACCACAATTCGACAAGCGTTCTTCCAATTATGAAAAAAATAGTGACGGTATTCAAATTTCAAAACCTTCAAAAGATGTTTTTGCCCTATTGGAATTAATTCAAAATGTCGAAAATGAATATCCAAACATTGATACAAAAAGAGTTTACCTGATTGGTTATTCTATGGGTGGTTCAACCGCGCAAAATTTACTCAATATTGCGCCAAACAAATTTGCGGCTACTGTTTCTGTTGCAGCCGTTCCTGATTTTTCAAATCTTAAAAAATTAAGCAGGAAAAATATTTGGCTTATTCACGGAGAAAAAGATGACGAGAATCCTTATATCGGAAGTATTGAATTGTTTAACAAACTCGCTTCAAACAAAAATTTGGTTTTCACGACTTTAAGGAACCTAAATCACAATAACATTGTCATTCCGTTTTTACTAACAGAGGAAATTCCAAAATGGCTGTTTGAAAAACGTAATTAAGAAAAATACTTTTTCCTAAACCAAAAAGCGACATTCACAAGCGCAATCAAAGCAGGAACTTCAACCAAAGGACCAATAACACCAGCAAAAGCCTGCCCGCTATTAATTCCGAAAACACCAATGGCCACAGCAATCGCTAACTCAAAGTTGTTTCCTGTGGCTGTAAAAGCAATCGCAGTACTTTTAGAATAATCAGCACCAAAATATTTTCCGATAAAAAAACTCATGATAAATATCACAACAAAATAAATAATCAAAGGAATTGCAATCCGAACAACATCCATCGGAATTTGAACAATCAATTGACCTTTTAAACTAAACATAATCACAATTGTAAACAGCAAAGCAATCAAGGTAATCGGGGAGATAAACGGAATGTATTTATTTTGAAACCATTCTTCTCCTTTTAGCTTTATCAAACTATAACGGCTTATGATACCAAGTGCAAAAGGGATTCCTAAATAAATGCCTACACTTTCTGCAATTTGCCCAATACTTATATTGACATTAAAGCCTGTATAGCCAAAATACGGAGGCAAAATAGTGATAAAAACATAGGCATAAACACTATAAAGCAAAACCTGAAAAATACTGTTTAAGGCTATAAGTCCTGCGGCATACTCACGGTTTCCGTCAGCAAGGTCATTCCAGACTACGACCATTGCAATACAACGCGCCAATCCGATCAAAATTAAACCAATCATGTATTCAGGATATCCTTTTAAAAACAAAAGCGCGAGTGCAAACATCAAAATTGGTCCCACAATCCAATTCAAAAATAAAGAAGCACTTAAAACTTTTGTGTTTTTAAAAACATCTCCCATTTTTTCGTATTTCACTTTTGCCAAAGGAGGATACATCATCAGAATAAGTCCAATTGCCAGCGGAATATTTGTAGTTCCGCTGGAAAAGGAATTTATAAAATTTCCGCTCGACGGAATAAAATAACCAATAGAAACACCAATTAGCATGGCAATAAAAATCCACAAGGTTAGAAACCTGTCCAGGAAGCCCAGTTTTTTTCTTTCCGCTACGGGAGCACAATGATTTGCAGTCATGTTATTTCTTTATTTGGGAAAAAACGTAAAACATTTCAGCAGCAATCTGATGACTGCGCTCCTGATATTTCTCGGTTTGTTGTGGTGTATTATCAAATGCTTTTGGATCTTCAAAGGTAATCGGAATTCGTTTTTCAGCTCCTGCAATAACTGGACATCCACCATCGGCCTGTGAGCAGGTCATAATAGCTGCAAAACCGCTTTCAGGATTGAATTCATCATCATAGGTTTTAGAAAAACCTATGATTGGAGATTGATTTTCAGTAAACTTTATGGCGTAAACGGGATTATTCTCAGCAGAAAGTTTTTGAATTTTAAAACCTGTATTATTTAATGTTTCGGCAACTTTAGGGAACATGGCTGTAGCTTCTGTTCCACCGGAATAGCAAAAAACATTTTTTATTCCATAATAATGTGCCGCAGTTTGTGCCCAAACCTGTGATAAATGGCTTCTTCTGGAATTGTGGGTGCAAATTAAATTCAGCCGGATATCTTCTGAATTATCAACTTTCAATTGAATAAAATCAATAAGTGGTTGTAAAATATTTTTGCGTTCAAAGGTAATTTCTTCAAAATTAAAAGATAAAACAACCTGTTCTATTTCAGGGAATAAAATTTTTTTATTGGACATACTTATTTATTTTAAAATTAACAACAGCTTCCACCCGGAGTGCATGAATTTGTGCTATCGGTATGAAGTTGGGTAAGACTCAATTTTGTTTTATCAGCAGGAATTCCACATTGATCTTGTGCCAGGCAAGCCGTTTGTTTGTTAAGCAACAAGAAATCTTTTCCGTTGAAACCTAAATCATATTTACCAATGGTAGTATCCTGATACTCAACTTCGATTTCAAAATCTTCAATCCCAAGAATTTTTTCAGAAAGTTCAATAATATGAATTAGTTTTTTCGGTTTTAAACGATGCTCAAAATCATTGGCATCCCAAAGCTGAAAGTTAACTACTGTTTCTTTACGAACAGTTCCGCCACAGTCAATAAAGTTTTTGGTGATTAGACCAACTTCGGTAACATGAAAATGTTCCGGTACGAAGTTTCCGTTTGGCAATTGGAAATTTACTGTTTCAACAGTATTCAATATTTGTTTAATTTCTGATAGTTTCATAATATGTATTTTAAATTAATGAATTTTAAAGATTTTATCTCTGACTAAATGTATTTAACAGCATTCTTTTTTCCTTTCCTCTAAATGAAGGGTGATATGCTTGAAAAAAACTTTTATTTTTTCAAACCCGGATTCGTTTATACAATAACAAATAGCATTTCCGTCTATATTTCCTTTTATCAAACCGGCATTTTTTAATTCCTTAAGATGTTGGGAAACTGTAGGTTGCGAAAGAGGGAGTTCGTTTACAATGTCACCGCAAATACACGACTTTACTTTCAATAAATGTTCAATAATAGCAATACGTGCAGGATGACCCAATGCTTTTGTCAAAATTGCTAATTCGTTTTGACTCTCTGTAAAATAATCTGATTTAGTAGCTCCCATTTATGATATTTTTATATTGCAATATTACGATATAAGGATTTATAAAAAAAGAAAATAGTTGAATATTTTCCTTTAAAATTTAACGTGTTGAGTATAATTGATTAAAACCCTTATTTGAGATCAAACAGTAGGTCAAAATTGAGTAAGCCTTTTTTTATACTTCTGGAAATCATGTCATCATAAGTCCGTTTGTCTTTGCTCAGGATAAACTTAATCGAAGGTTTTTTACTTCGAAAGGGCTTCGACTCCGCCTCAGACTTACGCCTGTTTTGAATTGCATCTTAATTAGTTAAGATTTAATAAATAATGTGAATCAAGGGTTGGAATTCTAATGAATTGATTTTTAATGATGAACCCTGACAGGTATCTTTTTGACTGCCAGGTTTTATAATCAACTCTTGATTCGCATAAATACATACAAATTGATCAATTTGATAACTTATGAAATAAGAGGTTTCATAACAGTAAGGTAATAAGGACACCATTCATTCAATAAACATTCTTCACATTTGGGTTTTGGCCTGCAGATTTCCCTTCCTAAAAAAGAAATGGCCATACCAATTTCTGACCACATACTTTTGGGAAGTACTTCCATTAATTGCTTTTCGATTTTGTTGCCATCTTTGCTTTCTTGTGCGATTCCAATTCTTGGGGCGACGCGAATTACATGTAAATCAGTAATAATCCCTTCTGCAGGTTTATGGGCTTCTCTTAAAATAACATTTGCTGATTTTCTTCCGATACCTTTTAAATCGGTTAATTCCAGCATGTTTAATGGAATATTCTCATCCTTTTTTAGTGTTTGGGCAATCTCCAGAAGCCATTTTGCTTTAGTGGTATAATTCCGAACCTTGCTTATAAACGGTAAAAGAGTCTCAGGGTCGGCTTTTGATAAACTTTTTAATGTTGGGAATTTAGTAAACAATGGAGGGGCAATGTTATTGATATTGGCATCAGAATCCTGGGCTGATAAAATAACCATTACCAATAACTGGTAAATGCTTTGATAGGCTAACGGATGTTTTTTTCCTTTGTATTTAGCTAAAAGGGGAGCCAGTTTATTCTCCCAGTCCGATGTTTCTCCGAATAGGTCCATTTGATTTTTATTTAAATTAATTGTTTCACTGTATGAATTCCATGATTTTTTTAATTACACTATGATTTCCTAAAATTTTTCGATGTCCCAAACCTTCGGTTAGAAATAAAGAACCATTTTTAAGATGTTTATGAATATGAGTTCCGGCTTTTACAGGAACTTCGGGATCGTTTTTATCATGAATTACCAAAGCAGGGATTTCTAGCACTTTTGCTGCCTTATAAGCTGAAAAGTCATCCATTTTTACTTGGTATTTATTTTCAAAATAAGTACGTAAACGAATACTAATTTCGGGTTTTAAACCCAATTTAAAAATAAAATCATCCAAAATATCCTGTACAATATCACCACTGCCAATAATTACTGCTTTTTCTACATTAAGCCCCATTTTAATAGCATTTAAAACAGACATCCCGCCAAGTGAATGTCCAATAGCAATTTCAAAAGGACCATATTGTTTTTCAATTTCTAAAATACAAAGAATGAAATCGGACATAATAGCTGTTTTTCCATCTGATTTTCCGTGAGCAGGTGCGTCAAAACTAATGACAGAAAATCCTTTTTCAAGTAATTCATCAGCAATTTTAAACAATTGTGTGCCGCGTCCGGACCAACCGTGTACCAGTAAAATTTTTCTGTCGCTTTTGCCGTATTCATAAACCATACTATTTTTATTGATTGACGGAATGTGAATTCTATTTTGGATACTTTCGGAATCCATATGCATTTCTCTTTTTGGAATCTTGTGTTTTATAGGTGTTGTAAAAAGTTTTGCAGCATAAGCAGTAACTAATTTAGAGGAAATAAGAGCACATAATTTACTGGTGGCCCTTATAAATTGTGGAATTTCTAAAGATTGAGTTGGATTAGGAATCTTTTTTGGCATATCAATAATTTTTATTTCTAGTCTCGATTTCGTTTATTTTTTCCTAAATTTAAAAAACATAAAAATACCATAATTAATAAAAATTTACGGCATAATTTATCTCACAATTCACCTATAATATTAATTTTCTAAAATGGAAATATTTCATATCAGTGCAGAATGTTACCCAATGGCCAAAGTAGGAGGTTTGGCCGATGTTGTTGGGGCATTGCCTAAATATCAAAAAAATGCAGGTCATCAGGTTAGGGTCGTTGTTCCTTGCTATGATACAAAGTTTAAAAATGAGAATGATTTTGAGTGTGTTCATTGGGGCAATATTAAATTAGGAAATTTTGATTTTCCGTTTAGTGTCTTAAAGGAAACGACTGATAAATTAGGTTATGAATTATACCTGATAGAAATTAAAGAGTTATTTGACCGCCCCAATGTATACGGATATGAAGATGATATAGAACGTTTTGTGTCTTTTCAAATAGCAGCTTTAGATTGGATTTCTGCAAGAAAAACGATCCCGGATGTTATTAATTGTCATGACCATCATACCGGATTAATTCCGTTCATGCTTAAGTATAGTTATAAATACAAAGTTTTGAGTAAAGTCAGGACTGTGATAACTATTCATAATGGATTGTATCAAGGCTGGTTCGGATTTGATAAACTGCATTATATACCTGAGTTTGATTTAAAACATGTAGGTTTTTTAGAATGGAATAATTGCTTTAATTCTCTTGCTGTTGGTATTAAATGTGCCCATGCGGTCACGACGGTTTCTCCAAGTTATCTGAATGAGATTAATATTTCGGCAAACGGACTGGAGTCATTATTTAATGCAGTCAGAAACAAATCAACCGGTATTTTAAACGGGATAGATATCGAAGTTTGGAACCCTTTAAAAGATATAATGCTTGCAGAAAATTTTTCTATAAATGATTTTGAGAGAGGGAAACAAAAAAATAAAGAAAAATTGTGCGAACAGTTTGATTTAGACCCAACAAAACCATTGTTTAGTTTTATTGGTCGTTTATTCGAAGAAAAAGGAGGTGATTTATTACCTCAGGCTTCGGCATTAGCATTATCTGAAAATTTCGGAAATATCAACATCTTGATTTTGGGATCAGGAAATAAGGAGATCGAAACACAATTGCTGCAATTGGGAAATGATTATAAAGGTAATTATAATGTCTTTATTGGGTATAATGAAGAACTGGCACACTTGATTTATGCCGGTGCTGATTTTATTTTGATGCCCTCAAGGGTTGAACCCTGCGGATTAAATCAGATGTATGCTTTGAGATACGGAACTGTTCCAATTGTCAGAAGAACAGGAGGTTTACGGGATACGGTAATAGATTTTGGGGATAACGGAAATGGTATTTGTCACGATCAGGCTTCGGTTGGTGATGTTTGTTATTCTATTAACCGTGCGGTAAAATTGTATAGTGATAATGAAAAATTTAATAAAATAAGAAAAACAGGAATGTCAATTGACCATTCCTGGGAAAGAGTTTGTCAGGAATATATCGAAACATACAATTTAATAATTCAAAAAAATGAAAGTTAACAAAAAAGGAGTAGTTGCCATTATTTTAGGAGGTGGTCAGGGATCACGTTTGTACCCATTAACAGAAACAAGGTCAAAACCGGCTGTTCCAATTGGAGGAAAATACAGATTGGTTGATATTCCGATATCAAATTGTATCAATTCCGATATTTTTAAAATATTTGTGCTTACCCAGTTTAACTCGGCTTCCTTAAATGCACACATTAAAAACACCTTCAATTTCAGTATTTTCAGTCAGTCATTTGTGGATATTTTAGCTGCCGAACAAACTCCTGATAACCCAACATGGTTTCAGGGAACTGCTGATGCTGTTCGTCAATGTATGTCACATTTCTTAAAACACGATTTTGAATATGCCTTAATTTTATCCGGTGATCAATTGTATCAGATGGATTTTAATGAAATGCTTGAAGCACATATTGCTGCAGATGCGGCCATTTCTATTGCTACATTGCCCGTAAATGCAAAAGATGCCCCGGAATTTGGAATTCTTAAAACCAATCATGAAAGTTGTATAGAAGCTTTTATAGAAAAACCGGATGCGTCGCTTTTGCCAGAATGGGAGTCTGAGGTAAGTGAACAAATGCAGGCCAAAGGCAAAAAATATCTGGCCTCAATGGGAATTTATATTTTCAATCGCCAATTATTGATAGATTTAATGGCTAATCCGGATACTAAAGATTTTGGAAAAGAAATTATTCCGCAGGCTGTTGGAAAACATAAAATTTTAAGTTACCAATATGAAGGATATTGGACAGATATTGGAAATATAGAATCCTTTTTTGAGGCAAATATTGGACTAACAGATGATATCCCTGAATTTAATTTGTTTGATAACGATAATAAGATTTTTACCCGTCCGAGATTATTGCCTCCGTCAAAATTCAGAAATTCAAATATTAATCAATCCCTGATTTCTGAAGGATGTATTGTCAATGCCAAAGAAATTAAGGGTTCCGTAATTGGTATCCGGTCCAGGATAGGCGAAGGGACAGTTATCCAGCATTCTTATGTAATGGGTAATGATTTTTATCAGGATCTCGATGAGATGAATGCTGATACAATGAATAACAAAAATCATGTTGGGATAGGGGAAAACTGTTTTATAAAAAATGCTCTGGTAGATAAAAATGTCCGTATAGGCAACAATGTCCACATCAACGGAGGCAAACATTTAGATAATTTCACCAATGATTTATACAGTATAAAAGACGGTATTGTTGTTATTAAAAAAGATGCTATTCTTCCCGATAACTTCAGGATTGAATAATATTTTAGTCCTTAGTCCCTAGTGATTAGTAAAGAGATTACTTAGCATTAAATACTAAACGACTAAGGACTAATCAAGAATTAAATTACTACGTATCAAGAACAAAAAAATAACTAATTACTAAGTACCAGGTACTAATTACTAAGAACTCAATATATGTCCAACGTTATTACGCATTCTCTATTTACTGATTTTGATATTGATTTATTTAAAGCAGGAAAACACTTCAAATTATACGAAAAACTAGGTGCACATTTAGTTGAAGTTAATGGGGTAAAAGGCGTCTATTTTGCTGTTTGGGCACCAACTGCACAATCAGTTTCGGTTGTTGGGGATTTTAATTACTGGACCCAGGGAGAACATTTATTGCAGGTGCGCTGGGATTCTTCGGGCATTTGGGAAGGTTTTATTCCAAACCTTGCCAAAGGAGCAGTTTATAAATATAAAATTCAGTCAAGTATTGATGGAATTGTAACAGAAAAGGCAGATCCTTTTTCTTTATATTGTGAAAAGCCCCCGCATACAGCTTCTGTAGTCTGGGATTTGGATTATAATTGGAAAGACGAGAAATGGATGCAGTCACGTCAGGAAAACAATGCTCTGGATAAACCTTATTCGGTTTACGAAGTACATTTAGGATCCTGGAAACGTGGCGAAAACAATCGGTTTTTAAGTTATTTAGAACTTGCTGATGATTTAGTTGCCTATGTCAAGGAAACCGGATTTACACACGTAGAGTTTATGCCAATTATGGAGTATCCTTACGATCCGTCATGGGGATATCAGCTGGTTGGATATTTTGCGCCAACCTCCCGTTTTGGTAAACCACAGGATTTTATGGTTTTGGTTGATAAGCTGCATCAGGCAGGGATTGGTGTAATCCTGGATTGGGTCCCATCACATTTTCCTGACGATGCACATGGTTTAGGATTTTTTGACGGCTCAAACTTATATGAACATCCCGACCGAAGAAAAGGATATCACCCCGATTGGAAAAGCCTTGTTTTTAATTACGGCCGTAATGAAGTCCGTGCTTTTTTAATTAGTAATGCTGTTTTTTGGCTGCAGCATTATCATGCTGACGGTTTAAGGGTTGATGCCGTAGCTTCGATGTTGTATCTGGATTATTCCAGAAATGAAGGCGAATGGGAGCCTAATATTTATGGCGGAAGAGAAAACCTGGATACCATTAGTTTTCTTAAAGAATTCAATGAAGTTATTTATGCTAATTTTTATGATGTTCAGACAATTGCAGAAGAAAGTACCTCTTTTCCGATGGTTTCAAAACCAACATTTACAGGCGGTTTGGGTTTCGGAATGAAATGGATGATGGGATGGATGCATGATACTTTAGAATATTTTCAGAAAGAAACTGTTTATAGAAAATACCATCAAAATGATTTGACTTTTTCAATGACTTATGCCTTTACTGAAAATTTTATGCTGCCTTTTTCACATGATGAAGTGGTTTATGGAAAACAATCCATTTTGAATAAAATGCCCGGCGACGAATGGCAGAAATTTGCAAACTTAAGGTTGCTTTATGGGTATATGTTTACCCATCCGGGAACCAAATTATTATTTATGGGTTCTGAATTTGGACAAAGCTCCGAATGGAATTTTGAGAATAGCCTGGATTGGCATTTATTGCAATATAATTATCATGCAGGGATCAAAAAAGTAATTACTGATTTGAACCAGTTATATAAATCACATCCTGCTTTGTATGAAAAACAATTTAGCGGAGAAGGTTTTGAATGGATTAATTATTCAGACCATCAGAATGCAGTTTTATCGTATATCAGAAAAGGAAATAATCCACAGGAAAATTTAATAATTGTGGGTAATTTTACCCCCGTTGTTCGTGAGAATTATAGGATAGGAATTCCTCAAAAAGGAGAATTAAAAGAAATTTTTAATAGTGATTCCCAGCTTTATGGCGGAAGCGGAGTTGGTAATTCAGGAACATTAAAAATTCAATCTTCACCATATGATGGGCGGGATTTTTCTATCGAATTGACTCTTCCTCCTTTAAGTATTACGGTTTATTCGTTTGTGTAACTAAAATTATTTTTTTACGCACTGTGATTTTGTGATTTTTTCAGATTATAAATTATTGAATTGTTTGTTTTTTGACAAGTAATTTATCACTCAGTCACAAAAAACGTTTTCGTGAATAAACCTAATATTCATGCAGGCTTACTTAGTTTTTTTGTATGTTTGGAACTGAGATAGAGTTCTTATAATTAATTCATTTAGTATATGATTGTAAATACACAATTAGAATATAAAGGAGATTTGTATCCAACGAAAATTGTGTTGTGTGAACATCAGGGTGATTCTGTTTTTTTTCATACAGACAATAAAGTAATTTTAAAAGTTACGATTCTAAGGGATAGTTTAATCAGGTTTCGATTTACTACCAAAGGCTATTTTAGCAACGATTTTTCGTATGCTATTGATAAAAGCCAGCTGCATGGTTATAATTTTCTGGAACTTACAGAAGAAGAAACTTTTTTTCAGATCAGGACCAGTAAGGTAAAATGTAAAATTCAGAAAATAGATCTTCGTTTATCCATTTTTGATTTGAATGATCAGTTGATTCTTGAAGATGAACTTGGATTTCATTGGGAAGAAAGCTATGAATATGGCGGAAATATTGTAAAAATGAGCAAGTCTTCCAAAGACGGGGAATGTTTTTACGGTCTTGGTGATAAAGCAACTCAAATGAATTTAAAAGGCAAAAGAGTAGAGAATTTTGCTACTGACCAATATGCCTTTCAAAAAGACCAGGAACCACTATATAAAGTAGTTCCGTTTTATATTGGCCTACAAAATAAACAGTCTTACGGTATTTTCTTTGACAATACATTCAGGACTTTTTTTGATTTTTGCCAGGAAAGAAGAAATGTTACAAGTTTTTGGGCTGAAGGCGGCGAAATGAATTATTATTTTGTTTATGGTCCCCAAATGGAGGATGTTGTCACGACTTATACAGATTTGACCGGAAAACCTGAACTGCCGCCACTTTGGGTTTTAGGATATCATCAATGTAAATGGAGTTATTATCCGGAAAGCAAAGTAAAAGAAATTGCGTCTAAATTCAGGGAATTAAAAATCCCATGCGATGCCATTTATCTGGATATCGATTATATGGAAGGGTTTCGATGTTTTACCTGGAATAAAGATTATTTTCCGGACCCAAAGAAAATGGTTGCAGAATTAGCTGAAGATGGATTTAAAACAATTGTAATTATAGATCCCGGAATTAAAATTGATAAAGAATATTCGGTTTATAAAGAAGCTTTAGAGAAAGATTATTTTTGCAAAAGAGCTGATGGCCCATATATGAAAGGGAAAGTCTGGCCGGGCGAATGTAATTTTCCCGATTATACAAATCCCGTTGTCCGTGAATGGTGGGCAGGATTATTTAAAGAATTAATTTCAGATATCGGTGTAAAAGGGGTTTGGAACGATATGAACGAACCTGCTGTTATGGAAGTTCCAAATAAAACTTTCCCGATGGATGTTCGTCATGATTATGATGGAAATCCTTGCAGCCATAGAAAAGCACACAATATTTACGGTACTCAGATGGCTAGGGCAACCTATCATGGTGTGAAGCGATTTGCTTATCCAAAACGCCCATTTGTCATTACACGTTCTGCTTACTCAGGTGCCCAGCGATATACGTCATCCTGGACAGGAGATAATGTAGCAACCTGGGAACATCTGTGGATAGCAAATATCCAGGTACAGCGTATGTGTATTTCCGGAATGGGTTTCACAGGCTCTGATATTGGCGGATTTGCAGAACAGCCAACAGGAGAACTATATACACGCTGGATACAGTTAGGGGTTTTTCATCCTTTTTGCAGGACACATTCTTCCGGGGATCACGGTAATCAGGAGCCCTGGGCTTTTGATGAAGAAGTGATTAACATTACCCGTAAATTTATTAATCTGCGTTATCAGTTATTGCCTTATTTGTATACCATGTTCTGGCAATATATTGAAGAAGGAATCCCAATGCTAAAACCATTGGTGTATTACGATCAGGATGATACCCAGACACATTATCGTAATGACGAATTTATATTCGGAAACCAAATATTAGTATGCCCGATACTTGAGCCTAATTCTTTAGGTCGAAGAATGTATATTCCAAGAGGGGAGTGGTATAACTACTGGACAAATGAATTTGTAACAGGAGGCAGGGAAGTCTGGATTGATACTAAATTTGATGAAATTCCGGTTTTTGTAAAAGCTGGTGCTGTAATTCCAAAATATCCTGTGCAGCAATACGTAGGGGAACTTGAGTTTGATGAACTGACTCTTGATTTATACTATAAAAATGGCAAGGAGAAATCTGTAGTTTATGAGGATGCCCAGGACGGATATGATTATAAAAAAGGACGTTACAGTTTTCTGTCTTTCAGGACTATCGGGAAAGAAAAAGAATTAATTATTCAATTACATAAAGAAGGTAAATACGAAACACAGTACACCAAATATAAAATCAACTTAATTGGATTACCTTTTAAGGTTACAGAAATAGAAATCGATAACGAAAAAATCGAATTTGATCAAATTAGCTTTGAACTGAATCATTTTTTAATTGTCGATAAAGAGTTTAATGAACTTCATATTATTGGCGAATGATTTATTACGGTGGATTTTATAAATTTAAAAAAGCTACAACTCCTCAAAAGTTGTAGCTTTTTAAATTATGCTTTTCTAAGAAATTAATAAGAGATAATGTTATTTAAGGAAAAGCACATTACAAATGTTTAATTGACTATAAACGTATCAACCACTGGAAAACCTGCGCTAGAATTAGTAAAAACAAATTCTAATTTATTAATATCTAATCCAATGATTGCATTACAAACTTTATCTTTTACAATAAATAATTTTGGCATATTGTTTTCGAATAATAAGTAACTATATATATCTTCCTTCCTGGTTATAATTACAATCAGCATCCGCGGTCGAAATAAATTTATTAATCTCACCAATCACATAACTGTTCTTTTTCAAGTTTATTCTATAAACTATTCCATCATTTGCACGAAAAAGATTAAATGTCTCATATTCGATATCATCGCTTGCAGGACAAAACATATAGGATAAAGATTTCTGGATACTGATAAAATTATGACTATAAGTTTTGAGTTTTAGAGTTGATAAATATTTACCGCACTCAGTAGTAAGGGATATTCAAATCCGTGTTGATCAGCAAATCGGTCGCATTTACCATCTCTTCAGCTACGTCAATAAGTGGATAATGAACCTCGATCTTATTGCCGCCGTCATACCCATAACTGACGTTAGTATTTGATGGCACAGTTAGGACATTCAAAAACTGATCTTTCACAGTTTGGGATGTACAACTAGTTGTGGCAAAGTGAAGTACTAGAAAAGCTATTATATATTTCATTTTTTAATTTTGATATTCTTTATTAATTTGTTTGATAAAAAAAAGCTACAAATTTTTAGGCTTGTAGCTTTGAATTAATTATGCCTTTTTAAATATTTATTCTAATCTATTCAAGCAAGCAAGTTACAGCTTGGTTTAAGGATTAACCCATATTTAGTGTATTTTACATTTACCCCATCTTTGAAAACCCTTTTTTTATGAAAACCCATCTGCCATTTTGTTTTTCAAAATAGTATGTGTTTTTAACCATACCTATTCCTCTAACTTTTTTTACTACAACAAACGCATGATTACCTCTTATACTTAACTCAGAAAAGGTTACAAACAAAATATTTGTATCGTCATTTTTTACTTTGACTAAATTAAGTTTGTATGGTGATCTAAAATTAACTAAATCATCTTTTTCCAATTTCATTTCGGCAAACGTATCTCCATCTGACCGACCCATTCGTAACTTCATATCCCGTTTGGGGATAGAGTCGATTAAACCTATTGTTATTTGTGGCATTACATGTTTGCCATTTGGTAATGGTACATCAAATTGTTCAACAGAATCAATGAGGACATTACTATTTAGCCTGATCAAATTCCTTGCTTCTGTAATTATTTTATTATTGTTCAAATTTGTTTTTTCATCCTTTTTACAACTTAAAGCTGTTAAAAGCGATAAAACAAAGACTAATTTTTTAAAAACGCCATCCATACTGTTTTGCTAAATTTTCTATATTACTACTTCCTAATACTTTTCTAAAAATATTTGTTTCAAAGACTTCTCCTGCTTCAAATGTCTTATTATTTATCGTAACTCTTTGCGGTAAATTATTAAAGTGTCTGCCAAAATGAACCAATTCATGTGCAATTACTATAGCGAGAAAAAAAGAAGTGTCATTTAAATTTACATTACTTTCCATTTCTTTAAATCCTCCTGTTTCTAAGGAGGCTACTAATTTTGCCTTGACAAAGAAAATATCTGGTGTAACATATCTTTCATATAAACCCCAATCTGGGATATCCGCAACTCTCATTATTTTTTTTAAACTTTCCTCTGATAACAAATTTGCTAACTGAGTAGCATTGTATCCGCTTAGTTGCATTAAATTATTTAATATAGTTGTATTTCCTAATATTAATGTTTTTACTTTCGGTAAAAGTTTTGCTAATTGAGGGTATTTCGGATCAGTAGCATATTCAATTTTTTCACAACCCTCACAATAATTTTCTAAATATTCGTTATTTTCCGTTAAATATACACCGACATATCCATTGTTTGTGCCCATCGTATAGAAACCCATTGGGAATCCATGATAGTCTAAAGTTCCTGGAACGGTAGGATTGCCTGTTGTGGTTGATGTTCCGCTGCTGCCTGGTTCAGGAATTTTATATTGATTACCCACTTTTAATAAATCGCCACTCGTGTAAGGCATAAAGTAATAAAAAGAATGCCCGGTTGATGGATCTTTAAGCCTTGTTAGTGTGCCTTTATATGCTATTCCATTTGAAGTTGTAAGAACATGATTATATTTTGAATCAACTGAATAACGACCTGTCAGATCCTTTATTAATTTTGTCAATTCCGCTTGTGTTAATACAGGCTTATTAATTAAATTTTGAACTGGATCCTCAAGACACCCTTTGCAGGTGCTAGGCCCACATTGAACAGTCTTGGCTGGGTCCATGTCATTACAGTCATTTCCCATTGTGGTAAGAAACCATCCATCACCCGGATAATCAGCCGACACCATTTCATTACTGTGATATTCATCGCCATCCCCGTCAAAATACCACGTTTTGCGTCTGCATTGATCGGTTATGTCTGGATCACTTTCTTCACAATCTACTCCTCTTGTGGTAAGAACCCATCCGATACCCGGAGAATCTGCCTGTTCGGTTTCATCACTATGATATTGATCTTCATCCTCGTCCAGATACCATATTTTCCATCCACAGTCTGTGCCTAAATTTTTTGAATAGTTGTTATCATCACAATCAGGCCCTCTACTGGTCTCTTTGTAATTTCCGTCAGGTTTGTTTATTGCGACAACATATGAGATATAATAACCGTCTCCATCATTATCCAAATACCAAGCTCTTCTAGTGGGTGGAGCATCAGGTGTCGGAATATCATTAGTTGGTGTATCATCATTATTATTGGTATCATCAGGATATGGATATTGATCATCATCTTGAGTACCAGTATCGTTATCATAATTGTGAGTATCTAATAAGCCATCATATATGTCAGAGTTATTATCATCATTGTCATCATCGCTAGAATTATTAGATGAGCCAGAGTTATGAGAATCGTCTACTACCTCAGTCGGCTGAAATATCCCATCATTGTTCATGTCGGCATAGGTACGGCCTTCACCATCTGAATACATATTAATTCCTGATGAATCTGTCCAATACGCAACACCCGTATTGTCATTATTACTATCGTTATAATTATTATCATCCCCATTATCATAATCATTATCGGGATTATCGTCATTATTCACTGCATCCGCATAATCTTGGGCATTGTCATAGTAATCAACGGTGCCTCCCTGATCTTCAAAATCCTGGATAAGGTCGTTTGTGGCATCATCAAAACCCATATCCTGCCAGTCCTGTGCAAAGCTGTTTTGGCCTATTAGTAAACTTAAGAACGTAAGGACTAATATAAAGTATTTATTTTTCATCGTTCTTATTTTTTAATTAAAAGTGTTGTCTTTATCTCGTTGCCGTAAGTCAGTCGCAACAAGTAATAACCCGGAGGCGCATTTAGGGCTATCGTTTTGGTTTGGTGTCCGGCAGCTAAACCATTCCATTGCTCGCGGTACAATTCCCTGCCAGTGATGTAATAGATACTCATCGTGGCATTGATATCCTTTGCTAAATCAAAACTGAGGTTAAAGTCGCTTACCACAGGATTGGGATATATGACAACAGAAGAAAACATTTCGTTGGTACTGCTGGTTTTTTCCTGTTTCTTATCTAAAATAAGATACATAGGCCTTTCATTCTCACGCTCTTTTATATTGTACAAATTCAGGTTTCCGATTATAAATAATGACTCATCGGTTTGCAGGAGTTGCAATTTTGCCTCTTTAAATTGATAGGTCGCTATGGTATCTTTATAAAAATGCTCGGTACGGTCTATCTTAGAATCCTGAAATACAATGGCGTTTTCCTGAATTTGGGCGTTAAAAGCAACGGTATCACCTGCCTCTTCTTTCCATACACCAACAAGGTGTGTTCCCTCTTGTGTCAGGTCAATTTGTAGTGGCGTTTTGCTTATTATATTTTGCCCACTCCAGTCATAACGTAATAAATGTCCTGAATAATTACCCGAAATATTAGTAGTTATCGGAGCTTGTTTTACCTTCTGAAAGGTTTCCGGAGCTTCTGTTTCAGTAATTGTGATTACCTCAGGAATGGTTTGGGAAACCGTTTTTATTTGATTAGGCTGTGCATTTTCTGCCTCAGGTTCAGCCAGTTCTATGTCGGACTTTTTCAATCCTTTTGCAGCTGATTTGCTTAGCCAATATTTGGCTTTTTCTGTATTAATTGCAACCCCGTACCCATTACGGTAGCATAAACCAAGCATATACATCGCAGAGAGGCTTCCTTTTTGTGACCCTGACTCAAATTGCTGTACTGCCTGACTGTAATCTTGGGCACATCCTAGTCCTTTGTAGTACATGTACCCAAGTGAATATATCGAACTGGGGTCTCCTTTATCTGCCCCTTGTTTGAAAATACTTAGTGCCAAAGGATAATCCTGTGGTGTACCATTGCCTTTCATTACCATTCCTCCCCATGCATGATAGGCTTTAGTGTAACCTGAGACTGCTGCTTTTTCAAAATAACCCAATGCTTTTACCTGATCAGCCAGATTGTCCGTTTGTTTAAGCAATAAACCTAAATTATACCATGCTTTGGCATATCCTGCTGCCGCTGCCTTTTCGAGCCACTGCATTCCCTCTTGCTCGTTTACGGGAACATTGATGCCTTTGTTGTAAATCAATCCCAATGCATTCATGGCTTCGGCATTGCCAAGATTGGCCAGTTCCTTGTAACTGGCGATTGCCTGTTCAGGATTATACGTCTGGCTTCCTGCCAGCAGTTGTAATCTTGCTGTTAATAAACTCTTTTTGATATCCGGGCTTTCCTGTGCCTGACACAGCATACCACCTAGAAGAAGCAGTAAGACTGCTTTTTGGGTAATTTTCTTCATATTTATTTAGTTTGGTTATTATATTATTATTTTAAATTGCTACCATGCCAACGCGTCTTTGGTCTTGGTGTTTTTGGCTTTTTTTAGGTTAATAGCATCAAGCTGTTTTAGCAGTTCCGGCTTTTTCTTCTCGATATCCCGTTTTGCAAAAATGTTTTCTTGAGTATGATACACCATTGCCCTGTCTTTGGTTACCAGAAACTGTAATTGATAGATCGCAAATTCGGTCAGTGTTTTATCCTTATCCAAATTTTTAGTTAAACCTTCAGCTTCCAATTGTTCCCAGTTTTTTTGCGCTTCTTTTTTTGCTTCGTTTTTATTTTTACTAATAAGCCATTTTTTCACTTGTTCCGGGCTTAATATTTTCGCTATATTTTCATATTCTGAAGGGACCGTTTGCGGAGCTTCAGCAGTAGATTCTTTCTCCTTGTTTTCCAGTTTAATCCGTTCCAATTGTTTGTATTTCACCAAAAGGGTATCTGTTTGGCTTTTAGTAAGTTCCAATTCTTTCTCGTATTTAATCACTGATGTGTATTTATTGCTAGTGTACGAACCTTCAGATAATATACTGGCATGCAGTAAAACAGGAGGCTCACCCAATGCCATTTTTTTAGCTAAAAGATCTCTTTTTGTTTTCTCGTATCGATCCGCGTCTTTATCGAGAAAAGCATTCTTGGCGAGGTGGTAATTCTCAATTTTAACATACTCGCTTTTGTCATTTTTATCAGCCAGCTGGAGTTTTACTATTTTTGCCCAGTCCTTTTTTGCCTCTTCTACTGATTGCTCGTGGTAAATCGTTTTAAGCATAGAGAGATATTGCTCTTTCGCCAGAATGCTGTACAGCTTTTTATTATAAATTCGGATCTTTTCTTTTGTGGACATTTTGGGTACTCCAGCCAAAGAATCGTTTTGTTTTCGTATTTCGTTTATTTGTGTAGATTCCAGTTTATACTGGGATGCAAAAATTAGCACTGCTAAAAAACGGTTATCCGGGTCTGTTATATGACCATAACGATCTAATTCTTCCGGAGATAAAATGGGTTTTAAAAAACCGGTATCAATGCTATAATATGATTTTAATTGAGCAACAGGTTTTCCCTTGGTAAGAGCTGCATTAGCAAGGCTATCTGCAGTGAAGAGTTTGCGGCCTATTTTAATTTGTTTGTCTTCTGATAAGTTTACTTTTGAATTTACTTCATCTATTTTATAGAGAATGTGTGCAGGAAACAGCCTGCTTACGTTTTGGCTCACCTGCGCCAGGCTTATGACAGGAAGGCACAGAATACCTATGAGCAATGTTTTAATCAATTTTATTTTCATCTTTTGGAATTTATATCTTTTTTTAATTTTTAGTAATCGATTACATAAAAATTAAAAAAAAGGGTGTTACATTAATATCACTATTTTTTAAAACCATGTTCTGTTATTCTGGTCGTCAATTATAAAAGGGCGTTCTAATTTTTTTGAATCGCTCGACAAAAATATTAACAAAGCATTTTTAGGTACTTTGGCAAAAAGCATAGAGGTAACCTGATCTTTTACTTCCCGTGTATCTACCAATTTCCAACCATTGTTCCAGTAAAATAATTTGTAGGTCACACCCATTTTAAATTTTAAGTATTTATCGGCTTCGGCGATTAGAACTTCTCTGGTTTGTGTAAGGTCAGCAAGCAATACTTTGGATTCTTTATCCCCAACAATGATTGGCGCTCCGGCAGGAACCAGTTTTCCATTAGTATAATATTGGGGTATCAAAACAGTTCTCTTGCAAATGGAGGTAAAACTAGTTTTTCCATTTTCTACTTTTCCCCACCAAAAAGGTCTCCATGCCAGACCATTAAAAGTTGTGGCATATACAATTTTGGATGGATTTGTCGAAGCAAATAAAGGGCATGTTACATCTGTAGTTTCCCAGTAGTCTTTGGTAACATCTATATAATTTTGCTGTTTTAAAATAGCTGTGGGAATATTGTTTTTATCTTCAAAACTGGCCAGCGTTTCAGGCTGTTTGGAATATGTCAGACGCAGGACTTTGGCAGGTTCCCTTTTTAAATCTTCCTCATAATCTTTTGCGCCAAAATCACAATTGTAAGGATGCATTTTCTCATCAAAAAAAGTATTTGTAAAATGTCCTCCCGTGGCGGTTGCCCAAAACGGAATTACATTTACAGTTGCAGGTATACCTTGCGAGCGCATAATAAATGTCCCAAGATCAGCAATGTCAGGGCAGGGACCTTCTTTTCTTGATAATAATTGCAAAGCACCTAATCTTGGCAAAGGTTCTTTTCGTGTCTCCCCCCAGGTATTGGTAAACCAGCTATCATAATCATCCTTTACAGAAAATAAAACGGGTTTGAATCCTTTGGATGGGATTTGCTCATTTATCCATTTAAATTTATCTGCATAAACAGAACGCCAATTCTGTAAAGGTTCCTCGCTGACCCGATAAGGCAGAATATATTCGCAAAAATCAGTAAATGAGGTATTCTTCATTGCAGAAGAATGCCAGGCAGTAAAAGCTTTTTCAAGGTTCTGAATTAAGTAATCACCTTTAATGGTTTCTATATCCTGATATATAACAGCTTTGGGCTGTAGTCCCGGATTTTTTTCTTTAATAATAGTAAGAGCTGTTTTTGCCTGCTCAAAATCAGGATACGCTAATTCATTATAATCTACTTTTTCCTTTGTCTGATTTTCCCAATAATAATCAGCGGATGAATGAATATCCATGTTGCTGATTAAAAACTGCATGGCGCTTATTTTTAAAGCGTCTTTTGTTTTGTCTGTATACTGCAGTGCTTCTTCAAGTTCAGCCCTGTTATTTCCGGCTTTTTTTAAAACCGCTTCAACAGCATTCGGGTACTGGGCATGCAATAAAAATGGGGATAAAAGAAAAAGTATTTTCTTAGTGCTTTGGGTTATTTTTCCAATAAAATAATTAAACATAGGAATGTTTTTTAAGATTTGATTTTAAGTGGCTGTGCTATAAATTGACCATTGATTTCACTGACTTTATTTATGATGGCTCTTTCAGACTCTATTTTTTTTAAAAGATGCCAGGCGGTTTTTTTATACTGTTCTACTTTAGGGGATGGAATTTTGGGTTCAAGAGCCAGAATTTCTTTGGCCGTTATCATAGTATTGACCATGTCGTTGTTTTTGTAGTACGCCTGCATTAACCTGAAACGGTACCCAAATTTTGAAGGCAGTAAAAGTACAAGCTGCTTATATTCAGTTATAGCCTTTGGATATTGGTAAAGCCTTTCATAACACATACCGGAACCTAAATATAAATCAGGAAGCGAGCTCCATTTTTTTGCTGTACTAAAGCAGCTAATCGCCTGTTGGTAATTATTTGCTTTCATATAAATTACACCTAGATTATTCCAATAATTCCGATCGCCATTTAAATGATTTTCCAGACCATGCATAATTTGCAACGCCTCTTTATAATGCTTCTCTTGTTGAAGTAGGAATGCTTTTTTATTTTCTCTATTGGCTATAGCAACTCCGGAAACAGTCCATATAATAAAACAACTAAAAGCAATAATCGTAATCATCAAAATAATTGGAAATGCATTACTATGTATTTGAAAATTAAGAAATGAAGGTAGCGACAGAGGTTTTAATGTACTGCAGACAATACCCGAATAAATAATCAATAAAGCCATTATAGGCATGATTTGAATTGTAGAATTGACCATAGACATTCCGATAAAGGCTATAACTCCTGCATAACTTATATTAAAATAACTGTTTTTTGTTTCAGGATTGTTTGATTTTTTACCGTCAGTTCCTGTTCGCTGTTTTGCAGTTAAGAAAAGGGAACCGAAAAAAAGCACCATTAATAACAGTCCGATACATCCTCCTTCCACTAAATTATGCAGCAATTCGTTATGTGGCATAATTACAGGTCCGGCATTCTTAAGCTCTTCCGGTGTTGCTTTTCCATCTTTTATATAGCCCGCCTGATATAAATTATATTCTTTTTCAAAATAACCATATCCGTAACCCGTCAATGGTTTTTTCAGTGCCATAACACCTGATACTTTCCAAATAAATTTCCGCCCGTCAGCAGATGCTTTTTTGGAATTATACAAATACGAACTGAGTGGAATTATAATCAGAAGGCTTAAAATAAACAAGGCTTTTGCCGTGGGTTTGCTCTTATTGTTTTTTATCCATAAAATCAGATTGTATTCCAAACAATAAAAAGTCACTGAAGCCAAAATGACACCTATAAATGCTGCACGGCATTTAAGCAAAAGCAAGGCTGTCAGCAAAATAAAAAAGGAGATACGGATTAACCACTTGTGTTTTTTCCTGAAGAAATATAAAAAAACAGGCGTTGTCAAGGCTAAAAAGATGGCTGTTACATTTGGATTATTATAGCTGCCAGTAACCGGTAAAAGCAAACTATGACTTTTACAAAGTCCTGAGGACTGTAAAATGCAATACAACGACTCAATTGTGGAGAGTAATATTATGCCATAAAGAAAGATGTTAAACCTAAATCCTGACAGACTAAATAAGACAGTTGCTGATACCAACAAAAAATAAAACGAAATAAAGTATATAGTAAATAGCGCAACTGCTGAATTATTAAGGTATTGAAATAAAACATAGAAACACCATATGCCAAAAAAGACGATAGGTGCTTTAAACAGGATCGATTTTTGAACTCTTAAAAAAAGAACAGATGAGACAATTACAAACAGGAATGCTGTTATACAAAACCCGTAATGGGAGAAACTGGTGGGATCATAAAAAAAATCTGTAGTGCATAATCCTATTGCTGGGGTCAGTAATAATAAAATTATGAGTATCCATTCTAAAGAGGAGCGTAAAGTCAATTTATGTGTATTAATTCATGCGCAATATTACGTTAAATAAAAATGCCCTGAAATACCGGAATTTAGTGATATTTTAAAAAAAAAATATAAATTGTTTTATTTTGAAGAATGTTTTAACAAAAAGCTTAAATATTAAAGCGTATAATCACTTATTTTTTATTATTCTTTTTTAAAGCATTGATTTCATCGCTGGAAACCTTAATTACAGTCCCGTGTCGTGTCCCTTCGGGAAAACTAACTTGTTCTGAAATATCTTCCCAGCCTTTGGAAGTTTGTTTTACAGCTCCATATTTCTTTTGAGTGTATTTGTCAAAATATACGATCCATTCGTTATTGATTTGAATAGCTGTTGGGCCTTCAGCCCAATAATTTCCTGTAATAGGTTCACTTGCTTTTGTATATGGACCTTCGAGTTTTTTGCTGGTGGCTATTTTTAAATTTTTCCGGACTGGTACTTTTGTTTCATCTTTTAAAAACATTGTAAATCCATTATCTGTTTTTACAATAGAAGCATCAATCACATTGAAGCCCGGTTCATAAAGCAGTTTCGTTTTTTGAAATTTTTTGAAATCTTTGGTAATGGTATAATAGATTCTGTGATTATATCCATTTTCTTCATCTGATTTTGTTTCCGGGAATTTTCCGTCGATGGTTGAGGCCCAATAAATCATATATTCTTTTGATTTTTCATCATAAGTGATTTCCGGAGCCCAGGTATTTCGGGTTTTTTCCTCATGCGCCATTACCGGAATAAATTCCTGTTTTGACCAGTGAATCAGGTCTTTTGATGAAGCATAACCAATTCCTTTATCTGTCCAGCTTACTGTCCAGACCATGTGATATAATCCGTCACCGCCTTTTATGACGCATGGATCTCTCATAAGTTTATCTTTTCCAACTTCCGGAGTTAAAAAAGAAGTGTCGTTTTTTAAAGTATTCCATTTATAGCCATCTTCACTGTAAGCCAAATGTAATCCGTCTTCGCCATTGCCTTTAAAATAGGTGAATACGTAACCATCTGATTTTAAAATATAATTGTTGACTGCCAGCCACTTTTCGCAGGTTTTTGGCCAGGATGCATTCGTTCCTTTTGTACCCAAGCCGAAACCGTGGCCTCCGTTTTCATATAAATGCATTTCTGCCGAAACCTTTACTTTTTTTAGGGCTAAATAATAATTAATACTATTTTCTACAGGAACAGCTTTATCATCTGTCGCATGAACTAAAAAGGTCTTTGGGGTATCAGCTGTTATTTGTTTTTCATTCGAATATTTTTCAGTTGATTCATTGTCAGCATTTTTTCCTAATAAATTATCTTTAGAACCTTGATGCGTAATGCTTTCCTGCATTGAAATTACAGGGTATATTAAAATTGAAAAATTTGGTTTGGCACTTGTTGTATCCGAAGGAATATAAACTTTGTCGCTATAATGTGTGGATAAAGTAGCAGCTAAATGACCTCCAGCCGAAAATCCCATAATACCAATTTTATTGGGATTCAATTTCCATTTAACAGCGTTTCTTCGTACCAGTCTTACTGCTTCCTGAGCGTCTTGCAAAGGAGCAACGGTTTTATTTTTCATAATCAAATCGCTTGGCAATCTGTACTTTAAAACAAAAGCATTGATTCCTAAACTATTAAACCATTCAGCAACTTTATAACCTTCTTTGTTGATGGCCAGCATTCCGTAACCGCCTCCCGGACAGATTATAACAGAAGTTCCATTTGATTTTTCCGCATCTGCGAAATAAGCTGTAAGAGTAGGTAATGTTACTTTGCGAACATCTTCTGCAACTCCATCTTTATTAGTTACTATTTTTTCTGAATATTCTTTGGATATAATTGCATCAGGAACTTTATCCCATAACGGAATTTCCTTTTTTTGAGGGAAAACAGAAAGGCTCATCCCTAACGAAATACAAAATAATATTGCTTTGATTCGTTTTAAATTATTTGATTTTTTCATAAAATTCTATTTCGACAATACGCAATTGTCCCTTTGCATTTAAAGCTGTTTGGTCTTTAAATAAATCTAAATCTTTGGTTGCTTCTACTTCGACAATTTTACTAAAACCATCTTTTTCTGTATTGGCTCCAATTAATTCAATTTTGATGTTTTCTGCAAGAACAGGTTCTAAAGGAATCGTAATATAGCCTAAACTTTGAGTCGTATTGCCTTTAAAAACTTCTTTTCCGTCTGCTAAAATACGAATAGGATAGCTTTTTGACCTCCATCCGGTTAATTTAATTACACATTCGTTTACTAATGAAGGTTTTGACAGTGTATATGTTATTGAACCTGTTTTGATATTACTATCATTTTTCCATTCAGACAATTCATTGTCATCATAACTTTTAAAAGTATCACTATTATTGGAAGGTGAAGAAGCACTTATAATGGTGACAGGATTTCTTTTTAAAGTATACGAAGGTGTTTTAGGAGTTGGCCCACGTTCTAAATTGGAAGCTAAGTTAGCACCCGGAACATTATTTGAAAGTCCGTTTTGAGTTTTTATTGCTTTACTTTCAAAAGTCAGTTCTGCCGATTTTAATCCTTTGGCTGTAGCAGAAATTTTTATTTTTCCGCTTTTTATCATGGACTGTAATATAACTCTGTTAACACCATTTTCAACTGGAAGAGTCGTAGAAAGAATATAATTTTTAGGGCCTTGTGCAATTCCGCCTAACCATGTAACAGGACCTTCAGCTGAAAAGGAAATCATATCATTACTGATTGGACAGCGATTTCCGTTTTTGTCAACTACTTCAACATCAATTAAAGCTACATCTGCGCCATCCGCTAAAAAACCTTTTGACTGAGTTATCAATTTAAGTTTAATGTCTGCAGGATTTCCAACAGTTATTTTTGAATCTTCACTCAAAATTTTTCCTTTTGTATCATAACCAATAGCTTTTATAGTACCTTCTTTGAATGCAATATTTTCAAAAGTAAATAAAAACTCATTGCTTTGTTTTCCAAAACCTTGCGAAGTATCATTGATAAAAAGTTCAACTTGGGAAGCTGTCGAAACTACGTAAATGTTTTTGACAACATGCTCTGCATAATTCCAATGTCCCATAATGTGTGTGTGATGTTTTTCGATATCTACCCAGCCGTCCCACATGACCTGATGTGCCCAGAAACCGTCTTTTGGAATACGCATGGCATCAACTTCGCCACTGGTTCTGTAATTTGATTCGCCTCTGTGGTGTGTGTTCGAATCAGAAAAAATAATATTAACACCACCGGAATTTACTCTTTTTCCTGTACCAGGCCTTTCTCTGTAATAATCATTCCAACGAATAATGTTTTCAACAGCATGGCGGTCCTGATTATGATTGTAATCTTCGGCAGGTTTATCCCGATATAAAGGGCCAACACCTTCTTTATGAAAAGGAGGAGAGAATTCATCCCAATATTTTCGCAAACCTTCGTCCCTGGAATATTCAGTTGCCCATAAGGGTTTATTAGCGCTTTTATTAATGTAAAGCATTTCGCCGCCATATTCGGCTTCCTTGCTGTCCAGCATTTCACGAGAACCAATAGCGCGTCCGCCATTCGGATCATAAAGATTTCGAATGTCTTTCATCTCTTTCATGTGTTCTTCGCTGATAGATTCATTACCACATTCGTAAAAAATGATGCTTGGATTATTTCGGTTGTAAATAATAGCATCGCGCATCAGATTTACACGTTGGTTCCATTGTTCGCCTTTTGCATCTTTTTCGGCATCCCCTGCAGGCATTGCCTGAAGCAATCCAACTCTGTCACAGGATTCGACATCTTGTTTCCAAGGTGTCACGTGCATCCAACGGACTAAATTTCCG
This sequence comes from Flavobacterium sp., assembly GCA_039931915.1. GTDB lineage: Bacteria > Bacteroidota > Bacteroidia > Flavobacteriales > Flavobacteriaceae > Flavobacterium. The sequence continues at coordinate 122,404 of JBDTRA010000001.1, read as the reverse complement.
TTGCCTTCCACAATCAGTTTATTGCTAAAATCACTCAGCCATGGCGGAACTGACATTCCAATAGCCGGCCATTCATTGCTGGTTCTTTGAGCGTATCCTTTTATCTGGATGACTCTGTCATTCAGCCAGGTTTCACCATTTTTGAATTCCGTTTTTCGAAAGCCGGTTTTGGTCGAGACCTCATCAATAACTTTTCCATCAACTTTTAAAATCGTTTTTACGGTATACAAATAACCGTATCCCCAACTCCAAAAATGTAAATTATCAACCAATTTGCTGGCTTTTATAATTTTGGTTTCATTCGGTAAAAGAGTTGTTTTTTCTCCTGAAAAAGAAGCGAGTTTTTTGCCTTCAAGATCTTCAATTATCACATTATATTCTACGCTTTTTGCCGTTTCAAATTCATTTCGTACTTCAGTTTCAGCATGAATTACTGCACTTTCTTTCTGAATATTAATATCGGATGGATAAATATAAACTCCTGTAGTTTTCAGATTTGAATAGAGTGGGAGTGTCTGGTATAATTTACCGGTTATATGCAGGAAAACATTTTTAGGGATTCCGCCATAATTAGCATTGAAATTCATATTATTCCATTGATAGGTAGTATTTGTAGCTGCTTCTCTATATTTCCAGTCGTTATCAATTCGTAAAGCAATCGTGTTTTCTTCCGGAAAAGGTTTGGTGATTTTTGAAATATCAAAACCAAAAGCCATTACGCCATTTTCATGAAACCCAACTTTTTCTCCATTGACATAAATGACACCACCCTGTCGAATACCTTCAAATTCCAAGAAAATCTTTTTGTCTTTAATTCCTTTTGGCAGTTTGAATTTCTTTCTATACCAAACAATTCCTGTGGTATGGCTGTCAATATCTTTCTCAAAAGCTTCTTCCTGATTGTAGGCATGAGGAAGTGTAACTTTTCTCCATGAGCTATCATCAAAAACAGGAGATTCCGCATTTTGGGAATCTCCTGTTTTTAATTTCCAATCGGAATTGAAATTGTATTTTTCTCTCTTAAATTCTTGTGAAAACAGGCTTGAATTAAAGAGTATCAAAACAAGATAAAAGAGTGTTTTTTTCATGATAGTTTGTTGGTTAGCTTACGTGAGGGATGGAAGTGGAGCTCTCCCGATTTTTCATCGGGAAGCGGGAACGTACAGCCCGACCCGACCTTTTCGGGAGGGGCACGCCCAAATTATTTTTATTTCATTTTATAAATTTCTGACCCGGCTAATAAAAAACAACCCAGTCCGTAATCTTCAAAATCCGGGATTTTATCATACGATAATGGCTGCCCGTCTTTTGGTTCTTTTCCGGTAGATTGTAAATATCCTAAAAACCCGGTATCATGTAAACTTTCTTTTGTTATAGCTTCCCATGCTTTTTGAATTATCGGCAAATACGTTTCTTTCTTTAAAATTCCACTATTGATTCCATATGTCATTCCGTAAATAAATAATGCAGTTCCTGAAGTTTCTTTTTCACCAAAATTAGTTGGGTCATGCAAACTCACATTCCAGAATCCATCCGCTCTTTGAATAAGTACTAAAGCCGCAGCCATTGCCTTTAAGTCTTTTACATATTGCTCTCTGTGAGGTGCATTCTCCGGAATAATAGCCAGTACTTTTGCCAAAGCAGCAATTACCCAACCATTACCACGGCTCCAATAACAATTTTTGCCATTAGGTTCCTTGTATGGAGGATCAAAATCGGCATCGCGCCACCATAAACCATCTTTTGGATTGAAAAGACCATTATCACCGTGTTTATTTCTCGAGTACATATACATTTGATACATTTTTTCGAAATATCGGTTGTCTTTTTCCAGAACTCCCAGTTTTGCAAAAACCGGCATTCCCATCTGAATGGCATCAATCCATGACCAATCGTCTAGTTGTGATGTACTCAGCAACATGTTTGTATTTGCTTTGGTATTTTTCAGTTTTTTGGCATCCGGTTCTAAATTGTACAGATCAATATAGGTTTGAGCTGCACAATAATTGTCGGCATTTCGGGTAGTATTACCGCTATTGAATCCCCATTTATGAAATTCTGACCATGAATAAGCATAATCATAGTAGGCGTCTTTTGGAAAAATTTCATGTAAAGCCATTAATCCTTCATAATAAACACCACGGGTCCAGATATTACTTGGACGCTCTTTGTTTGTGATTATTGTTTTGCCCGTGTCAGGCCATTTTTGCATAAAATAATCATTGGCAAGCACGATTTGTTTTAAGACTAATTTTTTGTCAAATGGCTGTTGAGCGCTCGTAGTGCTAGTGTATGTAAAGCATATAGCGAAGAATAAAACTAATTTTCTCATTTTTATATTCGTTATTTTGGGAATTAATTTTGTTGTTTTAAAGGTGTAATAGTAACAGGGCCTAATAACCCGGAAGGCATTGGGTTCCATTTGGTTGCGTCGAACTTTTTATAATCTTTATCGACCATATTTATTTCATAAAAAATCTTCCATTCTTCCCCTTTTAATTCTTTATCGCGGATTCGGTTTGCAGAAAGGTTTGTGACTTGAATTTTTAGAGTATTTTTCCCGGGTTTTAATTTCCCGATATTTAATTGATACGGAACTGACCATGCTGTACCAATGAATTCATCATTTAGCCATACTTTTGCACTTTCGCGGACATCACCCAAATTCAAATTCCAATTTTCTGTTTTATTATTTGGATTATCAAATTGTAGGGAGTATGTCGCTGTTCCTGAAAAAGCTTCTGCTTCCGGACTTAATTTTGTCCAGGATCCTAAATTTGATATTGTCGCACCCGGAGGTAATTTAGGGCCTCCTTTATCAAAAGTAATTTTCCAGTTTCCTTTTAAAGTAACAGAAGCATTGGCAGGTTCAAAATAGCTCCATTTTTTTTGCGTCGTTGTATTTTCAGTCTTTAAGAAAAAAGATTGTCCCGGCTCCATTTTTATTTTAACTAAAGTATTTTTGGCTGATTTTTGCACAATAGCATTTCCAAAATCTCTGTTTAATGGATCAAAGATTACAACTTCTTTATTGCCAATTTCTAACGGAATAAATTCATCAATTGTTTTGGTGGTATGATTAACTAAATAGTAAATTTTTTCTCCGTCAATTGTTTTTCGGATGTATTTTAAACCTGTATTTACAAGAGTTTCCGGATAAATTTGAGCATCAGCCAGAGTTTTGAAAATATCTGTTGTTGGCTGTACTGACTCTTTGTTAGAAGCTAAAATTGATTTTAATTCTTCTTCCTGCTTTTTGTAATCATTAAATCCGGGAACCGATTCCGGTAATCCTTCGAAGATAATTTTTGCTCCCGCTTTTTGTAATTCTATGATTTTTTGCAAAGTAGCCAAAGGCATTTTTTTGCAGGCAGGAATAACCAATGATTTGAAGGTTCCGCCGGGTAAAACAATTATTCCGTCTGCGACTTTTGCTTCTGCGATGAAATTATCAGAAATAAAATCGACTCCATATCCTTTAGCCATCAGACTTTTAGTGGTGTCATAAAAAGAAGTTTCATGCAGCCATTCTGATAAAGAATGTATTTTGAATTGAAAAAACAACGTGCCTTTATGAAATTTATCCCAAGTATCAAAAATAGGCCAGTAAAGCAAAATTTCATTGTCCGGTTTGCCTTGTTGCAGCAATGATTGGCAATTTGAAATATATGAAAACAGGGCTGGTGCATCTTCCCAGATACTGTTATTGGCATTAAAATTTACTGAGGCATAAAATTGCCAACCCGGCCATGTGGCTCTTGTTGGTGAATAAGTGGAACCATGCAGAAAAATATGATTGACTCCGTTTAACATTAAATCCTCAGCTTCCGGTTTGCATTGTGATAAAGCCGTTTTGAAATGTTCACGCAACCAGGTAAATGTTTCTGAGGAAACCAATTTTTTACCAGAAATATGAGCCGCAGATGATGAAAATTTAAGCATCACCGGATCTGCATCGCCTTCACGGATATCTTCTTTATCACGTCTGAAACCCGGTATATCAAAAGGCATAGAACCAAAAGTTTCACACTCGGGAATATCGGCAGAAGCATATAAATCAATCAGGTTACCCGGAGATCCATGTGCCTGAAGTTTGGTTTTAAAGTTTTTTGTATGCGCCCATTGTGTCCAGGATTTATCAAATTTATTCAATAAATCGGATAAGGTTTGACGATAATCACTTCTTATTCGGTTACTTTCTTCAGTATCTTTTTCATTAAGTAATAATGGCAGTACTTTTTTTAAATCATAACCTCTTAGTGTTTTGAATTTTTCGAAAAAATCAGGTGTAAAATCAGTCCCGTAAACCTCATAACTGTCATTAAAAAGGGCTCTTATTTTTCCTTCTCTTCCCTTAAAAGCAGTATTAAAAGGAACCACATATTCATTCAGTGCCTGTTCCGAATAATGATCTAAAGTGTACCCTTTACCACCTGGTGCTGCTCTTTTTACCTGTTGTCCCGTTTTACCACTGAAAACAGCATAGATGGTATAATCTGTTTTTTTAGCTTTCCATTTTAATTTATTTGGTTCCAGCTGATTAGGCAATGCTACTTTAGTTCCTTCAAGGCCTTTATCATTTAACCTGGTCTGTTTGTTTTTTAATTGGTCAGTTAAGTTTATGTAACTGCCGTCACTTCCATATGCTGCTACGTATAAAAGTTCAGCTGGTGTTTTTTCTTTAGTGCTGTCAAGAATTATGTTTCTGTCGATTGTTTCGTTTTTTTTAAGCTGATATTTTTCAACAATCAGTTTTGTTGCCGCATGGGGTAAAGTTACATGTGAACCTCCGTATGGCCAGCCTGTTCCCAAAACCATATCTACCTGCATATGAAGACTATCTGCAATATGTATCGTGTAATCTAACATTTCCATCCATTTTGGGGACAGATAATCTATAAAATTATTTTCTTCACCCTTTACTCCATATATCGGAGTAATTTCTACGCCGCCAATTCCGACTTTATAAAAATCCAGAAGAGATTTCTTTAAGTTTGGTTTATCCACAACACTTCCCATCCACCACCAACGAGCCCAAGGCTGATTTATGTTGCTGGATTTTGGCCACGGTGACACGGGTGTTTCCTGAGAAAAAGTATTCAGGGTAACAAAAATCAAAAAAAGTAGAAAAAGTCTCGGTTTGGTAAAGTTCATATAATTATTGTATTCAAAGTTTAATATGAATTAGTTTATCTATTAAAATTAAATGATAAATTGTAAAAAAGGTTAAAGTAAATATAATTGGGTTTTACGGAATTGCTATCCTGTTCCGTCCTGTTGGGTATTATTTTTAATAATTTGGCAAGTAATAAGTGAAGAATATTTTTTTTGAATTATTAGCTTTTGGCTAAAATTAATACGAATCCTTAAAAAAATAATTAATAAAATTTTAAAATGATATTCATAAAAATGAGGTCTGTTTACGTATTGTTAATCAGTAGATTGTCTTTTCCTGTTAATTAAAAATTAATTGTAAAATATAATATACTGAGAGTTAACAGGATACTACAGGATGCTGTGGAAACCTCTTCTAAATAAATTTGGAGAAACTAATTTATTAACCAAATTTAACTTTTATGAAAAATAAAATTAATCTTCTGTTGTTTATGGCCATGTTTGCATTAGTGCATGCTGCAGGTTATTCGCAGAGCAAAGAAGTTACAGGAACAGTTACTGATCCGGCAAAACTCTCTATACCGGGAGTTAATGTATTAGTTAAAGGCACAAATAGAGGAGTGAGTACGGATTTTGATGGAAAATATAATATATCTGTTGCTTCGGGTGAAACTTTGGTTTTTTCTTTCGTAGGATTTATTAAAAAAGAACAGAAAGTTGGCGCTGCGAACAGCTATGATATTTCCTTAGAGGCAGAAAGCTCTATTCTAAATGAAGTTACTGTTATTGGTTATGGAACCCAAAAGAAAAAGATGGTCACAGGTGCAATATCATCCCTTAAGACTGATAATTTTACAGACAGACCAATTTCCAGAGTAGATCAGGGCTTAGTTGGTCAAATTGCCGGAGTAAGAGTAAAGCAAACTACCGGATTACCGGGTCAGCCTTTTAGTATAGAAATTCGCGGAGCGGGATCTATTACTGCCGGAAATGAACCTTTATATGTTGTTGATGGCTTTCCTATTTCTACAGAAGGAACAAATGTGAATGGAGGTTTTTCCAATGGAAGCCCTTTAGATAATATGAATCCAAATGATATTGCTTCTATTGAGGTTTTGAAAGATGCAGCAGCAGCATCTATTTACGGTTCAAGAGCTGCTAATGGTGTCGTTTTGATCACTACCAAAAAAGGAAAAAAAGGAAAAGCCAGATTTACTTTTAATACTTATGGCGGTATAAATAAAGAAGCTAACAGAGTGGATATGTTATCGGCTGAAGGATGGATCAAAAGAGCTAAAACGATGATCGATACACAATGGGCAGGATCAGGTATACCGGGAGCTTCAGCAAGCCAGACTAATGCTGAACGTATTGATACATATAATGCAAAAAATCCAACAACTCCTCTAGTTCCAAGCAATAACAGCTATTATACTTATTTGTATGATAACAGATGGGATATACCAGGGCACCCCGGATTGGATTATATTGACTGGCAGGATAAAGTTTTCCGCACAGGAGAGTTTAGCAATTATCAATTATCAGCTTCAGGTGCAACCGACGTAGTTAATTATTATGTTTCTGCTAATTATCAAAAAAATACAGGATATATTGTGGGTACAGATTATACTTTATTTTCTGCAAGAGCAAATATTGATATTAAATTATCTGATAGCTTTAAAATCGGAATTAATTTAGCTCCGTCTTATTCCGAAAGAAATGATCCTGGAGTTGAAGGAAAAGATAATACCCTGTTTAAAGCCCTTACGGCAACGCCTGTTTTTGAAAGTGCGGTTAATGCTGCAGGTGAAAAATATACAACAAGATATGCATGGGGCAGCAGTACCACGAATATGCTTAATGCTTTGGCCAGAAAAGGTAAAAATTCGATGTACAGAAATTTAGTTTCTACTTATGCTGATTATAAATTTGCAAACGACTTTACACTAAAGAGTACACTTAACTTCGATAATTCTGATAATGTATTTGAAAGTTATACACCAAATGATGTTCAGGCTAGTATAAGGGGAGCATACAATACTTATAGAAGGTTAAATATTGTAAATGAGAACACTTTAAATTATAATAAATCTTTAGGAGATCATAATTTTAATGTTCTTTTAGGAGAATCGTTCAGTTCTTATAAAATTACCAGATCAAGTCTTGCATCAGGGGGGCTTTACAGTAGTTCAACTATTGAAACACTTCCAACGGGGTCATTGGGTTCTACCAATGCAGAAAAGAATACTTTATTATCTTTTTTTAGTAGATTTCAATATGATTATAAAGAAAAGTACATGCTTTCTGCGAGTATCAGAAGCGATGGTTCTTCTAAGTTTGGAAGTGATAAAAGATGGGGAACATTTTATTCTTTATCGTTGGGTTGGAGAGTTAAGCAGGAATCCTTTTTGCAGAATGTGGATTGGCTGAACGAATTAAAGTTAAGAGCGAGTACAGGAACTAATGGTAGCAACAATATAGGCAGTTATTCATCTTACTCAACATTAGGACCGTTTAATTATTCACTTGGAGGAGCTGTAGGAATTGGTCAAGGGGTAAATTCTATAGGAAATCCTTCCTTACACTGGGAACAGTCTAAAAGTGTTGACTTCGGATTGGATTTTTCAATTCTAAAGAACAGAATTTCTGCAACATTCGATGTATATAGAAAAACAAATAGTGATTTATTGCTCAGACTACCGGTTCCGGCAGCATCAGGATTTACAAGTTATCTTACTAATGTGGGAGCGGTACAAAATCAAGGATGGGAATTCGAATTAAATACTTTGAACTTCAAGACTGATAATTTTGAGTGGAGAACATCAGCTAATATAAGTCATAACGAGAACAAAGTGACTGCATTAGGTCCGGATCAGACAAAAATTGAAATTAGTAATGCTTTTGACGGAGGAGTTCCATTTATAAAATTAGAAGTAGGAAAACCGATGTATACTATTTTTGGTTTGAAACAAAATGGTGTAGTAACTCAGGCTGATGTCGATTCTGGAGGAACTACTATTGGCGGAAACAAATTGGTTTTGGGAGATCCGAGATATATTGATCAAAATGGTGACAAAAAAATAAATTCAGAAGATAGAGTTGATTTAGGAAATCCAACTCCGAAATATACTTGGGGTATCACTAATAATTTCAAGTATAAAGATTTGGATTTAAGCGTATTGGTACAAGGTCAAAATGGAGGAACAGTTTACGGATTAACAGGAAGAGCAATTGATCGTACCGGGATGGGGTCAGTTGAAAATGCATTAAATGTAGATCCGGCAGTAAGAGGAAACTGGAAAACTTCTTTTGGATATCAGGCAAATTCTGATTGGATGTATAAGTCGGATTATGTGAGTATCAGAAGTATTTCTATTGGATATAATTTAAGAGAAGCTGTTAAAAGTATAAAAAGAATAGATAATATGAGGCTTTATATAACTGGTGAAAACTGGTTCTACTGGAATAAATACAAAGTAGGTTTTAATCCTGAAGCAGTAAATACTTCTGGAAGTTCAAATAATGATTTTGCTGTTCCCGTAGATTATGGAGGGGCTCCTTTAGCAAAATCAATCGTTTTAGGTCTTAACGTTAATTTTAATTAAAATGAAAAAATATATTTATTTACTAGCAGCAAATTTACTTTTGCTAGGGACAGTTTCCTGTACAGATGAACTTACGCAAATCCCTTTATCACAAGGAACTGAAGAGAATTTTTATGCTACGCCGGGAGATTTTATTCAGGCAAGAAACGCAGCATATTCGGTTGCATTTCATGGAACCGGTACTTATGGTTATGCAAACCGGGTGTTGAATTTAAGCGAAACCAGATCAGACAATTTATTAGCTATAACTCAGGCATCAAGAGATTGGGAGGGCATTAATAGTTTTTACACTTCTATCAGTTCTAACAGCTATGTAAAAGAAGCTTATACGAGTAATTTTAATGCTATTTATAAAGCAAACCAATTATTAGAAAAAATAGCAGAAAAAGGAGATCAGATTTTTACAAATCCGGCTGATAAGACAGCAATGATTGCTGAAACACGATTTCTCAGAGCTTTTTGTTATTTTGATTTGATCAGATGGTTTGGAAGAGTTCCATTAATCGACAGAACAATGACAGCGCAAGAGGCGTCTAAAATTCGAAGAAGTCCGGTTGTTGATATATACAATTTGATTGTTTCAGATTTAGAATTAGCAATTCCGGATCTTACAGCTTCAACTACTGATGCTGCTTATGTTGGCCGTGTTACTAAATACGGCGCAAAAGCTTTATTAGGTTTAGTATACATGACACGTTCCAGCCCAACTTACGGTATTGATGGAGCTATGCTTGGTTTGAATGAATGGGATAAGGCATACCAACAATTAAATGATATTAAAACGAGTGGTTCATTTGTGTTTGGAACAGATTACGCAACCATATTTAAAACAGAAGGAATTGCTAACAAAGAGAATGTTTTGACTATTCCTTATACACAAAGTTTAGCAAGTTCTATTGGAGGAAACTTCATGGTTGAAGTAGGTTATGAGCCTTATTTTGCTTCATTAGGAATAAGTTCGGCGCAAGGTTCTCTTGAAGGCAGGCCTATTTCAACGGGTTTTTTAAATATGTTTGCTTCAAATGACAATAGAAAAGCTGTTGGTATTGCCACAAGTTATACGGTAGCTTCCGGTACTTATAAAGGAAGTTATACATTTCCGGTTTACAAAAAATACATTGATCCAACAAGATACGGAACCGGTGGACGTGAAGACTGGGGAGTGGATTTTATGGTAATTCGATATACGGATGTATTAATGATGATGGCAGAATGTACTCTTCATGGCGGAGGAGGAACCCAAGCTGATGTTGATGCAATAGTAAATCAGGTTAGAACAAGAGCTGGTGTTCCTGCAAATGCTTCTAATATTACATTAGATCAGTTGTTTGATGAAAGAAGAAAAGAGTTCTTTTCTGAAGGAACAAGATGGTTTGATTTAATCAGATCCGGAAATGCGATAACAATTATGAATGCCTGGAAAGCTGCAGAAGATACTGGTAATAAGATTCGAACAATTGATAAGAATTCATTGTTATATCCAATTCCGTTATCAGAAATTTTAGCAGTACCAGGTTTATATGACCAAAATCCTGGTTATGATTAATAATTAATTTTGAAGATTAATAAAATTTGCCCCCAATTTTTTTATTTTTTGTTTTTTGAAGAAATCGTCTTTTTAGACGGTTTTATTTATTAAACTAATTTTTCAGGTAATATATCTAATATTGATATTATTTTAATAATAAAAAAATAAATTACATGAAAAAATTAAGGTTATTTTTTGTTCTGTGTTTTTATTGAATTCTCACTTCTTTCTGTCTTATAAATCAATTAGTTGAAGATTTTTCGGTTAAATAAAACACAACTTTTTTTTGTAAAATATTGAAAATTAATATTATATGAATTAAAAATACAGGATACTACAGGATAGTACGGCAATTTCTTCTGGATAAATTTGAGTTAACTAATTAATTAACCAAAATTTAACTTTTTATGAAAAACAAATTCAGTCTTCTGCTGGCTATAGCGATGATTGCATTACTAAATGCATCCGTTTATGCACAAAGCAAAGTGATTAAAGGTGTCATTAAAGACGCTACAGGATTGCCAGTGCCAGGTGTTAATGTACTAATTAAGGGAACTCAAAAGGGAACAAGCTCTGATATGGATGGTAGTTATACTATCAATGTTTCTTCGGGAACAACCCTTGTTTTTAGCTTTATAGGTTATAAAACAGAAGAGAAAACTGTCAATGAAACAGGAGTTTATAATATTGTATTAAAAGAAGTTGATAATTCCCTTGAGGAAGTCGTAGTTGTAGGTTACGGTGTGAAAAAGAAAAAAGATCTTACCGGATCTATTGTAAGTATAGGCGCTGAAGAAATCGCTTCAAGACCGGTACAAAATGCAATGCAGGCGATGCAGGGAAAAGCGGCCGGGGTAGATATTGGAACTAGTGAGCGTCCCGGTACATTAGGAAGTGTAACTATTCGTGGGGCCCGATCCATTTCGGCTTCCAACTCACCACTTTATATAGTAGATGGAATTCCTTTAAACTCAAGACTTACCACAGATTCTTCAACAGGGAAAATTAGTGTTGATCCAAATTCAGGAGGAATCGATTTTATAAATCCTAATGATATTGAGACAATTGATGTACTAAAAGATGCTTCTGCTACAGCAATTTATGGTTCCCGAGGTGCTAATGGGGTTGTAATTGTAACAACTAAAAAAGGTAAAAACGGAAAGTTTACCTTAAATTATGATACTTCTGTTACTACAGAAACAATTCATGAAAATGCTCGAATGATGAGCTCTGCAGAATATATCGAGTTTAGACGTTGGGGAAGATATTACTCTAATCCAACGGCTTTTCCTAAAGGAGATGCACCAACTATTGCAAATGATAAAACCATTTTCTTAGCTTCTGCTGATCCGTCTGCATGGGCAAATATTGAAAAAGGATGGGCATCCGGAACCTGGGATGGTTCTAAAGTGGGTTCAACAGACTGGACTAAGTTTGTAACCCGCACAGGAATTACGCAACAGCACACAGTGGGTGTTAGTGGTGGTACTGAAAAAATGAAAGCTTATGGTTCTTTTGGATATTTAGACAATACCGGAACGCTAAAAGGCCAAAGTTACAAACGTTACAATGGTACTGCTAATGTGGATATTACACCTACAAAATGGTTTTCTATGGGAGTAAACCTTAACACTAGTTATGGAATCAATGAATACGGGCAATCAAACGTAGGAAGGACTGCTGTTACAAGTTCCGGCGGAATATATGCTACAGCACGTACTAATCTGCCATATGCAGTTCCTTACGATAGTAATGGTGTACGTATTGATAATCCGGGAGGAGATTCTACTATTAGAACTCCGGTTGATGAAGACCAATATTCGCAGGATCAACGTATTACTTTACGTGCTTTTGGTAGTATTAATGCTCAGTTAGATTTAGGAGCAATTTCATCAGTACTTAAAGGTTTGAAATTCCGTGTCAATTTTGGTCCGGATATCACGTCTTACCGTGATGGAGTATTTTTGAATGGTAAATCGGCTATTCGTTCAGGAACAAGTTTTGCATCTTTGAAAAAAGAACAAACAATCTCTTATACCTTGGATAATTTGATTTTTTACAATAAGACTATAGGAAATCATGATTTTGGTGTGACCTTATTGCAAAGTCAAACAGAATATCATAACGAAGAAAGTTCTATGTCTGCCAATGATATAAAAAATGTGGCAAACAAATGGAATGCTTTAACTCCTTCAAATGTAACGCTTGCAGGATACTCTTCAGGAATAACAGATACTGGGTTATATTCGTATATGGCCAGAATAAATTATGGTTATGCAGATAAATATTTACTTACAGCGTCAATTCGTGAGGATAAAGCTTCTCAGTTGGCAGAATCAAACAGATCTTCAGTTTTTCCAAGTGCTTCTTTAGCATGGCGTATTGATAAAGAGTCATTTTTGCAAAACTCATCGTGGCTTAATCAATTAAAATTAAGAGCAGGTTATGGAGTTACAGGAAATGCGGCGGTGCCTGCTTATTCTACTACACCTCCATTAGTAGGAGTGGTATATCCAACAGGTTCCGGTGTAATTAATAATTCATCTTTAGGTAATTTAGCTTTAGGTTGGGAACAAACTAAACAGTTTAACTATGGTATTGATTTCGCGATGTTTAATAGCAGAATATCTGGTGCTTTAGAATATTATGAAAGTAAAACAACTGATTTATTATTAAAAAGAAGTGTTCCTACAGTTCTTGGAGTTAAAGATACGTATCAAAACGTGGGAGAAACAGAAGGGAATGGATTAGAACTTACATTGAATACTATTAATGTTAAGGGAAAAGATTTTGAATGGAGTTCAAGTTTTAGTGGTTCATACCAAAAAAGCCACATTGTTGCTTTACAAAACGGAAAATTTGATGATATTAACAACAACTTATTTATCGGACAATCGCAAAATGTAATTTACGGTTTTGAGTCAAACGGAATTTGGAAACCTGAAGATGCTGTTGAAATGGCAAAATTTAATGCCGCAGCAGGTTCTAATATTTTTTCATTTGGTAATGCAAGACCAGTTGATCAAAATGGTGATTATAAAATTGATGCCAATAACGATCGTGTGATAATAGGTAATAAAGATCCAAAATATATAGTAGGATTAACGAACACTTTTAATTACAAAAATTTGGAACTGTCTATTTTTGTATATGGTCGTATGGGGTATCTTTATGACACAGGTGGAGAGAATGAAGGTGCAAAAGGAAGCCAGAGAGCAATTAACTATTATACAGATAATAATACGAATGCTGAATATCAAAAACCAATTTACTCAGCAGGTACCGGAGATTCATATTATCCTATATTAGGATACCGCAATGGTTCGTTCTTAAAAATAAGAAACATTTCCTTAGGATATAATTTTCCTGAAGAATTGACACAGAAAATTGGACTGTCTAAAATGAGATTATATCTTCAGACAACTAATCCGGGTATGATTTTTTCTAAAGTGAAGTGGACAGATTTGGATACACAAACAACAGCTTCTAACAGAGGATTCACCATGGGCTTAAATGTTCAATTCTAATTAAATATTTAATGTAAACTTATTATGAAAAATTATAAAAAACTATATATAAATTTGATACTGGGAGCTACATTGGTTCTTAGTACTTCTTGCAATCAGGATTTCCTGGATGAGGAACTGACTACTGCTTATAGTAGTGAGTATTACAAAACTGAAGAAGGGATTCAGGCTTTGGCTATTGGAACTTATTATCAGGTATTTGCTTTGGAAATGGATAGCGAAGTACCGCTTGCATCTACAGAATCAGGAACTGATGAATTTCATGCAGGAGGTGATCCATCAAACTGGATCTGGAATTCCTACTCTACAGGTTTTAAAGCTTTTGTAACAGTATCAAATGCCAACACAGTTGCTGCAAATACTAATTGGGATAATTTGTACATTGGAATTGGCAATGCAAATCAATTGATAGAGTCAGCTACAGCAATTGTTTCAACCAACGATGCTATCAAAAAAACAGCGTTAGGTGAGGGGTATTTTCTAAGAGCTTTTAACTATTTGAAACTTGTAAGCCAATATGGCGGTGTACCATTAAAATTGACAACTAGTTCTACTGTAGAATTAGAATTTACAAAAGCGACTCCACAACAAGTTTTGGATCAGGTAATTGCAGATCTTACTCAAGCCTATACCTTATTGAGTAATGCAGGAGCTCCGGCTAAAATTACTAAAGACGCCGCTGCACATTATTTAGCAAAAGCATATTTAACACGTGCCAGCGAAATTAATGATAGTTGGAACTCAGCTACAAAAGCAGCAGATTTACAGCAGGTAGTTACTTTATCTGACCAGGTTATTACCAATCATCCATTGGCTTCTAACTATGTTGATTTATGGAACTACACTGTTACTGATGGAGCAAATGAAAAATTGCCGGAATTAATTTTATCTGCTCAATTTAATGCCAATCAATTGACTTCAGGAGGAAATAGACAGCATTTGTATTTTCTTTCTACTTACGATCAGCTAGCTCAAATGAAACGTAATCTTGCAGGTGGAAGACCATTTAGCCGTTTGGCCCCAACTTATTTTACTTATGATGTATTTGATAAAGTTAATGATTCCCGTTTTTGGAAAAGTTTTCAAACAAAAAGTATTATTAATAATAAATCAGGGAACTATTATGTAAATGGTGATTTAGGCATCATGTACATTATGAATGCACCAACAGATACACGCTTTGCAAAAACTAAAAATACTGATGCTATTGTTTATTCAAAAACCGGAAAAACAATTCCAAGTGTATATGTGGCATATGCTGCAGATAAAATTGGTTTAATGGCAGATGTAAGATTTCCGTCTTTGAGTAAATATATGGATGGTAACAGGTTAGATTTATCAAGTATCAAAGGTTCACGTGATGTAATTTTGGCTCGTTCGGCAGAAACTTATTTGATGGCAGCGGAAGCAAAAGTACGTTTAGCAAAAATAGGAGGAGCCTCTTTCAGTGATGCTTTGTCTTATATTAATATAGTTCGTACACGTGCTAATTACAAAGCTGGAGAAGATCGTGCTGCTTACACAGATGGGTCAGCTGCGTATACAGCTACCGGACAAGCGGGCATTCCTATTTCATTTATCAAAGAAAATTCATATTACGAATCTAATAATATTGCCGTTTCAACTGCAGCAACAAACTTAACTATCTCAAGTATTAGTGCTTTACCTGCCCAAGATGAAGCTGTCATTTCAAAGCTGGGTTACGGAAGCGATTATGACCGAATGCTGTGTTTAATATTGAATGAACGCACTAGAGAACTTTGTGGCGAATTTCATCGTTGGGATGATTTAAGCAGAACTAAAACTTTAGTTGCCAGAGCAAAAGCTTATAATATTGAAGCTGCTGCAAATGTTCAGGATTATCATACTTTACGTCCTATTCCACAGACTTTCTTAGATGCAGTATATACAAATGGAAGACCATTGACACCTGAAGAGAAACAAGCAATGCAGAATCCACAATATTAATTTCCTTTTTTGCTCTGTTAAGCAGGGTACAACAGGATAGTTATCAATCAGTTAATGATTAAGTTTAAATGTTTAATTTTTAGAATATTAGTTTAAAATTAGATAGTTTTAGTTTAGTTTAAAAGGCAGTAACTTTTCAGTTATTGCCTTTTTTTATCTGTAAACAGGGCAGCACAGGATGGCTATATCATTTTAGTCAGGTAACTTTAATGTTCTGGTTTAAATTTTAATATTTATGATTTACATAAGAAATCTTTTTTTGTTTTTAATCGTTTTAAATGTACAGCTATCTATACAGGCTCAGGTCAAACTGCCTGCTCTGGTAAGTGATAATATGGTTTTACAGCAAAATGCAAAAGTTAATTTATGGGGATGGGCATCTCCAAACGAAAAAATAAATATTCAATTAGGATGGCAAAACACTCCGGTAGAAATTGTTGCAAATTCAGATGGAAACTGGAAAGTTGCTGTTGATACTCCAAAAGGAAGCGAAACACCATATTCAATACAAATTAATGCAACAAATAAAATTGTCCTCAACAATATTCTTATTGGAGAAGTCTGGATCTGTTCCGGCCAATCTAATATGTTTTTTCCGGTGGGAAAAGAAGAAGGAACCTGGAAAACCGGAGTTAAAAACTATGAAGAAGAAGTCGTAAATGCCAATTATCCAAATATTAGGTTATTTACTGTTTTAACAAATGCTTCCCCAAAACCTCTTGATAATGTTACAGGAAACTGGACAGCATGTTCTCCTAATACTATCAAATCATTTTCAGCTGTAGCCTATTTTTTTGGCAGGGATTTATATCAAAAGTTAAAAATTCCGATTGGGTTAATTTCGTCTTCATGGGGCGGTACAAAAGCCGAAGCATGGACTTCGCAAGCGGTTTTAGAAGGAACCCCGGATTTTTTGCCAATTCTGGAAGAAGATGCAAAAAACGAAAAAATATATCAGGAAAAACTGGAAAGCTATTATTTGAATTTGAAAAATGAAAGGCTGGACAATAATAATGATTCGTCTAAAAGTCAACTTAAAAAACCTAAAAAAGAAGTCAATAAAACTTCGTACGTACTTTACAATGCCATGTTGTATCCTTTGATAAATTACACAATGAAGGGCGTTATCTGGTATCAGGGAGAAAGCAATTCAGATAAAGCAAAGTTGTACCGGACCTTATTTCCTGCTATGGTAAAAAATTGGCGGGATGATTGGAAACAAGGGAATTTCCCTTTCTATTATGTTCAGATTGCGCCGTACAAAGGACAAAATCCGGAGATCAGGGAAGCACAGTTATTGTCATTAAAAAAGATTCCAAATAGCGGAATGGTAGTTACTACAGATGTTGGCAATGCAAATAACATTCATCCAATAGACAAACAAACTGTTGGACATCGATTGGCATTAATAACCTTAACGAAAACCTATAATGAAGAAAAGCTGGTTTACTCCGGGCCGATTTATACTCATTTCAAAATTAAAAAAAATCGTATCCAATTGTTTTTTAATTATGCAGATTCAGGCTTTAAAAAACCTTCTGAAGATTTAAAGGAATTTGAGATTGCAGGTGAAGACAAAATCTTTTATCCTGCTGTTGCTAAAATTGAGGGGAAAACGGTTGTCGTTTCTTCCGAAAAAGTAAAAAAAACAATAGCGGTTCGTTTTGCATGGAAACCTATTCCGGAACCAAATTTATTTAATATTGAAAATTTACCTGCATCTCCTTTTCGCACAGACGATTGGGTAGATAAAACAGAAAAGAAATAAATGAATAGAAGAAAATTTATAATTGGAAATTCCCTTGCTCTCATCGGATTGTGTCTTCCATTTCCACTCAGAAGCAATAGTTTTATACCTGATCCGAAGCTATCTGATTTCGAAAAGAAACTCAAACCTGTTGGTCGTGCACTCGAATTTGAAGATTATTATGTTTGGTGCAATAGTCCGATTGAAGGACCAGACAGTAAAATTCATGTATTTTTTTCCAGATGGCCAAAAGCTAAATCAATGAGTGGCTGGATAAATGGTTCTGAAATCGCTCATGCTGTTGCAGATAATCCTGAAGGCCCATACACTTATATAAGCACTATTTTAGCGCCTCGTGGTGAAGGTTTCTGGGACGCAACCACTTGTCATAATCCAAGTATTCATTTTGTGGATGGAAAATATGCGCTCTTTTTTATGGGGAATTCCAATGGAAAAATGAATACGAAACGTATTGGATTAGCCACTTCAGACTCTCTTTACGGACCTTGGAAAAGACCCGATACACCTTTATTGCTTCCTGGAACTGAAGGTTCATGGGATGATCTTTTAACAACAAATCCATCTTTTTTAAAACATCCCAATGGAGAATATTGGCTGTATTATAAATCACTGGATACCGAAAATTATGTACATCCAAAATTTCCAATTAAAGGAAACAGAAAATATGGATTGGCCATTTCTAAATCTCTTTACGGACCTTATGAAAAGATTAAAAACAATCCTGTAATTGACTTTTCCAAATTGGGTGATAATAAACAATGTGAGGATGCTTTTGTCTGGTATGAAAATAATAAGCTTAAAATGCTCGCAAGAGATCTGGGTGTTTTTGGGCAGGACAATGGACTTTATATGGATTCTGACGATGGGATTCATTGGAGCGATCCTTTAATATCGTATCAGCCATTAAGCAAATATATCAATCAGCCTACAGTTCCTAAACATCTTAATCATTATGGACGCGCGGAACGGCCGCAATTATTATTTCAAAACGGAAAAGCTACTTATATGTTTACAGCTTCACAGGGAGGAAAATTTGAAACAGCTTCTTCGTTTATTTTTAAAATAATATAAAACGTGTTGTGTTGGGTGTAATTCTAAAATAGGTGTCAGGCGGAGTCGAAGCCCATTCCATGTAAAAAGCCTTCGACTCCGCTCAGGGTGACAATAATTTCTTGAAGTATAAAAGATATTTTTACTCAACTTATACTTTTGATTTATTATCAAATAAGAATTTAATCAATCACAACCAGTGGGTTAGTATAAAGATTTTTATTTATAAAGAAACAATTAATTTAAAATATTAAAAATGCAAAACACAATCAGGAATGCTTTTAAGATGAAATTAAAGCCGGGTTTTGAATCTGAATATAAAAAACGACATGATGAAATTTGGCCTGAATTGCAAACGTTGCTTTCGGAAACAGGAATACAGGATTATAGTATTTTTTTAGATGAAGAGACATTAGCACTTTTTGCAGTTCAAAAAATTAGCCCGGATTTTGATCAAAATTTTTTGCCGAACCATCCGTTAGTAAAAAAATGGTGGGCATACATGGCTAATATTATGGAAACAAACCCTGATAATTCACCGGTTGCCATTGGACTAAAAGAAGTTTTTTATCTAAAGTAAAAAATCAGGTTGTTTTTATAAATATTCATTGAAGTTTAAATAAGACTTGATTACTGAAGGTTAATATAATGATAAAGGTTAAAAAAACGTAGAAAAATCACTCAGCTAAAATCACTATTGCTTTCAAAAATATATTCCGACCTTTATCTCCGGTAAAAATAATTAATACTACAAAGAATGAAAAATAAAATTAGTTTACATCTGCCAATCGCTTTTGTTATGATGTTTTTTGCAGGTTGTAAAGTGGAACAAAAGTCGCAAGTAACAAAAATCGTTTTAACAAATGATTCCGCTTTGGAATTATCAGATAAAGCAATTTCAATAAAAAGAAATTCCCTCAAGGCAAAAAATACCGAAAAACTTTTCCCCATTGTCCTGCATAATTCAGATACAATTCCAGCTCAGGTAAATGATCTTGATGGTGACGGAAAATGGGATGAGTTATTTTTTGTAACTAATTTTTCAGCAAAAGAAAAGAAAACTGCAACACTTAAATGGTCGAATACTGATCCTAAGTTTACCATAAAAACCAGTGTCCGATTTGGAAAAAGAGAAGCTAAAGATTTGCCAGTACAACCCGCAACCGAAGAAGTTTTAATGGCAAATCAGGTTCATAAAAAACTTGGTTTTCAAAAATATCAAACTGACGGGCCAACCTGGGAAAATGATAAAGTCGGTTTCAGGCATTATCTGGATGGACGAAATTCTAAAGATGTTTTTGGAAAAAAGACTCCCGGAATAACACCTGAAAATGTCGGAATTAACAGCAATGGAGCAGTAGAAGACAATTATCATCAGATGTACGATTGGGGCAGGGATATTTTTCCTGTTGGAAATTCAGCGGGATTAGGAGGATACGGATTACTGGTTGGAAATGATATCAACAGACTCGGAATTATCGCAAGTGATACTTTGAATAATATAGAGAAAACGACTTTTAAAATTGTAAGTGAAGGTCCTGTAAATTCTGTTTTAAGTTATAATTATCAAAATTGGGAAGCTTCAGGAAATAAATACCAAGTGGAGGAAACAACTTCAATCTGGCCGGGAATGTATGGATATAAAAATACAGTTTCATTAAAAGGACTCAAAGGAAACGAAATGTTAATTGTGGCACTTTCTAATATTAATAATCAGAATCCATTGCAGGTAATTGATGCAGGAGATTATGTTTGTTTTATTCAGCATGATAAACTGACCTACGAACGTCAATGGATATTAGGAACTGCTATAATTATTCCAAAAGATGTTTATAAAGGGTATATTGAAGCTCCAAAAACAGGCAAATTAACCAACTCCTATCTAATAAAGTTAAGCGTAAAAAATAATCAGCCAATTAGCTATTATCCAATAGCAGGATGGGAGTTGAGTGCTGATAAAAACTTTAAGGATTCAACTTATTTCAGCAATTATGTAACCACTTTGGCTAAAGAGCTTTCGGCCAAAATAGATGTTGAAATAAGCAAATAAATTAAAGCCCATAAATTATAATTATTTTCAACATACTTCGACTCCGCTCAGTGCAGGCTAGAAAACTTGAATGAGTTAAGTTATATTTTCGCTAACTAAAAATATCTAACCATGACCTACAGATCAACCAAAATTATAGTATTATTTGTCTTTGGAATATGCAGTGCTGTAAATGCCCAGACAAATGATGCCACAACGCCATTGCACTTAATGCAGCCGGATTATCCAACGCCATATGTTATTCCGCAAAAAGAAAATATAAAAGTGGTATTGGACAGAGTCTATAACTTTTTAGACAAAAATTCGGCTTCTAAAATTGTTAATGCCACTACAAAAGCTGAAATTACGGATTATAAGAAAAACAAAGAAGACATCATTTTTGAACCGGGAGCTTTTAGGCTGACCAGTTATGAATGGGGTGTTACGTATGCCGGAATGCTTTTGGCGTCTAAAGCTACAGGTGAAAAATATTTTGCAGATTATTCAAATAAAAGAATAAAGCTAATCGCCGATGTAGCCGAAAATATTCAGGAAAAAAACATCAGGGATAAAGACATGCTTAAAACGCTTCATCCGGAAGCATTAGATTTTGCAGGAGCACTTTGCGCTGCCTTCATAAAAGCAAAAAAAGAAGGTTTAAAAGCAAATGCCGATCCTCTGATTAATAATTATATAGATTTTATCAGCAACAAACAGTTTCGATTAAAAGACGGAACGTTAGCCCGAAACAGACCACAGGACAACACACTCTGGTTAGATGATATGTTTATGAGTGTGCCGGCGCTAGCCCAAATGGGAGCTTACACAGGTGATGTAAAATATTTTGATGATGCCGTAAAACAAGTCAATCAGTTTTCTAAAAGAATGTTTAATGACCAAAAAGGCATTTATATGCATGGCTGGGTAGAGTCAATGGAAGTACATCCGCAATTTCATTGGGCAAGGGCAAATGGCTGGGCCATAATGACTATGGTCGAATTACTGGAAGTATTGCCTAAAAACCATCCGGGATATCCTCAGGTTTTGGCACAACTTCAAAAACACATTAAGGGATTAGCACAATATCAGGACGGAACCGGTTTCTGGCATCAGTTATTAGACAGAAATGATTCGTATTTAGAAACATCGGCAACCGCAATTTATACGTACTCGATTGCCAGAGCAATTAATCGCGGTTATGTTGATAAAATGACGTATGCTCCGGCTGTTTTATTGGCCTGGAATGCTGTAGCTTCAAAAGTAAACGATAAAGGTCAGGTCGAAGGAACCTGCGTAGGAACAGGAATGGGTTTTGATCCTGCATTTTACTACTATCGTCCAGTAAATGTATTCGCAGCTCACGGTTACGGTCCGGTTTTATTGGCTGGAGCCGAAGTGATTTTGTTGTTGAAAGACAGTCAATTCCAGATAAACGACAGCTCAATACAATTAAAAATAGAAGGGAAAAATAATCTGCACAAATGAGAATTTGGAAAGTTAAATGTTAGGTATTAGAAGTTTGTATAATTCGCTCAAAGAATAACTAAAGTCAATTCTAGTAAAGACGCGAAGTGGCTAAGTTTAATTTCTGTGCAATTCGGCGTTTTGTCATTTAAATATATACTTTAGATTTTCACGCAGATTCTGCAGATTTAGCAGATTGATTTTTTTAAATTGAAATTATAAGATCTGTTTAAATCTGCAGAATCTGCGTGAAAAAAAACTTTGTGGCTCTGGACCTTTGCGAAATTAATTGATCAAGAAAACCAAACAAAAATTCATGAAAATTAAATCAATACTAAATATACTCTCCTTATTATGCACCATAGTAGTTTTTAGTCAGATTGGAACCCGATTTCCATCAGAAAAAAAGATTATCAAAGATCCTGTTACGGGTCAGGAATTGATATTTTTAACCACTAAATCTGCCGGCGATTCTAAAACTTACCCAACACATCCACAATGGACGGCGGATGGAAAATGGCTGATCTTCAGAACCAAAAGAGCTAATGGCGAAGCTATGGCTGTAAATGAAAAATCGGGTGTAATGGTTCAGGTTACAGAAGGCGGTTATGAAGGAACTCTTTGCATGGCTCAAAAATCGATGAAATTATATTTTATGCGTAAAGCAGACGGTAATAAAATGCAGATTATGGAAGTAAATCTGGAAGCTGTTTTTAAAGACAGTCAGGTCGGAAAAATGAAACCAATTTCAGCTTATGAACGTATTTGCGGTGTAACAACTCCTGAAATGGGAGCTTCAGGTGATATGGCTTTGGATGCAGATGAAGAACGGGTTTATTTTAGAATCGGAAAAGAAGAAGCGGCAAGGTATATAGATCCCAATATCAAAATTGAGAAAAGCTTTGGTCCCCGTAATATGGGAGCAGGACCGGGGGGCATTGGCAGTATGAATTTAAAAACAGGTGAATTTAAACATGTTGTTTCAGTACCGTTTCAGGTTGGTCATATTCAGTCGAATATCTGGAATCCGGGTGAACTTGTTTTTTGCTGGGAAACAGGAGGAAAGTCTCCGCAGCGTACCTGGACAGTTATGGCAGACGGAACCGGTTTACGACCGTTATACCCTGAATCTGATTTTGAATGGGTCACACACGAAGCCGTAATTTCTAAAGACGAGGTTGCAATAGCCATTATGGGTCATAGAAAAATTGATATACAGAAAGATGCTCCCGTTGAAGTTGCCGCAAACGGCGAGATTAGAAATCCTGTCAATCCTGGACAGGAAAGCAATTGGGGAGCCACAGGAACACGTGAAAAACCAACAGGCTTAGCTATTGTCAATCTAAGAACCAGAGAAATGATTATTGCCGGACAGACCAAAAGTGGCAGCGGATTATGGCATGTACACGGTTCTGCTGATGGAAGATGGGCAGTTGGAGATGATTTTTCGAGAAGTTTATATCTGATTGACCGAAAGACAAATGAAATGATGATGCTCACCACAGGACATAAAAAAACGGCAGCCGATCATATTCACCCGACATTTAACAGGGACGGAACCAAAATCCAAATCCAGTCTGCAATGCTTTCTGAGGATAATCGCACGATGAATATCTGTATTGTCAATGTGCCTAAAAAATGGCTGAAACGAAAGTAAGCGAATTCAAAATAATAGCAGTATAGCACAGGATAGAAAAAGATATTGGAAAAAGTAAATTTGGTTATATATTAAAAATTTAAATGTAAAATATGTTCCGGAATAATTATGTTATTTTCAGTTGCTTAACAAAAGAAATAATTTGCGCCGTTTTATTAATGACCGCGTCAATTTCATTTGCACAGCAGCATGGAAAATCGGATGCCATTTATTCAGGAATATCTTGGTTTGATCAAAACGGAAATATTGTAAGTGCCCACGGTGCCAATATTATTAAAGAAAAAAACACATTCTATCTTTTTGGTGAAGCTCACACAGATACGAGCAATGCTTTTGCAGGATTTAACTGTTACTCTTCAAAAGACCTTTACAATTGGAAGTTTGAGAGTGTTGCACTTCCGGTTCAAAAATCAGGAAAATTAGGTCCGAATCGTGTTGGAGAAAGGGTAAAAGTTATGAAATGCCCTAAAACCGGTGAATTTATCATGTACATGCATGCTGATAGTATTACGTATAAAGATCAGTTTGTTGGTTATGCAATTTCCAAAAATATAAAAGGACCTTATCAATTTAAAGGCCCGATTTTATATCAGGGCAAACCGATAAAAAAATGGGACATGGGAACTTTTCAGGATAATGACGGATCAGGTTATGTTTTAGTTCACGGAGGTGAAATTTATAAACTGAGTGATGATTACAAATCGGTTACAGAGAAAGTAAATGAAAGCATAACCTCAGGATTTGAATCTCCTGCGATGCTTAAAAAAGACAGTCTTTATTATTTTATAGGTTCACATCTAACAAGCTGGGAGAAAAATGACAATTACTATTATACGTCGAATTCACTTAAAGGTCCCTGGACATCCCAAGGTTTGATTGCTCCGGAAAAGACTTTAACATGGAACTCACAGTCGACTTTTGTATTGTCTGTTCAGGGAACAAAAGAAACGACTTATATGTTTATGGGCGACCGCTGGTCTTTTCCAAAACAGGCTTCGGCAGCAACTTATGTCTGGCAGCCACTTTTGGTATCCGGGACTTCAATATCAATTCCTAATTATCAGGAAGCGTGGCGAATTGATACAGTAACCGGAATTTCGTCTATTGTAGAAAGTAAAGAAGAAATAATTGATAATGATGATAAGCAAATTCAATTTAATGGAAACTGGAAACACACTGATTCTGAAAGCAAATCGGATGAGAAAGAAGCTTCGTTATCAATAAATTTTGCAGGTCAGCAAATTGCAGTTTACAGTGCTGTAGGTTCCGAAAATGGCTATGCAAAAATTGTTTTAACCGATCAAAAAGGCAAGGTAGTTGTAACAGCTCTTGTCGATATGTATAGCAAGTTTTCATTGTCAACACAAGTATTCAGATCTCCAATTTTGAAGAAAGCAAACTATAAGCTGACCATTTCAATGACAGGAGAAAGACCCAATTGGTCTGATAAGAAAAAAACGAATTACGGAAGTACGGGATATTATATTTCTCTTAATCATTTTAAAATAAAAAAATAGAAAATCTAAAACCAAAAAAGATAATGAAAAGATTATTGACTCTTGCAATTTGCATTTTAGGAATTTCCCAGTCTGCATTTTCCCAAAACTATAAAGACGACAGCTTTCCGGACGGGAGCACCATTACTCCCTGGTTTAAAGATTACACTAAACTTCAATTGAAAAATTTAGGAAAACAATACATCATAACCGATTTTGGGGTTGGAAAAGACAGTACCAAAATTCAGACGGTTGCGATTCAAAAAGTAATTGATAAAGCGGCGAAAAGTGGCGGAGGCGTAATTGTGATTCCAAAAGGTGTTTTCCTGAGTGGTGCTTTATTTTTTAAGCCTAAAACAAGTTTATATGTTTCTGAAGGCGGGACATTAAAAGGTTCTGATGATATTTCGAATTATCCAATCATGCCATCCAGAATGGAAGGACAAAATCTGGATTATTTTCCTGCTCTGGTAAATGCCTACGGTGTTGATAATTTTTCGATTTCAGGAAAAGGAACAATCAACGGAAATGGCTATAAATACTACGAAGCTTTCTGGGCACGGCGTAAACTAAATCCAAAATGCACCAATCTTGAAGTATCAAGACCAAGGCTGGTTTTTGTATGGAATTCTAATAATGTACAATTCCAGGATGTAAAACTGATTAATTCAGGATTTTGGACTAATCATTTTTATAAATGTAATAATGTAAAACTATTAGATTTATACATTTTCTCTCCGCATTTAGAAGTAAAAGCCCCAAGTACAGACGCCATTGATATTGATATTTGCTCAAATGTATTGGTAAAAGGATGCTTTTTGTCTGTAAATGATGATGCTATTGCGCTAAAAGGTGGAAAAGGACCTTATGCAGATCAGGATAAAAACAACGGACCAAACTCTAATATCATTATCGAAGACTGCCGATTTGGATTCTGTCATTCGGCATTAACAAACGGAAGTGAATCAATCCACAACCGAAACGTGGTTATGCGTAATTGCCAAATTGATGGAGCAACTAGAATGCTTTGGTTAAAAATGAGACCTGATACACCTCAAAGATATGAGTACATCAGGGTTGAGGATATAAAAGGACAGGCGAAAAACTGTTTGGTTGTTTTGGCGTGGAAGCAATTTTTTGATTTAAAAGGACGTCCGGATGTTCCATTATCTTACGGAGATCATGTGACTTTAAAGAACATTGATATGAAATCGGATACGTTTTTTAATGTGGAAAAAGATCCAAATGTTCGTTTATCCAATTTTACATTTGAAAATTTGAATATTGAAGCCACTAAAGCTGCCGTTGATAAAAGTATAATAGAAGGAGTTACTTTTAAAAATGTGTATTTGAATAAAGTGCTTGTGGAATAAGAGGTCCAAAGGTTTTTTGTAGAGGCGCACAGCAGTGCGTCTAACACAAAGAAAGATTTTTTTGAATTGCCTTCAGATTTATATGGAGGTAAATGTAAATCGGCTTTAGCCAAATTGTATACGGAGATTCCTCGTTCCTCTGAATGACAAAAATGAGAATAAAATCTGCGTGTAATTGTAATGCAAAAAAAGCATCTAATATGAATAAAATCATTGTATTTATCATCGCAATTTCAACTTTGTCTTTATACAGTCAGGATAAAAATTTAGTTGACTTTCCGATAGTGGATTCAAATCAAATAACTTCTATTTATATTGATAAAAACACAGACTCTTTAATTCTTTGGGCTGTAAATGAATTAGCTGATGATGTAAAAGAGATAACCGGCAAACGTCCGGAAATAATTCAATCTGATAAAGTATCAAAAAATGGAATTTATATTGGACAAGCTTCTTCTAATCTTTTTCAATCGAAAATAATTCAGAAAGAATTATCTAATCAATGGGAAAAATTTTCCATAAAAAAAGAAAAAGACAATCTTTTGGTTGTTGGAAGCGATGTTCGGGGTACTGTTTACGCCATTTTTGAAATTGCAGAACGCTTAGGAATTTCTCCATGGAAATGGTGGGCAGATGTTCATCCGATAAAAAAAGAAAAATTAACCCTGCAACTTCCTCAAAACGGATTAGTTTCATCGCCTTCAGTTCAATACAGGGGAATCTTTTTGAATGATGAAGATTGGGGTTTACAGCCATGGGCAGCCAAAACCTTTGAAAAAGAGACAGGTGATATTGGACCCAAAACTTACGAGAAGATATTTCAGTTATTGCTGCGATTAAAAGCCAACACCATCTGGCCAGCAATGCATCCGTCTACAAAAGGCTTTTTTACCCTTCCGGGGAATAAGGAAATGGCGCAGAAATATCATATTGTTATCGGTTCCTCACACGCAGAACCAATGCTTCGCAATAATGTAGATGAATGGAAACCTAAAATTTACGGAGATTACAATTATTTCACCAATAAAACTCAGGTCGACAAATACTGGCAAGATCGTTTGGATGAAGTAAAAGCTTTTCAGAACGAAACGATTATGACTTTAGGAATGAGAGGCGTTCATGACAGTAAAATGGAGGGTGCAAAAGATTTGAAAGAATCCATTTCAATGGTCGAAAGAATCATCACCAATCAACGGGAAATGTTATCGAATACGTTTCAAAAACCACTAAAGGAAATTCCGCAGGCCTTTGTTCCATACAAAGAAGTTCTCGAATTGTATGATAACAGACTTAAAGTTCCGGATGATGTAACCCTTGTTTGGCCCGATGATAATTACGGTTATATACGTCGGTTAAGTACACCTGAAGAGCAAAAAAGAGCAGGAGGGAGCGGTGTTTATTACCACATTAGTTATTGGGGAAGGCCTCACGATTATCTTTGGCTTAGCACAACACAGCCCGGTTTAATTTGGTATGAAATGACCAAAGCGTATGAAAACGGTGCGAAAAAAATGTGGATTGTAAATGTGGGAGATATAAAGCCTGCTGAATATGATACAGAATTCTTTTTAGATTTGGCATGGAATATCAACAGCATAAAATTGGATGGAATCAATCAGCATTTGAAGAATTGGATTTCCAGAGAATTCACAGAAAATATTGCTGAAGAATTGAGTTTTGTTTTAAAAGAATATTATCGATTAGCATCCCTTAGAAAACCGGAGTATATGGGCTGGAACCAAACCGAGCCTACAACTCCAGTAAAACTTTCTGATTTCTCTGCAGAGGGATCTCAAAACAGAATAAAAGCGTACGATAATTTGATTCAGAAAGTAGATAATTTGTCTGCTTTTGTTCCGGATGAAAGAAAAGATGCCTGGTTTCAATTGGTTGTTTATCCTGTAAAAGGAGCCTCTTATATGAATCATAAATTTTTATATTGGAATTTATCTTCGACAACTTCTGATGCAAATCAGAAAAAAAAGTATGAGTTATTATCTGCAGAAGCCTATCAGAAAATAAAAGAACTGACCGATTTTTATAATACGAAAATGAGCAATGGAAAATGGAATCAGATAATGTCAATGCATCCAAGAAATTTGCCTGTTTTTGATTCTATAAAAATGACCGGAGTTTCAAAAGAAGAGCCAATTAAATCAAAATCTAATAGAATATTTATTCAGGCGAATCAGTTTGTTTCTAAAAAAGACGCAAAAGAACATCAATGGAAAACGATAAATGGTTTAGGTTTTGGTGATAATGCTGTTACTTTATTTCCATTCCGCCAGAGTTATTTTAAAACTGAAAAACCTTCTGTTTCTTATGAATTTGCAGTTGAAAAAACGGGTGATTACGAAATAGAAATTCATTTGCTGCCAACACATTCCAATAATTTTGATCATGAAATTGGAGTTCAGATAGACGGAAATAAAACCCAGTCTTTTTCGATTAATACCAAAGACAGGGATAAAACCTGGAAAGAAAATGTGTTACGAAACAGTGCCCTCATAAAATTGCCTGTTTCAATCACAAATAAAGGAAAACATACTATTACTATTTCAGTAAATCAAACCGGAATTGTACTTGATTATATAACTGTAAATACAAAAATCTAATCTTAATTTAAATTTTCAGATGAGAAAAAATATTAATACAAAAATACAATTACTGATTCTGTTAGTGTTTTGCTTTTCAGTTTCTTATAGCCAGAAGAAACCAAACAATTCAATAGAAAAACCCAATATTATTTTGATTATTGCGGATGATGCAGGATGGAATGACGTTGGATACCACGGCTCAGTAATACAAACTCCGAATATTGATTTTTTAGTCAAAAATGGGGTAGAACTGAATCGGTTTTATGCCAATCCAACCTGTTCTCCTTCAAGAGCGAGTTTGTTTACAGGAAGGCCGGCAAGCCGTATGGGGATTGTTGCTCCGATAAGCGATAAAAGTCAATTTAAGCTTCCGGATACAATTCCGACCTTGCCAAAACTATTAAATCAAAATAATTATCAAACTGCACTTATTGGCAAATGGCATCTTGGATTACAGCAAAGCAGCGGACCAAAAGCGTATGGATTTGATTATTCGTATGGGTTTTTACATGGACAGATTGATCAATATACACATCTCTATAAAAATGGAGATAAAAGCTGGTATCGAAATGGTGAGTTTATTGAAGAGAAAGGGCATGCCACAGACTTGATTACAGAAGAAGCCATTAAGTGGATTTCGGAAAAAAGGGATTCAAAGAAAAATTTCTTTTTAGAAGTAGCCTATAGTGCTCCACATTTTCCTTTGCAGGAAGAGCAAAAATGGAAGGATCCTTATATGAATTCGATAAAAGACAGTTCCAGAAGGGATTTTGCGGCAGCCATGAGCCACATGGATAACAGCATTGGAATATTACTTGAGAAGTTAAAACAGGAAAATCTGGATAAAAACACCCTGGTTATTTTCATGAGTGATAATGGAGCGATGGAAAATTGGGATTCTAAAAATGAATACAACGGAGTTCATCCTTCAAATACTACACTTGGGGACAATACACCGCTTAGAGACTGGAAAACATCAAACTATGAAGGCGCTATCAGGGTGCCTTGTGTGTTTTATTGGAAAGATCATTTAAAAACACACAAAATTGAAAACTACATTTCGATTATAGACCTATTACCCAGCATTTTATTTTTGGCAGGAGATGAAAAAATGCCTCAAAGTATTGAAGGAAAAAATATTTGGGCAGCTATTTCAGAAAGTAAAGCAGTTGCCAATCCTGAAATTTATGTCAGAGGCCATTTGCAGGAATCTTTAATCCGCAAACCCTGGAAAATAATCAGGACAAGACATGCTAATTCTATTCCGACCGAATATGAACTTTACAATATTGAGAAAGACCCGGAAGAAAAGAATAATGTTATAAAGCAAAATGAAAAGATTGCGGAACAAATGAAAACAGCTCTTGAAGTTCAATTTAAGAAAGATGCAAAAAAAGTTAATAATGAGAACATTAAATAAAGTTTAAAACTTTTTTAATTGTATCAACTTATGTTTTGTTTTCCTGCAAGGTCTTTTTTTTTGACCTTGTAGGTATTAATTAGCTTTGAAATATTTTACAAGGTTTGAACATGCCTACGAGATTTGAATACATATATACAAGGTTTTGAAAGCCCTGCAGGACTATTTATAGTATAAAGAAGACCTAACAGGTTTTTAAAACCTGTTAGGTCTAATCATAATAATAAGAGTATTTTATTTCAACTTTTGATTTACAGATCTTATTTTTTTATAATTTTTAAAGTCACAGGAGATTCTGATCCTACTTTTACGAAGTAAACTCCTTTAGCCTGATTTTCTAAACTTAATTGAACTTTTCTATTGTTTACAGGATATGATTTTCTCGAAATTAACTGCATTTGCAACGTATACAGTTCAATAGTTGTCTCTTGCATGGAAATAGGCAGGAAGGAGATTTCAAAAATTCCTGTTGTTGGATTAGGATACGCTATAATTTCCTCAGTCGTTTTCATGACGTTTGAAGATATTGCCAAATTATTAGCATTGGTTATCGCTTCAAAACTGATATAATCATACATCAAATGACTTACATTGCCTGAATTGGATGGCATTACCAATTGTATATAATTGCTTCCCGAATGTAGTTTGCTCATTGGAATATCAACTACCGAAGTGGTATACTTAGCATGATTTGATTGTCGTAAAAAAGCATTACCGTCAGCTATTGCAGGATAATAGCTAATTGGGGTTCCACTTCCTGTATTTACGTATATCCATTGTTGCGCATGGTCGGCGCTGGCATAAGCGATAGTAAGTTTTGCATTACCTGTGACAGGCATTCCCGCGGGCAAGTCAAAATTAATTTTCCAGATCCAGTTTCCGGCAATTGTGCCATCAGCATTATAATATTTAGAGTGTACATAAGGCAAAGCGGTATTCCAGTTATTTTCGGCAACATTATAAACGATTGGATTAGTAAACACTGCATCGAATTTTTTCTGTACAAATCCTTCACAATAATCAAAATCACCAAACTTATATTCGGCTGCCGTACGATTTGGGACACCAATTTCCCATATTAAATTTCCATTCGGGCGTGGAATAGACCATTCTACAGTACCTAAGTTATTTGTTCCGCCAGCAGTTAAAGTGACATTTGCCATAGAAAACTCTCCTGTAACGCCATCGCTATAAGCAAACAAAGTGTAGGTTCCGGGTCTTACATTTTTGATGTCAAAATTTCCCGAAGCATCTGTTTTTATCCAATATTGATAATTTTCTTCCTCAAATTGCCATTGCCCTGCAGAATCATTACTTAATTTGGTAACTCCAATCCAGGCATTTTTTCCGGTAACGGCAGGTTTATAAGGGTCATTAATCACAAAATTCCCTGTGATATTTCCGCGTCCGGCAGCAAGAGGATATTCAGGTGTGTTCGTAAGCCAGGAAAAAGGCCATTCCGTTTCATCTTTGGCTGCCCTTGCCTTTGCGTCATCCCAATTGGCAGCAGCAGTTGATTTTTGATTGGCATAGATTAAATAGGGGCCATAAATTTTCGACCATTCTTCGCCCTGAAGAACCTGAAAACCTTTTGAATTATAATGCACTCCATTCATGCAAATATGAATAATTCCTGCCGCTGCATTCAAATCGTGATGGGTTGGTCCGCTATTAAAATATTCATGATTTGCAGTAACAGCCCAAATCCCTAACGAATTTTTATCGGTTGTATGACCGTAAGCTTTCAAATCAATCAGGTTTTCACTAAACTCATATTTACCATCATATTTACCCGCACGTAGCCCTGACTCTATTTTAATAATTTCCGGAATTGATGTTGCTGACCAGGTATCAGCAGGTTGAGGCATTTCCCAGGTTTTCAAATCAGTCACGCAAATTTTGTCCGTAACAGTATTATCAATCCAGAGCACCTGTCTCCACGAACCTAAGTCAAAATCAGGATATGCTGCTTTATGTTTCAAAATGGAATAGGTATATAGTCCTCCATCTCCTTTTTTAAGCACATAATGAATGTCAACATCGCAACGGGTTACATTTGTTCCGGGGATGTAAGGTCTAAATAATGAAATATCAATATAATCGGCCGTTTCTTCTTTTACTGAAAATGCAGCACCCCTAATTTGTTCAAATCCTTGAGAAGTTACAAAATCATAATAACCTCCCGTTCTAGTGGTGGAAGTTGATTGATATAAAGTTTCTATTCCATTGATTTTCATTGATATCAGGTTGCTTGTGTTTTTATCAATTTTAGCTATTAAAGTTCCATTATCCAGTGTAATATAAGCCGGATATTCTCTTAACATACTATTTGGATCCTGATGAATATTCACAGAAGTTCTGGTACCATTATAAACAACATCTAAAGTTTTACCGCTGGTACACGTAATTTTACCACTCGTAATGTAAGCTTGCAAAGCTGTTGTTTTATCTCCGGTAACGATAAGCTGGCCTATTCCGCTAATAAATATATGTCCATTAGTACCAATATTAACAGCAGTTGCAACATCTACAGTTCCACCTGTAATATTTAAATTTCCGGTTGGATTTCCGGTTCCATTACCAACTTCTAAATTACTGCTCGAATAAAGTATTCCTCCATTTACATTTACCAAACCATTTCCACTAGCAGCATTCCCTATATAAAAAGTGTTTTTGCTTGCTGCACTCCCTGAATTTATATTTAGCGTACCAGCTGCTCCTTTACCTAAATAAACATAATTTCTGTTATTAAAATTGGCATTGCCATTAAGTGTAATAGTTCCATTTAAATTTGAAACTCCATTAGGAAAAAATGTGCCCGTTACAATGATGTCAGCACCAACATTTGTAGTTAGGGTTGAAGGTCTTTTAGCAATGACATCATTCCCTGAATGTCCTACATTAATGGGGTTGTTAGGAGTTCCTGCTCCAATAATCAAATTGGACGAATTTAAACTTGCAAAGTTAATACTGGGATTGTCCCAGTTGTTTACATCATAAAAATCAGTGCTTACATTACCTGTCCAATTAAATGTCTGGGCAAAAGAAGCGTTTATAATACTGGAAAATAAAATTGTGAAGATACAAACTGATAATTTTCTCCGAGGTGAAGTTTTTTTCATAGTTAAATAGTATTGGGGTTAATAACATTGGTTACAATTAAAAAGATAGTATAGCAATAATTTCAGCTGTAAATTGGTTTTTTTTACAGTTGTAATTTCTTACTAAAATATAATTATATGCTTTTGAGTGTATCCTGTTGTATCCTGTATATGTTAAAATAACAAGTTCATTAATAAATATATACGGCTTATTAATGGACTTGTTATCTATATTCTTCTGAAGGTTTCAACCAAACTACCGGGACATTCTTCTGATTTATACATAAATAAGTTTTAAGCACTAGTAATTAGTAAAATGAAAATATTTTAATGGAGCTGTTTTATAATTTATTGATTACCAGATATAAAGCAGCTGGTTAAATTTAATAATCAACTTAATGGGAAAAAGAATGATAATTTTAACATTAAACTGGCATTATCTTTCAGGCAAACTTTTATTTTTGCGCTTTAATTTAACAAGTATAAGCATGAAAGATCTAGTAGCAAAAATCAACGCCGAAATCGAAACATTTAAAGCAGAAGCTGAATCTCTAACTGAAAAAGGAGTTAAAGCAGCGGGAGCAAGAGCACGTAAATCAACTTTAGAAATTGAAAAACTATTAAAAGAGTTTAGAAAAGTTTCTATCGAAGAATCAAAAAAATAATATTCTTACTTAAAAAAAGACCTCGTTTAAAATTTCTTAAACGAGGTTTTTTTATGGCTTTATTTTGGAATTTCAATATAATCTTTCAAACTGCAGTCTTTTAATTTTTTTATGCTTTCGGCAACGGTGAGGGCATTTAGGGTGGCGCCTTCCAAGCCGGTATGTGTATGATCCTTTGGGAAAAACATTTTAACTTTTTCTTTTCCTAAAGCTTCATATTTCTGTGCAACGATTTCATTTAAATCGATATAAAAAGCATTTTCTTTATCTGCAGCTTCTTTAGACCATTTTCCGTAAGAATCTGCTCTTCGTTCGACTTTATCATTCGGCCATTCATTTCTTGGCGTCTGACTTAAAACAATTGGAATCGCGCCTTTTTCTTTACTTTCTTTAATAAACTTTTGCATGTACCACCCAAAAGTATGTACTGTTTCTGTTAAACTGTCCCGGACGACTTGTTGTGTTTCATCGCCGTTTCCTTTAAGTGAACCTCTGAATTTTTCTTTATCAATGGCTCCGGCATCATTATGTCCAAACTGAATCATTACAAAATCACCCGGTTTTAATTCGTTTTTTACTGCATCCCATAATTCTTCTTTGGTAAAAGTTCTGGTGCTTCTTCCGCCTCTTGCTTTATTGATAACTTCAATTCTGGTTGTATCGCAAAATTGCGGAAATGCAACTCCCCAGCCAACAGCATCCGGATTATTGCTGTTATTTGCCATCGTAGAATCGCCAATTAAAAATACTCTTTTCCTGGCAGGAAGTACAATTTTTGGGTTTTCTAAAATATATTTTTTTAAAGAATTCTTACTTTTTTTTAATTCATTAATAATTACCGAAGCCGAAAGTACAGCGCCTTTTGCGGAGGTATGAGTATGGTCGCGCTTATAGAAATAGGTTTCGGTTACTTTTTGCTCACCTAACTTTTCCATTTCCACAGCCATATTATCGTTCAAATCGATAAAAGTTACCTTTTCCTTTTCAGCTATTTGTTTGGCCCATAAACCGTATGATTTGTCATTGCGGGGAACTTTTCCTTCCTTCCAGTCATTTCTCGGAATAGGGGAACAAATTATAGGAATAGCTCCTTTTAATTTGGCTTCCTGAACTACTTTCTGAATGTACCATCCATAAGTATGAACCGTTTCATGTTTTTTGGTCAGGATATTATCAATTTCCTGTGTTTCTTTTCCGATGCCTTTAATTGTTCCTCTGGCACGAAGGCTGTCGTTTAATGGTCCGTCATCATTGTGACCAAACTGAATCAGTACATAATCTCCTTTTTTGAGTTTATTTAAAACAGCCGTCCATAAACCTTTATCCTGAAAAGTCCTGCTGCTGGTTCCGCCCAAAGCATGGTTTTCAATGTTAACTTTTGTAGTATCCAAAAACTGGCCAATATAATCTCCCCAGCCCCAAAGTCCGCCGGAACCATCACCTTTGCCGTTTTTTACAGTCGAATCACCTACGGTATAAACAGTAGGTTTATTGTTTTGGTTTATCGTAAAGTTTGAAAGTAATAAACCTAAAAACAGTATTGTAATTATTTTAATCGATTTCATACGAATTGTGAATTTGTATATTGTGAATTGTGAATTTTGTAATTCCGTCCAGTTTGTCATTCTGAGGAACGAAGAATCTCCATAAGCAGCTCTACAAAGATTGACAATTGTTATGGATAAATTGCCAGCGGAGATTGCCTCGCCAGTTCGTTATCACTCGTGTCTTCGTCTCTCAGAATGACAAAACTATAAACATAAATGATAGACAAGAGCAAAACCTGAAACCTGAAACTTGAAACAAGCAAAACCTGAAACAAATTTTTAATTTCTAAAATCAAACCATAAATTCATTTGAATTCCATCATCACCGCTTTTGATACGAATATTGGTTGGCTGACTTTGCGGACCCTGCTGCTCTAAAGGTTTAAAATCTCTCATTGCCGGAATTTCATACATAAATGAAATATCACCTTCAGAAAATGCAGGCTGTGGATTACTTCCTGGAAAGCCATTTTTAGGCAAATCAGGTGTGAATAATCTTAAGAATAAATTATCAGATTCGCTGAAAACTTTAAAAGATGATGCTCCGGCTTTTAAATTAGCACCCAATAAATTAGCATGATATCCTTTGAATTCCGGATAGATAAGATTCTCGAAACTTTCGCCGGTGATGGTGTTGTTATAATCCTTTTCCCAAATACCGTAAGTAGTTCCTTTGATTCTGTTTTTCCAAACATGGTAAGGACCTCTTCCAAACCATTTAATTCCGGTAACTTCTTTTTCAGGAAAGCTGAAAGTAATTCCGAAAGCGCTGATTTTATCTTCAAAAAAGGCACCGTCAAAACCATCACCCCCGGAAGCATTCTTCAAGGCAATTAATTCCATTTTAAACCTTCCGTCCGGTTCCATAATCCATTTTATGGATGACAAACCGCCTGAATACGTTACGTTACAAACCGCTTTACCGACTTCCTGTGCAACCTGAATATCTTTTAATTTAGCTTTCATTCCAATTGGACGAGGACCATTTGTTAACGGAATTGTTGTAGTTCCGTTTTTAATAGAGGAAATTTCACCTGTCGTTGCATCTAAAATTACTGTGATGCTGCTTCCTTTTAAAGTGATTTCGTTGCCTGTTTTAGTTCCTGTAGCTTTTGCTTTTGTATTTTGAATCGCTAAAAACTTAGCAGCATAATATTTAGCTTTATGAATTGGCCATGTCCAGGTATAAATTTCTTTGTTAAACTGATCATAAGCAGATATTAACAAAATATCCCCTTCTGCAAAATTGTTTGGAACAGCAAATTGTATTTTGCGTGTTTCACCGGGATCAATGCTTGGGATCTCAATTTTACCTGAAGCAATTTGTTTTGAAGTGCCGTTTGTATAAAGTACATCGTTATCTGGTTTCAGAACTTTAAATTCCATTTTACAGGAATTCAGATTACTGAAAAGATAATCGTTGGTAATTAAAAAGGAACCTTCAAAAGTTTCTGTAACCTGTTTTGGCTGAAACTGAATTGGTGCCCAAACTTCTTTTACCGTATAATAACTTCCTTCTCTTTCGCGATGTGGTCCTAAAATTCCATCAGCAGCCAATGAACCTTTCGAATCAAATTTTACATCTCCCGTCCAATCTGAACGTTTTACGGCTTCGTCTAACAATGCCCACATAAAACCTCCTGCAAAAAGAGGGCTTTGTTTATATCGTGTCCAAAAATCTTCCAAAGCTGCTCCGTGTCCGTTATCATAGGTTCCGTGCATAAATTCGGTTGGGAAAAATACATTTTCACCGGCATTAAAACGATGCATTCCGGTTAAATAAGTAGGGTAGTGGTGTGTATCCCAACCATTAAAATCAGCCCACGGGTGAATTACGATTCTTTTTTGGGGATCATTATCGGCAAAAACTTTATCGACATCATAATTCCAGCCTCCCTCGTTGCCATTATCCCAAATAATTACAGAAGGATGATTGACATCCCGTGTAACCATTTCGGTGACCAATTTAGTTCCCGTTTCGGTATCGTAAGAATTTTGCCAACCCGCCAATTCATTCAGAACAAAAAGTCCTAATGAATCACAAACTTCCAGGAAATGTTCATCCGGAGGATAATGTCCGCGAACAGCATTCATATTCATGTCTTTCAATAATTTTACATCCAATTCACTGATTCTCTTGCTGGTACTTCGACCGCCTTCCGGCCAAAAAGAATGACGATTGATACCTTTCATGATAATTTTGGTACCGTTTACATAAATCCCGTCTTGTTTTTTAAATTCTAAAGTTCTGAAACCAATTCGTTTATCATATTTATGAATGATGTTTCCGTTTTGTTTTAAAACTAATTCCAGGTCATATAAATTGGGCGTTTCGGGATTCCACGGTTTGATATTTTTCCATTGTGCCGAAATTGATGCTGTAGTGCTTTTTGCTTTTACAGGAAAAGTAAAAGTTTGAAAATTTTCTCCGTTTAAGCCTTTAAGTGTAGCTTCTAAAGTAGTATTTTTTGAAATATTTTTAAGATTCAGATCAACTGTAAGTGAACCATCCATTTTAGGATTCACTGCAATATGCTGAATATAAGTTTTAGGAGAAACTTCCAGCCAAACCGGACGATAAATTCCGCCAAACAGCCACCAGTCAGCTCTTCGTTCTGCCGCATTTACTGATTTATTTGCAGAATGTTTCCAAACATGGACTTCCAAAATATTTTTAGATCCGAATTTCAATAAAGATGAAATGTCATATTTGAATTCATAAAAACCTCCCTGATGTATGGCTCCAGCTAATTTTCCGTTGACTTTTACCTCAGTATCCGTCATTGCTCCGCCAAAAGTAATCAGCACCTCTTTATCTTTATAGTCAGCAGGAACGTCAAATTCATATTTGTACAAACCTTCTTCTTTGCTAGGCTCTTTTTGATTTAGTTCTTTGTACCATCTTCCATAGGTATATTCGCCAAAACCTTCTAATTCCCATTGTGATGGAACGTTTATTTTAGACCATTTTTGGCTATTGTTTCCTCCGGTACAGTAAAAATCCCATTGTACAGGATGTTCAAAATCTTTTCCGGAAAGATAGACTTTATCAGTTTGTTGTGCTGAACTATTTTGATAAGAAAATAATGTAACGGCAGTAATAACAAAGGTTTTAATTGTGTTTTTTAGTAACATAAAAGGTTATTTCTGTAATGGTTAGTTGCCATCCGGTTTAGTAGTTTCGAAACGATCACTCATAGGAAGTGTCCAGTTCGAAATATAATTTGGTTTCTTTGGATTATAATTTGGGATTTCTTTCCTGATTTGTTTTTTTAACGGAATATCCGATTCACGGATTCCTTTTACTACACAAAGCGCAATTTCGTTTGCCCCAAAACTATTAAAATGAGTGTTATCTTCCAAGGCTTTTTCCTGTCCCGGGAAAGTATTGGCAGGATATTGTACAAAACCTTTTCTGGAAGCAGCATCGCCCCAGGCTTCGTATAATTCGGTTGTTATTTTTGTGATGTCAATAAGGGCAATATAGTTTTTTTTGGCAACTTCTCTCATCGCCGCGGGAAATTCGCCGTGCGTTTCTTTTAAAGTGCCATTTTCATTGAAAGCTCGGCGTTGAGTAGGCGTTACTAAAACCGGAATTGCTCCTTTATCTCTGGCAGATTGTACAAACTCAGATAACAAGGTAGAGTAAGAACCCCACGCGCCATTTCCTTCACCTTTTATTTTTTCGTCATTATGGCCAAATTCCACAAATAAATAATCGCCTTTTTTTATTTCTGAAAGGATCTTTTTTAAACGATTTGATCCTTTAAACGATCCTAATGATGAGCCGGAATAAGCATAATTGGCTACAACAACCGTATCATCAAAATAATTCGTAATAAATTGTCCCCAGGAAGCCCAAGGCTCCACATCCTGATCAGTTACAGTTGAATCGCCCGCTAAATAAACAACCGTTAGATTATCTTTACGAGTTATTTTAATGCTTTGAATAGTTACATCTCCTAAAAATTCAAGGGTTAATTTGTCATCCCAATTAAAAATTTCTTTTTCGCGGTCTTTAAGTGAAATATTCAGATTGTCATTAATTTTTGGAGTTCTGACATTAACGTTGAAAACTTTTGTAACCGATTTCCCTTTTTTGATAGAAAACTGATTCAGCATCAATCTTCTTGATTCGGCTTTTATTGTAATATTCGATGGTTTTTCAGTACTTCCCATTGTCACTTCCACCTGATAATTTCCTTCATGAACTGTTTCTGAAAAATAAGTGGGTTTACTGACAGAAAATGTACCGGCATTGATCTTTACATTTGAAACTGAATTAGAATCAAAACCATATCCTGTCGCAGCATTATAAGTTATTGGAGTATTTATTAGTGTCCCCTTTTTGTTTTTCACAGTATTTCCAAAATAAAACAATTGAGTTTTAATTGTATCCTGATCGTTTATTTTAGCTGAAGAATCAAAGTGATACCTCAAATTAGTGTTAGAATTCATGGCAAATAAATTTACCGGCATCACAGTACAAAAAATAATCCAGAGGAAAGTGCTAATTTTTATCAAGGTTTGCTTCTATTTTAAATTATTATAGTATCAAAACTAACTGTTACATTTTTATATACTATCCTGTACTATGATGTTAAAATATTGAAAAAATGTAAATTGTCGTATTGTAAAAAATCAGGTAGGTACAGGATGCTATACCGTAAAAAAACAAAGAAATTGCAATTAAATTATTGAATAAGTTACGGATTTAATCGGTATGCCGCTTGTTTAATGAATGTTTGTAATGTGAATTTTCGATGAATTTTATGAAAACCAGAATACCTTTTATTCAAACTTTTATTTGTTTATTGCTGCTATGTCCAGTCTTAATTTTTGGACAGGAAAAACAGGTTATGCGCAAAATACATTATGTGCCTGACGGGAATAGTTTTGTTTTAAAAAACGGTACCCGAAAATTTAACAGAGCATTATATGGTTCAAATACAGGATTTAGGGTTGAAACGGGTGATTTGCCTGAGTTTGCAATGTATATGCCTGGAATGGGAGGCAATTTTAAGCTGGGTTTAGTGAACGGAAAAGACAGCAAATGGATTACTGAAGCCTCAAAAATCAATACAAAATATGTGTTGGGAACAATGCAATATGAAATTCAGGACGCGATTTTAGGACAGGGAAAGCTGTTTGTTGATGTTGTGGCTTTAAAAGAAAAAGAAGGTTTTATAGTAAAGGTTTCCGGTAAAAATATTTCTAAAAAAATAAATTTAATTTGGGCTTATGGTGGCGCAACCGGTAAAAAGTTCAGTCGTGATGGCGATATTGGTGCCGATCCGGAATCGGTATTTTATTTACAGCCTCAATATTGTATCAATAATAAGTACACTTTAAAAAAGCAGTCTTTCTTGTTGGAATATGGTTCTGAAAGCAACAAACAGAAAACCGGGAACAACAAAAGCTTTTTAGGTTATTTTCCCGAATCTCAAGTGAAGTTAGCTAATGCGAATGAACAGAAAAAACCTTTAGAATTGTATAATTCTAATCCGGAATCCTTACAGCTGATTACAGGAAAAAACACTTCATTTTCAAAAACAGAAGTGTATTGGCTGTTTGCAACTGAAGATTTAAAATCAGATGTTTCACAAAAAGGATTATCACAATTATATAAAAAATCAGTTCAGGAAACACAGCTGTTAGCTAATAGAGTTAAGGTTACAACTCCGAATCCTTACATTAATACTTTGGGTGCTGCACTTTCTATCGCAGCCGACGGAATCTGGGAAAGTCCTGCATACCTGCATGGTGCCATAGCGTGGAGAATGTACCTGAATGCCTGGCGCGGGGCGTATACAGCTGATCCGTTAGGCTGGCATGATCGGGCAAAAACACATTTTACGAGTTACAGTAATTCTCAGGTCACAGCACCATTAACCGGTCCGGTTGTATTTGATTCTGTTCGAAATTTAGCACGTCAGAAAGAAGAAATGGGGACTTCGATGTTTAGCAGCGGTTACATTAGTCGAAGTCCAAACAAGAATACCGTTGCACATCATTATGATATGAATCTGGTTTTTATAGATCAGATGTTACGACATTTTAAATGGACGGGAGATACTAGTTTTATAAAGGAAATGTGGCCCACTATCCAAAGACATTTAAATTGGGAAAAGAGAAATTTTGATCCCGATAATGACGGACTTTATGATGCATATGCTTCGATATGGGCAAGTGATGGCTTGCAATATAGTGGAGGAGGCGTGATACATTCTTCGGCATATAATTATTATGCCAATAAAACGGTTGCCGGGGTTGCTAAAAAAATTAATAAAGACGAAAATCCGTTTTCTAAAGAGGCAGATAAAATTTTAAAAGCATCAAAAGACCAGCTTTGGATTCCGAAAAAAGGAATTTTTGCAGAATATAAAGATGCTTTGGGAAACAGATTATTGCACGATGTTCCTGGGATCTGGAGCATTTATCATACAATAGATTCGGAGTTGTCCAATCCTTTTGAGAGCTATCAGATGTTAAGTTATGTTGATAATCAAATTCCGCATATCCCAATTTCAGCAGAAGGACTTGACAAAAACAATCTTTATACGATAAGCACAACCAATTGGCAGCCTTATACCTGGTCAATTAACAATGTAGCTTTGGCAGAACAACTTCATACCTCGTTGGCTTTCTGGCAAGGCGGACAAGCGGATAAAGCCTATACCATGTGGGAAAGTGCTTTAATCGAAAGTATGTATTTGGGTGCTTCGCCGGGTGGTTTTGAACAGCTTTTGTATCAGGATGCCATAAGAGGCGAGTTGTATCGTGATTTTGCAGATCCGATTGGTATGGCGTCACGAACATTGGTGGAAGGCCTTTTTGGAATTCAGCCTGATGCTTTGGCGGGAGTTTTAACTATTAAGCCTGGTTTTCCTGCAAAATGGAATAATGCAGCTTTAGAAATTCCTGATGTTTCAATTGTTTTTAAAAGAGAAAACAAACAGGACAGCTATCAGATAAAGAATCATTTTGCAACAATAATGAATTTAAAACTGATTGTAAATGTGCCTTTTGAAGGAATTCATGATATAACTGTCAACGGAAAAGCTGTTGCATGGAAAAATATTCCGGAAAGTATCGGGACTCCAAAAATTGCAATTGAAGTACCTTATGATACTGTTTTTGATGTGAAAATTAACTGGAAGGGTGATGTTTTGGAGAAAATTCAATCAATTTTGCCTTCTACAGCTGGTGAAACTCTTAGTTTAACGACTTCTAAAGCAGAAATAATGTCGATTTATGATCCGCAATCCATTCTGAGTGAAATTTCAAAAACAAACAAATCGTATCAGGCAATTGTATACGGTAATAAGTCAAAAACTTTTTTTGTTCAATTGAAGGAAGGTGATTTATTGTGGTGGAATCCTGTTGAAGTTAATTTAAAGCCTAAAATTGAATCAGAAGTAATTCAATCAAAAAATAATAATGTAGAAATTGCCCTGAAGAATAACTCAGAAAATAAAATTGAAGGGAATTTAGTTTTTAATATTTCAGAAAAAGACAATCAGCAAAAGATTATTTTAGAGGCAAATCAAAAAGAAACTCTTGTAATTCCGTTTCAGAAATTAGTTCCGGGAACCAATAGTTTTTCTATTAATTCAAATTTGAACACTATAAAAGAAGTACGGTTTACGAACTGGGATATTCCTTTAAACAATACAAAGAGTGTAGAAACTATTTCATTATCTGCTTTTTTTAATTCGAAAGTAACCGATATTTTCAATTATGAATATCTGTCTCCAAGACCGCAAACGGTGACTTTACAGCTTCCGACTAACGGAATCGGAAATTGGTGTTACCCGAATGTATCCGTAAAAATTGATGGTTCAGGCATACGCGAAAAAGCTAAATTGAATGGGGAGATTTCAACTCCATATGGTTTTTCTTTTAAAATCCCTTCAGATGAAAATCAGAAAAATATAATCTTTACTTCAATGTGGGATAATTTTCCGGAAAGTATAAATAT
This sequence comes from Flavobacterium sp., assembly GCA_039931915.1. Taxonomy (GTDB): domain Bacteria; phylum Bacteroidota; class Bacteroidia; order Flavobacteriales; family Flavobacteriaceae; genus Flavobacterium. The sequence continues at coordinate 78,513 of JBDTRA010000001.1, read as the reverse complement.
TCCGTTAAACGGAAAAGCATCACATGTTTATTTTATGGTAGCAGGAACAACAAACCCTATGCAAAGCCGAATCGTAAATGGTGAAATCAGTGTTAATTATACTGATGGAACGTCAGAAATTTTGCAATTGAAAAACCCTGAAAACTGGTGGCCGATTGAACAGGATTATTTTACAGACGGATTTGCTTTTACGACTGATGCACCCAAACCTCCAAGAGTATATTTGAAATCGGGTGAAATTTCAAGAGACTTTAAAGATTTTACAACCATAAAGGGATTTTCAAATTATGGTATTGATGGCGGAGCGGCTACGATTTTAGATCTGCCATTAAATAAAAATAAAACACTAAAAAATATGACACTAAAAACAGTTGCAAATGATGTTGTTATTGGTTTAATGAGTGTAACCTTAATTAGATAAAAAAGCAATAGCAATCTCAATCTTCAATAAAATAATTTTAACTGCAATATGAAAAAAATACTAACAGTGTCCTTTTTGATGTTATCACTTTCTCTATTTTCACAGCAAAAAATAGATAGAAAAGCGTTGGTAACGAGACATAATGTTCAAATTATATCAATAGATACTTTAGCTTCCCTGACAGTTGGAAATGGCTCTTTTGCTTTTACTGTTGATGCTACGGGCTTACAAACTTTTCCAAAGTTTTATGAAAACGGAATTCCGTTGGGAACACAGTCAGAATGGGGTTGGGACAGCTATGAAAACACAGAGAATTATAAATTTTCTGAAACGTTAAAAGACTACGAGCAATATGGCAGAAATATTTCCTATACGGTTCAGATAAAAGAACCTAAAAGAAGAGTGGAAGCGGTAAACTGGTTCAGGCAAAATCCGCATTTATTACAGTTGGGGAATTTAGGTTTTGAGATTACGAAAAAAGACGGAAGTCCGGTAAAACCTCAGGATATTAAATCTATTTCGCAAAAATTGAATTTATGGACCGGAGAAATAGAAAGTTATTTTGAAGTTGAAGGAACTCCGGTAACCGTTTTTACGGCTTCTCATCAAAAAACAGATGCGATTGGAGTAAAAGTAAAATCAGATTTATTGCTGCAAAAGCGACTAAAAATAAGTTTAAGGATTCCGTTTCCAACAGGAGATTGGGCAGATATGGGAACCAAATGGGAGGGCAAACAGGATTATAAAAGTACTTTGACAGAAAAGTCAAAAACCGAAGCTGTTGTAACCCATGAGATGGATAGTATTTCGTATAATGTCAATTTAAAGTGGAAAGGAAATGCAAAAACCAAAAAAGTGGCTGACCATTATTTTGTAATTGAATCATCGGATACTAATACATTAGAATTAAGCTGTCTTTTTGCTTTGAAAGAAAACAAACCGACATCAAACTCTTCTTTTGCAGATATAGAAAGCAGCAGCGCAAAAGGCTGGGAACAATTCTGGAAAAGCGGTGCAGCAGTTGATTTTTCGGGAAGCACAGATCCTCGTGCAAAAGAATTAGAAAGAAGAGTTATTCTTTCGCAATATCTGACTAAAGTACAATGTACAGGAACAGTTCCTCCGCAGGAAACAGGTTTAACATATAATAGCTGGTACGGCAAACCGCATTTGGAAATGCATTGGTGGCATGGCGTTCATTTTGCACTTTGGGACAGACCTGAATTACTGGAAAAAAGTCTTCCGTGGTATCAGAAAGTTTTTGAGAAAGCGAAAGGGATTGCGAAAAGACAAGGTTTTGAAGGTGCAAGATGGCAAAAAATGACTGATCCGGGCGGAAATGAAAGCCCATCTTCTGTGGGGTCATTCCTGATTTGGCAGCAACCGCACTTTATTACTTATGCCGAGTTGATGTATCGTGCAAAACCAACACCGGCTACTTTAAATTTATACAGTGAGCGCGTTTTTGAAACAGCTAATTTCATGGCTTCATTTGCTAATTATGATGCAAAAAATGATCGTTATGTTCTGGGTCCGGGAGTAATTCCTGCTCAGGAACGTTTTAAGGCAATGGAAACGTTTAATCCAACGTATGAATTGGCATATTGGAATTGGGCTTTGAAAACCGCTATTTCATGGAAGAAAAAATTAAATCAGAAAGTACCGGAAAAATGGCAAACGGTTCTGGCTAAATTATCTCCGCTGCCAGTTGCTGATCAGGTTTATTTAGCTACGGAAAGTGCAACAGACTCATACACGAACCCGGAATTTAAAACAGATCATCCATCAGTATTGGGAACTTTCGGAATGCTTCCTGAAACGTCTCTTTTAGATAAAAAAATCATGAAAAATACTTTTAATCTGGTTTGGGATACCTGGTCATGGGATAAAACATGGGGATGGGATTTCCCGATGACGGCTATGTCGGCTGCCCGTTTACAAATGCCGGAAAAAGCAATTGATGCGTTGTTTATGAATGTAAAAACAAATACATATTTAAAAAACGGACACAATTATCAGGCAGAAAGACTAACCTTATACCTTCCCGGAAATGGAGGATTACTAACGGCTGTTGCCATGATGTGTGCTGGCTGGGACGGAACAACAGAACAAAATCCGGGCTTCCCGAAAGACGGAACCTGGAAAGTGCAGAGTGAAGGATTTAAAAAGATGTTTTAATTTTTAGAGATTCTAAGTTGCTAAGTTTCTGAGATGTTAAGCTTTAGTTTTAAGCCCAGCTTGTCATAAGATTGTGTTAAATAATCTGCTTTAGTCAAATGAAAAATAGTTTCTTTTAGGGATTAATAATTTTTAAAAATAAACCCTGATCTGCTAAATCAGTCTAAATCTGCGTGAACCTATTATTCATAATTCAAATAAAACTATATGAACAATAATAAAATTGTTTTTCTGCTAATGCTTTTTGTGAGTTCGATCGTATGTGCACAAAGGCAAATGGAAAACCTAGACCGTGGCGTTATTGCAGTAAAAGATAAAGGTCAGTTTTTTATCGGATGGCGTGTTTTAGGAACTGATTCTGATGATTTGGCTTTTAATTTATATCGAAAAAGCGGTGCTCAAAAAGCAGTCAAATTAAATGATAAACCAATAAGCGGAGCAACTAATTTTCTGGATTCGAAAGCAAATCCCAATGAAGAAAATACGTGGTTTGTAAAAACAGTACTGAAAGGAAAAGAATCAGATGCAAAAGGAAGTTTTACCATTCCTGCTGCCAGTGCAGATAAAGATTATTTGGCAATAACTATTAAACCGGTCGAAGGATATATTCCGAATGATCTTTCTGTTGGTGATCTGGATGGCGATGGAAAATATGATTTGATTGTGCATATGACCGGAAAAGGGGCTGATAATTCTTTTAAAGGCCTTACAGATCCACCTGTTTTTCAGGCTTATACGTTAGACGGAAAATTTTTGTGGCAAATTAATTTAGGAAAGAATATCCGCGAAGGCGCACATTATACTCAATTTATGGTGTATGATTTGGATGGTGACGGAATTGCCGAATTTGTATGTAAAACCGCTGACGGAACAACCGATAGTCAGAATAATGTTGTTGGGGATGCGGCTAAGGACTGGGTAGACAGAGATCCAAATTCTCCGGTTTTTGGTAAAATTTTAAAAGGCCCTGAATATCTTTCGGTATTTGACGGAAGAACAGGAAAATTGATTACCACAACAGAGTATATTCCGGAACGCGGCGATCTTGGAGGCTGGGGCGGAAGAGGAGGAAGCGGAGGAAATGATACTAAAGGAAACAGAATTGATCGTTTTACGGCTTGTATAGCGTATTTGGACGGAATTCATCCAAGTGTGGTAATGTGTCGTGGATATTATGGAAGAACTGTTTTGGCAGCTTTCGATTTTAAAAATGACAAACTGATATCAAGATGGGTTTTTGACAGTAAAGATGCCGAGAATCCGTATTCCGGAATGGGGAACCACGGACTTTCTGTAGCTGATGTTGACAACGACGGAAAAGATGAAATCATTTATGGGTCAATGTGCGTCGATGATAATGGAAAAGGATTGTATACGACAGGCTTCAGACATGGTGATGCCTTGCATGTTACTGATTTAGATCCGGATATTCCGGGATTAGAAGCCTTTGGAATACATGAAATTGAAAATGGAACAACAGGCCCCGGAGTAACGTTATTTTCCGCTGCTGATGGAAAAGTGTTATTTACAGATTCTCCAAACGAAGATGTTGGCCGCGGTGTAGCGGACAATATTGATCCAACAAGAAAAGGAGCTCAATGCTGGTGGTCAGGATCTCCTTATTTATATGATATCAAAGGAAATAAAATTGGCAATGCACCAAAATCAACCAATTTCTTGATTTATTGGGATGGGGATTCTTCAAGAGAAATTCTGAATTCGAATTATATTGATAAATATGATAAAGGCAGATTGTTTACTGCTGTTGGTGCTGTAGCCAATAATGGTACAAAATCAACTCCGGCGCTTTCTGCAGATATTTTAGGAGACTGGAGAGAAGAATTAATTCTGAGATCGGAAGACAATAAGGAATTAAGGATTTATTCCACTACAATTCCAACTGAAATCAGACAATATACTTTAATGCATGATTCACAATACAGATTAAGTATTGCGTGGCAAAATGTAGGTTACAATCAGCCTCCGCACACGAGTTTTTATATGGGAAAAGACATGAAACCGGCTCCTAAGCCTAATATTGTTTTAGTTCCTTTGAAGAAATAAAAAAGCATTAAAAAAGTAAGTAAGTTTTGAATTGCCTCCTGCTTTAGCTGGAGGTAAACTGCATTGAAGGATAAATTAGCTTTAGCCGAAAAAACACAACAGTTTTATTTGGCTAAAGCCCTTTTTGTTGTATTAAATTATGACCTCCGGCTAAAGCAGGAGGCAATTCAAAAAAAATAGAATTGAACTCTGATTATTAGATTTAAAAGTTTCATAGACATTTAAAAGATTTTATTTTCTAAAAAAACTTTGAACCTTTGTTGCTCTGAATCGCTGCACCTTCCTTTTTAAATCGAATTCCTGTCAATAAAATTAAAAGGAACTTTTACTTCTCCTTTTTCCTTGTTTAAAATCATTCTGGCAGCAATTTCTCCCATTTCATTAAAATCGGTAGACATAACAGTGATTCCGAGTAATTCTTTTAATGGAGTATCATTATAGGAGATAACTCCGATGTCCTGCCCTAAAATATATTCTTCGTCCCTAATTTGTTTTACTAAATTAACCAGGTCAGATTCTTCAATCGTAATAAATAAATCTCCTTTTTTCAGGATCATATCGTCATATACTTCATTCAGGATTTCAAAATTAATCTCATGTTCAACACAAAATTTCCTGAAACCATGCAAAATCCTTCTTGGATAGGGATAAACCGCTTTTTCAGGATATACTAAAATCAGTCTTTTGTATTTATTTATTTTAGAAAGTCCTTCTTTTAAGGCATTGTAAATATCATTTTCAAAATCCTGATAAATTTTGATAATCTCACTACTCAGCCCAATTTTTATGTTATCCATGATAACTAACTTTTCCTGAGGGATTCTCTGGATAGCTTTTGCTACTTCATCTGTAAAACTCAAATGTTTTAATTCTTCTGTTTTAAAATGGGTTGTGATGACATAATAATCGTAAGCTCCTTCAAATTTATCGAGAAGATTTAAAAATAATGTTTCATCACAATGGTAAATATGTAAATCTACATGGGCATTTGCTCCTAAAGTATTAATAAAAGAGCTGTATGTTTTCATTTTATACGCACTCAGTTTATTGAATAAAAATAGAATATTGACTTTGGATTCTAATTTTGTTCTGGTGATATAGTATCCTTTTCCCCTGATTGAAGAAATAATTTTGCGCTCCTTTAATATATTATATGCTTTTTCAACAGTATCCCTGGACATATAGAATTCTTCGCTAAAACTATTTATCGACGGGATTTTTTGATTTATTTTCAAGTTGCCATTCGCAATATTCTGCAGAATTGAATCTACAATTTGCTTGTACTTAGGAACTCTTGAATCTTCATCTATTTTAATTAGTTTAATCATGTCTATTTATTCTAAGTATCTCTTTTGGTAGAGATTAATTATAAATTACATTATATGTAATATTTTTCTTTAAAAAAGACTAAAAGATATTAATTACGCAAACGTTTGCTAAAATATAAATTTTAAATTTAAAAAATCACAATAAATTGAATCTTCTCGCAATAATTTATGATTTAAAATAAATAAAATTGGGGGTAAAGGATAGTACAGGATAGTTTTCTTTTTTACATTCTCTTATTTTACACCACCAGATTAACTATCAACTTAACCAAAAAATTAATTATTAATGGAATCATTACTCGGAATTATTTTTCACTCCATTGGAGGATTTTCGTCAGGGAGTTTTTATATGCCTTTTAAAAAAGTAAAAGGATGGGCATGGGAAAGTTATTGGATTGTTGGAGGCTTTTTCTCCTGGTTGATAGTGCCGCCAATTGCTGCTTATTTAACGATTCCGAATTTTACTGAAATTATCGCAGCCGCATCTTCGGATATAAAAGCATTGGTTTACACTATGGGATTGATTTGGGGAATAGGAGGACTTACTTATGGTCTTGGTGTTCGCTATTTGGGTATGTCATTAGGGAATTCAATCGTATTGGGTTTTTGTTCTGCTTTTGGAGCTTTGGTTCCTCCAATTTATTATAATTTTTATCATACAGAAGGTAAGGTATCCTTTACTGATATGCTTACAAATACGGGTGGACGCCTTGTTCTGCTTGGTGTGTTGGTATGTTTGACTGGTATTGCGATTTCGGGAAAAGCAGGAATGCTGAAAGAAAAAGATTTTGCAACGGGCCACGAAGACAAAGACAAAGATTTTAGCCTGGTAAAAGGGTTAATTATTGCCATAATATCAGGTATTCTAAGTTCATTTTTTAACTTCGGAATTGAAGCAGGAAAACCAATGGCAGGTGTTGCCAATGAGGCGTGGAAAGCATTGAATCCGGGCCAGGGCGAGTTCCTGTATCAAAATAATGTAACCTATATTGTTATACTTTGGGGAGGACTGACAACCAATTTTATATGGTGTATGTATCTTAACTTCAAAAACAAAACTTTTGGAAATTATACCGATAAAAGCACCCCGATTTCAAAAAATATACTTTTTTCGGCAATTGCAGGAACAATGTGGTTCTTACAGTTTTTCTTTTATGGAATGGGGGAAAGTAAATTAGGGAACGGAGCCAGCTCCTGGATCCTGCACATGTCAACCATTATTCTTACCGCAAACTTTTGGGGTTTTTACCTAAAAGAATGGAAAGGTGTTTCTAAAAAAACCTTTAATACATTTTTATGGGGAATCGTACTGATAATGTTATCCATTGTTTTAGTCGGAATTGGCAACTCTTTATAAATAATAATCAAAACATAAAATATCATAAATGTCAAATATAAACACAAAAAATATGACCTTTCAGCATGTAAGCTATCTTTGGGATGATGCTAAAGCTGCAGCACTAGCAGGAGATGAAGTTGCTCTTTTTATTTATCGCTCTAATTTATTGGGAGCCGATTTAAGACTTACCAATTATGGAGGAGGAAATACTTCGGTAAAAATTACAGATAAAGACCCATTGACAGGCGCAAGCTCTGAAGTAATGTGGATTAAAGGTTCTGGTGGAGACATCGGAACATTGACAAAATCAGGTTGTGCAGCCCTTTATTTAGACAGATTACGTAATCTTGAAAATGTATACAGAGGTATTGAATTTGAAGATGAAATGGTAGAATTGTTCAACCATTGTATATTTGATTTAGCTTCAAAAGCACCTTCTATTGATACACCATTACACGGTTTTTTACCATTTAAACATATAGATCACCTGCATCCGGATGCTGCAATTGCAATCGCTGCTGCAAAAGACGGAGCAAAAATCACAGAAGAATTATTCAACGGAGAAATTGGCTGGGTAGGATGGCAGCGTCCCGGATTTGACTTAGGGCTTCAATTAAGAAGCTGTTTGGAAGAAGCGGCCAAAAAAGGTAAAAAATTACGCGGAATCATGTTAGGGTCTCATGGATTATTTACCTGGGGAGATACTGCTTATGAAAGTTATATCAATACACTTGAAGTAATTGAAAAGTGTGCTGACTATTTAGAAAGTAATTACGGAAAAAAACGCCCTGTTTTTGGAGGTAAAAAAATAGAAAGCCTTCCGGAAGCTGACCGCAAATTAAAAGCAGCAAAAGTTGCTCCGATTTTAAGGGGGTTTTGTTCTTCGGAGCGTCAAATGATTGGACATTATACTGATGATGCAAGAGTTTTGGAATTTATCAATTCTAATGACTTATCAAAATTAGCACCTCTGGGAACCTCTTGTCCGGATCACTTTTTGCGTACTAAAATCAGTCCTTTGGTTTTAGAATTAGATCCGAATGAAGATTTGTCTGATGTAAATGCTATTAAAGCAAAATTAACACCTGCTTTTGAAGGGTACAGAGCAATGTATAAAGACTATTACAATGCTTGTAAAAAGTCAAATTCCCCGGCAATGCGTGACCCAAATCCAGTGGTAATTTTATATCCGGGAGTAGGTATGTTTACGTTTGCCAAAGATAAAACGATGGCTCGTTTGGCTTCAGAATATTATGTGAATGCAGTAAATGTAATGAAAGGGGCAGAAGCTGTTTCTGAATATACTTCATTGCCACATCAGGAAGCATTTGATATTGAATATTGGTTATTGGAAGAGGCAAAATTACAACGTATGCCAAAACCAAAAGCACTTTCAGGAAGAGTAGCCGTAATCACGGGTTCTGCGGGTGGAATTGGTAAAGCTATAGCGAAAAAATTTGCTGAAGAAGGAGCTTGCGTGGTTATCAATGATATCAATGAAGAGCGTTTGGAAGGTGCAAAAGCAGAATTTATCAAGTCATTTGGAAAGGATGCAGTATCAAGTACCTTATTAAATGTGACGAACGAAGAAAGTACTGAAAAAGCATTAGACGCTGCATGTTTAACGTTTGGTGGTGCTGATATAATCATAAACAATGCGGGAATCAGTATTTCAAAATCAATTCCGGAACATACTCTCGAAGAATGGGACAGATTATATGATATTTTGGTTAAAGGGCAATTTATTGTTTCAAAAGCCGGAATCGAAGTGATGCGTAAACAGGGATTTGGAGGAGATATCGTGAATATCGTATCTAAAAATGCTGTTGTAGCCGGTCCAAATAACCCGGGTTATGGTTCTGCAAAAGCGGCTCAGGCACATTTAACACGTTTGATGGCTGCCGAATTAGGTTCTGATAAAATACGTGTGAATACCGTTAATCCTGACGCTGTTATCTCAGATTCGAATATCTGGTCAGGAGGATGGGCAGAAGGTCGTGCAAAAGCATACGGAATTACCGTTGCTGAATTACCTGCATATTATGCGAAACGCACCTTATTAAATGAAATTATATTGCCTGATGATATTGCAAACGCATGTTTTGCATTTGTAGGCGGCCTGCTGAATAAATCGACAGGAAATGCCTTGAATGTAGATGGTGGCGTAACAATGGGCTTTTACCGATAAGTTGTTTAGTTTTTTTTAAGTTTATTTTTAACAAAGTGGTTTTTGTTTTCTAACGTTCGATTCTGTCGGACGTTAGATTTTTTTATAAGAATTATTTTTTATAAAATAAATTTATTTAAGCAATTCAAATAAACAAAATAGCATAAAAAAGTGAAGTAAAACAAGGGTTCAGTTTATAGAATTATTATATATTGTAAGCCCTATTAAAAAGAAATAAATTATGTTAATTCAATCAAATACTATAGCATCCCATAATGACGGTTTATTAAAAAAACATCAAAATAAATTAATTTTTACTGTATCAGAAATTGGCGAAACAGAATCAATTATTCAAAAATTAATAGACTTTCAAATCGCTATCCCATCCTGGGCATTAGGTACAGGAGGAACAAGATTTGGACGTTTTGCCGGTGGAGGAGAACCTCGTTCATTAGAAGAAAAAATTGAAGATGTAGGCTTGCTTCACGCTTTAAATAATGCTTCCGGAGCAATTTCTTTGCATATTCCATGGGATATCCCAACAGATCACAATGCCATAAAAGCTTTAGCAGCACAACATAATTTGAAATTTGATGCTGTAAATTCAAATACATTTCAAAATCAGGACAATCAGGAACATTCGTATAAATTTGGTTCATTGCAAAATGTAAATAAAGCAGTACGTAAGCAGGCCATTGCCCATAATATCGAAGTTATCCAGCAGGGAATCGCTTTAGGTTCAGAATCATTAACGGTTTGGCTGGCTGACGGATCTTCTTTTCCGGGACAATTAAATTTCAGAAAAGCATATCAAAATACGTTGGAAAGTTTAGAAGAAATCTACGATGCATTGCCTTCTAACTGGAAATTATTTTTAGAATATAAATGTGCTGAACCTAATTTCTATTCAACAACAGTTGCAGATTGGGGACAATCTTATTCTTATGTGAAAAAATTAGGAGACAAGGCACTGACATTGGTTGACTTAGGTCACCATTTGCCAAATGCGAATATTGAACAAATTGTTTCTTTATTACTGATGGAAGGAAAACTGGGCGGATTCCACTTTAATGATTCCAAATATGGAGATGACGATTTAACTGCAGGAGCTTTAAAACCATATCAGTTATTCCTGATTTTTAATGAATTAGTTGAAGGAATGGATGCCAGAGGAATGAACCATGCGAAAGATTTAGGCTGGATGATTGATGCCTCACATAATATAAAAGATCCTTTAGAAGATTTATTACAATCTGTCGAAGCGATTATGATTGCTTATGCACAGGCACTTTTGGTAGACAGAAAAGCATTGGAAATTGCTCAGGATGAAAATGATGTTGTAAAAGCCCAGGAGATTTTACAAAATGCTTTCCGTACAGATGTCCGTGCATTGGTTGCCGAGGCTCGTTTGCGTTCAGGTGCAGCTTTAAATCCGGTAGAATTATATCGTAATCTTGCTGTTAGAAGTAATTTGATTTCAGAAAGAGGATTAAAAACAATGGCTACAGGACTATAAGTTATGACTAGAGTAAACGCTGTATTTGATATTGGTAAAACAAACAAAAAGTTTTTTCTTTTTGACGAAGAATATAATGAAGTGTATCGTGACTATGCAAATTTGCCTCTTACGGTAGATGAAGATGGTTTTGAAACAGAGAATCTCGAAATACTGCGCAATTGGATAAAAGAAACTTTTGATGCAATCCTGGATGATTCCCGTTTCGACATTAAGACTTTAAATTTTTCTTCCTACGGGGCAAGTTTAGTGCATCTTGATTACAAAGGAAAACCATTGACTCCGTTATATAATTATACAAAGGAGATTCCACAGGAAATTTTGGAAGATTTTTATAAACAACATGGAGATGCGCTTACTATTGGCGCTGAAACTGCTTCGCCTCCTTCCGGAATGCTAAATTCAGGGATGCAGCTTTATTGGCTTAAAAAAACAAAACCAAGTCTGTTTTCTCAAATAAAATACAGTTTGCATCTTCCGCAATACCTTTCCTATTTGTTTACAGGAATACCGGTAAGTGAGTATACCAGTATAGGATGCCATACCAATTTATGGAATTATGATGAAGAAGATTATCATAAATGGGTCCATGATGAAGGCATTGACAAAATATTGCCTCCAATTGTACCTACGTCAGCCAGTATCAATACCACATATAAAGATAAAAAGATTAAAATAGGAGTTGGGATACATGATAGTTCATCTGCTTTGCTGCCTTATATTTTAAGCAAGAAGAAACCATTTTTATTGCTTTCAACCGGTACCTGGAGTATTGCTTTGAATCCCTTTAATTCAGAAAGCCTGAGTAAAGAAGATATTGCTGATAATTGTTTGAATTATCTTCGTATTGATGGTAAAAGAGTTAAAGCTTCCCGTTTTTTTATGGGTAACGAATACCGTTTACAGGTAGAAAAGCTGTGTGAATATTACCACAAAGAATACGGTTATCACAGAGATGTGACTTTTAATACCGATATTTATTTAGGTTTAATTGAAAAGCCGGCGGTTTATTTTAAATTTGAAGGCATTTCGTTGCAACGCTTGCCTCATAAAACAGCATTGGAACCATTTGATACTTTCGAAGAAGCCTATCATCAATTGATGATTGAACTCATGGAATTGCAAGTGGATACTATAAATAAGGCTATCGGAAACAGCAAAATCAAAAAGATATTTATTGATGGAGGGTTTACGGACAATGATGTATTTATGAAATTAATGTCACATCATTTTAGTTCATTCAAGGTTTTATCTACGCATTCACCGTTAGGCTCTGCTTTAGGTGCGGCAATGGTAATTTCGGATAAACAAATTACTTCTCAATTTCTTAAAGAAAATTACAGAATGAAAAAATTGGTTCCGTTATTATTTTAATTTTGGAACTAATAATAATCAGGTTATTGTTTTGTTGAAATAAATTCTAATAAAGAATTGCAAAATGGTATTCTAAAAAAAATACTCTTTATATTATGAAAGTTGGACTTTTTATTCCCTGTTATGTAGACCAATTTTACCCAAAAGTAGGTATTGCAACCTATGAATTATTATTAAAATTAGGATGTGATGTTCATTTTCCGATGAAACAAACCTGCTGCGGACAGCCTATGGCCAATAGCGGTTATCAGCATTTAACTAAAGGCTGTGACGCTAATTTTATAGCTAATTTTTCAGAATTTGATTATATTGTCTGCCCGTCGGGAAGTTGTGTCCTGCATGTAAAAGATCATTTGCATGACGAAAAACAGGAAGATCTGGCTGCGGCAATGCGAAAGAAAGTTTTTGAATTGACAGAATTTATTACCGATATTCTAAAAGTAGATCACATCGAAGGAAATTTTCCGCACAAAGTAGGAATGCACGTAAGCTGCCACGGACAACGCGGATTAAAGCTTTCGCAGATGACCGAATTAAACGCACCTTTTTTCTCTAAACCGGAACAATTACTGCACAATATAAAAGGTCTGGATTTGGTTTCTTTAACCAGAAAAGACGAATGTTGTGGTTTTGGTGGTACTTTTTGCGTCACCGAAGAAGCTGTTTCTGTAAAAATGGGTCAAGACCGAATCAAAGATCATGAAATTCATAATGTTGAGTATATAACGGGTGGTGATATGTCTTGTTTAATGCATTTGGAAGGAATTCTGAAACGACAAAAAAGCAATATAAAAACAATCCATATTGCTGAGATATTAAATTCATCAACTATCAAAATTTAAAATTCTGAGGATTGATTGATACGGATGTATTATATCAATGGAGAAATTTAGTCCCAACAATTGAACGCAGGCTTACGCCAATAAAAAATGTATATCTGGATAATATAAAAAGCAACCAATGTGAAGTTTATTTCAAAGATTTCAGGTCAGAAAGAACTTCCTGTGGAAAATATATTTCTTAAGAATGTGAATGCCGATATTGTTCAGGGAAACCAAAACATTCATGAAAATGTTTTAAATTTTGCAAATAAAAATTAATTCTAAAATTTTGCCCAACAGGTTTATATTAAATTAAAAGATGTCTTCAAAAAAAATAATTCAACATAGCGAAGCTGCTACACGTTTTAATAAAGATGTAGAACGGGTAGACTGGCACGATGAAACACTTTGGTTTGTCCGCGAAAAACGTGATAAAGCCGCACACCTTATTCCGGATTGGGAATTACTTCGCGAAACTGCTTCTCAAATTAAAAATAATGTACTTTCTAATATTCATGATTATTTAGTTGAATTTGAGGGAAATGCTCAAAAAAACGGAATCATTGTTCATTGGGCTGCAGATGCAAAAGAGCATAATGAAATTGTACATTCGATAATGGCAAAGCATGATGTTAAGCAGATGGTGAAATCAAAGTCAATGCTTACCGAAGAATGTCATTTAAATGAATATTTAGCCGAAAAAGGGATTGAAGTTATCGATTCTGATTTAGGCGAATTCATTGTCCAACTTCGTAAAGAACCACCGAGTCATATCGTTTTACCTGCTATTCACCTTAAAAAAGAAGATGTAAGTGAAACTTTTCATGAACATTTAGGTACAGAAAAAGGAAATATTGACCCTCAATATTTAACCGAATCAGCACGTTTAACTTTAAGAAATACTTTCTTAACCCGAAAAGTGGCTTTAACAGGAGTCAATTTTGCAATAGCAGAAACGGGTGAAATTGTAGTGTGTACAAACGAGGGTAATGCAGATATGGGAGCGCATCTCGCAGATGTACATATCGCGTGCATGGGATTTGAAAAACTGATTCCGCAGCGTAAACACTTAGGAGTTTTTCTAAGATTATTGGCCAGAAGTGCCACAGGACAGCCTATTACAACCTTTTCAAGTCATTTTAAGAAACCAAGAGAAGGAAAAGAAATTCATATTGTGATTGTTGATAACGGCAGAAGCACCCAATTAGGAAGAGAAGATTTCAGGAATTCACTAAAATGTATTCGTTGTGGCGCCTGTATGAATACCTGTCCCGTTTACAGACGAAGCGGAGGACACAGTTATCACAATGCGGTAGCCGGGCCAATTGGTGCTATTTTAGCTCCCAATTTAGATATGAGCAAAAATGCCGATTTGCCTTTTGCCAGTACACTTTGCGGTTCTTGTACCAACGTTTGTCCCGTAAAAATCGATATTCACGACCAATTATACAAATGGCGTCAGGTATTGGTTAAAGAAGGTCATACTCCAGCATCAAAAACTATTGCGATGAATGCCATGGCAAAGGTTTTGGCAAATCCTGTCGTATTTAATTTAGCCGGAAAATCAGGAAGGTTTGTAATGAAAAATATTCCTTCAATGGTGAATAATAAGATGAATAAATGGTATGACCAGCGAGAAATGCCAGCCGTTCCGGATGAATCATTTAGAGAATGGTATAAGAAAAATTCAAGAGAATCAAAAGGAAAAGACAATGAGTAGCAAATCTGAAATTTTACAAAAAATAAAGAAAAATCAGCCTGATTTTGTGACTGATTTACCTGACTTGGAAGCTTTAGGTTCTGAGAATTTTAATATTCTGGAAACATACAAAACGATTTTGAAAAATATTGGAGGAGAAAGTGTTGAAGTAGCTGATTATAATGAAATTTTAGCCTTCCTGAAAAACAATTATCCACTTGATAAAAGAATAATAACGACCATTCCCGAGCTTTCAGAAGTAGCTGTTTTAGATTGGAAAAATGATGATCCGCATACGCTGCAAAATGTTGAATTAGCCATTATAAAAGCTCATTTTGGTGTTGCCGAAAACAGTGCACTATGGGTAACAGACGACATATTAGGCCAGCGTGTCACTCCCTTTATTGCACAATATTTAGCTATTATTGTACATAAGAGTGATATTTTAGCAACCATGCACCAGGCATATAAAAGAATTGGAAATCAGGAATATGGCTTCGGGACTTTTATTGCAGGGCCTTCAAAAACAGCTGATATTGAACAATCTTTGGTTTTGGGAGCGCATGGAGCAAGAGGATTAATCGTTTTTTTACTGGATTAAAATATTAAAAATAAAAATATAGAAATTTGAAAACAGATTTTACACTAAAAGGAAAAGTAATAATCGTAACGGGTGCCACCGGAGTATTAGGTGAAGCATTTGTTAATGGTATTGCTGCTGCCGGAGGAATAGTTTGTGTTTTGGGCAGAAATGAAAAAGTAGCCAATGAAAGGGCAGATCTAATTATAAAAAACGGGGGAGAAGCTTTAGCTGTAATTGCTGATGTAACTATCGAAAGTGATTTGATAAAAGCACGTGACCTGGTACTTTCAAAATACGGAAAAATTGATGGTTTGGTAAATGCTGCTGGAGGGAATATGCCAGATGCTGTTATTCAGCCCGATCAGGATATTTTTAAACTGAACATGGATGCTTTGCAAAAAGTGATGAACTTAAATTTATTTGGGACACTTTTACCAACTCAGGTTTTTGGTGAAGCAATCAAAAATAACGACAGTATAGGAAGTATTGTAAACATTTCCTCAGTGGCAACAGAACAGGCTTTGACCAAAGTTTTAGGGTACAGTCTTGCAAAATCAGCCATTGATTCTTATACAAAATGGTTTTCAGTAGAACTTGCAAAACGATACGGAGATAAAATCAGAATGAATTCTATAGTTCCCGGATTTTTCCTAACGGAGCAAAACAGAACTTTATTGACCAATCCTGATGGCAGTTTAACAGAAAGAGGAAATTTAATTATTCAAAATACGCCTTATAAACGTTTTGGAAATCCTGACGAATTAATTGGTGCATTGGTGTGGTTACTAAGCGATGCGTCAAAATTTGCTACAGGTTCAAAAGTGACTTTAGATGGTGGTTTTACTATTTTTAGCGGTGTATAATTTATAAAAAAAAAGTATGAACAGAATGATACAGACCTGGAGATGGTTTGGCCCTAATGATCCGGTAAGTTTACAGCATATAAAACAAACCGGTGCGACTGGAATTGTAACAGCATTACACCATGTTCCTCATGGAGAAGTATGGACAATTGAAGAAATAAATAAAAGAAAAGCTGAAATTGAAAAATACGGCTTAACATGGGATGTAGTAGAAAGTATTACGGTTCATGAAGATATTAAAACGAAAACCGGTGATTATACAGCTTATATCGAAAAATATAAAGAAAGCATCCGTAATGTTGCGGCTTGTGGCATCAAAATTATCACTTATAATTTCATGCCGGTTAATGACTGGACAAGAACAAAATTAGATTATGAGATGCCGGACGGTTCTCAGGCTTTATATTTTAATTGGGTCGATCTGGCCGTTTTTGATATTTATATTTTAAAAAGAGAAAATGCCAAAAACAGTTATCCTGAAAACATAGTTTCTCAGGCAAAAGAACGTTTTAATGCTTCAAATGAAGAGCAGTTACAAGCACTTTCTGATGTGGTTATGTTCGGAATTCCCGGTGAAAAAAAGATGACTGTTGCTGATATGCAGGCTAAATTAAAACCTTATGCAAATATCAACAGAGCTATTTTAAGAGAAAACCTAAGTTACTTTTTGAATGAAATTTGCCCGGTTGCAGATGAATGTGGTGTGAAATTGGCCATTCATCCTGATGATCCTCCTTTTGATATTTTAGGGTTGCCACGTATTGTAAACTCGATGGAGGATTATGATTATATTCTTTCACATGCACCTTTTGCTTCAAACGGAATTTGTTTCTGTACAGGTTCTCTTGGAGCTTCTGAAAAGAATAATTTACCTGAAATTGCGAAAGCTTTAGGAAACAAAATACATTTTATCCACTTACGAAATGTTCGCAGGGACGAAGAAGGTAATTTTTTCGAAGCAGATCATTTAGATGGAAATGTTGATATGTATGCAGTAGTTAAAGAATTATTACTGATCCAAAAAAACAATACTATTTCAATTCCGTTTCGACCGGATCATGGGCATCAAATGCTGGATGATTTAGGAAAAATAAATAATCCGGGTTATTCTGCTATCGGAAGACTAAGAGGTTTAGCTGAGTTAAGAGGTTTAGAAGAAGGTATAATTCGTTCGCTGTAAATTTTCTAAAATAATAATATAACTAACCCGTTGTGGGTTTAATTGATTGAAACTCTTATTTGATATAAAAACAAATAAATCAAAAAAATATATACTTCAAAAAATTAGTGTCACCCTGAGCGGAGTCGAAGGTTTTTTACATGGAAGGGTTTCGACTAAGTTTATTCTGAGCGAAGATGAACGGACTCAGCCTGATATCTATTTTTAATTATACTAAAAAGTTATAACTATCAAATTTATAATCCAATAGCTAAAATCAACAAAAGTTATTATTAAAGTAAAATAATTTGTAATTACTAAAAGGTTTCAACGTAACATAAGTCATATAAGTACATTTAAAGAGTAGAAAAAAATCTCTGGTTTAGATGAACTTATATGACTTATTCATTTTTAATTTAAAAATCGGGAACATGGAAATTAAAAACACACACCTTGCTATATCATCTTTTTTGATGTTGGTTTTTATTTTTTTTACAAGCATCATCAACGTCAATGCACAGACTGATAACATTAAAAATGATATTTTCTGGAAGACAAAAGATGGGCAGCCAATAAATAGTCAGGGTGGTGGTATTTTCAAATTTGCTGATCCTGTTACTGGACAAAAAAAATATTATTGGTATGGTGTTCATTACGAAGAGGCTGACAGCTATAGAAATGCTCCATTTATTACACAAAAGAATGCGACTTTTAAATCCGTAACATGTTATAGTTCTACTGATTTGGTAAACTGGACGTTTGAAAGGGATGTTGTAAGCAAAGACGAAGTAAATAAGTCAGGAAGAACCTGGGTAGGTCGTTTGGGTGTAGCATATATAAAAGAACTGAAAAAATATGCGATGTTTGTTCAGCATGATAAAGAGGTACTGATTACTGTTTCGGATTCTCCAACGGGTCAATTTACCTGGCATCAAAAAATAAATATGGAACAAATGATCGGAACCAGTAATACCGGTGATCAAACCGTATTTACAGATGAAGATACCGGAAAGTCCTATTTAATTTATTCTTACGGTAAAGGAAGGAACAAAATATATGTTTCTGAAATTGGTGTCAAAGACGGGAAAGTAAATTTTTTAGACTGCACACAGGTTTTTAAAGGAGAAAGCCGTGAAGGAAATTGCATGTTCAAATACCAAAACAAATATTATATGTTTGCATCAAATATATATGGCTGGGATGCCTCATATGCGTATTATCTGATTGCCGATGATATCAGGGGGCCATATCTTCCTGCCAATGAAATGCTGGTTATGAACGGAGCTTCAGAAGATTTTGCACATATATCACAGACTGGTTTTTTCTTTTCCGTAAAAGGAAACAAGCAGGAAATAATAGTATACTGTGGAGACCGTTGGGCTGATTTTGCAGGCAATGGATTGGGGTACAACCAATGGTGCCCGATTTCATTTGATGGAAAGACTCCTTATTTTAATTCACTTAACTCGTGGAATATTAATGCCAAAACAGGTAAATGGAAAGTTGCTCAGGACAATAATTATGTTAAAAATGGCAGCTTTGAAGCTGATCGCAGGCATATCCCAAGTCCTGTTAAACCCGTACAGATAGAATTAACAGGCTGGACTAATGACGTAATTGAAGGAAATAAAATAAGCCTTGACAGTATAAATTCTCCTGTAATAAATTATTTTAATACTGAAAGCGACAGAAAAATTGTAATCGGCGAAAAAAGCTTAAATATTAGCGACAAGGTTAATTTTAAACGAAAAACTTTTCAAACTATTGCCTCTTCCCCTTATGTCAAACTGGAAGATGGTTTGTACACACTTACTGCCACAGTAAAGAATACTAAAGGTTTTACAAACTTAGAAATGTATGCTTTAAGTAATGGTAAAAGACTCATTTACAATTTAAAAGAAGAAAACCCATCCTGGAAAACGATAACCATCAATAATATAGCTGTTAAGAAAGGAAAGATTGAAATTGGTTTTCTGGCTGATGGAACACCAAAGGCTTCTTGCCAGGTTGACGATGTTTCATTGGTTAAAAAATAATCTTCTGTACTTGTTTTGATCATATTTTTTTCGTTTTCAACGGATTTTAATCTGTTGAAAATGACAAACTGTACTGATAAATATTCTTGTGAAAATGATTACCTAGCCCCGATAGAAGTGAAAATCCTTTTGTGGCGGGGTTCGCCACAAAAGATTGCAACGGATAACGGGATTAGCTTCTTAAAAATCACCATTAAAAATGAAGAAATGGAATAATAATTTAGATTTTAGTATTATAAATTTATCAAGTTTTGATAAAATACTATTAATACTCCCAAATTAAACAGGGTATCTTTACAGCCTTTGCTAATTATTAAATAAACCACATTTATGAAAACTACTTCTTTAAAAGGAATCTTTCTCTATTTTATTTTGTTGATATCGTTTTGTGCTGTTGCCCAAAAAAAATCAGAAAGAGATTTGATATTAATCGATAAAGAATGGCGTTTTTCTCTTGGACATTTATATGATACCCAGAAAGATTTTAATCATGCTACAAGTTATTTTTCTTACTTAACAAAAACAGGATATGGAGACGGGCCAGCTGCGCAAGGCTTTGATGACCGTGCCTGGAGAAAATTAGATCTTCCGCATGACTGGGCAGTAGAGCAGCCTTTTAGTGAAAAAGGAAGTTTTAGCCACGGATTTAAAACAGCCGGAAAGGGTTTTCCTGAAAAAAGTATTGGCTGGTACCGAAAAAAAATCACTATTCCCGAAACGGATAAAGGCCGAATTATTTCAATAAAATTTGATGGTGTTTTTAGAAATTCGAAAGTGTTTTTCAATGGTTATTACCTCGGAACAGAAGAAAGCGGTTACAACGGTTTTGAGTATGATGTTACAGCGTATGTAAATTATGGAGGAGAAAATACAATAGTCGTTCGCGCAGATGCTTCAATGGAAGAAGGATGGTTTTACGAAGGTGCCGGAATTTACAGACATGTTTACCTGCAAAAGACAAATCCGATTCATATTACTCCAAACGGAACTTATGTTACTTCGGAAATACAAAATGATAATGCAGAAGTTACGGCCCAGGTAACTATAGAAAATAAAGGAAACTACAAAGGTTCGGTTGAAATTGAACAAAGTATTTTAGATTCATCTGGTAAACAAATCACTGCTGTTTCTGATAATGTAAATGCTCCTGATTTTTATAAAACAGCAAATTATACTTCGAAATTAAAGGTAAAAAATCCATTATTATGGGATATTGATTCACCTAATTTGTACAAATTAGTGACTCAAATTAAACAAGACGGAAAAATAATTGATCGTTATGAAACTCCTTTTGGAATTAGAACGATTCGGTTTGATGCTGAAAAAGGCTTTTTCCTTAACGGAAAAGTGGTAAAACTGAAAGGGACAAACAACCATCAGGATCATGCCGGAATTGGAACTGCTTTGCCGGATGAATTACAGTATTTTAGAATTAAAAAATTAAAGGAGATGGGTTCGAATGCTTATCGCTGCTCACATCATCCGCCAACACCTGAATTGCTTGAAGCTTGTGATAAGTTAGGAATGCTGGTTATTGATGAGACCCGATTGATGGGAATTAATGAGTATCATCTAAATAATTTAAAACGAGTGATTGAACGCGACCGCAATCACCCGAGTATTTTTTGCTGGTCAGTAGGAAATGAAGAATGGAATATTGAAGGTGGGATCGTTGGAGAACGCATTACGAATGTCATGCAGGGATTTGCAAAAAGTATCGATCCAACAAGACCAGTGACGGTGGCGATAAGCAGTGGTTTTAAAAGCGGTATCTCATCAGTAGTTGAAATCATGGGTTACAATTATCTTGGAAACGGGGATATTGATGCACATCGAAATGAGTTTAAACAACAGCCAGGAATGGGAACGGAGGAAGGTTCTACGTTTGCTACACGCGGAATTTATTTTACAGATGATGCCAAACATTATCAAAGTGCTTATGACAAAAAACCACGTCCAAGTTTTTACAGTATAGAAGAAGGCTGGAAGTTTTATGCAGCGCGTCCGCATATGGCGGGAGTATTTATCTGGACAGGATTTGATTATCGTGGAGAACCTACACCTTATGGCTGGCCATCAGTGACGTCTTATTTTGGAATGATGGATGTGTGCGGTTTCCCGAAAGACAATGTGTTTTATTTGAAATCATGGTGGGGAAAAGAACCTGTATTGCACCTATTGCCACATTGGAATTGGAGCGGAATGGAAGGCAAGGAAATTGATGTCTGGGCATATTCGAATTGTGATGAAGTGGAACTTTTCTTAAACAAAAAGAGTTTAGGCAAAAAGAAAATGGAGCAATACGGACATTTAGAATGGAAAGTAAAATATGCTCCTGGATCTCTTGAAGCTGTTGGATATAAGGATGGAAAAAAAGTGCTTTCTGAAATTCAAAAAACAACCGGAAGTCCTGAAGCGATAAAGCTGACTGCAGATAAAGAAAATCTTTCCGGTTCTGATGTTACTGTTATAACGGTTGAAGTTAAGGATAAAAATGGCCTGCATGTACCAACAGCAAATGATGAAATAAATTTATCTGTCACAGGAGGGAAAATAATTGGTACAGGAAATGGTAATCCGACCTCATTAGAAAAAGAACAATTTATTGATGATGTTGAATTGGTTTCTATAACGAATTTTGAAGAGAAAAAACTTTCTACAACTGATCTTCCAAATCAATTGCCTTCTGATTTAGAAAATAACTGGACACCAGCTTTTAAGGACAGGGATTATAAAAATCAGGCCCCATCTTATATTTATAAAGGACAGTTTGATTTAAAGAATAATTCAGGTGCTGCTATTGTTAGCTTCTATTATAAAAAAATAGGAACAGAGGTAGCCATTTTTATTAACGGAAATAAGTTGACAGCAAGTGCTGAAGACTCTCAAAAGTACCTTTTAAATAGAGCAATATTAAAAGAAGGCAAAAATACAATTCAGATTGTAGCAACACCATTACAAAGAATACGAGACTGGGATGTTATGAATACAGATCCGGGGATTATTCAGGTGATTACGCCATCAGAGCCTTGGAAGCGAAAACTTTTCAATGGATATGCGCAGGTAATTGTTCAAAAAGACGGAAGTGGAAATGATGTTGTTTTATCGGCTTCTGCCAAAGGATTAAAGTCAGAAACTTTAGTATTGAAAAAATAGTTTCAGGTTTCAAGTCTTCTAAACTTTGTCTATTAAGGTTTACACCGTTTTGTCATTTCGACGAAGGAGAAATCACACTAATGAAGCACACAAGCTGAGAACGCATTGTTGTTGAATATTGGATGTGATTTCTCGTCCTCGAAATGTCAACAATGAGAATCTGAAACACTATTTTTATTTATTTGAATTTCATAACTTTGTATTATGAAAGATCAATTAGAATGTCTGGCTTCTGAATTTGGTATAAACGATTTAAAACTAAAGGGTTTTAAAGTTTACGAAATAAACGGTGACCTAAGTAAAATTCCATCGTATAACCGCAGGGATTATTACAAGATTTGTATCAATACAAGTAAAAGCCTCATTCATTATGCCGATCGTGGTATAGAAACTGACGGAACCATTTTGTTTTTCGGAAATCCGCATATTCCGTATTCCTGGGATATTATTTCTCCTTCCTATGAGGGTTATGCCTGTGTTTTTACAGAAGATTTTTTAAAAGTAAAAGATCGTTCAGAAAGCCTTCCTGAATGTCCATTGTTTAAAATTGGCGGAACCCCGATATTTTATTTGTCAGTTGAGCAGAAAGCTTTTATCTCTTCTCTGTTTCAGAAAATGATTATTGAACAAGATACCGATTATGTTTTTAAGGATGATCTGATTAGAAATTATGTCAATCTCATTATTCATGAATCCATGAAAATGCAGCCTTCAGAAAATTTCTTTAAACATAAAAATGCTTCTTCACGAATTACCTCCTTATTTATCGAACTTCTGGAAAGACAATTTCCAATAGAGAGCAAAGATCAGCGGCTTGTTTTAAAAACACCCCAAGATTACGCTAAAAGCCTTGCTGTTCACGTAAACCATTTAAATCGTTCGGTAAAAGAAATTACAGGAAAATCTACTACAGCACATATCACCGAAAGAATTATCAGTGAAGCAAAAGCTTTATTACAGCATACAGATTGGAGTATTGCAGATATTGGGTATTCGCTTGGTTTTGAATATCCGAGTTATTTTAATAATTACTTCAAAAGACTTACAGGGACTATTCCTAAATCGTTACGAATGTAAAATGTTTGATATTCATAATTTTTTGTTTGAATTTTATTATTTCTGATTCAATTACTGAAGTAAATTTGTACTCAGATAATGATTATTTATTAAATTTTTGCTGACTAAATACAACTCCAAAAGCACATTCTTTGCTTCATTTAGTTTCCAGGCTGTTTAAAAATAAAAGCTTTAAAGTAATTTATAGCAGCTATTATCGATATTTTTAATAGAAACTTTAACTCAAAAACAATTATTTTATGCCAACACCTTATACAACCGTAATTGAAGAAGGAGTAATTCCTAACACATACATGACAGGCGAAGTTTCTTATAAAAAACAAACAAGCAATATTCATCCCAATAATACTGTCATTAAAGAAATATCTTTTGAACCAGGCTCAAGAAGCAATTGGCACATTAATCCATCTTTACAATTGCTTATAGCAACAGATGGTATCGGATATTTTCAGGAAAGAGGCAGTGCAATACGGCTGCTTCATAAAGATGAAGTTGTCACTATATTGCCCGGAGCTGAGCACTGGTACGGTGCGACACCATGTAGTCAATTTTCGCAAATTACCATTATTACAGAAATAGATAAAGGTTCAGGAATCTGGCTGCAAAGCGTAACGGATGAAGAATACCATAGTTTTGCTAAATAGCTTTTAACATGAAAATAAAAACAAAAACCACTCTCTATATGAGTGGTTTTGTTTTTTATGTATCTGTAGTGGTTTCAATCTTTTTAATTTCTACTTTTTCTTTTTTGATTGCCTGTCTTAACAAAGCAAAAAGGCTCATGTAGCTATTAGCCAAAAAAACTAATGAAAATCCTGAAATTAAATATCCGCGCCAGTCAGGTAATAGAAGTTTAAAATCACAAATAAAAATAAAAAAAAGGGTGATATAATGACTGAAGCAATACTCGCAGGTAAAAAGATAAAAAAACTTCCGGACTAAAATCCTACTGTTATTTTGAGAACGGTTTACGCACCATTGTCTCGGTTCCCGAAATATTTCTTCCTGTGTTACTGTCCAGCTAATACAGGCAATAGGAATAGCCAGTATAAACAACCATATAATTTGAGCTATTAAATTCATTTGAAGTTAATTTAATAAAGACTCTAAATTAAAGAGGATTTCCTTTTTTGCTTTATATAATTCTTACAATAAATTATATAATTTGTTTTTTATTTTTTTTCTAAAAAATCCCGGAACCATAAACCGGATTGTTTAATAGTCCTTTTTTGAGTTTCAAAATCAACATGAATCAATCCAAATCTGGCATTATAACCTTCTGCCCATTCAAAATTATCAGTAAGGCTCCAAACAAAGTAACCATCGACTTTACAGCCTTCCTGTTTCGCTTTAAGTAATTGTTCTAAATTATCTTGTATAAAATGAGTTCTGTTAATATCATATATTTTTCCATTGGAAACGGAATCAGGAAAAGCAGCACCATTTTCGGTTATGATAATTCTTTTTATTCCTTTATAAGCATTAAATTTTTGCAGAATGTGATAAAGGGCAGGAGGGTAGATTTCCCATCCCATTGTAGTTGAAATTACATTTCTTTTTTCGGCACTTACCAATTCGGCTCCAATATAGGGAGTAAATAACGAAGATTTTACAATTTCCCTTGTATAGGCCTGAAGACCTACAAAATCGAAATCAAAAACCATATTATTTTTATCATCGGCCCAAATATAATTGTTTAACTTTTTTAATACGGCAAGATCATCCTGCGGATAGCCAAGTCCCAATAAAGGTTCAATAAAAGTTCTGTTCAGCAAAGTATCCACACGCTTTGCAGCTTCAATATCTTTTTGTTTTTGTGTTTCAGGTTCGATATGTGTACATGAAAATGTTGTACCAATATTAGCGTTTTGTACATTACTACGTAATATTCTCGCACCGGAAGCTGTAGCTAATGTTACATGATGCATAGCTTTAAGATAATTTGTAATTCCTTTTTTCCCCGGTGCATGAATGCCGAGAAAATATCCTGCACCTGTAAAAACAGACGGTTCATTTATAACCATCCAGTTTTTTACCCGATCACCAAAATGCTGCGCACATACCGCCGTATATTCTGAAAACCAGTAAATACATTCTCTGTTTGTCCAGCCTCCTTTTAATTCTAACGAATGTGGCAAATCCCAATGATAAAGTGTAACCCAGGGTTCGATTTCGCATTCAAGCAAAAAATCAATTACTTTATTGTAATAATCAATCCCTGCCTGATTTATCGGATGAATTCCCGAAGGCATAATGCGTGACCAGCTAATAGAAAACCGAAAATTAGGAATGTTTAACTCACGCGCTAATTGGATGTCATCTTTATAGCAATTATAAAAATCACAAGCATTATCAGCATGATGACCGTTTTTTATCTTCCTTTTTTGTTTGGTAAAAACATCCCATATAGAAAGACCTTTTCCATCGGCTTCGTGCGCGCCTTCGATTTGAAAAGCAGCCGTAGAAACTCCCCAAAGAAAATCTTCTCCAAATTGGTCTTTGTTTAAAAATGACCGTTCTAATTTATTCATTCAAATGTGCTTTCCTATTTGTAAAGTAAATTAATGAAGAAAAGTAGAATGCATGGCTCTTAGAAAAAGCCACTCTTTAAATGAAACTATAAATTTTAGATTAAAGAATTTCATAACAATTTATTTTTAATCAAATTAAGGAAATAAATATAAATCCAATGTAATGTGAATGTTATCAAATAGTTGTGTATTGTTTTTCAGGGTTATTTATTCACCACATAAAATATTTTTACTTAAGTATTTATAATGTTTTTATGATATTGTATAAACTGTTTAATTATCAATTATATAATTTTAAGCCAGTTATAAAATTTGAATGTATGAAAGATTTTATTCAGGATGTATACAAACATTTAGAAGGGTATTATTATAGTATTGTTGATTTAACACCAAAATTTATATTAGCAGTTGTAGTAATTTTGGCTTCCTGGTTTATTGCTTCGCGAATTGGTATAATTGCCAATAAGAGATTAAAAATCAGAATGCACGATCCTTTGCTGGCTACTTTCATTGCCAGATTGATTAAATCTGTTTTAATCATAATTGGTTTGCTTATTATGTTTAAGATTATCGGATTAAGCGGAATTGCACAAAGTATTTTGGCCGGTGCCGGAATTTCAGCATTTATTATTGGCTTTGCTCTTAAGGATATTGGGGAAAATTTTCTTGCCGGAATACTTCTTGCTTTCAAAAGACCTTTTTCTGTAGGAGATATTATAGAAAGTAATGGTGTAAAAGGCGAAGTACTCACATTGAATCTCCGTGATACAGAAATTAAAAGTGACAGCAAAATTATTTATATTCCAAATGCTTTATTAATTAAAAACACCCTGATTAATTACAATAGCAGTGGCTTTTTATTGCAGACATTTACGGTTGGACTTGAATACGGTGCTGATTTTAACAAGGCGATAGAATTGGTAAAAAAAGTCCTTGAGGATAATGATGAAGTAGTTGATAAAGAACATAATGATTCGGCCTTAATTACGGATATTATTGCCGGAACTGCACAGTTAAATATCCGCTATTGGGTTGATTCAATCACAAACCCGAAGAGTTCTGAGAATCGCTCAAAAATAATTACAGAAGTCCTGAATACTTTAAAAGAAAATGGATTTATTTTGAAGTAACTAAAATCAGCACATTTAAATCTATATTAACAATTTATTACTATTCGGTATAATCGCATTAGTTTATATTTGTAATTGTACAATTAAATAGTGTTATTAACTTATGGTAAGACTTAAAACTTTTACAATTTATATTCTTTTATTCTTCGCATTTTCGGTTTCAGCTTATAGTCAGCAAGTAAAGCTGCTTAATATTGATCAGCTTAATGAAAGAATAAAGAATGGAAAAGACAGTACTTATGTGGTCAATTTTTGGGCAACCTGGTGTGCTCCATGTATTAAAGAATTGCCTCATTTTGAAAAGCTGAGTGCAGAACATAAATCTGAGAAATTAGCAGTATTACTGATTAGTGTTGATTTTAAATCAAAATTGAATTCAGGCGTGATTCCATTTGTGAAAAGAAAAAATTTGAAGAACGAAGTTTTTCTGCTAAATGAAAGCAGTCCGCAGGAATATATTGACCGAATTGATCCTTCGTGGTCGGGAAGTATTCCGGCTACAATTTTTATTAAAAATGATAAACGAAAGTTTGTCGAAAGCGAATTTACCTATGAACAATTATTAACCGAATATAAAAACTGTAAACAATGAAAAAAATAATCCTTTTATTAATGCTGGCACTTACTGCTTTTCTATCTCAGGCACAAACTGCAACTCTTAAGGCCGGTGATGCTGCTCCTGATTTCAAGCTTAAAAATGTCGATAATAAAGAGCTTTCTTTTGCAAGTTTCCCGAATGCAAAAGGATATATTGTTGTTTTTACCTGTAATACCTGCCCATATGCAGTAGCTTATGAACAAAGAATTATTGATTTGGATAAAAAATTCAAATCTCAGGGATATCCTGTAATTGCCATTAATCCAAATGATCCGGAAGCTTCTGCAGCTGATGCTTTTAATAAAATGCAGGATTTAGCGAAAGAGAAAAAATATCCTTTCCCTTATTTATTTGATGCCGGACAAAAAGTAACAGATCAATATGGCGCAAAACGCACACCTCATATTTTTATCGTTTCTAAAACGGCAAAAGGAAATGTTGTAGAATACGTTGGCGCCATCGATAATGATCCGGAAGGTACGAAAACTGAAAAAATAAAATACGCCGAAGATGTTATTGCAGCTTTAAAAAGCAATCAAAAACCAGCGGTAACCCAGACAAAAGAAATTGGCTGTACTGTAAAAAGAAAAGCTAAAGCTTAATTTTAAGCAGCTTAATTCACAAAAATGTCTCAATTATTGAGGCATTTTTTTATGGTGTAATTTTAAAACTTTTAACTTTTCATGATAGAGGAAAGCATTTTAGTTGACTCATACGCAAGGATTTTATACTGTAGTAAATTATATACAAAAATTATTGGCAGAAGATTTGCAAAAGCAATTTTAAATTCTATTTTTACAATAAATTCTTACTAATGATTTATACAAATTAATTTATGGCACATTTTTCAGAACAGGTACATATTACTATAGGAAGTTTTACCCAAAACGTTGTTTATTATGATTTGGAACTATCGCAAAAGATGGCCGATCACCATCATTTTTCCTTTGTCTGGCAGTATACGGGTAAGGCAATCATAAATCCGGCAGACCAGGCAAAAGCCATAAGGAGTTATCTGGGCGATGAAGTTATCTTTACCTTCAAGAGCCTTACCGGAATCAAGCTGATGAGCAAAGGCATCATTACGGAACTTTCCTCAGTGGACCTGCATGGGAGCGCAGTAGGCCTGCACGTAAAAGGCATCAGCCATACCATTGTTCTGGACGATATGAAAAAATCAAGGACTTTCCAGCAGCGTAGTATGGATGATATTGTACTAAGCATTTTAGCCGAAGGACCGGGAGAGTTTTACCAAAGAGAATCCATAAAATCCACTTACCTACAGGAATTCAAATGCATGGCGCAGTATAATGAAACCAGTTTTGAATTTTTAAAACGATTAGGAAAACGTTACGGGCAATGGTTTTATTTTGACGGAATGCGAATGCAGTTCGGACAGACCAAAACCAGTTCTGTAAAACTTATCAACGGTGCTTCCCTGCATAGTTTTAAGATACAGGCCAATATGTCTGCGCATAAGATTTCGCTGGGAGGTTATGATTATAATGGTGCGTCTAACATTCGTAACGCTTCTGCAAGGACTTCTACAGGCAGTAAAGACAGTTTCGCATCAATTGTAGGGCATAACCAGGGAACCGTTACCCAGTCAGAACTGAGTATTGGCGCTTATACAACCAATGCCCAAAACAGCGATGAAATCCAGGAAATGGTCAAACTGCAGACTGCAGGCAGTGATGCCAATAGCGTTTATTATGGCGGAATATCTTATTTTCCGTTAGGGCTTGGACAGGTTTTTACGATACAAAACCAAACCGTAGAGCATGAACTCATTGTGATAGAAGTAACACATATTTCGCAGGTACACGGAAATTATTCCTGTAATTTTAAGGCAATTCCGGCCGATGTTGCGGCACCGCATTATACAGATGTACATGTATTTGCCAAAGCAGAAACCCAGCCAGCAAAAATAAAAGACAATAATGATCCTGACGGGCTTGGACGTGTAAAAGTGCAGTACAATTGGGCAAACGGCAACACCACAAGTGACTGGATGCGTATGATACAGCCACATTCAGGTGCAGGGAAAGGATTTTATTTTATTCCCGAAATTGGAGAAGAAGTTCTGGTAGGTTTTGAAGGAGGGAATGCACAGAACCCATACGTTTTGGGGACACAGTATAATGGCAGTGAATCCAGCGGTTATGCAGATGGTCAAAACAATGTAAAAGCGATTCATACACGCTCGGGGACTAAAATTATTTTGAATGATGCCGAAGGCAGTATTTTGATAGAAGATCCAAGCGGAAATACGTATCTTATGGACGGAAAAGGAAACATAAGTCTAAATGCACCTAATACATTTTCTGTAAATGCATCTGATATTAATTTGTCTGCAAGCAAAAACATTAGTGTAAGTGCTGGGATGAATATAACAGAAAGTGCTGGTGTGGATAAATCAATTTCAGTTGGAATGATGCATAATTTTTTTGTAGGAGGTGATAGTGTAATGAATATAAAAGGAGCACTGAATGAAATTATTGAAGGAGATCTACATTCAGAAGTAAAGAACGACAGAACAACTATTAGTGATAAAAAAATTGTAACTCATAGTAAAGAAAACTTAGAACAACATTCAGATGAGCATATACAAAATAACTCAGCAGAAAAAAGTAAAATGTTTTAATCATGAGCAGAACAAGACATGTAGGCGGTAATATTACCGAAATTACAGGGGGAAGTCATAAAATATTTGCCGGTACTGGTATTGAGAATAGCTCGATGAAGCAAGTTGTTACAGTTGGTAAAAAAGGAGGGGTAAAACACGGTAAAAATAAAAAAGCTCCTAAAAAAGAAGATAAAATAAGTTTGGCACTTGTTGAATTTAGGACTTTGCCTACCTACACTGGCGAGTTTGGTTTTGACTGGTTGCGTATTGACGATGGGGCATTAACGCCCGAACCTGCCTATGAAACTATACTCAAAAATGGCTATGAAGCACCGAACGGCAAGGCACCCCACAGAGACAACAATACAGAATACGAAACTCCGGCAGAAGCATTCAAAGCCTTAAAAAAGCAGTATAACAAGGTAGCGGTTAAAAAAGTTACGCCACCTGATGCTGAATATTTTGTGCCATGGCTCAATATTTTTCCAAAACCGTATAGCGACAGTATAACCACAACACCCAAACCACCTTGCGAGGCAGAGCTTAAAATTTTGATACAGGTTGATGGCCCCGATGAACCTGACAAAATTCGGGTAGAATTTAACAAAACCTATTTTGAAATAAATGGCAACGATGGTACCGAGGCTCACCCAGTACTTATTGCCGATAAAACTATTGGAGCGAAGCGCAAAGCCACAGATACCTTAAAAATTAAGTGCATTGCCGAGTTTGCCACCGCACAGGAAATAAAAGTATATGCCTACCCAAAAGGAAGCAATGGCAAAACCCCCGCCGAATTGATGGGCTTGAAAAAATTAGCGGGTAAAATTATTGTTGGGGCAAATGATGCTACCAATAGAAAAGTGCAGAAGTTTGTTTTTGTTAATGTTAAAACAAATATTAAGGGAAGTTCTTTAACAGGATCTATAAATGCATCTGAAAAAGACAATTTACAAAATGCTTTGCATCAGGCGTTAATACATGGGAATTTTGAAGATTATTTCCCTAAGGATAGTTCAGGTAATATTTTGAAAGACGCGAGAGGGAATAATATTAATTACATGGATTTAAGTACAAACACCAATTTTCTAATACAAACTAGTGCAACGGGAGTAAAAACGTATGGTAAATTTATTTATGAAAAAAATTTAATAGAACCTCCAACGGCAAGAAGAACCGACACAACAGATGGTGGTTTATATGAAGATTATACAGGAAAGCAAATGTTTACCTACTTACATACCCAATTCTTAGCGCAACCCGGCAATGCTGTCAAATATGCTAATCATTTTACAGTTTTTTGTTTTGGGGATATTCCTTATGATATGGTTGTTTTTCCAGGACGTGGATATTCAGGTACCCTAGGACAAGTAGAAGAGATTAAGAAAAAAAATGTATTTATATTTTCAATTCGAAATGATTTTACTTTAAATCACGAAGGGCTTCACGGTTTAGGATTAGAACACACACATCCTGGCGGTACAACTACTCCATCAAAAAAGTTTATTTTTGACCTGTACGAAACTACCAATATTATGTCTTATGCTGATGCTGCTCACCCGGATAACACGAAAATAACAACTTGGCACTGGCAATGGAAAATTGTAAAATCTAATGTTAGATAATCATGATACAAAAAATAATATTAGCATCACTATTGTTTAATACAACAGGCTGCAAAAGTCAAGAAAAAAAAGAGAATATAACAGCTCAAAAAAAAGATACCATGGAACATTTTGATAGAAATAAATATAAAGAATATTTAAATAATAACAGCTCGCAGTCTTTTAAACTATCAAATGGGGATAAAGTACAATTAGATTTTTATGAAAACACTGATATTGAAATTATAAAAAAATTAAATTCTCCCTATGAATTACGAAAAGAATTTTTTTATAAGTCAGGGGGGTTGAAATTAGAAGGTGTAAAGTTTTATTTTTTCCCAATTGGTATTACTAAAGAATATGACGAAAATGGAGAATTAGTTAAAGAAACTAATCATGATTTGCCTTACAAATTTTCAATAGATGATTTAAGAGAAAAAATAAAAAGAGAATATAACGTAGATATTGTTTCAGATTATAGGGATAGTGACCCAACATTAATATTTGTCAACAGATGGGAAGGGTATAATAGTGATGGTGGTATTTATAAAAAAGGAGTTCCTATGTATCAAATCCGGTTTCCTATTCTCAACAGAGGAACAATAAATTTAGAAATTAATGCCTTAAATGGAGAAACTATAATGGAGATGTTGAATGGTAAACAGATAAAGCCATAAACAGATTTCGTATGAAAAATTATTTCAATTAGCTTGATGTTTTTATTGAATGATAAGTTTGGATATTAGAACAACACGAATAGCTTAAGAGCCTTGCAATTGCGAGGCTCTTAAGCTATTCCTTCGGATAAATCCAAGTTTTGCAGTTGGTGTCGTTACCAGTAGAAAATAATTAGAAAAAATATTATATGAAAAAAATAATTATAGCGATATTGCTTTTATTAACTGCAAGTTGCAAGAGTCAAACTGAAAACATTACAGACAGGAATAAAACAAAAACAATGGAAAAATTTAATACAGAAAAATATAAAAATCTACCAATTAATCCAGAAACAGGATTACAAATATTACCTAATGGAGATGACGTAGAAATATTAAAAGGCTCTAACAATAAAGGTTTTGTGGAAAGAATTAACAAAGCTAACACACCTTATATTTTCTTTAAATCATTTTATGATAATGGAAATTTACAGGCAGAAGGGGTAAGTATTTATGGTACAATAATCAATAAACACAAAGAATTTGATGAAAAAGGACACTTAATTAAAGAAATAGATTACAATAAAGATTACAAATTTAGCATAGAAGATTTACAAAAAAAAATGAAAGAAACGTACAATGTAGATATTATGAACACAAAACAGACTCGCTCTGTTAGTCGTACTACAATTGACACCAGAATAAAATTTCCTTATTATCAAGTTGTAGTTAATACTGGAAAAGCTTCATTTAATAATTACTTATTAAATGGAAATACAGGAGAAATATTTTATAAAATAGAAATAATCAGAGGTGATGAAAGAGATGTTATAGATGAATATATTAAAACTTTAAAGAAATAAAAGTATATGCCTATAAGGGGTAGCAATATTAAAACGCCTACCGAATAATTAATTAGCCTTAACAAATTTGTAGAGAAAATGATGCTACCAATAGAAAAGTGCAGAAGTTTGTTTTTGTGAATGTTAAAACTAATATTAATAAAACTATTGGAATGGACGTTATAGGCAATTTTACACCTTCAGAAAAAGATAATTTACAGTATGCACTACATCAATCTTTAATTAATGGGATATTTGAAGATTATTCAAATTCTTTAAGTGTAAACGAATTTGACTTAACTACAGATTCTAATTTTACTATAAATACAAATGCAACAACTGGGGTAAAAACGTATGGTAAGTTTATTTATGAGAAAGCTGTAATAGAACATCTGGCAGCAAGAACCGACACAACAGATGGTGGTTTATATGAAGATTATACAGGAAAGCAAATGTTTACCTACTTACATACCCAATTCTTAGCGCAACCCGGCAATGCTGTCAAATATGCTAATCATTTTACAGTTTTTTGTTTTGGGGATATTCCTTATGATATGGTTGTTTTTCCAGGACGTGGATATTCAGGTACCCTAGGACAAGTAGAAGAGATTAAGAAAAAAAATGTATTTATATTTTCAATTCGAAATGATTTTACTTTAAATCACGAAGGGCTTCACGGTTTAGGATTAGAACACACACATCCTGGCGGTACAACTACTCCATCAAAAAAGTTTATTTTTGACCTGTACGAAACTACCAATATTATGTCTTATGCTGATGCTGCTCACCCGGATAACACGAAAATAACAACTTGGCACTGGCAGTGGAAAATTGTAAAATCTAATGTTAGATAATTATGATACAAAAAATAATATTAGCATCACTATTGTTTAATACGATAGGCTGTAAAAGTCAAGAGAAAAAAGGGAACATAACAACTCAACAAAAAGATAGTATGGAACAGTTTGATATTAAAAAATATGAAAAACTTGAAAAAGATAATAAATATGAATCTAGGGAAAATGATGTTTTTTATAAATCAGATAATACTCGATACCGGATTATATTTCAAGATGTAATACAAGTTGAAGAAAAAAAAGTAGATTCTCCATACAAATTATATAAAATATATTTTAAAAGCACTTTTAATTTAAAAGGAATAGAGAAAATTTTCTATGGTTTCCCAATTGGGATAACTAAAGAATATGACAAAAATGGAAAATTAGTTAAAGAAACTAATTATGATTTGCCTTATAAATTTTCAATAGATGATTTGAGAGAAAAAATAAAAAGAGAATATAACGTAGATATTGTTTTAGATTATAGGGATAGTGACCCAACATTAATATTTGTCAACAGATGGGAAGGGTATAATAGTGATGGTGGTATTTATAAAAAAGGAGTTCCTATGTATCAAATCCGGTTTCCTATTCTCAACAGAGGAACAATAAATTTAGAAATTAATGCCTTAAATGGAGAAACTATAATGGAGATGTTGAATGGTAAACAGATAAAGCCATAAACAGATTTCGTATGAAAAATTATTTCAATTAGCTTGATGTTTTTATTGAATGATAAGTTTGGATATTAGAACAACACGAATAGCTTAAGAGCCTTGCAATTGCGAGGCTCTTAAGCTATTCCTTCGGATAAATCCAAGTTTTGCAGTTGGTGTCGTTACCATAATGGGAACAAATATTAAAACTAAAATTTTAGAGTAATTGCATTGGCAGTAGAAAATTGTAAAATCTAATGTTAGATAATCATGATACAAAAAATAATATTAGCATCACTATTATTTACAATAGGCTGCAAAAGTCAAGAAAAAAGAGAGGATGTAATGGCTCAACAAAATGATAATTTGGAACATTTTGATAAGAAAAAATTTGATGAGAATAAAAAATTTGGTGAATATATTTTTAAATTAAACGGTGAGACTAAAATTAGACAGATGGGACCTCATGAGGATAAAACTTATAGTGAAGATATTAGAAAAAATAATTCGCCATTTAGATATCTTAATGCTTATTTTTTAAATGCACAGTTAAAATCACAAACTAAAACTTTTTATGTTTTTCCAATTGGTATTACTAAGGAATATGATGAAAATGGAAAATTAATTAAAGAAACTAATCATGATGTGCCTTATAAATTTTCAATAGATGATTTGAGAGAAAAAATAAAAAGAGAATATCAAGTAGATATCGTTTCAGATTATAGAGATAGTGACCCAACATTAATATTTGTCAACAGATGGGAAGGGTATAATAGTGATGGTGGTATTTATAAAAAAGGAGTTCCTATGTATCAAATCCGGTTTCCTATTCTCAACAGAGGAACAATAAATTTAGAAATTAATGCCTTAAATGGAGAAACTATAATGGAGATGTTGAATGGTAAACAAATAAAGCCATAAACAGATTTCGTATGAAAAATTATTTCAATTAGTTTGATTGTTTTTATTGAATGATAAGTTTGGGTTATTAGACAACATGAATAAAAGAGAGCCTCACAATAGCGAGGCTCTCTTACGCTATTCCTTTAGATAAGTCCAAGTTTGGCAGCTGGTATCGTTACCCAAATGGAGAACAAAGTATTAAAACTAAAATTTTAGAGTTATTGCATTAGCAGTGGAAAATTGTAAAATCTAATATTAGATAATCATGATACAAAAAATAATATTAGCATTACTATTGTTTACAATAGGCTGCAAAAGTCAAGAAAAAAGAGAGGATGTAACAGCTCAACAAAATGATAATTTGGAACATTTTGATAAGAAAAGATTTGATGAGAATAAAAAATATGGTGAATATATTTTTAAATTAGAAGATGAGACTGAAATTAGACAGATGGGATAGAAAACGATTATCTAAAATATTACAACAGGAGATCATCATATACTGTGCAGCGCGGTTTTTGTAAACCAGCCTGTTAAATATAAGATAGAAAGAGATACAGCAACTTGTCAGCCAAAAGACAAGTTTGATTGCAGATAGGTCGTTCAGTGCCTAAATATTATTTGAGTATTCCATCGGTACGTTTTATAATAAAGCAAAAATAGTGAATAATGTTTCAACAGCTTGGGAATAAATCTTGGATAAATAGATATTCTATAAAACTTTTCTGAGATCATATAAAGCAATTTATTATTGGTACTTTAAATTTGAGGATAATTATAAAACATATAACATGATACACTTGATTGACACAGCAGATAATGTAGTTGCTTTTAGAGCCCTGGCTGAAGTAACTAAAGATGATTTTCAGGCAGTTGTAGTTCCATCAATAGATAAATTAGTGAAAAGGATTGATGAAATTAATTTTTTACTGGTATTAGATACCGACATAGGAAATTTTACATCGGGTGCATGGTTACAGGATATCTTAGTAGGGCTTAAACATTTGGGAAAATGGAACAGAGCCGCTATTATTTCAGATTCTGATGAAATAATTTCATTCACCAATGGATTTAGTTACGTTGTTCCAGGTGAATTTCGTGGATTTAAAAAACTGGATTTTAATAAAGCTTTGAATTGGGTTGAGGGTAATATAAAGTTTGCATAAAACAAAACCCTATAGCAGTTTTAATTGCTATAATACATTTATAATTAATTATTTAATTAGAATTTCATTTGCTTTTGAATTGTTTTAAAACAATCCAAAAGCATTTATTTTTTAATATATATAGACTTCCAAAAACTATTTTCATTATTATTTCAAAAAAAGTCATTCAAAATTTTTTTCATAAACAACAATATTATATTTTTACGCAACCGATTGCAATCTGATAAATATTTCTAATACTGTATTTTTTGTCGTTAAATTTATCAAATGTTTTTATTAGTAGAAATATTGATAAATAATAAAATATAAATTGAAGAGAATGGATGTAAGGAAAAAGACTTTTTTAATAGTAGCCGTATTATTTTTTATAATTACTGAGTCAATTTCAGCTCAGAATGATTACAAACTATGGCTGCAATACGAAAAGAAAACGGATCCCGGAATGATTGCAGGTTATCTTTCCAATATCAAAGGAATAGTTGTATTGGGAAATTCTGAAACTTCCAGCATTTCTTTAAAAGAATTAAAATTTGGTTTGACAAGCATGCTGGGAAACGAAATTGATTCTGCAACAAAACCGGAAGGAGATAATAAAATAATTATAGGATCATTAGCAGTTTTAAATTCTGAAATTCAAAAAGCAGCCGGAACTGATTTTGATCAAATAAATAAAGAAGGTTTTATTATTAAATCTATTTCAATAAAAAATAAAAAGCACATTTTAATCAGTGGCAAAAATGATGTTGGAGTTTTATATGGTGTTTATAATTTTCTAAGATTGATTCAGACCGATAAATCCATTAAGAATCTGAATATAATCGATTCGCCAAAAACAAATATCAGGATATTAAACCATTGGGATAATTTAGATCGTACAGTCGAAAGGGGATACGCAGGATTTTCTTTGTGGAATTGGCAGAAACTTCCGGATTTTATAGATCAGCGCTATATAGACTACGCCAGAGCGAATGCATCAATCGGAATTAACGGAATGGTTTTGAATAATGTAAATGCGAATGCATTAATCCTAACGCCACAATATTTAGAAAAAGTAGCAGCTTTAGCCAATGTTTTCAGGCCTTACGGGATAAAAGTATATCTGACAGCCCGATTTTCTGCACCAATCGAAATTGGAGGTTTAAAAACTGCTGATCCAAAAGACGCTAATGTAATAAATTGGTGGAAAGACAAAGCCAAAGAAATTTATAAAAGGATTCCTGATTTTGGAGGTTTTCTGGTAAAAGCAAATTCAGAAGGACAGCCGGGGCCACAAAATTATGGCAGAGATCATGTTGACGGAGCCAATATGCTGGCAGACGCTGTCGCACCTTTTGGCGGGGTTATTATGTGGAGAGCATTTGTATATTCGGAACACGACGCCAATGATCGCGCGAAACAGGCCTATGCAGAGTTTCGGCCTTACGACGGAAAATTTAAGGATAACGTAATAGTTCAGGTAAAAAATGGCGCAATTGATTTTCAGCCAAGAGAACCTTTTCATCCGTTATTTGGTGCAACGCCAAAAACACCTTTAATGATGGAGTTTCAAATTACACAGGAATATTTGGGTTTTAGCACACATTTGGTTTATCTGCCTAAATTATTTCAGGAAGTTTTAGAATCAGATACCTACCAAAAAGGAAAAGGTTCTACTGTAGCAAAAGTCATTGATGGTTCGTTGTATAAAAATAAAATTACCGGAATTGCAGGTGTTGCCAATATAGGAAATGATATAAACTGGACAGGCCATCCTTTTGCACAGGCCAATTGGTATGGCTTTGGAAGACTGGCATGGAACCCTTATTTAGATGCAGAAACCATTGCCGATGAATGGCTTAGATGTACTTTTTCTAATGATGAAAATTTTATTCGCCCGGTAAAAGAAATGATAATCGAATCGCGGGAAGCAGTCGTTAATTATATGACACCATTAGGATTGCATCATATCATGGACACAGGACATCATTATGGTCCGGGTCCGTGGGTAAACAATTTGTCCAGACCGGAATGGAATCCTGTGTATTATCATAAAGCAGATAAAAACGGAATTGGTTTCGACCGGTCAAAAACAGGAACTAATGCTGTCGCGCAATATTCACCGGGTGCCGAAAAGATTTTTGATAATTTAGAAACCTGTCCCGAAAAATATTTACTGTGGTTTCATCATGTTTCCTGGGATTATAAATTAAAAAATGGACATACTCTCTGGGACGGAATGGCGCTAAAGTATCAGGAAGGGGTAAATCAGGTTAAAACCATGCAGGAAACCTGGAATAAAACCGAAAAATATGTTGACAGCGAGCGCTTTAAAGAAGTTCAGATGTTGTTGAATATTCAATATAAAGAAGCTAAATGGTGGCGGGATGCCTGTTTGTTGTATTTTCAGCAATATTCGGGTAAAGCATTGCCGAAAGGAGTAGAGCAACCAACACAATCATTAGAATATTTTGAATCATTGAAGTTTCCGTTTGCACCCGGAAATTAATATACAAATTAAGATAGTATGCGTTTTATCCATTCTTATTTTTTACGATTAATACTGCCGCTATTCTTAGGATTCAGTGCGCATTCTTATGCTATTAATCCGGAGAAATATGTAGTGAATAAAGCCGATAAAGCTAATTTTCCTCTCGCATCAAAAGGAAAAATTGCACCTATTTTAGTCAGTAATGCTGATTTTTCAGGAGTTTTACGTGTTGTGGGGCATTTAGAAAATGATCTTTTTAAAGTAACTAATTTACATTCAAACAGAATAAATTCCATTTCTGACTCCGAAGATTATGTCGTTATAATTGGTACTTTAGGAAAGAGTGAAATTATAGATCAATTAGTCCGGGAAGGTAAAATTGATGATAACCAATTGAAAGGAAAATGGGAGAAATTTACGACTCAAATCGTCGATAATCCTGCAAAAGGAATCAAAAAAGCTTTAGTAATTGCAGGTTCAGATAAAAGAGGGACTATTTATGGTATTTATGATCTTTCGGGCCAGATTGGAGTTTCGCCTTGGTATTTCTGGGCAGATGTTCCCATTAAAAAACAATCGGAATTGCATGTACTTCCGGGTATTCATTCGCTGGGAGAACCAAAAGTAAAATATCGTGGTATTTTTATTAATGATGAAGCTCCGGCTTTATCGGGCTGGGCATTTGAAAAATATGGCGGGTTCAATGCTAAATTTTACGATACTGTTTTTGAGTTAATCTTAAGGATGAAAGGCAATTATTTATGGCCGTCAATGTGGGGAAGAATGTTTTATGTAGATGATCCTCAGAATGCTGTTTTGGCAGATGAATACGGAATTGTAATGGGAACTTCTCATCACGAACCGCTTGCCAGGGCGCATGCAGAATGGGGAAAGTTTGGTGAAGGAAAATGGGATTTTAAAACCAACTCGGAAAACCTGACTGCTTTCTGGAAAGAAGGCATCGAAAGGATGGGGGATAAGGAAACTATCGTAACCATAGGAATGCGTGGCGATGGTGATGAACCTATGACAGAAGGAACGGCAATCGGTCTTTTAGAAAATATCGTAAAAACACAAAGAGATATTATTAGGGAAGTAACCAAAAAACCAATTGAAGAAACGCCTCAAATGTGGGCACTTTACAAAGAAGTTCAGGACTATTACGATAAAGGCATGCGTGTTCCGGAGGATATAACGCTTTTGTTATGCGATGATAATTGGGGAAATATCAGGAAATTGCCAGAATTGGATGCAAAACCAAGAAAAGGCGGTTACGGAATTTACTACCATTATGATTATGTGGGCGGTCCAAGAAATTACAAATGGATTAATACCAACCAAATTGAGCGTACCTGGGAACAAATGGATTTAGCGTATCAACATGGTGCAGACAAAATTTGGATTGTGAATGTCGGCGATATTAAACCAATGGAATTTCCGACAGCGTTTTTCCTGGATCTGGCATGGAATCCTGAAAAATGGAACGCCGGTAATTTAGACCAGTATTATGTGCAATGGGCGGAAGAAAATTTTGGTAAAGAAAATGCCAATGAGATTGCACAAATAATAAAATTGTACACTAAATATAATGCACGCAGAAAGCCGGAATTACTTGATGCTAAAACGTATAGCGCAGTTAATTATAATGAATCAGATA
The DNA here is from genome assembly GCA_039931915.1 of Flavobacterium sp. Classification (GTDB taxonomy): domain Bacteria; phylum Bacteroidota; class Bacteroidia; order Flavobacteriales; family Flavobacteriaceae; genus Flavobacterium. The sequence goes on along the minus strand of JBDTRA010000001.1, from coordinate 37,057 downwards.
ATATTGTTGCCGATTATAAAAAATTGGTAGAGAAGGCAAATTACATAAATAAAAAATTAAAGCCAGAGTTCAAAGATGCATTTTATCAATTGGTTTTGTTTCCGGTTTTAGCGAGTGCAAATCTTAATGAACTTTATGCCGCAACAGCAAAAAATCAGCTGTATGCAAGTCAGGGAAGAGCTTTCGCTAATGAATATGCTAAGAAAGTAAAAGAATTATTTGTGAAAGACAGTCTCCTGACCAACTTTTACCACATTAAATTATCCGGCGGAAAGTGGAATCATATGATGGCGCAGACGCATATTGGATATACAAATTGGCAGGAACCCAAAACAAATGCAATTCCAGAGACAAAATTAGTTGTTTTGCCAGCTGTTTCCTATGCAGGAATATCAGTTGAAGGATCTGTGGATTGGTGGCCAAACAGTACTAAAAAACCTGTTTTACCAACATTTAGTTCTTTTGAAAATAAACCATCTTATATCGATTTATTTAATAGGGGAACAAAAGCTTTTGATTTTAAAATAAAGACTGAAAATGATTGGATTTTATTTTCGAAATCAAAAGGAAAAATTGAAAAGGAAGAAAGAATTTTGGTAAAGATAGATTGGAAGAAAGTACCAAAAGGGATAACCAAAAGTCAATTTGAAGTTACAGCAAATAACCAAAAGTTTGAAATTGCAGTAAATATCAATAATGCCGAATTAAATGATATTCAGGGTTTTATTGAAAATAACGGATATATTTCGATTGAAGCTAAAAATTATTCCAAAGCAATAAATGGTGATATTATTAAATGGACTGTAATTCCAAATATCGGAAAAACGGATTCTGGTGTAACTCTAAAACCTTCAAATCATAAAAGTATAGAAGTTTCGGCAGATTCTCCACGATTAGAATATGATATACATTTCTTCAGCAAAGGAAAAGTAAAAGTACACGCTTATTTTTCTCCGACAATTAATTTTACAATCGGGAACGGATTAAAATACGGAGTTTCTTTTGATTCAGAAAAGCCACAAATTATGAATATCAATGCAGATAATTCAGAAGCGAATTGGAGTAAATCTGTTTCAGATAATATCAAAATAATAACTTCAGATCACACTATTGAAAGCTCTGGAAATCATGTTCTTAATTTTTTTGGTATTGATCCGGCTTTGGTACTTCAAAAAATTGTAATCGAAACAGATACCGACGAATTGAGAGAATCCTATTTAGGACCTCCGAAAAGTTTAAAAAAATAATAACTTTAACTATTAACAAAAAACTATAAAGCAATGAAATTAATAAACCACTATTTACTGCTTCTGTCTGTTGTTATTTTAGGCAGTTGTAATGTGAAAAAAGCAGAATTAAATACTGCTTCTTTAAAAAATAGTTATAAAGACGATTTTTATATCGGTACTGCTTTAAGTGCAGATCAGATTGAAGAAAAAAATACAAAAGAAGATTCTTTGATTCGTAAAGAGTTTAATGCTATCACCGCAGAAAATATCATGAAATCGATGTTTGTACATCCTGCCAAAGACAAATACGATTTTGCCATGACAGATAAATTTGTTGCTTATGGTGAGAAAAACAAAATGTTTATTCACGGTCATACCTTGATTTGGCATAGTCAATTAGCACCCTGGATGGCAGAAATTAAAGACAGCACAAAAATGAAAGCTTTCATGAAAGAGCATATCACTACGATTGTTTCTAAATACAAAGGCAGAATCAATTCCTGGGATGTTGTCAATGAAGCACTAAATGATGACGGAACATTAAGAAAATCGGTTTTTCTGAATACGCTTGGCGAAAGTTATCTTGCTGATGCTTTTAAATTAGCTGCAGCAGCTGATCCGAAAGTAGATTTGTATTATAACGATTATAATAACGAGGAGCCGGCAAAAAGAGAAGGAACAATTAATTTGATCAAAAAAATAAAGGCAGCAGGAGGGAAGATTGACGGAGTTGGTATTCAGGCACACTGGCGATTAGAAAGCCCTTCATTAGAGGAAATCGAAAAAAGTATTTTAGCATATTCGGCACTTGGAATTAAAGTCGCTTTTACGGAATTGGATATTACCATACTACCAAATCCCTGGGATTTAAAAGGCGCAGATATAAATCAAAATTTCGAAGGAAGTGCCAAAATGAATCCTTATACTGAAGCACTTCCTGATTCAATTCAGAATAAACTTGCTGAACGTTATGCTGCTGTTTTTAAGCTATTCTTAAAGCACAAAGACAAAATTAGCCGTGTAACTTTTTGGGGAGTTCATGACGGTCAGTCTTGGTTAAATGACTGGCCAATTAAAGGCCGAACAAATTACCCTTTGCTATTTGACACTAAACTAGAACCTAAAAAAGCTTACAAAAGTGTAATTGATTTGAAGAAAGAAAAAAATTAGTCTCTTAAATTTTAAAATATAGCAGTAATAAAGCAAACTAAGTTTGTTTGGTATCCTTTTTTTTTTAATTTTACACAACCGATTGTTTAACTTATATTCTTAGCTTTTTAACATCAATATTATTATTTCGTAACGAATAACAGGTAATAAATAAATACCATATAAATTAGAAAATATTTTTGCCCCAAATTATTAACACCTAACTAAACCACTAAAACGAATGAATTTAACCTCTCAAAAATTATCCATAAAAGAAAAAATTGGATATAGCCTGGGTGACCTGGCTGCGAATTTGGTCTTTCAGACTTTAATGACCTATCTGGCTTATTTTTATACAGATATATATGGATTATCTCCCCAACATTCTTCGATAATTATGCTGGTGGTAGGTTTAATTGCTGCTTTTATTTTTAATCCAATTATTGGTGCAATGGCCGACAGGACACATACTAAATGGGGAAAATTTCGTCCCTGGATATTATGGACAGCAGTACCGTTAGGCGTTATTGCCCTTTTGGCTTTTACCACACCTAATTTTTCATATCAGGGAAAAGTAATTTATGCAGTTGTTACGTATTCTCTTCTGCTTTTATTTTATGCCAGCAATAATTTGCCTTATTCAGCTTTGAGCGGTGTGATTACAGGTGATATGTCAGAGAGAAACAGTATGTCTTCCTATCGTTTTGTTGCAGTGATGTTTGCCCAGTTTTTTGTACAGGTTTTTATGCTAGGAATTATTAAAAGTGCCGGAAATGGAGATAAAGCTATCGGTATAGAGAAGGTAATGACTGTTTTAGCAATTATTGGCACCATTATGCTTCTTATTACATTTTTGACAACTAAAGAGCGAATTGTACCAAAACCGGAACAGAAATCAAGTGTTAAGGAAGATTTAGGTGATTTAGTAAAAAATAAACCATGGCTGATTATACTGACTCTTACACTGTTAGTATTTGTAACTTTGGCGATGAAAGGCGGTTCATATGTTTATTATTTCGAAAATTATGTAAACAAGGAAGAATTAGCCCTTTTTATAAAACCAATTTTAGATTTTCTTTCCACTATAGGATTAAATACTTTTGGAAATGATCCAATTTCAGCCGGATTTGGATTATTCAATGCCGGTGGGATAATTTTTATGATAGTTGGAATTACTTTGTCAAAAAAGTTCGCGGATAAATATGGCAAAAGAAATGTATTTGGATTGTTCTTGTTTATTTCGACCTTATTTATCATTGCATTTTACTTTTTTTCACCAGGCTCAGTTACCTTAATGTTTTTTTCTCAAATTTTCCACGGTTTCTTCTACGGTATCACAATTCCGCTTCTTTGGGCTATGATTGCTGATGTAGCTGATTACTCTGAGTGGAAAAATAATCGCAGGGCAACTGCTATTATATTTTCGGCGATGATGGTTGGGCTAAAAGCAGGTTTGAGTATTGGAGGTGCTTTGACAACATCACTTTTAGGTCATTTTGATTATGTCCCAAATGCTACAGTGCAAACTGATACTGCCATTAACGGAATTAAATTACTGGTCAGTATTTTTCCTGCAATACCCTTTTTAATTGGAGTAGGATTATTGTTTTTCTATGAAATTGACAAAAAAATGGAAGTTCAGATAGAGTCTGACTTAAAAGAAAGAAGAGCTTAATTATATACATTAAAATATAAAAATACGACTATGCCTGAAGATAGTACTGAACAGATTAATTTTGAAACAATTAATAAATTAGCCATTTCACAACCATTAGTGTCCCATATTTACACCGCTGATCCATCTGCACATGTATTCAATGGCAAGATTTATATTTATCCGTCACACGATATTGATGCCGGAATTCCATTTAATGATAACGGAGATCATTTTGGGATGGAAGATTATCATGTATTTTCGATGGAAGATATGGAGTCTGAGATTGTAGATAACGGTGTTGCATTGCATGTAAAAGATGTATTGTGGGCAGAAAAACAAATGTGGGCTCCGGATGCGGCTTTTAAGGATGGAAAATATTATTTGTATTTTCCTGCGAAACGATCTAATGGAATTTTTCAGATTGGGGTTGCAATAAGCAATTCGCCAACGGGACCCTTTATTCCGGAACCTGAAGCCATTAAAGGAAGCTATTCGATTGATCCTGCAGTTTTTGAGGATGAAGACGGGAAGTTTTACCTTTATTTTGGAGGTATTTGGGGAGGACAGCTTCAAAAATACAGAAATAATAAGTTTTCTGAAGAAAACAATGAACCTCAGGACGATGAACCGGCACTTGGACCCATTGTTGCCGCATTGACAGATGATATGAAACAATTTGCCGAATCTCCGAGAGAAATTAAAATTCTGGATAAAAATGGAGATGTTTTAGTAGCCGGAGATAATCAGCATCGATTTTTTGAAGGTCCGTGGCTGCATAAATATAACGGTAAATACTATTTTTCATATTCAACAGGAGACACTCATTTTATTTGTTATGCCACAGGAGATAATCCTTATGGGCCATTTACGTATCAGGGACGGATTTTAAATCCTGTAATTGGCTGGACTTCACATCATTCAATTTGTAAAGTAGAAGATAAATGGTACTTATTTTATCATGATTCAAGTCTTTCAAAAGGTATAACCCATTTAAGGTCAATAAAAGTAACAGAAATTACTTATAACGCAGATGGATCAATAAATACGGTAGATCCTTATGGGAAAATTGAATAGCTAAATACTATTTCTGTTTATTTAAAAAAAATAGATGCATGTTTAAATTTATTTTCCATGAAAAAAAACGATAATAGAAAAGCAGGCATTGCCAGAGAACACAGCGCAATTGGAATTAGTATTGATTGCGTTATATTTAATTTTGATGATGAAGGTCTAAAAGTTTTGTTGGTTAATGAAAAGGACCAAAATGAAAACTGGGGATTGGCCAGCGATTGGATTTCAGAAGGGGAAACAATAGAAAGTACTTCTAATAAAATTCTGCAAAAATATATTGGAACAGATAATTTTTTTATGGAACAATTAAAAGCTTTCAATTATCCTTCACAATATTCATTAAAAGAAGATATCAGTATAGGATATTATGCTTTGGTAAAGAATAACAATCCTATTTTATCAAATGATTCAAAGATAGCAGGAGTAAAATGGTTTAAAATAGATGAAGCTTTAAAATTAAATTATAAACATCACATGATATTGGAATATAGTCTTAAGGAGTTAAAAAAACGTATTTGCCAAAGTGGAATAGGCTTTAATTTATTACCGGAAAAATTTACTCTTTTACAGGCTATGCATCTTTATGAAGAAATTTTAGGTGTTGAAATGAATAAATCAAATTTCCGGAGAAAAATTTTTCAAATGGGTTTAGTTTTAGATATAGACGAAAAAGAAGAAGATGTTTCGCACAGGGCAGCTAAATTTTATAAATTCAATATTGAGAATTATGAAAAATTGGCACAAAGAGGATTTAATTTTAAGTTTTAACCTAATCGTTAACTGAATAAAAATAAAAGATGTTTAAATTAGAAATTACAGATCTAAAAATTATAATCGGAGTCTTTTTATTGGTCTCAGTTTACTCCTGTAAAAAAATTCCAGAAAAATCACAATCGGTTGTTTATTCTGATTATGCAGCATTTGATTGGTTTGATTACCGAGGAAAGGATGATGCATATTCTAATGTTTCTAAAACTGATAACGAATATTTTAATCCAATTCTGGCTGGATTTTATCCTGATCCGACAATATGCAGGGCAGGAGACAAATTTTATCTGGTAAATTCTTCATTTTGTTATTTTCCGGGATTACCGATTTTTGAAAGTACGGATCTTGTCAATTGGAAACAGATTGGGAATATAATTGATCGTCCCGAACAGGCTGATTTTAGTAATTCGCGTTTGTCAGGAGGTATGTATGCACCGACGATTAGATACTACAAAGGTGTTTTTTATGTAATCTGTACTAATGTCAGCGGAGTTGGTAATTTTATTATTACTGCTGAAAATCCTGCCGGACCCTGGTCAAATCCAATTGTACTTTCGGGTGTAAATGGCATTGATCCGGATATCTTTTTTGATGAAGACGGGAAAGTTTATATCACACACAATGGTCCTCCGCCAAATAACATTTCTGTTCATGACGGACATAGGGCTATTTATATGATTGAATATGATTTGGCAAATAAAAAAACAATTGGCGAAGCAAAATTGGTCATTAACGGAGGGACGGATATGTCTAAAAAACCCGTTTGGATTGAAGGTCCGCATGTGATTAAAAAAGGGGGATTTTATTATCTTATTTGTGCACAGGGCGGGACTGGATATAATCATTCAGAAGTTGTATTTAGAAGTTCAGCTATTTCAGGACCTTATGTGAGTTACGCAAATAATCCAATAATGACACAGTCACATTTGGAGCAAAACCGTAAAAATGAAGTTTCTACAACAGGACATGCTGACTTTGTTGAATTGCCCAACGGAGATTGGTGGGCGGTGTTTTTGGGCTGCCGACCTTACGGGATGGATTTATACAATACAGGAAGAGAAACTTTTTTGATGCCTGTAGAATGGAAAAAGGAATGGCCTGAAATTGTTGGTGGCAATCAGGCAATTCCGATGGTAAATAAACGACCTGATTTACCACTTTCAAAAGAGAAAATTGAACCAAAGAGTGGGAATTTTATTTCTCATGATGATTTTGACACAAATAAACTTGATTTAAAATGGAGTCTTATCAGAACACCTTCCGAAAAATGGTATGAGTTAATCAACGGAAAACTATTAATAAAACCAAGAAAAGAATCCATTCATACAGAAACTAATTTTTCTTTTATAGGAAGAAGACAGCAGCATTTAAAATTTGAATCTTCTGTAAAATTAGAATTTAGACCGACAGATACTTTGCAGACAGCAGGTTTGGCTGCATTTCAAAATGAAAAGCATTATTTGTTAATCGGAAAACGACTGAATGCGGATCATAAACAAGAAGTTTTTTTAGAAAGAGCGGCGAATTCAATTAACAAAGGGAAACCTGAAATTGTTGCTAAAAAAGAACTTGCAGACAATACAAAAGAACTTTTACTTAAGATAGAAGGAAAAGCCAGGTATTATGACTTTTATTATAAAACAAGTCAAAAAGGAGAATGGATGTTACTGGCTAAAGATGTTGATGGAGTTATATTAAGCACGAAAGACTCTGGAGGGTTTGTAGGTACTTATTTGGCGATGTATTCATCAGCTAATCATTTTTTATTTTAGCTGAGAATGTTATAAAACTTTACAATTTTTATCAAAAATAGTTTTTTTTATTAAATAGAAGCTATTACTTTAGCAGACCAGAACAGAACAGCATGATTAACGAAAATCAGGAGAAATTTGTCTTTGTTATTAATCACGAGAGTGATATTCCAAAATACCAGCAACTGGTAAATGGGATAACAAATGCTATTGCAGAAAATATTTTGCAGAAAGGAGAATTGCTTCCGTCTGTAAATAGTATTTGCAAAACAAATCAGCTGTCAAGGGATACTGTTTTTAAAGCATATTCGATCTTAAAAGAGCAAAAAACGATTGATTCTGTTCCAAATAAAGGGTACTATGTTTCGGGAGAAACCAGAAAAGTGCTTTTGGTATTGGATACTTTTAAAGCATATAAAGAGGTTTTATACCATTCTTTTGTAAATAATTTGCCGGACAATGTTATTACTGATGTACAATTTCATCACTATAATATAGATGTTTTTAAAACAATAATTAATAATAGTGTTGGGAAATATTATAAGTATGTGGTAATGAATTTTGACCATAAAGATATAACACCAGCTTTGTCCGTAATTCCCAATGATAAATTATTGTTGATTGATTGGAATATCCACGCAGAAAAAAAGAATAATTATGTTTTTCAGGATTTCGGAAAAGCGTTTTATGAGTCCTTGAAAATAGTGGCTGATTTGTTTAAAAAGTATAAAATGATACAATTTATTTATCCTGATTATACACATCATCCTAAAGAAACATTGGAGTTTTTTAAGAAATTTTGTTCCGATTTTAATTTTAAATCTGAAATTATTACAGATCCAAATAAGTTTAATATAGAAAAAGGAATTGCTTATATAAGCGTGAGTGACAGGGTTTTGGGTCATTTTTTGGAACAATGCAAAGAGAAAAATTTAGAACCTGGAGAAGATGTTGGTTTTTTGTCATATAACGAAACACCAATGAAAAAATTTATATACAAAGGAATTTCAGTTGTATCAACTGATTTTAATGAATTAGGAACAAAAGCAGCAGCATTTATAACGCATGATGAAGTTATGCAGTGTTATGTGCCAACAAATTTAATATTAAGAGAATCATTATAAGTTATGTATTATATAGGATATGATATTGGAAGTTCTTCGGTCAAGGTTGCCTTGGTTGAAGCGGCAACAGGAAAAAAAATAATTGTTTTGAATGAACCCCAAAACGAAATGGAAATCTTGTCATTACAGCCAGATTGGGCTGAGCAGGATCCGGAAATTTGGTGGCAGTACATTTGTGTGGCTACAAAAAGGGCGATAAAAGAAGCTAATATTGAGGCTTCAAAAATTCAGGGAATTGGTATCTCTTATCAAATGCACGGATTGGTTATCGTGGATAAAAACGGTAATTCATTGCGTAACGCAATTATCTGGTGCGACAGCAGGGCAGTAGAAATTGGCAATAAAGCTTACGCTGAAATTGGACAAGAAAAATGCTCGGAACATTTATTGAATTCTCCTGGAAATTTTACGGCTTCAAAACTAAAATGGGTAAAAGAAAATGAGCCTGAAATATACAATCAGGTTTATAAATATATGCTTCCCGGCGATTACATAGCCTATAAACTTACCGGAGATATCACCACAACAAAAAATGGTTTATCCGAAGGAATGCTTTGGGATTACAAAGAAAATAAAGTAGCCAATTGGCTATTGGATTATTACGGGATTGATCAGTCATTGACTCCTGGTATTGTAGAGAATTTTACAAATCAAGGAGTTTTAAGCGAAAAAGGTTCGAAAGAATCCGGACTTCCAATTGGTATTCCTGTTGTTTACAGAGCTGGAGATCAGCCTAATAATGCGCTGTCCTTAAATGTACTAAATGCAGGAGAAGTAGCCGCAACAGGCGGAACTTCAGGTGTATTTTATGCTGTCAGCGAAATATCTTCAGGAAAAAGCACCAGAGTGAACAATTTTGTACACGTTAATTACGAAGAAAAAACGCCAAGAATTGGTAAATTATTAAATATCAACGGAGCAGGAATTCAATATCGCTGGTTGAAAAATAATATGGGGAATGAAACCTATGAATCAATGAATCAAAAAGCTTCAGAGATTGAAGTGGGTTCTGATGGAGTAGTGGTAATTCCATTTGGAAATGGGGCCGAGCGTATGTTCAATAATAAAAACATCGGAACTCATTTTTTAAATCTGAATTTAAACATTCATAATAATGCTCATTTATTCAGAGCTTCATTAGAAGGAATCGCTTTTTCATTTGTGTATGGAATGGAATGTTTAAAAGATGATAATGCCAAAATTAATGTTATCAGAGCCGGTAATGATAATTTATTCCGTTCTGAGATTTTTTCGAATACGGTCGCAACATTAATTGGGCATGAAATAGAAATATATAATACAACGGGAGCCGTAGGAGCGGCAAGAGCAGTAGGTTTAACTGATGGTGACTTTGAAAAATTTGGTTCAGCTATTACAACCAATGATCATGTTATGACCTTTTTACCGCTAAAAAATGCAGCACCATATGAGAAAGCGTATCAAAAATGGAAACAAGAATTAGAATTAATATTAACAAATAAATAGTAGAGAAATGATAGTTTTAGGAAATAAAGAGTACTATAAAGGTATCGGACAAATTAAATTTGAAGGAAAAGAATCTGATAATCCTTTGGCTTTTAAATATTACAATCCAGATCAGGTTGTAGCCGGAAAAACAATGCGTGAGCACTTTAGATTTGCAATTGCATACTGGCATACATTCTGCGGACAAGGAAGTGATCCGTTCGGACCGGGAACACAACATTTTGCATGGGATCAGCCTGCGGATGCAATTGAAGCAGCAAAAGAAAAAGCAGATGCAGCCTTCGAATTCATTACTAAAATGGGTTTTGGCCATTACTGTTTTCATGATTATGACTTGGTTAGAGAAGGTGCAACTTTTGCAGAATCAGAAAGCAGATTAGCTACCATAACTGATTATCTGAAAGAAAAACAAGCGGCTTCAGGAGTAAAATTGCTTTGGGGAACAGCAAACTGTTTTTCTAACCCGCGTTATATGAACGGGGCAGCGACTAATCCCGATTTTAACGTATTGGCAAGAGCCGGCGGACAAGTGAAACTGGCTTTGGACGCTACCATTGCATTAGGAGGTGAAAATTATGTGTTTTGGGGTGGACGTGAAGGTTATATGACTTTGCTGAATACTGACATGGGAAGAGAATTGGATCATATGGGACAATTTTTGGTACAGGCCAGAGATTATGCAAGAGCGCAAGGATTTAAAGGAAATTTCTTCATTGAACCAAAACCGATGGAACCATCAAAACACCAATACGATTTTGATTGTGCTACGGCTATTGGATTTTTACGTCAATATGGTTTAGAGAAAGATTTCAAAATGAATATTGAAGTAAATCATGCGACCCTGGCACAGCATACTTTTCAACATGAGATTGAAGTGGCTGCAAAAGCTGGAATGTTAGGAAGTTTAGATGCTAACAGAGGTGACTACCAAAATGGATGGGATACAGATCAGTTTCCAAACAACATTCAGGAAACTACCGAAGCAATGTTAGTTTTCTTGAAAGCAGGAGGATTACAAGGTGGTGGAATTAATTTTGATGCTAAAATCAGAAGAAACTCTACAGATATGGAAGATGTTTTCTTAGCACATATTGGCGGAGCAGATACTTTTGCAAGAGCCTTACTGACTGCTGATAAAATCATCACTTCTTCTCCTTATGAAAAATTGAGAACAGAAAGATACAGTTCTTTCGATTTCGGAAACGGAAAAGCTTTCGAAGATGGAAAACTGGATTTACAGGCCTTGTATAAAATTGCTCAGGAAAACGGAGAGCTAAATTTACAAAGTGGTAAACAAGAATTGTTTGAAAATATTATCAATCAATATATATAATATTTTTCAGAAAGAATTTCTAATGAAAATGTCAGATTGTATTTTAAAATTTAATATTAATAAAAGAATAATATAATTATTTTTTGAATCTTAAATCGATTCAGTATTAAAGTAAATTTTGCCCCAAATCATTTAAAATACTTATCTGTAAGAGGTTATGGCCAGAGGCTTAGTTAGTTCCTCTGGCCTTAATTTTTTTATGGATTCTGGTATTTAAACAATTTATCATTGAAAAGAAAAACTGAAATTTAAAAATGTTACTTAAACTTAAATAAAAAAAACAAATGAAATTTTTTATAGATACAGCAAATTTAGAAGATATTAAAGAAGCCCAGGCAATGGGGGTTTTAGATGGTGTTACAACCAATCCCTCATTAATGGCGAAAGAAGGTATTGCAGGTAAAGAAAATATTTTACAGCATTATCTTAACATTTGCAATATTGTTGATGGTGATGTTTCTGCCGAAGTGATTTCAACAGACTATGAAGGGATGATTAGAGAAGGTGAAGAATTGGCGGCTTTACACAAACAGATAGTGGTAAAATTACCAATGATTGAGGATGGTGTAAAAGCATGTAAATATTTTTCGAACAAAGGGATCAGAACCAATGTTACTTTGGTATTCTCTGCCGGACAAGCTTTATTGGCAGCTAAAGCAGGGGCAACTTATGTTTCTCCTTTTTTAGGAAGATTAGATGATATTTCTACGGACGGAATGCATTTAATTGCCGAGATCAGACAGATTTATGATAACTATAATTATGAAACCCAGATATTATCTGCTTCTATCAGACATACAATGCATGTTGTTAATTGTGCAAAAATCGGGTCAGATGTTATGACAGGTCCATTGTCTGCTATTAAAGGTTTATTAAAACATCCATTAACTGATATTGGATTAAAGCAATTCGTTGAAGATGCTAAAAAAATGAAATTATAGATAAATCAAAATTTAGGCTTATCAATTTTTTTCATATTTGACACAACTCCTTTCATACTTTATTTGAAAGGAGTTTTTTTGTTTTTTTGAATAAATAAATTGTCATTTTCATTCATTGAACTCACAATATAATAGTTTATAATTCTAATCAGAATCTTTTTGTAAGATTAGTTTTTAGTTTGTCATATAAATATTTATTTAACAGTATTTATGACTTTAAATTGAATATAAAATCTTTATAAATATTCATTTTTTTGTTATTCTTTGTTTTTATGTTTTTTTTAAGAAATCATATCAATGCTTTGGATATCTGTAATCTTTTATTATTTAATGATCTTCTTATTAAATAATACTCATGTTTTTATTATTATTAATAAACATAATGTTTATTAAATAAATAATTATTTCCATATTCATAAAAATAATTAACGCAACCGATTGTGTATGATAATATTTTATATATATTTGTCTCAATCAAGGTTTATATTTATTTCTCTTCGAAACAAAAAAATACTGACCCAAGTACAGTTCAAGTAAAAACTAACTAACCACAACTATTAACTAATTTAAATCAATTATTTATGACTAACTTTTTAATTACTAAAAGCAAATCAAAATACTTTAAAAATTTAGGATTTTTAATTCTAATGCTGGTATTTTCTGCTGCGGTAAATGCTCAAACCACTGTATCGGGAACAGTATCTGATAATAACGGTCCAATACCCGGAGTAAATGTTATTGTAAAAGGTACAAAGAATAGTACAGTTACTAATTTTGATGGTACGTTTACAATTACAGTACCAGTAAATGGAATTTTAACCTTTAGTTTTATAGGTTACAAAACCAAAGAAGTACCAATTAACAACCAAAGTAAAATTAATGTAATCCTTGAAGAAAACTCAAACGATTTGAAAGAAGTTGTTGTAATTGGATATGGTACAATGAAAAAAGGGGACGTAACCGGTTCTATTTCTTCTATAAATACTGCAGCAATAACGCAATCTGTAGCAACTACTATAGATCAGGTTTTCCAGGGACGTGCTGCCGGTATAAATGTACAGGCAAATAATGGTGCACCCGGTTCAAGTTCTTCTATACGTATTCGTGGTATGAGTTCAATAACCGGATCTAATGAACCTATTTATGTAATTGATGGTATTGTGATTGATGGAACAACAGGATCAAATAATAACAATCCACTTTCTGGTATCAACCCGGCAGATATTGCTTCTGTTGATGTTTTAAAAGATGCTTCAGCAACCGCTATTTATGGCTCCAGAGCGGCAGGCGGTGTAATCATAATTACAACCAAAACTGGAAAAAAAGGAGAACTTAGTCTGAACTTTGACAGCTATGTTGGCTGGCAGGAAATACCAAAATATCTGGAAGTTCTCAATCTTAGAGAGTATGGAACGCTTAAGAATACGCGTGCTGATTTAGGGATAGTGCAGCGTGACAATTATTTTATCCGTCCTGATTTATTAGGAGAAGGGACTGACTGGCAAAAAGAATTGTTTACTACTGCTATGATGCAGAGTTATAATTTATCGGCTATGGGCGGTTCAGATAAAACTACTTATTCAATGGGTGTTGGTTATTTAGATCAGGAGGGAATCGCAGCCGGTTCTTCATTTGATCGTTTTAATCTTAGAGGTGTTATCGATTCCCAGCTTAAAAGTTTTTTTAAGATGGGAGTAAATTTAGCTTTTAATAAAACAAATCAGATAACAACATTTACAGATGGTTCTTTAATTTTAACAGCTCTTAAGCAGACTCCAAATGTCGCTGTTCGTAATGCTGATGGTACATTTGACGGACCGGATACAACAGAATTTGTTCAGAATAATCCATTAGGTTTGGCTTTAATGAGAGATAATAATAATGAAAACTATGGAATAAGAGCAAATGTATATGGTGAAATTAGTTTTACAAAAGACTTAAAATTTAAAACACAATATTCTGTAGATTATAATTTTGGAAACAACTACACATTTAATCCATCTTATACTTTTGGAGCATTGGTAAATGATGTACGAGAAGGTACCAGAACAAAGTCGCTTAGTGAAAATTGGATTTGGAATAATTTACTGACTTACAATAAAAATTTTGGAAAACATGCTATAAATATAATGTTGGGAGAAGAAATGCAGGAACAACATTGGGAGAATCTATATGGGTATCGTTCCGGTTACCTTACTAACGGAGCAACAGATTTGAACGGAGGTGATCCTACAACAGCCAAAAATTCAAATGCAAGTTCAACAAAAGCCCTTAGTTCTTACTTTGGAAGAATGTTTTATTCCTTTAATGATAAATATTTGCTAACCGCTACTATAAGAAGAGACGGTTCATCTCAGTTCGCTGAAGAAAATCGTTGGGACTGGTTTCCATCTGCAGCTTTGGCCTGGAAAGTTTCTAATGAGGCTTTCTTAAAAAATAATAGCACTATCAATAATATGAAATTGCGTTTAGGCTGGGGTATTGTGGGTAATCAAAGTGTACCTAATTATGCTTATACATCTGTTTACGGTACTTCAGCAACTAATTGGGGAAGTGGACAAATTGCAACCAATACTGCTAATGAAAATTTGGGATGGGAAAAAACCTATTCCAGCAATATAGGATTAGATCTTGGACTTTTTAATAACAGAATTGAACTGGTTGCCGATGTTTATTACAAAAAAACGGATGGGTTACTTTTGCAATTGGCACTTCCAGCGTATGCAGGTACAACAGGGCAGGGATCTACTGCGCCTCCTACTGTAAATATAGGCTCTCTTGAAAATAAGGGATTTGAATTTACTTTAAATACCATAAACATGCAAAGAGATGACTTTAGCTGGAAATCTAATTTTATTTTTTCTATGAACAGAAGTAAAGTTCTTGCACTTAATTCTGACACAGGCGTTTATAATGCTACTGTTCAACAAGGATCAGATGTTACAGTTGTTACACGTACTGCTGTAGGACAACCAATTGGTCAGTTTTATGGTTATAAGGTAATTGGGCGCTTTGAGAAAGCTACAGATTTTTATTATAAAGATAAAGACGGGAATGTTAAAGCAACTGCTTTGCCGGAAGGAATGGCAATTGGAGAAAATGGTGTCTGGATTGGAGATTATATGTTTGAAGATGCAAATAAAGACGGTGTAATTAATGAAAAAGATACGGGTTACATTGGAAACCCTGCTCCTGATTTTACTTTTGGTATTGGAAATACATTTTCATTCAAAGGATTTGATATCAATATATTACTAACAGGTTCTTATGGAAATGAGGTATTAAATTATCAAAGACGCTGGTTGGAAAATCCTCGTGAAAATACCAATTTATTAAAATCATCATTGGGATATGCACAATTGGAGTTAATTGATCCAACTGGCCCAAATGATTATCGTAATGTACAAATTGTAGGTGGTAACCCTTATATGCCAAGAATTGCGGCTTCATCAGCTTCATCAGTTTCAAATTATCGTTTAAGCAATCGATTTGTTGAAGATGGTTCTTACGTAAGAGTAAAAAACATCTCAATTGGTTATAATCTGCCTAAGAGTTTATATTCTAAATATGGAATTTCTAACATCAAAGTATACTCTAATGCACAAAACATATTAACATTTACAAAATACAAAGGATATGATCCCGAAGTAGGATCAATCAATCAGAATGCGCTTTTAACAGGTGTTGATAATGGACGTTACCCATCTCCAATAATCACTACTCTTGGATTAAATATTAACTTCTAAACTGTTACAAACTATGAAAACAAAAAAAATATTTTATACGGTTCTTCTAATTGCATTGCCATTTGTTTGGACTAGTTGTAGTGATCTTTTAGACGTTGAACCGGAAGATGTAATCACTAAAGAAAATTTTTATAAAACCGAATCTGATTTTCAGGCAGCGACCGGTCCGTTATACAACAAAGTCTGGTTTGATTTTAATGATAAATTCTATTATGGATTAGGTGACGGACGTGCAGCCAACCTGTACGCACCCTTTTCAGATTATGTTTACCCGTTTACAGATTTATCTGAGACAGGATTAACAGGACCATTAGTTTCGGCCTGGGCATCATTATATAATGTGGTTCAACAGTCCAATAACGTTATAATTGGTATTACAGACAGTCAGGTTAGTGAAAGTGTAAAAAGCAAATACATTGCTGAAGCCCGATTTATGAGAGGAACAGCATATTGGTATTTGGCTTCGTTATGGGGAGATGTAATTATCTCTACTGACCCAAAAGAATTAGTAAAAAATCCTGTTGTCAATAAAAATCCTTTAAAAGATGTTTATGAATTTGCCATTCGTGATTTAGAATATGCTGCCAAAAATCTTCCTGCACAAGCGGGTCAGTCAGGTCGCTTGACCAAATACAGTGCTTTTGGTATGTTGTCCCGTGTTTATTTGTCTTATTCCGGGATAAGTGATAATCCAAACAGCGGATCAAGAAATGAAGAGTATCTTGATTTAGCTAAAAAAGCGGCTTTAAAAGTAATCAACGAAGGACCTTATGTATTAATGGATAATTATGCTGATTTATTCAAAATCGACAATAACAACAATACAGAATCTATGTTTGCACTGCAATGGGTGCCTAATGGAGATTATGGCGTAAATAATACACAACAGGCATATTTTGCATTAGGTTCTGAAATTACCGGCGATGATGCTGCCTGGGGCTACTGGACAAGGGCTTCTTACAATGTTTTACAGGAATACGAATCTGCTGATAATCGCCGTAAAGCTACATGGATGGGAGACGATGATTTTTATGCAGAAATTAATAAATCAAATGGTGGCTACACTGTAGATCACGGAAAAGATTTCTTAACTGTTAAAAAAGGAGTTGTAGGTTCTACCAAAGACAATTCGAAAATTTCACGTATGAATTCAGCCTTAAATACATATATGCTGCGTTTAGGCGAAGTATATTTAAATTATGCTGAAGCCGCTTTAGGAAATAATGCCAGTACTGCTGATGCAACTGCTTTAATGGGGGTAAATAAACTTCGTTCCCGTGCAGGATTAGGCACTAAAATAAGCCTTACTTATGCTGATATTATACACGAAAGAAGAGTCGAATTATGCATGGAAGGGCAATATTGGTATGATTTAGTTCGAAGATCATATTACAAACAACAAGAAGTGATTAATTATATCACTGGTCAAAACAGAGGAACTATTGTTCCGATTCTTTATGATACAGCAACTAATACAGTATCAATTGATCCGTCAAAAAGTAATAGTTCCCGTTCTATTGGAGTAATTGACGCTACTATTTTTGTTTTGCCTTATCCGGAATCTGAACTTATTCAAAATCCTTTATTGAGAGAGAGCCCTGTTCCGTATGTATTTACAGAGGATAGAATAACAGATTTATTCTAATATTATGAAAAATAATAAATATAAAAGAGCAATTAATATGAAGAAATATATTTTAAATAAAAATTATTGGACACCCATATTATTTCTTGGGATAATGATTTTTAGTATGTTGTTTACTGCTTGTGACAATAGCGATTCCAGTGAAGGTGGCGGAGTAATAACAATCAGCAAAGTGTATCTGGAAGATGTAAATTCATCCGTACCGGACAGGGAAGTTACTTTTGCAAGATTAGGGCAATTATTACGTATTGAAGGCTCCGGATTTAAAGGATTAAAAAGGGTTTATATTAACGGATATTCTACTTATTTTAATGTCGTTTTTGTGTCAGATAATTCGATGTTGATTAGTGTTTCTGCAGATACACCTACTTTAGATGCAGATCCCGAAGTTCGAAATACAATTCGTTTTGTCAATGATAATAATGAAACCAGTTATCCATTCGAAATTCGTTCAGCTAAACCTGCTATTACAAATATTTCGAATACATTGCCTAACCCGGGTGAAACGATAACTGTTTATGGTTCAGGTTTAACTGAAGTAAGTAAGGTAGTTTTTCCAGGGAATGTAGAAACAACAACCGGGATTACTTCAGACGAAGATGGAGAGTTTTTTACTGTTGTTGTACCGACTGGAGTTTCAGAAGATGGTGGTTCATTGTTTGTTCAGAGTTCTAATGGCGGTGTTTATTCTCCGGCATATTTCAACTTTAAAAAAGGGGTGTTACTTAATTTTGACGGAAAAGGATCTCATGGTTATTGGGGTACTGCAACAAGTATGATTCAGCCGGGAGATTTAGCATCAACCGCTTTGGGAACCGGAAATACTTCACAGGGAAAATATGTTCCCCATCGTCCGGCCCGTATTGCTTCTTTCGATGCAGCTAAAAATCGTTGTACAGAAGTTTGGACAGCAGGAAATGGCGTAGATGACTGGAGAGGTCAGTTAACACCTTATATTCCGGCAAGTACATCTTTAAGTAAAGTAGCACTTCAGTTTGATATTTATGTCCCAAATGCATGGAAAGATTCCGGATTCTTAAAAATTTGCTTAATAAATAATTTTAACGGAGGAGAATGGACAGGTGCATGTTACAATTATGTCCCTTGGATTGTAGACGGAAAATCAACAGCGTTTCAAACAACAGGCTGGACTACAGTGACAATTCCATTAAACAAATTATATACATGGTCTAAAGAAGAATTTACTTTTGAAGCTGTTTTGGCATATCGTGAAGCGGCAACGTATAAAAATTTCGGTTTTTATTTTGAAAACTCAGACATTAAATTACAAAACGTCACAGGAAACGCAAGTGAAACAGAGTTTGCTTCTAAAGCAACTTCCGTTAGTGTTTATACTGATAACTGGAGAATAGTGTCTTTAGAAACTCCGGTTTATAATGATTTCGAAAACTAAAAAAACATCAAAATGAAATATAAAAAGATATTACCTATCATCGCCTCATCATTATTGATTTTTTCATCATGTGATGATAATTTAATGGATTGGGAAAAAGATCCTGATCATGGAGAAGTAACAGGAGCAGAGCTTCCATTAGCATTGGTTGAAAAAATCAGCAGATATGAACCATTAAAAAATTATACCAATTTTGTTTTAGGAAACGGAATTGGAGTGGATTTGTATATGAGTGATGACGCTTACCGAAATATTGTAAATGCGAACTTTGACGAAGTGACGCCCGGCTATGAAATGAAACATGGTCCAATGGTAAATGCAAAAGGGGAGATAAACTTTGCAACAATGGATGCTTTTCTGGCAAAAACTAAAGAAGCAGGTCTGTCAGTGTTTGGACATACTTTAGTTTGGCATTCCAATCAAAATGCCAGTTACTTAAACAGTATAATTGCACCAACAGTAATTCCGGGTTCAAGCGGCAGTAATTCTCTTGATTTAACAGGATTAAAAAATGGTACATTTACCAATTGGGCAAGAAATAATCCGGGAAAAGGAATAACAATAGTTGCAAATTCGGGACTTACAAGTACTTCACAAGCGATTCAATTAGCGTCAAGCGCCACATCATCTGCGGCATATAATTTACAGCTGACATCACCGGACGTTGCTATTGTAACCGGCCATAATTATGAACTTTCTTTTTATGTCAAATCAGATGTGTCAGGTAAAGGACGTATTTCTTTTAATTCGTCATTAACCAATCAATATCCCTGGAAAGATTGGTATAATACAGGAGGAAGCTACACAGAAGCTTTTATAACTTCATCACAATGGCAACAAGTTAAAATTAAACTAAGTGCAAGCGATTTTGCTATTGGGAGTACCAGTTTTAAATTTAATTTAGATTTAGGTTATCTGCCAAATGTGACTTATCTGATTGATGTAAACACCCTGGCAGTTGTTGATCTTGATGCCGCATCTTCGATTGTGAATATGATCAGCAACGGTAAATTCAATACAGATATCAGCGGCTGGTCAAAATACAATGGAGCTACGAATGCTTTAAGTCTTGCTGATGCTTCAAATGCCTATGAAGGTAACGGCGCTATGAAAGTAATCAATGCTACCAGTGATGCATCCAATCAATGGAAAACTCAGATTCATTCTGATTTTACTGCAAAATTAACAGCTGCCAAAGAATATACCGTTTCTTATATGATTCGTTCTGAAGCTGCGGGGTCTGTTCGTTGTTCAACTACAGGTGGATCTGCTCACTATCAGGGAGACCAGACTACATCTGCTACATGGAAACTTGTAGAGTGGAAAATTACAGCATCCGGCGATGAAACTGGTTTAAATTTTGATTTAGGAGGTGCTGCAGGTACTTATTATATTGACAATGTTCTGGTTACAACCGGAGCAGCAAGTAGTGGAGGTTCTTCAACAGTTATTATTGATAAGACTGATGCTGAAAAATCATTAATCATTGGTAATGCAATGAAAGATTGGATTTCTAAAATGGTGACTCATTATAAAACCGGCGTTTTTGCATGGGATGTAGTTAACGAGCCTATGAAAGAAGACGGAACACTAAGAAACGGAACTGAAAGCGATACAGCAACAGATTATTTTTCATGGATCAAATATTTAGGTAAAGATTATGCAGTAACAGCATTTAAACTAGCTCGTCAATATGGCAATTCAACTGATAAATTGTTTATCAATGATTATAATTTAGAATCCAGACTTGATAAATGTGATGGATTAATTGAATATGTCAAATATATTGAAAGCCAAGGTACTACAGTTGATGGTATTGGGACTCAAATGCATATTTCATTGACAACTGATAAAGCCAAAATTGCGCAGATGTTCCAAAAACTGGCAGCCAGCGGAAAATTGATTAAAATCTCTGAATTAGATGTCAGATTAGGAACCAATAGTCCAACAGCTGCCCAACAGGCTTCTCAGGCAGAAATGTATCAATACGTTATAGATATGTATAAAAAATACACTCCTGCAGCACAACAATATGGTGTAACTATATGGGGAGTTTCAGATAGAGTTAAGGAACATGTATACTGGCTTCCTGACGAATCACCAAATCTTTGGGATGCAAATTACGTTCGTAAGCATGCCTACAAAGGAACTGCAGATGGTCTTGCAGGAAAAGATGTAAGTTTAGATTTTTCAGGTGAATTAGTAAAAAAACCTTAAATCATTTTATAATAAAATCCATATTGGAAACCTATATTGGGATTCAATATGGATTTTTTACTTTCTTTATTTTTTATAAAGTATTATAATTTAACCTGTTGAGTAATTATTTTAATGTATAGAAACATAGATTTTGGATGCTAAAAAGCAGGTATTTCACTTATTTAAAATTCAAATAGCATGTGTTTTGTTTTTATAAATTACACCAAACGGGTTATTTAATAAGTTATTAATCTAAAATCTCAGTATGATTAATTTTTTAAAAAAAATATCTTTTTGCTTGTTTGTGCTTTTCTTTCAGGCAGGATATAGCCAAAGTTCAATACCAAACCTTCAGAAAAAAGGAAATAAAACACAATTAATGGTCAATGGAAAACCATTTATTATACGGGGTGGCGAGTTAGGAAACTCTTCAGCCACAAGTATGGAAAGTATGGAACCAATTTGGCAAAAGCTGACCGACATGAACCTTAATACAGTCCTGACTCCGGTTTATTGGGAACTGATTGAAAAGGAGGAAGGCAGTTTTGATTTTTCTTTAGTTGATGATTTGATTCTTAAAGCCAGAAAAGAAAACCTGAAATTGGTATTTCTTTGGTTTGGATCCTGGAAAAACAGCATGTCAAGCCACGCTCCGGCCTGGGTTAAATTAAATCAGAAAAAATACCCAAGGATCAAAGATGATAAAAACAAAAGTCATGAAATATTAACGCCATTTAGTGAAGATAATCTGGAGGCAGATTTAAATGCTTTTCAAAAATTAATGGCGCATATTAAAGATTTTGATAAAAAAGATCAAACCGTAATAATGATTCAGGTTGAAAATGAAATCGGAATGCTGCCAACAGCAAGAGATTACCATCCGTTAGCAAATGAAGCTTTCAAAAAAGAAGTGCCAAAAGAATTATTGCAATACATGCAGGAAAACAAAGAAAAACTAGTGCCCGAATTTTTAGAACTATGGAAAAAAAATGGTTTTAAAATTTCAGGAAACTGGGAAACAGTTTTTGGCAAAGGACTGCAGACAGATGAAATTTTTATGGCATGGTTCTTTTCAAAATTCACCAATAAAATTGCCAAAGCAGGAAAAAACAGTTACGGAATCCCCATGTTTGTAAATGCTGCCCTAAATGCTCCTGATAAAAAATCGGGCGAATATCCAAGTGCCGGGCCATTACCGCATTTAATGGATGTTTGGAAAGCTGCAGGAAATGACATAGATTTTCTTGCCCCGGATTTTTATAATCCTTCGTTTAAAAAATGGAATGATTTGTTTACCCGTCAGGGAGATCCATTATTTATACCGGAACATCGTTTTGATATTACAGCACCATTCAAGGGATTGTATGCACTTGGGCATTATGAAGCTATTGGTTTCTCTCCTTTTTCTATAGAATCAGTTGCAGATGGTAAAAAAGAACCTTTAGGTAAAATATATGATTTGGTTAAACAATTAACTCCAATTATTGAGCAATATAAAGGACTTGGCAAGATTGATGGAGTTCTTTTAGATAAAGAAAATGCAATACAAATTATCAAATTAGGTAATTACGAATTTACTTTTAAACACGATTATACCTTAAACTGGTCAGATGGAGCAAAAGAAAATGTTTGGCCAATGTCCAGCGCGATTATTATAGAAATAGGTCCTGATGAATTTTATATTGCCGGTTCCGGAATTGTAGTGACTTTTATGCCTTTAAAAAATGCTGTAAATGCCGGAATTTTAAAAGTAGATCAAGGCAGGTTTGATAATGATGTTTGGAGGACAATCCGTCATTTTAACGGGGATCAAACTCATCAGGGGAGACATCTTAGGATTTCAGTAGGAGATTATGAGATTCAAAAGCTAAAGTTATATACCTACGAATAATTGAATTTATAAGTTTTACGAATGAAAAAAACAGCAGTATTTGTTGCACTATTTTTAAGTGTAAGCCTCTTTTCTCAAATAAAATTACCACGTTTAATAAGCGATGGAATGATCTTACAACGTGATGTTAAAGTAAACATTTGGGGCTGGGCATCGCCAAAAGAAAAAATTGAGCTTGATTTTAATCATAAAACCTATAAAACCATAACAGGTGAAGATGGAAAATGGATAATCATTCTACCAAAACAAAAAGCTGGCGGGCCATATGAAATGACTCTGAAAGCAAGTAATAGAATTGTACTTAAAAATATTCTTTTTGGCGATGTTTGGGTATGTTCAGGACAATCTAATATGGAACTTCCGATGGAACGCCTTAAGTATAAATACAAAGATGTTATCGCAAAAGCAGACAATCCGAATATCAGGCAATTTTTAGTCCCGGATCAATATTTTTTTGAAAGGGAAAAATCAGATTTTTCGTCAGGCGAATGGATTTCTGCTAACCCGGTTAATGTTTTGCAGTTTTCGGGCGTTGGATATTTTTTTGCCAGTGAAATCTATGAAAAATATAAAATCCCAATTGGATTAATTAACAGCGCTTTGGGCGGTTCACCTGCAGAATCCTGGATAAATGAAGAAGGAATAAAAAAATTTCCTCCATATTATCAGGAATATCTAAAATTTAAAGACGGAACATTAGAAAAACAAATTGATGAAAATGACCGAAAGGTGAGCAGCAATTGGTATCAATTATTGAATGATACAGATATCGGATTAAAAAATAAATGGTCAGAACCTGAATTAGAGGATTCCGATTGGAAAACAATGAATATTCCGGGTTATTGGGCAGACAATGAACTTGGAAATGTAAATGGAGTAATTTGGTTCAGAAAAGAATTTCTTATATCAAAAGTAAATGCAGCTAATGCAAAGCTTGTTTTAGGCCGAATCGTAGATGCAGATTCAGTATACGTTAACGGAAATTTCGTTGGAACAACATCTTATTTGTATCCGCCGAGAATTTATTCTTTTAATGCCAATATTTTAAAAGAAGGTAAAAATGAAATTGCCATTCGGGTTATAAATAATTCGGGAAAAGGTGGTTTTGTAACAGATAAACCATATGAGCTTATAGTAGGGAATGATTCTATTGATTTAAAAGGATTATGGAAGTATAAATTAGGTGCAAAAATGCTTCCGTTGCCAGGTCAGACTTTTGTGAGATGGAAACCTGTCGGACTTTATAATGCTATGATTGCGCCATTAAAAAATTATCAGATAAAAGGCGTGCTTTGGTATCAGGGAGAATCAAGTACAAAAAACCCGTCTGAATATTTAGCATTAATGGAAACACTGATTGCGAATTGGAGAGAACAATGGCATCAGGAAAAACTACCGTTTTTGTTTGTACAGCTTGCTAATTTTATGAACCCGAAACCAGAGCCGGGAGAAAGTAATTGGGCAGTATTAAGACAGCAGCAATTAAATACGTTAAAAGTTGCGAATACCGGAATGGCTGTAACGATAGATTTAGGAGAATGGAACGACATTCATCCCTTAAATAAATATGATGTAGGTAAAAGATTGGCGTTGCAGGCAAGAAAATTGGTTTATCGCGAGAAAAATTTAGTCGTTTCAGGTCCGCTTTTTAAAGCAGCAGAACAAAAAGAAAACAAACTGATCCTGAGTTTTACTGATGTCGGATCTGGTTTAATCACTAAAGATAATAGGCCATTAAAAGGTTTTGCAATTGCTGGCAGCGACGGTAAATTTGTCTGGGCAAATGCTGTTATAGAAGGTGATAAAATTATAATCCGGAATGATTTAATAACAAACCCTTTAAAAGTCAGATATGCATGGGCAGATAATCCTGTAGATGCTAATTTATACAATAAAGAAAATTTACCTGCTTCTCCTTTTGAAGCTGCGATCAA
Source organism: Flavobacterium sp. (assembly GCA_039931915.1). GTDB lineage: Bacteria > Bacteroidota > Bacteroidia > Flavobacteriales > Flavobacteriaceae > Flavobacterium. The sequence continues at coordinate 11,720 of JBDTRA010000001.1, read as the reverse complement.
TTTAGACAAACAATAATTTTATAGTGGTCAGGATTAGTACCAGTTCTTTCAAATGTCTTATCTTTTTGTTCTATAAGATTCTTAAATCAATATAACTTGATCTGTCGGATATAATAATAACTTTTTATCTTTAGGTTTTATTTCAAAAATCAATATTAGCTGAAGATTATTAAATTTTATTATAAAGAAGAAATAACCATGAAAAAAATAGTTTTAATACTACTCCTTTTTACAGCATCCATTTTTTCCGCGGATGCACAAGAAAACTTAATTGTAAACACGGCGGGAAGAAAAAATGTATCCTTAAATGGAACCTGGCATTATATAATTGACCCTTATGATACTGGTTTTTATGACTATCGTTTTAAAGAGAGACCAGAAAATGACCCGGGTGCCTATTGGAATAACAGTGAATCTAAGGACCCAGCCAAATGGACAGAGCATGGATACAAAGATCCTTACTGCATACAAGTACCGGGGGATTGGAACAGCCAGGATCGTATATTTCAGTATTATGAAGGAACGGTATGGTATCAGCGTGAATTTGATAAACCCTCAGTTTCAAATGGAGAAGATGTTTACCTATATTTTGGCGCGGTTAACTATGAAGCACATGTATACCTAAATGGAAAAAAATTAGGTATGCATAAGGGAGGTTTTACTTCTTTTAATTTTAAAATTCCAAATGGTTTACTTAGAGATAAAGATAATTTTTTAGTTGTCCGGGCAGATAACAGACGCCATTCTGATGAGATTCCTACGGTTAATACAGACTGGTGGAATTATGGCGGTATTACCAGGGATGTAAAGCTTGTTATTGTGCCTCAAAGTTTTCTTGAGCAGTATAATTTACAATTAGACCCGCATACAAAGATAAGTACAGCCAGACAAAAGGATAGATATACACTTTCAGGGTGGGCGAAAATAAATCAAAAGACCAAAGGAAAGATTACTGTAGAAATTGCCGAGCTGAAACTTAAAAAAGAATTTGACGTTCAGACAGACAGCGTATCTTTTAATTTTGAAGTACCTAAATTAAAACTTTGGTCCCCGGAAAATCCAAAGCTGTATGATGTGAAATTTATTTTCAATAAAGAAGTGATATCAGAAAAAATAGGCTTTAGAAAAATTGAAGTTTCGGGTAAAAAAATAGTGTTAAACGACAAACAGGTCTTTTTAAGAGGAATTAGTATTCATGAAGAAATACCTCAGGAAATACGCCGTTCACATGGAAAGAAAGATGCCTTGCAACTGTTAGGATGGGCCAAAGAACTAAATTGTAATATGGTGCGTCTGGCGCATTACCCTCATGATGAATACACTGTTAAAACTGCAGATTCACTGGGCCTTATGGTATGGAGTGAAATACCGGTATACTGGACAATTGACTTTAGCAGTAATGCTGTGCTTGAAAAAGCAAAAAAACAGCTAAAAGAAATGATTGCCAGAGATCAGAATAGGGCAAGTATAATTATTTGGTCAGTAGGGAATGAGACCCCCATATCTGAGACCCGTACAAAATTTATGAGCTCATTGGTTACTCTGGCAAAAAAACTGGATTCTTCCAGAATCATATCTGCTGCATTGGAAGCAGGGTATAATGAAGGAGTAAATCATGTAGATGATCCTTTGGGCAAATATACTGATATCGTTTCTTTAAACGAATATTTAGGATGGTACGGTGGCACACCCGAATCATGCCGTACCGCAAAGTGGACAGTTGCCTTCGATAAACCGTTTTTTATTAGTGAAACAGGTGCAGAGGGGATGTTTGGTTTCCATGCTGATAAAACAGTTCGCTTTAGTGAAGAATATCAGGAATGGTATTATCAGGAACAAATAAAAATGTTTGAAGAACGCTTTCCGGACAGTTACAGTGGGCTTTCACCATGGATTTTGGCAGACTTCCGTTCTCCAAGACGAAACAATCCAACCTATCAGCAGGGGTGGAATACAAAAGGACTAATCAGCAAAAATGGGGAAAAGAAAAAAGCTTTTTATGTACTGCAGGAGTATTATAAGAAAATTAAAGATATGGAACAGAACACAAATAAGTAAGTTGTAGTTCGGTTTTTTGGGGTAATTAAAGAAAAACGGAAAATACTTTTTTATCAATTTATATACTGATAAAAAAGTATTTTTTAAATATTACTATGATATTTTTACTAATGTGTTTTTTACACTTATTTTATATATATTGCAGAGTATTTTTCTAAGAACCAAGCTCTAAAATGAATCTGATAGAGTGTATTTCAATTCTTAAATAAATTAAAATGGAGAGAAAATTATTATGCTGTATTTACAGTTTTAAGGACTAAATAATTAAACATGAATATACTTACTGATTTAAAACTGGAGGACCCAAGTAAGCCAAAATATCTGCAGATAGCAGATTGTTTTATTGACAATATTTTTAGGGGAAACCTTAAAAACGGCGACCGGATACCTTCAATCAATGAATTCAGTAAGGCATATAAATGTTCCAGGGATACAGTTGAAAAAGGGTATAAGGTATTAAAGGAAAAAAGAGCTATTAAAGTTATTCAGGGAAAGGGAACCTATATTGACAGCACCAAATTAATAGCCGAAATAAATGTTCTTTTTTTGATCAATAAACTCAGTACTTATAAACTGGAGATGTATAATTCTTTTTGTGCAACTGTTACCGGTAATTTTCACAGTGACTTTGAGATTTATAACTGTGATGAATTCTTATTTAAGAGTTTAATGGAAAAACATGCCAACAGGTATGATTATTACATCATAATGCCTCATTTTAAAATAGATAAACTCAGTCAAAATAATTTCAGTGATGAATCCTTGGAAATTATAAAAAAGATTCCTGCTGAAAAACTCATTATTATGGATAATAATGAATTGAAAATTGATGGAAATATAATTGAAATCTTTCAGGATTTTGAACAGGATGTATACAATGCCCTCACTGATGGTTTAGAAAAGATAAAAAAATTTAAATCAATTAAATTAGCGGTTACCAACGATTATCATTATTCGTATCTCAATAAGATAAAAAAAGGATTTACAAAGTTCTGCACCGAAAAAGCAATAGATCATGAAATATTAAATAAAATCAGTGAAGGTGCTGCAATTAATAAAGGAGATCTGTTTATCGTTGTAGAAGATGATGACCTGGTAAAGCTTATAGACTCGGCGAATGCAAAAAACTTTAAGCTTGGTGAAGATATCGGAATCATATCTTATGATGAAACCCCATTAAAAAGACTCCTTGGAATTGCTGTGATGTCAACAGATTTTAAAAAAATGGGGAGTACTGCAGCAGCAATGATAATGAATAATAATAAAGGAAAAATTAAAAACCCTTTTAATTTTATTGATCGGGATTCATTATAATTTTAGAATTAGTATTATTTATTCACTATAATCAGAGGAATTAAAATCGAAGTGTTGCCAAAATTTCTGCAATAGAAAAATGCGCACCACAAACAAATTCATCGGCGGCACCGTAATAAATAGTCAATTGGTCGCCATTGACTACATGTCCGTTAGTAAAAACTACATATCCAAAAAAACCGCTGAGTTCGTAATTTTCCTGTGGTAACATGATGGGTTCCACAGAACGGGCAATCACATGTGAAGGGTTTTCAAGATCCATAAGGAATGCACCCAGACAATACTTATGCTCACCGTCTGCACCATGGTAAATTTCCAGCCATCCCTTTTCTGTCCTGATTGGAGCAGCACCAGCCCCGACCCGTGCACTATCCCACAGTCCTTGCCGTGTCTTTATAATACATTGGTGGTTTCCCCAATGCACGCCATCGTATGACTCGGCAAGCCAAATATAATTACCTCCAATTTGTGGACTTGACGGTCGATGCAATGCATAATATTTACCATTAATTAATTCTTCGAAAATAGCACAATCCTTGTTATGAGGTGGGAGGATCATACCCTTTATTTCAAAATTTTTCCAGTCTTTGGTAGTTCGTAATCCAACACCAACACCATTTTCAGAAACTGCTGTATAAGTAAGATAATATGTTTCTTCAATTTTGCTAACCCGGCAGTCTTCTATACCAAATTGTTCAAGCATGCCTGCACCCATTAAGACTTCGGTGTTTTCCGGTTCATAAAACTGTATCCCGTCGTCACTGCATAGCAGCCTAAGATGCGAAAGGGTAGTCAGGTAATCAAGGCCTTTATATTTAACTACCCTGGGGTCATTAGCTATTAGGTCTGGGTCATTAAGAGGGATTTCGATGATTTCTATTTTACCCATTGCATTAACTGCAGGAAAGAAAATTACTCCTTCTTTTTGTGCAATTGATTCAGCAACTCTAACCAGCAGCCATGTTTTATTTTCAAATACAAATACACCCGGATTTAATAAACTAATAATCTGAAGTTCAGGTGTACTCGCAGTCAAATCTTTAGGCAGTAATAATGGATTTTCGGGAAAACGACGGGCAATATCGGCCATAATGACTTTATTTTAGTTGTTTTAAGTAATATTACAGGTCAGTTTTAAACCTAATTTATGATTACAAATCTCTCTTATAAAGTACGCAAATTCTGTATTCAGGTATTTTATATAATTGAATAGACATCTTATACAATTTGCATTAAAAACTAATTTTGAAAGCCTAAAAAATGTAAAGTAATAATATAAAAATACCGAAAAATCATATAAAAGAAATGAATGTTTGGCTGACTAATTTTATCTCTGAAGAATCAATAACCAATTAATTACAAAATGGATAGAACCATTTTTTATAATACATAATACTAATACAGATGTTAAAAAAAGGCCAAAAAGTACAACAGGAATTCGGAAATCAAATCATGGAAGTCATTGGTTTTGAACCTGACTTAATTGAAAATATCATTACCCAGTGGGAAGATGAGGAAGGTAATATTGTTAAGGGAAAATTTATGGAGTCACAGCTGCATCCGGCAGAGGAATAGAAGAGAAATTTCCAAAGCTTAAAAGAAAAACAAACTATTATTTAATTAGATATGCATAATTTCGATTGGACTTCATTTACAAAAAAAATAGCTATCAAGGCTAAACTTGATGAGATTTATAATGCCTAGACAATATCAAACGAATTGGAAAGATGGTTTCTTGAAAAAGCAATTTTTTTCAATGTAGATAAAGAGCCAGTAAGTAAATACAACAATGTTTCCGCAGGTAATACATACGAATGGCTGTGGTATTTATATAATGATCCGATGACTGGTACTATAAAATCTGTCAATGGAAAAGATCAACTGCAATTTACGTTTGAAGGAGCCTGCTTAGTAGATATAAAACTAAGTGAAATGAATGATTACACTACAGTGGAATTGAGACATCATAACATTCCGACAGATGATCATTCTAAGCAGTTCATCAGATTAGGCTGTTCTAACGGTTGGCACTTTTACCTAAGCAATCTCAAGTCTGTCTACGAAGGAGGACTGGATTTACGAAATAAAGATAATCAGCTGGATCCGATGATCAACAATTAAAATTGCTTATGGTAAGCTTAAAGTTTATTAATTGCAGTAACGTATTCTTTTGTTAGTGTTTAATAAATCAAGAAATATTACTTTATTTAACAGCCTTACCAGAAAGGGAGTATAGATTCCAAGACCAGCTGCTGAATATTCATTTTATTAGTTCTTTTTTGTTGATTTCACCATACTTTCCGGCATAAAAATCCCGGTAGCATCTGCAATTTCTTCTAATGAATTCATTACAAATGGCCCTTCTGCTACTATAGGTTCAGTATATTCTTCACCACCAAAAATCAAAATATCAATAGCTTTTTCAGATGTATTATTAAAACAATGCAAGATAGAAAAAAATAACTTTTATTATTTAATTGCATCATTGACAGTTTGACTATCTACAAATTGCTCAAAACTTATAATTTTGCCGTTTTTTAATTTCCAGACGTGAGCCACTCTGGCTGCAAATGATTTACCTGTAATTTTATAAGTACCTGTATATGTTCCGTATGCTACCACTTTATCATCACTGGCTACATAATCTTCCGGAGTAAATTTATAATCAATCCATTCGCTTCCTAATCTGCTGAAAACATTTTTGGTTATGTTATCAAAATCGATATAAGTTCCTCCATACGGAAAACCTTTGGCTTCTGTCCATGAAATATTATCAGCTGCATATTTAGCTAAATTTTTACCGTTTTCTTCCGAAGTTTTTCCTTCGTAAGTACTTTTTATAATTTCAAGATTTGTCATTGTTTTTTTATTTAAAGAACAGCCTGACAATACAAAAAGTGCTGTCAGGCTGTAAATGATTGATTTTACCATTTCATTTCTCCGGTATTCACTTTTGCACCAATCTGTAATGCTGTTTCAAAAGTAAGTGTTGGATATTTTGTTTTCAAAGCACTAATTAAAGCTTCTGATATTTTATTGGCTTTCAAAGCTTCTTCGTAGAATTGAATATAACTTTTTGTATGATTTACAGCAGCTATATCGAATAGAGAATTTGAATTAGCGTGAGCAGGAATAACAATTTCAGGATGTAAAGCTGTAATTTTGTCTAAAACTGAAATCCAGTTTTTGCGTGCATCTACGGTTTGTGCGTCTGCCATCCAAAGATGAAAAGTTGTTCCAAAAATATTGATTCCACCAACAACCGCTTTGATAGAAGGAATCCATATAAAAGTTTTATTCGGAAATTCTTCCAAACCAACGATTTCTAATTTCTGACCTTCCAATTCAATACTATTTCCTTTTAAAACCTGAGGTAAAATTACGTTTGATGTAATGTTTTTGCCCAATCTTTCTCCCCAAACTTCTAATTTCTTTTGAGCCGTAGCTTTAATATGCGCTACTGTTGCAGGAGAAGCATAAGCAGTAACTTCCGGGAAATATTTTTTGAATACTTCCAGTCCGAAGTAAAAATCAGGATCGCCGTGAGAAACAAAAATAGCTGTCAGTTTTTTGCCACTTGCTTTAATTTCCTGTGCTACTTTTTCGGCATCCGCCAAAGTAAATTGTGCATCAATCAAAACCGCATCTGTTTTTCCCGATACAATTACCGATGCAACACCAAAACTGTTTTCTGATGCGTTGTAAACCTGAAGTTTTAAATTTTTAGTTTCTATAGTTTTGAAATTCTGCGCTTGTGTTTCCATATTAAATAATATTAAGATTGTCAAAAATATTGTCGAGATGTTGTATTTATTTATGACTTTTTATTTGTTTTATATTGATAATTTTTTGATTTATCCCACGGTAATTTTTTTCAAAAGCGTATACCCGTCAACAGTATTCCCTGTAACACTATCTGACATGTTTCTGCTTAAACTATCTGAAAAGATGCTGTCTTGTGTGTTTGACCTATCGGGAGCACCATTATAGCCATTAGTTGCATAAACCTCAGAATAGACCGAAACAGGAAAGGCAATTTGTGTTACTAAAAGTGAAGTGCCGCTCGTTGTGAGAACTTCAACATGGATATGAGGCGCTCTGCCCGGATACCATCCCGGAAAGATACTGATGAAAGATACCTGCCCATTTGCATTGGTGCTTTGCCTCCCGCGAAGAAAGTTCTGGCTGCTATAATTGGTAGTTTGCAATTGATTGCCGCCGTATTGGGAATAATTACCATCCTTATCACATTGCCAAACATCTACGAATACTCCTTCAAGAGGTGTACAGCCATTGCTTTGGTCTTGTATGGTCAGGGTCATTAAAAGCGGAACGCCTATTCTGTCGCCAATAATACTGGCCCTGACATATTGAGCAGGAGTAAGGATAGGAAAAGGTCCCACGGTTTCTGTTGGGGAAATCGCACAATCATTTGGGTTATTGCTGCCACCATTTGCAGGAGTGGTTACAGCGTCATTGTCCTTTGAACAAGAGCTGATTGCGGTAGGTAAAGCTACAATTGCCCCCAGGCCGAAGAAACTATTTTTTAGAAATTTTTTTCTATCCATTACTTTATTTTTTAGCAATAATTTATAAAGGTTTTCGATTTTTTATAGGTCATCATTATTTAAAACATCGGATGTGGATTTGCAGAAGTCTCGGGAGCTGCCTGAATAACATCCCAATGCTCTACTATTTGGTTATTTTCTACTCTAAAAATTTCTACAATGGCTTGATACTTTCCATCTGGCGTAGGGCTTTTTACGTGCAGAATAACCAGGTTTCCTTCGGCAATTGATTTACGTACATCCACCGTTGTTTTTGGGCCACCTGCAATCCATTGTGCTGCCATTGTCTTTAAAGCCTCTCTGCCATCTGCAACCTGCGGATTGTGCTGTATGTAATTTGTAACAATGTACTCATCAATAGCAGAAATATCTTTATCGCCAAATAATCTCTGGTAGAATTTTAACACCAATTGCTTATTACTTTCTTCTTGCTGTAAGTTTCTGGTTGAAGATATGGACTTGTCATCATTTGTACAGCCTGCTGTAAAAATGGAAATACTGATAATAGCACAAAGTGCTGTAATAATTTTTTTCATTTTTTTTCATTTTAAATTAAAATTATAATACAAATATGACGCTAACTAATGCTTGAATCCATTAAACTAGTTTAATAAATCTAGTGCATCAATCTCTTTTGTAATAGTTTCAAAAGAGGCATAACCTTGTTCTAAAATGTAGAGTTTACCCTCTTTTTCTGCCAAAAGGGTTGGGTATGAATCAGCGTAATGCTGTGCCAAATCAAAAGTCATTTGTGTTTCTTTTTTGATTGTTTCAGAATGAAATACTTTTATAAATTCAGTTTTATCCAAATCTAACTTTTCACAAATACTTAAATAAGTTTCGTCAGTATTCAGGTCTTTTCCATGCCAATACCTTGCTTTTTGGACCTCAATTGCAAAAGGAATTGCTTGTAACTGCCATAATTTTTTAACGGTAACAATAGCACGTGAGGGAATTTCGCTATCTAAAACAATTTCTTCATTTTCTATGAATTTGAAATAGTCATTTCCGAATTTAGTTCCTGTAGTTTGTTCTACCTGCGGATCATGTTTTTTGATAAATTGTGCCATTGGTTTTGATTGCTTTCGGGCATTTTCCCCAGTCCACATTCCGGCAGGCAAAATCTCAAAATCAAGTACATCATTATATTTGTCATATATTTTTTTTGTATTAGTGCTGTTTCCATAACACCATCCACAAAGCGGGTCCATTATATAGATAAGTTTCATTCTTTTATTTTTTAGTTGTTGATTATTAACGTTCCAACCAAATAATAACAAATTGATTACGATACTAATTATAGTTTTTTTATTAAAATAATTGTCTTCTTTTTGCTAATTTGGTACTGCAAAGATGTGAACATCAATAAAGAAAAACATTAAAGTAGTTTAATAAATAAAGGGAATTTTTACTTTTTTAAAACAATTTTCTTTCGAATATTACTCAAAAATACATTCGTAATACCTAAATAAGCAGCCACATGAATGTTTGAGAGCCGTTGTATCAACTGTGGATTCTTTTCTGTAAATTCGATATAACGGGATTCAGCAGTTTTGCTTAAATTATCTATTATTCTTCGTTGAAGTGCAACATGGGTTTTTTGGGTCATTATCCTAAATAGCCTTTCTATTTCAGGTAAATTCAAATAGGCAAATTCTTTATCACTTTTAGAAATAATAAGCACTTCACTATCCTCCAGGGCTTCAATAAAAAGTTGTGAAGGTTTTTCGCTGGTAAAACTATCAATATCAGTAATCCACCAATTTTCAACAGCAAAATAGAGTATTTGCTCGAAACCATCCTGATCAATATGATAAACCCTAAAAAGTCCTTTGGTAACAAAACCTTCAAATTTACAGACTTCTCCTTCTCTTAACAAAAAGCTTTTTTTCTTAACCTTTTGGAGTTCAAATAAATTGCAAAATGCTTCTGTTTCATTTTCAGAGAGAGAAATATGTGCGGCAATATTTTTTTTAAGAAGTTCTGTCATAATTTTTATTAGAAGACATAAATATAATCAATTTTAATCTTTATGAAGCAAGTTGCAATTTATAAAATCGTTGGTTAAGCTAATCCTAATAATATCTTTTTACTTAATTGAACCAAAAAGTTATCCCGATTATTTTTTATTATATTTCTAAATAGAAAAATTTATAATCTTAGATTTGTATTTTAATAACAAAACTATTTTGGGGAAAATTCTAATCATAGACGACGAAGAAAAACTACGAAGTCTGTTGGCACGTATAGTAAAATCAGAAGGATTTGAAACTTTCGAAGCCAAAGATTTAAAATCCGGTTTTAAGAAGCTTGAACAAACAGATATAGATGTCGTTTTATGTGATGTAAAATTACCCGATGGAAATGGTGTTGACTTCCTGCAAAACATAAAAGGAAGTTTTCCGCTTACCGAAGTTATTTTGCTTACAGCTTTCGGAAATATCGCTGACGGCGTTCAGGCAATGAAAAATGGGGCTTTTGATTATATTGTAAAAGGCGATGACAATGATAAAATCATTCCGCTTCTATACAAAGCTGTCGAAAAAGTACATTTACACAAAAAAGTACAGCAACTTGAAAAACGCATTGGCGATAAATATTCTTTCAAAACAATTATAGGAAAATCAAAAGGGATCGAACAGGTTATTGATTTTGCCAAAAAAGTTGCGAAAACAGATTCAACGGTTTTGCTTACCGGGGAAACAGGAACCGGGAAAGAAGTTTTTGCACAGGCAATTCATGAAAACAGTAATCGTACAGGAAAATCTTTTGTAGCGTTAAATTGCAGTACTTTCAGTAAAGAAATCTTGGAGAGCGAGCTTTTCGGTCACAAACAAGGTGCTTTTACAGGTGCTGTAAAAGATAAAAAAGGATTTATTGAAGAAGCCAACGGCGGTACTTTATTTTTGGATGAAATTGGAGAAATGCCAATTGAATTACAAGCCAAATTATTACGCGTTTTAGAAACCAGTGAATATATACCTGTTGGTGATACGACTCCAAAAAAATCGAATTTCAGGTTAATTGCAGCAACAAACAGAGATTTGAAAACGGAAAGTGATGAACATCGTTTTCGATCCGATCTCTATTTTCGTTTGAATATTTTCGAAATCAAGCTCCCTCCATTAAGAGAAAGAATCAAAGATATTGCAGCTTTGACGCATTATTTTGTCAAGCAATTCTCTGAAAAAACAAATAAAAAAACGTTAGAAATCTCAGATGACTTTCTTCATAAATTAGAAAGCTATTCCTGGCCGGGAAATATTCGTGAACTTAAAAACATTATCGAACGGTCGGTTATTTTAAGCAGTGATACCATTTTAACAACCGATGTTTTGCCTTATGAAATGCAGCATCAGCCAGAAAAAGCATCCAAAACTATGTCGGCTTTTTCGATGCAGAGTATAGAGAAACTGCATATCCAGAAAGTTTTAAATTATACCAAAGGCAATAAAGCCGAAACAGCCCGTTTACTCGAAATTGGCATTGCCACTTTATACCGAAAGTTAGAAGAGTACGGGATTCAATAACAATTACAAATTTCAATACCAATGGCAAATTTAATTTCTAATTTTTAATTAAATCACCCTATCATTTCAATAAAAGCGTATCATTTTGATAGGCTTTTTTTATGCCTGTTTTCCGGCACAAAAGCACAAGTACTTTATAGACAGGTATTTACCTGTTAGATTATTTTTTCGGAACAGCTTTTGGCATAAGAAGAAAGAACATTAAAATTCTTTCTAATGAAAAATCAAGTCAATTCTATTTACAAACAGG